>JBPOJB010000034.1:0-119649 GCA_052034005.1 Planctomycetota bacterium | reverse complement strand
CTATGACGGAGCTGATTGACAACGTTCTTCGCTACCTCCGTGACCGCAATCAGGTCGGCCCGCAACCGCTAAGCAGAAAAGCAGCATGAACTTCTGTCATCTTCACGAATCGCGCACGGTCATTTAGTCCTCGTAGCGCGACAGATCGCTTCGGCAGTGGGCCTCGGGCTTTTCTTGCCACTGCAGTCACGCTGCGCGCGAAGCCGCAAATGTCCCACAATAGACTCGCCGGAACGAACCCCTTGACCGCCAAGGCCGCCACTAGGTACAGGGGCAGCAACAGGATACGCCGCCATAAGACGCTCGTCGCGGGGTCGCGCGCGTCCAAGCCACTTTCACGCAATATGTCGGTCACCCGTTCCAGGTCGACCATAGTCTTGTGCGTCTCGTCGTCGGCAAAGTTGAGGCATCCTCGCACACACAGCCATCCGCGGGCGGCACGGGGGAGCTTCAGGCTTCGGCGAGATGGGACTTCGATGAACAACACGCCGCCCGACGCCAGCTTCGGGACCAGCGCACCGACCAGGTCATAGGGCCGGCAAAGATGTTCCAGCACGTGGCTGCAGATCACTACGTCATAGTAACCGCCGGGGATCTGCGCCAGGCATCCGGGCGAGTCAAGGTCGATGTCGAAGAACCGATCGATCAGCCGGTCGTCCTCGTCGTCCCGGTTCCAGCGCCGGTTATCGACGCCGTGGTAGATGCAGTCCGGCATGTAGCGCTTGGTGGTCTTCGGGCTATGATTGCCGCATCCGATGTCCAACACGCGCGGATGCGGTGCGCCGACGAAAGGCCTGATCGCCGCCAGGCGGTGGGGGTATGCGAACCAGTTGTAGATGGGCAGCAGTAGTCCCTTCATGGCCGTGCCGCCGACAGGCGGGCCCCCAGTCGCATGTCGTCCACGACGGTGGCGGGAAACCGGCGATGCCGCCAGGTTGCGCACTCCTGTACGTACGTCTCCGAGTTGCCGCGCCGGCCGTCCCGCCGGAACTCCAGGTCCTCAAACACGCGGGCGGCCGCCGCATTGCGAGCGGTGCGAACATAGTGACAGGTCACCTGCTCCCAACCGGCAATCGCCGCTTCCTGCACGAGGTGCGACAGGAACGCGTGCTCGATCTGCTTGCCTTGGACGCGGCAGGACAGCATCAGATCCTTGATCTCGATCCCGTCTCCGACGACCTGCAGCAGCGAGAACCCGACGATGCCGTAGCTGCCGAACCGGTCTTCACACCGGATGACCACCGGGACCACGCCCGCACGCTCCAGGATCCGGCTCAGATCCGTGCGCGTGTAACGGTTACCCGAGTAGTTCAGCTGGTTGGTGCGCTGGACCAGCTCCTGCACGCGCTCCATGCTCTGCTCAGCAATCTCTTCCAGCCCGAGCCGGATCTGGCAAGAAACGAGGAAATCAGCGTAGCTTCCGGAGGATTCCTCGAAGGCGAAGGTGCGGTCCTGCTCCTCGCGGTACAACTGCCTGCGCCGCTGCGATTCCACGGTCACAGGCACGGTGAACTCATCCCGCTCGACAAGTCGGATGAGTTGCGTCGCATCGTACACACGCACTGCCGGCAAGGACGCGCCGACCTCCGCCCGCTCAAACTCGGAGTCGTCGATGAAGGCCACCGTATCCATTCCGATGTTCAATTGTCGCACGATCGCCTCGATGCTGACACTCTTCGCCTGCCAGGATATCTGAGGGTGCAGGAACAGGTCCCAGATCCCCTGACGCTCAAGGATCGGCCGGACGTCGTCGGCGTTATTCTTGCTGGCGATGCTCAGCAGGATCCCTCGACGGTCCAACTCGGCGAGGACATCCGCAACCCCGGGCTTGAGTGCGTAGGTCGCTGCGGGATCCTCCAAGACGATCCCGTCCCACAGCGTATTATCCAGATCGACGACCAGGGCTTTGATCTTCGGCGCAGTCTTGTCGTCGGCCACTTGTGTCATGGGCTCTGCCCCATCGGGGGCGGCGGCAGGCGCCTCCAGCGAGGCTGCAAACCCGAAATAGGCGACCTGCAGGAGCGTCGGTCGTTCGATCAAAGGCACCAGGCTGATCCGGAAGAGGCCCTGCACATCGATCACCGGGGCGAAGGCTGTAATCGGAATTGAGACGACGTGCCACCCATGAGGGACTGTCGTCGCGTGGCGCCAGCTTCGGCCGCCTTGTGAGTCGCCGAAGCCTGACAAGGCGATTTCGAGTGTGACAGGCTCCCGGCCCGGATTGCCGATCACAGCCAGCAGATTCGTGGCCGGCGTGCCGCACCCGCGTGCTGCCAGGTGGTTGAGCAGTCGCGGGATGCGGTTCCCCAGGCCGCGGATCTTGTCCGTGATCCGCCAGTGAGTTCGGCTCGGAAGAAACCGGAACATAGCCTGGAGCAGACTGCTCAGACGACCGGACGCGACCAGCACAGTGGACAGCGCCCAATACCACGGTCGGCTGACACACCACGTGTTGCCAACACACAGCAGGCGGCCCCACTCCTTGAACAGGACTTCCATCGTGCAGGCGAATGGCCCACCCGTGGGCCACCGGACGACAATCCCATCCGCGAATCTCCGGCAGAGTCCGGTCGGAGCGCGCTGGAACAAATCGCAGCTGCTGTGGCAGTCCGGCGCTGCACATTCCGTGCAATGCTCGCCGGGAAACGTCGGTGCCAGGTGTGTCAATCGCTCGATGGCTGCCAGGGCGGCGGCATCTGCCGGATCCAGCTCCGTCATGCTGCGGGCACGACAGTGTGCTTCGTGCACGCGCGATCGGCCCAAGCGATTGACTTCCAGCATTTCGGTACTCCCGCGCCGCGGCTCGCCACCGTGCCGGCCGCGGCGGACCCGGCAGGGAACTCAGCCAAGATGGTTATCCGACATCAGCCATTCCACATGGTGCGGCACGAAGCCGAACTTGCGTTTGAATCTTCGCATGGTCGGTCTCGCGCCGAAGTAAGAACCATAGCCGTAGCACCTTACATGCGGATGGTGCTGCAATACATACTGCGCTATCCCCACAATGAGCATGGGCACAATACCGTCTGAGTGCCTGTCGGCGTGCCCGAGAATGTGCTCGATCATGCACAGTTCACCGCTGATCAGGCACCCCGCATAGCTCCATAGATGGCCTTCGCACACGACTCCGAAATAGGGGTAGTCGTGGAAATGGGTCCGCGACGGCGGATTCGCGCACAGCCCCGGCGTGTTGTGCAGGTACTCAGGCGGCATGTCACCTTGCCGGACGGCGGCGGACGATCGGATTGCCTGGATATCGCGCAGCCAGGCGTTGTAGTCGATCCGTTGGAAGGTATATCCGTTGCGTTGCGCTTTCTTGACATTGCGTCGGGCTGAGCCGTCGATCTGCATGAAGTACTCATCGAATGTTCGAGGCAAGACATGGATTGCCACGCCCCATGTGCCGGCTTTCAGCAACGGGAACTTGCAGTGCCGCCGCCGTGTTGCCCGATGATGCGCCAGTACGAGCTGTCCATAGAACGGGTCGTTCCCGTCGGTGGCCGAATACATCAGGTCGATCCTGATGGTGGGCATCCGCAGAAATTCGGCGAGATCAGCGAGTATTCTCTTAAGCGCCATGGGTCTTGCATCCTAACGCCGTCATGCACAAGCGGCGCAGCAGCTTCACGCGGACCCGCGACAACTGCACGCTCGGACCGAGCGACCCAGGCCAGGCTGACAGGGATCGGGCGAACAGAGTGAACGCGCGGAACCACGCCCCGCGCTCAATCGCCATCCACGAACAGCTCAACAGTTGATATGCCTGCGCTCGGCGCTTACCTTTCCGGTCGGAGAGAACCCCGCCCGGCCCGTACGCCTTCTCGATCACTCCGAGCACTTGGGGAAGAAACCGCCGATCGTCCATGCTCAGCCCGCTCGTGGAGCCTCGATATCGGGCCAGCGGCAGGTCCAATCTCACGAGTGTGTATCTGGCTGCCAGTCTCAACCACAAATCGTAATCCTCCGGGCCGCGGAACCGTTCGTCAAACCCGCCGACGGCGTCCAACGCGTCCTTCCGGACAAGCACGGTGGACGTGGCAACCGGGTTATGCACCGAGAGCGTGTCCAGCAGAATGGGCCGCGATCGATTCATTGTTGCCGACGACTGCATACAAACGTCATGATCTGCCGTCACGCCGTCCGCAGCCTGGGCGAACGGGATGGTCCCGCCGCAGATCAGCGCGGCATCAGGGTATTGACGCGCCACGTCGAATTGACTTGCCAACCGCCAGGGCAGCCAGGCGTCGTCCGCGTCCAGGAACGCGATCCACTGCCCGGTCGCCGCGGCCACTCCCCGGTTCCGCGCCGTGGCCGGGCCGGCGTTGGAGGCGAGGCGGATGATCCGGACTGTTTTCGCGCGAAGGTCGCCGGGCCGCAGTGGAGAGGTCGACATGCTGGCCGACCATTCCGCCACGACGGCCGCAGTGCGGTCCCTCGAGGCATCGTCCACGACAATGGTTTCGTGGACCGAGCACCGTTGCGCGGCAACTGAATCGAGCGCTGCGCCGATGGTATCCTCGGCGTTGAACGCGGGAATCACGACACTCACTGTGGGATTGGGCATGTTGACAGCTTTCTACCGAGCGGCGGCGACACAGCGTCCAAGTAGTTGGGCCAACTCTCCCGCTAGGTACGGTCGGGAGAAGCGGGCCAGGAGCTTCGAGGAGGCTGCGGTGCCGTGGGTGACGCCGCACCGCATCTTCCACGTCGCCAGCGTTTCGAGGCGAGCCTTCAGCCAGTGAGCCAAACGCTCAGTCTCTGCTGGTCGGAATATGACGGCTTGACTGTGGCGTCGCAATAACTCACTAGTCTCGCCGTCCGGTGCCAGCGCCAGGATGGGTTTGCCCAGTGCCAGGTATTCGAACATTTTGGCCGGCACGACCCGTTCCGCGCCCGGCTGCTCGTCCAGCAACAGCAGCAGCACGTCCGCGCCGGCGGCAAGGTCCAGTGACTGGCGGTGCGGCAGGTAGTCGTGACGCACGACGGACACGGCCGTGTCGGCGAGTCCTTCCAGGACCGCTTCCTGCTGCGGGGTCCGCCGCCCGGCGATGACGAGTTCCACGTCGGCGGCACGACCGGGGCCGGTCTCCGCAAGGACCCGCAGCGCACGCACCAGCGGCGCGATGCTCGTGAGTCTCCAGAGCGTGCCGGTATAGACGATCCTGAGCTTGGCGGACGCGGCCGCCGTGTACCGCACCCTACGCAGGTCGTCCGGGTCGAACCCGTTGTAGATGCAGGTGACCATCGCCCGGCTCTCCACCTTCCGGCAGTTGTACCTCAGTTCCTCGGCGCTGGCGCGTGTCGTGGCGATCACGGCATCTGCCGCGCGCAGGACGCTCCGCATCATCGCGTGCTGCCACCGGTACCTGAGGCCGCGGAGCTCGTAGTTTTCCAAGTGCTGCGAGACGAGCATCCACTCGTCGCGGAAGTCCAGCACCAATGGAATGCCGAAACGCCGCTTCAAGCGGCGGCCGAGCAGGAAGGACGAGAACGGCGGGCCGGTGACCAGGATCGCGTCGTGCGCGTCGGCCTGCAGCCTTCTTGCCGCCGCGCGGAAGGCGCACGGAGTCCACAGGATCTGCGGGTCAGGCTGGAGTATGTGCATGCCCAGTCGCCGCAACACGCTGCTCAGCGTGTATCGGCCCCGCTGGCAGCCCTGCGCCAGTTGGCGCTTCACGCCGTAGCCGGGTTCCCACGTCCTGGCACGGATGATTTCCAGACGCGGGTCGATGTCCGCCGCGAGATCGTGATCCTGCACCGGCACGGATGCCTTGGCTACCGTGAGGATCGTGGGCCGCCAGCCGTAGCTCGGCAAGTACTTCGCGAACTTGGTCGCACGCTGCACGCCGCCCCCGCCGGTCGGCGGGAACGCATAGCTGATGAACAACACGCGTCGCGCGGCGGCGTCTTCCGCAGGCACCGCCGCTCGGTGAAGGACCTTCATCGGTCCGGGCGACGTGCCCACGCTCAGCGACCTCTGTAGATCGTCGGCCAGTGCCTCAGGAAGGCTCATCCGCACGTCCGCCCTCGGGAAGATGGTTGGAAGTCCGTAGCACACGGAAGGCCCATTCCAAGCGCTCCCGGCCCCGAAACCGGGCGCCTATCCTTTCATCGTCAAGAACCGTGCCTTCTCAAAGCGGAAAACGAGCATTTGGATGTCAAATCGGGATGGATGCCCCGACCTGGTAACCCGGGTCGAGAGTCGCACGCCGGTGCCGCTGCCACGCACCCGGCCGCTTGAGGGCGGGATGGTTTGCGCCAGCACACTGTCAATCGCGCGCCGAATGGTTCGCTCGGCGCGAAACGCCGGAATGATCACGCTGATCGACAATGGGCCCATGGCATGCCCGGGCGTGTCGTTAGTAGTCATCCGCGAGTCCATTCCGGGAACGATTGCTGAAGCGACGTGGCTGGCGGTGTCAACGTCAGCCCCTCGAGCGGCCTCGGCGCACGGGACGAAGCGCCGACGACCGCGCGTGCAAGAACCTGATCGAACTGGTCGGCCGTGCCGGCCAAGTCGGTCGGGACAAACGACCTCGGCATCTGGGAGTCGGCCCGCACGCCCTGGAGGGCGGCTTGGGCCAGCGCCTCCACGTCGCCGGCCGGTACGAGCCGATCGACGCCCGGCGTTGCGATCTCGGCGATCCCACCGACGTCCGTGGCGACAAACGGCGTGCCGCAGGCGATGGATTCCAGCAACACGTTGGGGAGCCCTTCGCTGTGGCTGGTGAGCACAGTGAGATCGGCGGCGGCATAGTGCCGTGCCAGCTCGCGCTGGGACAGGTTACCCGCCAGCCGAACGACGTCCTGCAGGCCGAGCCGGCTGCGCAGGTGCACGAGGCGCCTCCGCAGCGGCCCATCGCCGGCCATGATCACATGGAGCCGGTTCCCCCAGGCGTGTTTCCAGTGCACGGCTGCGCGCAGGAGCAGCGCCGGGTTCTTGACCTCTTCGAACCGGCCGGCCCACAGGATCACGACCGCGTCGCGCGGTATGCCGCACGCGCGGCGCGATTCGGCGCGGTCCAGGCGTCGGAAGCACGTCCGGTCGACGCCCCGATAGACCACGTCCACCTTGCCGGGCGCCGCCCCCAGGCGATACGCGTGGCCGGCCAGCTCCCGGCTGAAGACGACCACTCGACCGGCGCTTGCCAGCACGCGTGCAATGGCCAGACGCCGCGGGCGAGCACGGGGCAACCGGCGCAGGTCGGTGCCGCCCGACATGACGACGGACGGCACATGGCAGTGTGCCGCGGCGCGCACGGCCGCCGCGCCGTCCGGGTGCAGCCAGTATCCCATGACGACATCCGGCGCGAAGTCCCGCATCCAGGTTGTGAGCGATGCGCGGATGGACTGCCAGAAGAAGCGGTGGTAGTGCGCGCGGAGCATCTTCGGCGGGTAGTAGTACGTGGGGTAGAGCGTGTCGGGATCGGGCGGGATGTCGCCCGTTGGGCGCACACACTGCGTCCAGGGGATCGGGGCGACGACACGGACCTCGTGCCGTACGCGGAGCGCGTCGACCAGTACGCGATTGAACGCGCCTTGGCGCGGGCGCGCCGGCGTCGGATAGGTCGCGGTGATCAGTAGGATGTTCATAACTTGACCAACCTGCCGAAGACGCCGGAGTGGTACAGTTCCTGGACGCCCGGGATCCGCGCCAGGAAATTACAGGCTGCCAGCAGCGGGTGCCGCCGGTGGGAGAAACCCTCGACCTTCAGCTGCCACTGCGAGAACTCCGACGCTCGCATCGCGCGCCGGAACGCCGCGATCGTGTATTTGTTCAGGTATTCGCCGGGCCGGTCGTGCAGCGATCGGCAGTCGCGCCAACGTCGGGAGGGCGGGTCGGAATCCCACAGCGCCGGCTGGTAGTACGGCTGGTCGACGATCCGGCGGATCGCGTCCAGGATCTGGCGGTCGGAGAACAGGACCGTGGCGAACGGGATCGGGATGATCGAGGCGACATGCGATGCCTGGTGGTGGTACCAACCCCACGTGCTGAAGTAGCAGATGCCGCCGGGTCTGAGCAATTGATGTGCTCGGTTCAGCATCGCCGTCGGGTTCCGAACGTGTTCGAGTGAATCGATCAGGAGAGCGACATCGTAGTGCGAGTCCAGCGTTTGGTCGTCTTCCAGGACCTTCTGGAACCGGACCCTGCGGCCGATCGTGTCGTCGCCGAGTTGGCCGGCCAGTTGGATCGCCTGGTCGATCTCGGCGTGGTTGATATCCGTGCCGACGATCCGGAGGACGCCCTGCTGCGCCAGATAGCACGTTCGTCCTCCCAGGCCGCAGCCGATGTCGATCACTTCAGCGCCCTGGAGTCGGTCCTGCAGGTCGAAGAAATGGCGGAAGTAGTCGCGCGAGGAGTCGTATTGCCACCTCCAGTAAGTGCCGGCATCCTGGCCTCGCGCATGTCCATTCCGAATCCCCCGGCGGGCCCGGCGTCGATGGATGCGATCGGCAATGTGGAAGCACACGTTCATCGGGCGGTTCTCCTGTTATCCGGCCGTGCGCCTGCGCGGCGGCGCCTGCGGATGTGCGATCACCACGCGCGACTTGCCGGCGGCGGTGAGCGGGATCTGGTCCACCTCCCGGATCACCAGGCGCGTTGCATGGCCGAGCGCCTGCTGTACTTGTCTGCGGAGCGCCTCACGGGCGTGCGGCTGCCAGTTGGCATCGACAACCAGGCTCAGTTCCACGAGGTCGCTGCTGCGCTGAATCACCTGGAATTGGCGTACCGCGACATAGTCCTTCAGCAGATGCGGAAAGAACGCGCCCGGCAGGCGGCGCCCGTCCGTGGTGACCAGGATGTCCATCTGCCGGCCGACCACCTCGTGCATCAACGGCAGTCCGCGTCCGCAGGGACACGCGCGGAGCCCCGCGCGGGCCCGGTCGCCGATGGCGTACCGCACGAAGGGCATGGCCACGTTGAACAGGTCGGTGATGACGACATCTCCCTCGTCACCCGGGTGTGCGGGACGGCCGTCCTGATCCAGGACCTCGACCAGGAGGTTCTCCGTTGTCAGGTGCAGCCCCAAGTGCCGCTCGCACTCGGCTCCGATCAACGTGAACTCGCGCGACCCGTACGTGTCGAAGACCGGCGCGTCGAAGACGCGCTCGATCAACGCGCGCTGGAAGTCATAGAGTCGTTCGGAGCCGACGATCAGCGCGCGGGGATGGTAGGGGCGCAAGCCGCGCTGTTCGATCTCGCGGGCCAGCACGTAGAGCGGGTTGGCATAGGCGACCAGCACTTCGGGTCGGAACCGGTGAATGCGCGCGAGGAATTGCGGGATGGACCTGTCGCTCAATTCGAACACGTTCAGCACGTCGCGGCGGTACAGATACCGCGCGTACAACCACTCTTTCCAGCGCCGTGCACGCGAGGCGCCGGCGAGTGTGACGCCCCACAGGTGCGTCTGGCGCGTGCCGGGCGTGGCGCCCGCCCAGGCGTAGCCGCGCAGCGCGGCCGCCGTGCGGCGCTCGTTGGCCTCGAGATCGATCAAGAACTGCAGCGGCGCGCCGCTCGACCCGCCCGTGGCCTTGGATACCACCTTCTGTGCGCGTACGTCGGAGCGGATGCGGTCGCGGTGGTCGTGCATCGCCTGCCGGGGAGTCACAGGCCACTTGCGGAAATCGTCCAGCGATTGGAGCTGCCGGAGGTCCAAGCCATGGGCCCGCCACAGGTCGCGGTAATAGGCCGAATGCGCGAAGCAGTATCCGATCAGCCCGCGGAGCCGCTCCAGTTGCAGGGCCTCCAACCGCCGGCGCGGCCACCATTGGCTCGCCTCCAGTTCCCGCCAGAACCGGAACGTCTTGCGCCGCTTCAGCAGCGACTCGAAGCCCGGGATGATCAGGTATCGGTACGCGTAGGTCAACATGGCTGCACGTCGGCAACATACTCCTGCTCGTATTGGCGAACCATCTCCTGGATGGAGAACTCCCGCTCCACCCGCTCGCGCCCGCAGCGGCCCATCTCCTGGCCCAACTGGGGATTCTGAGCGAGTCGGACCATGGCGGCCGCCAACGCTGCGGGGTCGCGCGGGGGGACCAGGATCCCGGTCTTTCCGTCGACGACGACTTCCAGATTGCCGCCGACACGGGTGGCCACCACCGGCAGGCCGCGCGCCATGGCCTCGAGCAACGTGAGGGAGACTCCTTCGGTCAGCGACGGCAGGATGAACATCGACGCGCGGGCCAGCCGCGCGGGAATATCGCGCCGCTCGCCGAGGAAGTGGATCATATCTTGGAGGCCCGAGCAGCGCGATAACGACTCCAACTCGGCACGCTCCGCACCATCGCCGATGACCTCCAGCGCAAGCCGGGGCTCCTGAGAGCCCCACAAGTCCCGTGCGTGGCCCATGGCGCGGATCAGGGTGGCCACATCCTTCTCGGGGCTCAGCCGGGCGACCAACACGGCCGGGCCGGCGGGATATGGGCCTGTGTAGGCAAACCGCGCCAGGTCCACGCCATTGCGGATCACGCGAGCGCGATCGGCGGCGATGCCGTCGGCGATCGACCGTTGCAGCGCGTCCTGGGACACACTGATCACGCGAAAGGCCAGCTTGGACAGGAGGCGGAAGGCCCACGTCTCGCGATTTGAGGCCCAGTAGCGCTGGCCGTGCTGCGTGTGGACGATCCGTGGCACGCCGGCCAGGCGCGCGGCCACGGCGCCGTAGAGGAAGGCGGCCGTGTTGTGCGTGTGAACGACGCTGGGACGCAGTTGCCGCAGGCGGCGCGCAAGGCTCAGGACAACGCCGGGCTTGAAGCCCGGGCGCTTGTCGAGGGCGAACACGGGCCACTGCAGGTCCTCGATCTCCGCCGCCAGCGTCCCGCGTTCCTGGAGCGAAATGAATGCCAGTTCGAAGCGCTCACGGTCGGCAAACCGGGCGAATTCCACCAGCAGCTTCTCCATGCCGCCCATGTTTGTCCCGAGCGACACGTGGACGACACGGAGCCGTCCGGCGGATGCCGGGGGCTTGGGACACTCCGTGGAGAGGCTAAGACCGCGGCCGGACGCTATTTCAGGACCGCGCGCTTGCCGACGGGTCGCCAGTGTCGTGTGATTATCCATATTCCGCGGGCCCTCACGCAGTTTGACGGCGCGCTTGCCCCCTGCACGTTGCTCGCGATCGAATACACGGGTGCCGGTTCTGCATTGCTTCCATAAGATGAAAAGTCGTGCTCTTCTGCATAATCGTCAAATGGCCCGCAGGTTCGCGACCCAAAAACGCCTGTCGGCCGGACCGGGGGTCGAACCGTGTGTCCACAGGGGCGTACACCCGTATCGAGGGCGGCTGCGACAGGTCCCGGTTACCAGGCCGGACATTGCCAGGTTTCGCGGCTTACAGCGATCCTCCTTGGGTTAATCGTTCGGCGACTGAATCTCGATGCTCGCCCATGCAGAACAGCCTGCCCCAGCATTCAACCGCCAAGAGGGGGAACCGCAAATCGGGGAAGAACTTGCCGATCGCCTCGCGTTGTTGCGGCCCCATGCTGAACCGGTGTTCCAGGAATCCGTCGCTGAAGAAGCCGGGCGCGACGGAGGTGGATCCGGCCAGCTCCACCGGGAACCCACGTTTGACGCGCCCGATGAGCCCTGTGGGCAACCATTGCGCGGCGACCTGGCGGACAATCCATTTGTTGACGCCGCGCCGGCGCTTGAAACGCCACGGCAGGTTCAAAGCATGACGGACCACCTCGTTTTCCAGGAAGGGCAGGCGGTTCTTGACACCAACAGCCATGCTCATCCGGTCGGTCCGCCAGAGAACCGACTGCAGATAGCTGTGCAAGTACGCGAACAAGTCCGCCTGGTACTCGCGCTCCAATGGATCACGCACGAAGGAATACCCGTCGCGAGCCCGTACCACACGTTCGAGCCAACGGCCGTGTGTCACGACAGAGAACGCGGATGAGTTGAATCCCCAATGGCTGTCCGCTTCGGTCAGCCAACGCGCCAGGCGACCGACGCGGCTAAGGCCAACTCGGTCGAGCACGGCAGTCAGCCGGTCGCGGAGCCTGCCGAAGTATCTGCGTCGCGTCAGCGTATGGAACATTGAGTAGCCCCCAAAGAGTTCGTCGGCGCCATCGCCCATTAACAGGACCTTCACGCCTTCTTGAGATGCCAAACGGCACACGAGCGCAAACGGTACCGTGTTGGGGTGCTGTGCAATGGGACATTCGTTGAAGTACGTCACGTGCGCCAGTTGCCGCAGGAACTCTTCGGGGGTGAAATGGACGACTCGCAACGCCTGGGATGTATGGCTAGCCAGCGCCGTGGCGTAAGGCAGTTCGCTCAAGCGACCGACCACATTCGCGTGATACAGCCGTAGCTCCCGCAGATGCGCACCCGCCATGGATGCAATCAGGCTGGAATCGAGCCCGCCGCTGGCCATCGTTGCGATCCCGACATCGTCAGCCAGATGCAACTGAACGCTGTTGGTCAGCAGCTGCTGGAAGAGGCTGACAACCTCGTTGTCAGGCCTGTTGTCCAACTCCTGGTACAATCCCGAATCGATCAGGTCTTCGAGTGCTGCGAAACGGTGCGACACCTGGCGGCCGTGTGCGGCGAAACAGATGGCGGACCCGGCCTCGACCGCACGAATCCCGCGAAACAGCGTGTGCGGTTCCGGGATGGGACCTCCCATCAGCAGGGTGAGCAATGAGCTGTCGTCCAATTCGGGTTCGATGTCCTCCAGGATCGCGCGGACTTCCGAGGCGAAGGTGACGCGTCGCGCATTGCAATGGTAATACAACGGCTTGATCCCGATTCGATCCCGTACCAGCCAGAGTCGGTCGTTCCGTGCGTCCCAGTAGGCGAATGCGAACATGCCGTTAAGCCGTCTCGACGCCTCGGTCACACCCCAAGCATGGCAAGCATGGAGTAACACCTCCGTATCATCAGACGAGCCAAAGGCGATTCCTTCTCCTGCGAGACGCCGGCGCAGTTCCAGGTCGTTGTAGATCTTGCCGTCGTACGCTAGGACGGCCGAACCGTCAGGCAGCTCCAAAGGCTGCTGGGCCGCGACGCTCAAATCCGGCGCGCTCAGGCGGCGATGAGCGAGGGCAACCGCCGCCAGAGCCACACTCCCTGCGGCGCCCGGGCCACGGTGTGCAATCCGGGCGCTCAGGCGATTCAGCATCGCCGCGTCCGGCGGCAGCCCGTCAAACCGAAGGATACCTGCAATGCCACACATTGCCTTGAATGATGTCCTTTGCTCGTATTCAGACGACACGATGAATTTTGTCTTCTAGCCCGGGTCGTCATGGTGCAACACGAAGTCGTAGTAATCGCGAATCTGGCTGACGACGCGGTCTCGATCGAAGTGCGCCACGCAGTGCTCGCGACCCAGGCGGCCCAGGTCCACGCGCCGTGGCTGGCCCTGCACGAGAGGCGCAACCGCGTCGACCCAACCGCCGGGGCGCGACAGGTCGGCCGCGTAGCCGCCGGGTCCGGCTACCCACTGCATCACCGGATGTCGATGGATCACACACGGTAGTCCGCTGGCGGCCGCCTCGGCCAACGCGATGGCGTACATCTCTTTCAGACTGCCCAATGTGAAGAGGTCGGCGGCGCGGTACAAGTCCGGCATGCGCGGACGCGGAAACCCTACGAGGAATCGGACCCGGTCACGGAGCGATCGCGTCGCCTCGGCGATCACTTCGTCCGTCTGGGATTCCCGGCCGCCGGCTACGACCAGCCAGGCGGGCAGGTTGGGGAACCGGTCGAGCAGCGTGCGGAACTCGGCGGCCAGGTAGTCAATCCGTTTGTGCCGCCGTCGGATGGCCGCGGCAGCCAGGATCACGATGGCATGGTCCGGGATATTCAATTCCTTGCGCAGATCGTCACACCTGCCGGGTCGGAAGAGACCGGTATCGACGAAGTGAGGTATGACGGTCCAGGTGTCCTGGTAACAGCCGTGGTTGCGTGCGTCCTCCAGGTGCCAGGGGGCCAGGTGCTGGAGGTAGGTGATCTGGCTCAGGAACGTGAATGGTTCCTCGGTGCCGTGAGCAAGGACAGTGCGCGTCTTGATGCGTCCTCGCTGGTATGCCTTCTGAGCCAGCAGAGCGATGAGCGGGTCTTGTACATGGAGCAGATCGATCGCCTCCGCCTTGAGCAATCTGATCAGGCGGCGGGTGAACGTGGTCTGCTCGATGTTGTAGCCGTTGCCCAGGCCGATGCGCCACGCGAGCCCGTGGGGCATCCACTTGAGGAGCGTCCGTGTCTTGAGCGAGTCGCGGGTCCAGCAGGGTAACACGCGTTCGAAGGCGGCTGCCGGTTCGCCACTCCCTTTGCACAGGGTCACGTCCTCACCGCGCAGGGCCAGCCCGCGGGCCAGATCGTCGGCCCACGCCTCCACGCCGCGCACCACGTGTCCAAGCCCTGATGAGGCAACGCAGATTCTCATATCTCGGCCTCGCAGCGGTTCGATGATCCTTGCCCACAGCGCCCTTGTGGCAGAAATGAATGCTCCGTTTCGATCACGCCCAACCCCACGCCAGCCGACGGTAGTAGATCGCGCGCCGCACGCGATCTGCGAATGATGCCTCCGGTTTGACCAACAGGTTGGGCAACGCACGCGCTGCGCGCGCATACTCACACAGTTCACGGACCACTTGCGCCTCGCCAAACTCCAGCACTTCGCGGCACGGGAGCACATCTGTCCAGTAGAGGACCGTGATTGCGTAGCGCGGATTGATGGTGCGCCAGAACCCCGTAGCGGCGACAACGGCGTTTCGTGTTACATGCAGCAGGTGCGGCTTCATGCGGAACTCGAGCTGTTGGTCGTGCACGGAGACGAGCCAGCGGTGGTGGTAGTACCCGGCCAGTCGCGGGTGCTCGATCCCCGTGGATTGCTCCACCACGCGGCTGGGCACCTCGACATACCCGGCTTTCGCGATGCGCGACATCTCCGCACAGACCCACACGGGGTCGCGCAGGTCTTCCAACACATGCGAGCACACGGCGTAGTCGAATTGCCTGTCGGACAACGGCCAGGGCTCGCGGCTGCACAGATCGCGCTGGACCCAGGTGTCGCGCCGGACTCGGTGCGGCTGCTCCGCCTGGCGGCTGCGCAGTAGTGCGCCGCGCTGATCGAACGACAGGGCATCAATGACCCAGTCGGCGCGCGGGAAGGGCGCCATGCCGCCGCCGACGTCAATCACGAGCGCGTCAGCAGGTAGCATGGCCTCGATGTGTCGTGCATGCTGTTCGTTCATGGTCAACAGAACTCGACATAATGCCTGCTCTGGCCGTCACGCGGATCGTCAGCTGTCTTCCTCAGCACGACGAACCGCCCGCGGATCCCCAAGGCGTCGGCCGGCCATGCCAGGTCGTGGCGGACAACCCGACGCAGCGCCGGGACGCGGCGCGCGAGCGCCGCCAGGCCGCGGCGGGCCCGCCCCGGCCGGGTCGGCGGCGGCTCCACCGCCGCGCCCACCTCGAACACCTCGTAGGCCCGGTTGGTCAGCGCAAACCGGATCACGCGGAGAATGGCCGGCCAGTCGGAGTCATCAAACGCGATCAGACCGCCGATATCGAGGATGCGATCCAGGCCCAGGAAGTCCGCCATCACGTAGTCGAACAGGTGATTCCCGTCGACGAACGCGAACTGGACCCGCCGCCCTGCTTGTTCCAGATCGGGTAATACCCAGTGGGACGGACGCGGGTCGAGTGCGACATGCGCAGCCAGCCCGGCGCGGCGGAGCGTGACCAGCCCGGCGTCCTCCCAGTCGGTGCTCTGAAACGGGTCGATTGCCAGGTGCGTTCCCGCGCCATTGTCGTGCAGCGCTTGGGCGATATAGACCGCCGACACGCCGTTGGCCAGACCGATCTCGAGCGACGCCGCAGGACGCAGGTGGCGCACCAGGCTGTAGAGCAACTCTCCTTCCAACTGCGGAATGAAGACGTCGAGCGGGATCGGGCGGCCGCTGCGGCCCACGACCGATCGGGTTCGGAACAGTTCGTCCGCCACCGGGATCGAAGGCGTCAGCTTCTCAAACGGCCGGCCTGGTGGTGGTCGCCACGGCTTCCGGAGTTGCGTTTCAGACAACAGGCTCATGCGGCCACTTCCCGTAACTGGACAGCGCAGGGCACTGCGATCGGGCAGCCGCGCCCGTGCGTGTAGCCGCTGGGCACAGGGCCGAGCGCCACGGCGGCCAACGCGCGCCAGAGTCTCAAATAACGAGTGCTGCAGCTGTAACGTAATCCGACATCGATGGTCATGTAGTCGGAAGCCAATCCGTTGTTCCTGAACTGGAACTCGCACAACCAACCGTGCGATGCGCCGCGACTCGCGTCATGGACGAAATCGTCGCTGCGCGCGAAGATCATGCGGCCGGTGGGCGCGTGGAAGTACAGATCGACGGCCGGACGCTGGATCGCCTGTCTCGTCCACACCCGGACCTTCACGGTCAGCAGCGATCCATGGGCCCACGTGCGCAGCGACTCGGCGCCGTCCACATCCGTACCGACCGAGATACGCATCTCGTCATCGCCCGCCTCGGCCTGCGTGTCGAACAGATCCTCCAGGTACGTCTGCATGACCTGCGTGAGGCTCCCGACCGCGGCCACACGCCCGTGCGTCAGGAGGATGCCCGACGTGCATAGCTGGCCGACGGCCGCCAGGTTGTGGCTCACGAACAGCACGGTCCGGCCACTGGCGGCCACCTCCTGCATTTTGCCGATGCAGCGTTTTTGAAACTCCGCATCCCCGACCGCCAGGACTTCATCGATCAACAGGATATCCGCGTCCAGGTGCGCGGCGACGGAAAACGCGAGCCGCACCTGCATCCCCGAACTGTAGCGCTTGATCGGCGTATCCAGGAATCGCTCGACGCCGGAGAACTCGACGATCTCCGTGAATTTCCGGTCGATCTCCCGCTTCGTCATGCCGAGGATCGTGCCGTTTAAGTACAGGTTTTCACGGCCGCTCAGCTCCGGGTGGAACCCGGTCCCGACCTCCAGCAGGCTGGAGACGCGCCCGCGGATCGTGGCGCGACCGGACGTGGGCTCCGTGATGCGGGACAGCACCTTGAGCAACGTGCTCTTCCCCGCGCCGTTGCGCCCCACGACCCCGACCACCTCACCCTGGGCCACGTCAAACGACACGTCGCGCAGCGCCCAGACGACATCATCGCCGTTGCCCGAGCCGAATGTCGTCAAGCTGCGGAGGTGACGAAAATTGGCGACGGGGTAGCGCGCCAGGGCCTGCACGGCGCCGACCAGTGTGTCCGGCACCGCCTTGTTGACGGTGATGCGGTACGCCTTGCAGATGTTGTCGGCGGTGATGGCGCTAGGCGGTGACATGGCGGTAACTCAACGTCCTGATCATTCTCGCACTTACGCAACATCGGCAAACGATCGCTGCCGGCTGGCAAAGTAGTAGGCGCCGGAACCGGCCAGCAGCACCGCGCCGCACGTGCCGATCGCGACGAATGTCCACGGCATGCCGCGCGTGCCCAGCAACGCAGCGCGGAATCCCTCGATGACGCCGACCAAGGGGTTCAACGCGTACCAGATCCGCCACCGCTCAGGGATCAGGCTCGCAGGATAGACCACCGGAGCGGTGTACATCAGGATTTGGACGAGGAACCCCAACGCATGCTTCACGTCGCGGTATTGTATGGCGAATGTGGCGAGCCAGAGTGTCAGCCCCACGGCGCTCAACACCAGCAACGCCAGCAGCCACGGCAACGCCAGCAGTCCCCAGGCCGGCAGGAACCCGTACCAGACCATCAGGCCGGCCAGCACGGCGCCGGCGACCACAAAATCAATGAGGCGTGCGGCGACGGCCGAGAGCGGCAAGAACATGCGTGGGAAATAGACTTTGCTGAGCATCTGCGAGTTGGCGATCAGGCTGTTGACCCCGTCGGTGACGCTGTTGGAGAAGTACAGCCAGGGCACCAGGCCGGCGAGGCTGAACAGCGCGTACGGCACGCCGTCCGACGAGATGCGGGCCAAGCGCCCGAAAATGACCGTGAAAATCAACATCGTGGACAGCGGTTGCAGCACGGCCCACCCCACCCCGATCGCGCTCTGCGCGTACCGCACCTTGATCTCGCGCCGCACCAGATACCGGAACAGGTCGCGGTAAATGTACAACTCGCGGAAATCGAGCAGCTCCCAGCGACGTCGCGCGCGGATCAGCGTCACCGGCAGTTCGCCCGTGCCGCGGCCCGGGACCGCCTCGGCGCCCGTGCGCTCGCAATCGGCCTGCGCCGCGCCGAGCGCACCCTGCGCGATCGGACAACGATCGTCCGCGTCGCCCGGCGCCGGTGGGACCGGACCAACGAGGTTCGTTGGCGGCGAGGCCAGTTCCGAGGGGTCCGTGTGGGTGTGGGTCGAGTCCAAGTTCTCAATCGCTTCCGGTGAAGGCCGCCAATTACCAACGCACAAACACGCGTACGATCAGGTGGGTGGCCAACAGCATCGCCAGGCCGGCCGCCCCCACTGCGGACAGGAACCGCATGTTCAACCGCCAGGTGCCCGCCGCGGACCCGTGCAGCGAGGTGGTCGCCGCGGCGAGTCCGAGCATCATGTAGGTGGGCGCCACGAACTGACGCGACAACGTGAGCATGCCGGCCGAGTAGGCGGCCAGCGCGGCGAAGACGAAGGCGCGGATGTGAACCAGCTCCTGCAGCTCGCGCGGCATGCGGTCCGACGCGGCCGGGTGCTTGTGCTGGTCGCGCAGCGCCCACAGGCTGAGCGCCGCGGCCAGGAAACACGCCAGGAAGGCGGTGCCGCCCATCACGCCCAGTTCCGCGTAACAGTGCAGGAACGAATTGTGCGTCACCATCCCGTTCTCTTCCACCAGCAAGCCCGCACCCAACCCGAAAACCGGGTGCTGCTGGAACACCGCCAGGCCATCCGACCAGGCTTGAATCCGCGTCTGGCCCGTGCCCTCTTCGAGCACCCCGAAGTCCGACATCCGGGCCGACAAGACCACGGACGGCAAAGGCAGGCACAACAACAGCAAGGCGCCCCACTTCCAGCCTCCGCGATAGGCGGCCATCGCCGGGAACACGCACGCCACCGAGATCAACGCGCCGCGCGAATGAGTCAGGACGAGCGCGGCCAGCAGCACGACCCCGGGCGCCAACCACAGGTAGCGCGGCCAGCCGATGTGCGGGGTGAGCAGGAACGATGCGCAGAAGACCAGCCCGGTGACCAGAATCAAGCCGAAGTCGTTGGGGTCTTGGAAGATGCCCGTCCCGCGGATCCGCTCGACCGGTGCGGCACCCGGACCCACGCCGCGACTGAACACCGGCTCCAGCGCCGCGATGTCGATCACCTGGGCGCGATCCAACAGCGCGAGCGTCGCCATGACGGTGATGGCTAATGTCAGCCATCGCAGGAAGAGCTTCAATCGCTGCGGCGTATTGAGCAGGCCGACCATCAACAGGTACAGCGCGATCAACTTGGCGACCTGGTAGGTCGACATGCGAGCCGCCCAGAGGAAGCCGTGCGACAGGTGCGAGGCAGCCACGCAGACCAGGAACACCAGCAGGCATGCCGTGACGATCTGCTCCCGCAGCTTCCGGTGAGTCAAGAGCCCGCCGACGGCGCGGACGGAGACGACCAGACCCGCGGCGATCAAGTACTGGTAGATCGGCCAGTCCGCCAGTTCCGGAAACAAGTCGGCCGGGCGAATGAACAGGGCGGCTACCGCGGCCAACAACAACGCCAGGCCCCACCCGTGCCGGTCGTCGGTCGGCGCGCAGGCGCTGAGCGCGCTGCCTTGGTGCTCGACTGCCGCGGTTGCCATGTCGTCAAATCGCCTCCATGCGGACAGGACTGCCGGTCGGATCCAGGTCATTTTCGGCCGGCAGGTGGTGGGTCCCTGTCGGCGAAATGGAGCAGCACCGCCTGGCTGCTCCGCGAACGGCGCCGCGGCACCGCTGCCTGACGCACGACCGACTGCGGCACCTGTGAGTTGGCGTCCGACGCCTCGTCGACCCGAGGTGCTGGAAGACGGCTGCCGGGCGCGGCCTCCACCTCGTGGGGCGCCGCCGGCCCGGGCTCGGGAAGCTCTTCGAGCAACACATCGTCCCTCGGCGGGATACCGACGCCCTGTTCGGGCATCACGCCATGGATCGGATCCAGGGACGACCAGCAGGTCTGGCAGTAGCCGGCGCGCTCCGCGCCATGGAAACAATGACAATCCTCGATCCGGACCGCCTTGCAGACAGGACAGACGGGTTGATAGATGAGCCGCGCGAGGCTGTGCCGCACCAGACCCTGGCTGCAACCGGGCAGCAAGAACAGCGCGAATAACGCCCACGCCGCGGGCCACGCCTGTACCGTCCTGTGCCTGATGGTCCCCAAGGTCGTTTCCCCGTGTGTCGCGGCGTCGCTCAATAGACCGGTGCGAGAATCGACAGGTCGTTGCGCAACACCTTGCCTGACAGCCGCGAAGCAGCTCCCGTCCCGAGTATGGTAAAGCCGAAGACCCGTTCAATCGGCCGGGCCAGCTTGATGATCGCGACGTCCAATGCCACCCATCGGTCGTGGGCCACGTATAACCGATCGCCCGGCATCAACTGATAGTTGGTCTCCACGTCCGCCCGCTGCGAGATGGCCTGCCAGTCGATCGGCAGGATCTGGCTCGTCCCACAGTCGCGGTCCGGCCGCGCGATCCACATCCGCGCTGAAGACTCGTAGCACAAACCGTTCATCTGGCTCAACGCGTCCATCACCGTCTCGTTGCCTGTGCATGGAAAGCGAGCCAACTGGTCGCCCATCCCGCCGCCTTGCAGCACCACGTAGTAGACCTTGCTGTTGAACGCGGAGACCGACACCGAGACTTCCGGATGGTCGAAGTGACCGGACAGGTGCCGGGTGATCGTCTCACGCACCTCGTCCAACGTCTGCCCCACCACCGAGATGCTGCCGTAGGGGCCCAGCGTGATCGTGCCGTCCGAAACCACCATGAACTCGCCCGACAGCTGCGGCCGACTCGATACGCTCCGCAACGACAGTGACACCCCCGGGTCGCGCAGCTGCTTCCGCAGGTGGCTCGCAATCGCAACCGCCGCCTCATGCACCGTCTGGCCGCCGACATCCACGGCCCCATAGCTGTACCCCAGCTCAATCACGCCCCCCGTCCCGACCAGGTACTCACCGGAAATCGGCTCGTCCGGATATGTGCCCGTAACCATCAGCAGGACCATGTCACCCGTCTGCAGAAGATGGGTGGTCTGTGAAATCTGCTGAGTCACGTCAATGGCCAGGATGTCGGGCGGCTCCACCCGGTACATGGGCGCCGTCGCCATGTCGAGCTCGCGCGGTACCCAGGGTCGGGCCCCGATGTCCGAGCAGCCTGGTCCGGTGGCCATCCGCGGCGGCGCCCGCAGCGCCTGGCAGCCGCCACTCCACAGCGGGCACAGTGCCAGCGCGGTCAAGAGCGCTGTTCGGCTGATCACGTGCGATGGTTTCACGGTGTTTTCTAGTCCGGGCCGATGCGACGGGGTTCTTGCAGGGATACGGTCCTTCTCCCCCATGCGTGCTGTGAAATACGCCGTCATAGACGTTATCGGCAGCATAACCCGAATATCTTGCGTAAAGCCCCACGAGAAGATCACCATTTTGGAAAATCTTTGCCGGTGGCCAGCTCACGGGGCGGTCGGCGGTTGGACGGCGTCGAACGCATCCACGGGCCAGAGATTAAGGCGCTCGAAGCCTGCCGGAACCCCTTGCTGGTACAGGACATACGCCTTGGCCTTGCCCGTGATGGCATAGGTCACTTCCCCGGCCTCCGCAAGGTGATCGTCGTCGACGACGTGGACTGGATAGGCCAGATGGCCGTCCGCGATTCGGCAGGGCCCTCGTGTGGAATGACGAAGCACGAAATACCCAAGCACGAAGGAAGCTCGAATGAGGAAGCACGAATGACGAGCCGGACGTTCATACGAGCGTTATCCTCGGTTGACCGCCTGAGGTCTTCGAGCTTCGTTAATCGTTAGAAAACCTTGGCTCTTTCACGCCGCCAGCTTGAGTTCACGTCGATTGTAAATCCCGCTCGTGGTCTCACCTGTTACCCCCCTCGGTCCCCCCTTGTACAAGGGGGGAAGATAGTGGTTTCACCTTTCACCCCCCTCGGTCCCCCCTTGTATAAGGGGGGAAGGTATCTGTTGCTGCTCTCCCTTCTGCACTCTGCACTCGTCTTCCCTTCTGCACTCTGCACTCCTTGGTCTGCACTCTGCACTCTGCACTCTGCACTCTGCACACGGCACTCGTCTTCTGCTCTTCCTTCCCCGCTCCACCTGGACCAGCCAGGTCGCGGCCGGTGTCCGGGACGGCGCGGCGCCTGCGCCTGTTCTCTCGCCTACGCTTTGCACTTACTATGGGACCGTACGGTGGCGTTGGCCAACTCGCTGGACAATGGCCCAAGCAGGAAGGGGATTGAGCAACATGCGTCTTCGACGGTTCGCGATTTGCCTGTCGGTCTGCGCCGTTCTGATGGCGGCCTATCCCGCGGGGTCGGTCGCCGACGAACTGGCGGTCTATCCGCCTCCGCCCGGCGAGCCGGCGTCCGAGGACTATTCGGTCACGGTGAACGGACAGCCTGTGTTCGTCTACCGGGCCACGGTCAACCGCAGCGCGGCAGCGCATGGGATCGAGCCCGAGACGGTGGGGTTCGCCACGTTCGACTTCTCGGGCGAGGCGCAGGTTGTGGTCACCGCGGCGCGGGACTTGCAGAGCGTCACCGTGCGGCCGCACTCGCTGGGGATCACCCCGGTCTTGCGGGACAAGGCCGTCCGTTTCACGATCGCGCGGCCCTGCAAGCTGTGCCTCGAGCCCGACGGCGGCGACCGGCAGGTGTTGTTCCTGTTTGCCCATGCGCGCGAGTCGTATCCGGGCGGGGTTCCCCAACCGGGTCAGGAGAACGTGCGCTATTTCGGACCGGGCGTGCACGAGGCGGGCGAGATCCGTCCGCGGAGCGGCGAGACGATCTATCTTGCGGGCGGCGCGCTCGTATACGGCAAGATCGCGGCGGCGGGCGTGCATGGCGTCCGCATCTTGGGCCGCGGCATCCTGGACGGCAGCAAGTGGAAGCAGTGGGAGACGAGCCTGGTTGCGCTGGCCGATTGCTCGGATGTGGAGGTCCGGGGTGTCATCCTGCGCGACTCACCGGCCTGGACCGTGGTGCCCCAGCGCTGCGAGCGGGTCACCGTAGCCGATGTGAAGATCCTCAACTACCGCAAGAACAGCGACGGCATCAACCTGGTGAATTGCCGGCAGGTGACCGTCGACGATTGCTTCGTGCGGAACTACGACGACAGCATCGTGGTCAAGGCGACCGAGCCGGACGAGCGGGCAGTGGAAGACATCAGAGTCCGCAACTGCGTGATCTGGTGCGACTGGGGCTTCTCGCTCGGTGTCACGTACGAGACTCGCGTGGAACGGATCAGCCGGCTGCGCTTCGAGAACTGCGACGTGCTGCATGGCATGGCCTGCCGCGGCGTGCTGGGCCTCAAAGTTGGCGATCGGGCCATGGTCAGCGACGTCGTGTTCGACAATATCCGTGTCGAAGACGCGCGTATCCAACTGCTCGAGCTGGTGATCGACCGGGACATGTTCAGCAAGGACGAGCGGCGCGGGCACATCCGAGGCGTCGTGTTCCGCAACGTCTCGTTGCTCGGCGGGGAATTCGTCCATTCGACAATGGCGGGGTTCGACGCCGCGCACTGTGTCGAGGATGTGACCTTCGAGAATCTGAGGATTCACGGCCGACTCATCACCAATACCGTGGACGGCAAATTCCAGACGAACGCGCATGTCAAGAACGTGCGGTTCCTGCCGGGGGAATGAACGCGACCGGCGGACGGCCTGTGAACGGGTGCCCCCTCACGGGCGCTGACGGACATCGTAACAGAGCAACAGATCGCCGTGCCGCAGATACAGACGCCCATCGCAGACAACCGGGTGCGCCCAGGCCGGTCCCTCGCCTTGCGGCGGCGTGAACTGGCTGATCATCTGGTGGCCGTCCGGTGTCGCCTGGACCAGTCCCATCCGGCCGTTCTCGCCCCGCGTGTAGAGCAGCCCGTCGGCATAGGTCAGCGAGCCTTTGCCCACGCCGCGCGCCTGATACATGGTGCGCCCTGTGAACCAATCGAGACAGACCCAGCGGTTCGCGTTGAAGCGACCGCAACCGTACAGGTATCCGTCCACCAGGACCACGCCGCCATGGTGTTGATCGAGATCCTTGTTGCGCCAGGCCGGCTCCACGGAAACGCGATCCCCATCGACCGCCAATCGCAGCAGGACCGATCCGATTTCGTGTGCACTGACGAACAGGTGTCCGTCATGATAGACCGGCATCAAGATGTTCACGCCCCAGTGCTGCTTCCCCGTCTTCGCGTCCAGGCAAACGAGCTGGCCGAGCGCGCTGAGGTGATAGAGCCGATCGCCGTCGACGGTGGGCGTACCGCGCGATCCGGGCTGCGGACCCGTCCAGGCGGGACCGTTGTCCGCCTGCCAGAGGATGCGGCCATCCAGGTCCAGCGCGCTGATCACGCTCTTGTCGCCCAGGTCCCCCGTCACATAGATCCGGCCCCGCGAGATGGACGCGGTGCCGTAGCCGTGTCCCAGCCCGGTCGCGCACGTCTGCGCTGAAATCGCCGCGATCTGTCTCATAACGCCCTCTGCAATCCTCCCCCGCCTCAGCCATGCAGGGCCGCTTTCAGGGGCACGACGCTCCCGCATCGGAGGTTGCACCGGTGATGGTGAGCCGGCGTGAGGCGAGCAGCAGTTGCACAACCATGGAAGCCAACAGAGCCACCGCAGCCACCCCATACATCGCCCGGTCGCTGCCCGTGCAGGTCGCCCACCACTGGCTGACGAACGGTCCGGCGAGGCACCCCATTCCCACGGCACATTCGTTGACTCCAATATTATACGAACGCCGCCCCGAGTTGCTCGAGTAATACACGGACGAGAAGTAGACGAAGCCCGCATACGATCCGAACAGGACGATGGCCGCGGAACTCATCAGGAACGACGGATACCGGACCGCGCAGCCGAACATGAGCGCTGCGGCCGTGTGCACCAGCACGATCGGGGTCCGACGGTACCGCCAATTCGTGAAGCAACGCATCGCGTAGCCCGACACGCCCTGCACGAGCATGTGGAGAAACAGCACGAACCCGGCCACATCCGCGGACACACCGAGCTGACCGCACGCCGCGGGGAACAGGCTCTGCAGCGGCCGTTGCACGAACGCCACGCTGAAGATCATGCACCAGCCGACGGCGACGTATGCGGGATTAACCGCACGCGCCCCGTCTCCCGGTTGCTCGACGTGCTCGTCTGCGCTCGCCTCGTCGTGATGCCGCGGCCGGTGGCGCAGCAGGAGTCCCAAGACCGCAAGCCCGACGGCCGCATCCACGCCGGCCAGGGCGATCATCCCCAGCTGGTACGCGGCACCGGACGACAGGAACCCGAAGCTCGAACCGGCGCTCCATGCCAGCGTGTAACGCGCCACCGTGACCGCCAACCCGCCTGGGACCGTCTCGCCTCGCATGAACGTCTGGAACGCGTTGAAGAAGACCGCCTGGCTCGCTCCGAGCAGTCCCAGGCAGAGCATTTGTGCGGCGAAATCCGCGCGCAACAGGCTGGCCGCGCCGAATGCGGTCATCAACAGGGTGCTCAGCAGCAGCAGCCGCCGTGCGTTGCGGCGCGTGAGGACCAGTCCCACAAGGAGGCTCACGACGGTGTAGGTCACCGATGGGATCGACGCGAGCCAGACCCGCTCCGCGCCCGACAGGCTGCGCTCGCCCGCGCTGTACATGACCGCAAACAAGACCAGGAAGACGATCCAGTCCATCAAGGCCGGGCAGAGCTGAATCCGCATCGTTTCCTCACGTCAGGGCGGCCAACATGTCACCCAGCCGGGCCCGGTCCGAACTGGAATGGCGGAACACCCGCAACAACGTGTGGTACAGCGTCGCGGGCGCCGCGTCCGGATGAGTCACCGGTGACTCTCGCCGGTCGGACCCGCGCCGACGACAAGAAATTCCGCAGCCGACAGTGTATCGCGGAAGCGCACCCATTAGAATGGGATGCTCACGAGGGTCGCGCCAGGTTCCGCCGGCCGTGCACGGTCCGCCTGGCGCAGACGGGTACGAGTTGACGTGTGATCCGGTCTTGGTCGAGGAGGGAAGTGATGAGCGGGTTGAAGCGCACGCGTCGGAGTTTCCTGAGAACGTCGGTCGGCGTGCTGGCGGCCGGAATCGCCGGCCGGTGTCTCCCGCGACGCTCGTGCGCGGCGGCGGACGTCGTCTATGTGGAAACGCCTCTGCAGACCGATTTGAGCAAGATCGATTTCACCCGCAGCGACCGGTTCCGCATCGGCGTGATCGGCCTGCGACACCAGGGTTCGGTGCTGGCCGAGAACGCGCTGCAGCTGGGCGACGTCGTCGCGATGTGCGACGTGGATCGGGACGTTGCGGAGATGGCCAAGGCGCGGTTGGGCGGCAAGGCCGACTTGTATGAAGACTACCGCCACGTGCTGGACCGGCCGGACATCGATGCCGTGATGATCGCCGCGCCCGATCACTGGCACACGGCGATGGCCATCGCCGCCTGCCGCGCGGGCAAGGCCGTATACTGCGAGAAGCCTCTGACACTGACCATCGACGAAGGCAAGCTGCTGTGCAAGGTGGTCCAGGAGACGAACACCGTGTTCCAGGTCGGCACCTGGCAGCGCAGCGACTACCGGTTCCGGCTGGCGGCCGAGATGGTCCGCCAGGGCCGGCTGGGCAAACTCCGGAAGGTGACCATCACGCTGGGCAAGAACGCGACCGGTGGGCCGTTCGCCACCGCGCCGCCGCCGCCCCATCTGAACTGGGACCTCTGGCTCGGGCAGGCTCCGGCCGTGGAATACTGCCGGGAACGGTGCCACAACCGGTTCCGCTTCTGGTTCGAGTATGCCGGCGGGCAGATGACCGACTGGGGCGCGCACCATGTGGACATCGCCCAGTGGGCCATGGGCATGCAGCATTCCGGGCCGGTGTCGGTCGAAGGCCGCGGAAGACTCCCCAGCGTCTCCAACGGCTATAATGTGCCGATCGACTTCGAGGCGACACTGGTCTATCCGGACGGGACGGTCGTGGAGGTCACGGACACCGGCCGGGCTGGTATCATGTTCGAAGGCGACCAGGGACGCATCTTTGTCAATCGCGGCGTGCTGGCCGGCAAGCCGGTTGAGCAACTCGAGGACGACCCGCTGCCCGAGACCGAATACCAGCTGTACGCGCACGACGACCTGAGGCGTGCCCGGAGAGCGTCGGAAGAGGAGTTCGAACTGTCCGGCAACTACAAACCGATCATCAACCATGTGGCGAATTTCTTCGACTGCGTCAGGGCGAGGCAGACGCCGATCTCGGATGTGGTGAGTCAGCATCGCGCGGCCACGACCTGCCACCTGGTGAATATTTCCATCCGTTTGGGCCGGAAGTTGACTTGGAACCCGCAACAGGAGCTGTTCGTCGGCGACGAGGAAGCCAACCGATACCTCGCCCGCGAGCAGCGCCGAGGATTTGAGATCGCGGGGTAGGCTTCCAGCCTGCCGGGAAGACGAGACAGGCGGGCCGCCGATCCCACAATGTCAGGCAGGCTGCCGATCCCATGTTGTTCTTTCTTGAAGGAGATTCGACGATGCTGAGAGTATGTGTGACTGCCGTTCTGGGCCTGACGTTGCTTGTTCCGTGCGGCGCGTGCGCGCAAGCGGCCGATGACGGCTGGCAGAGCCTGTTCGACGGCAAGACATTCGGCGACTGGAAGCCCAATGAACGGCCGGAGAACTGGACGATCGAGGATGGAGCGATCGTCGGTCACGGAGAGCGGAGCCACCTGTACTACATGGGTGGGCAGTTCAAGAACTTCGAGTTCCAGACGGACGTGATGATCAACAAGGGCGGCAATTCCGGGATCTACCTGCACATTGCACATCACCCGGACGGCTGGTTCTTCGACGGCCACGAAGTGCAGATCAACAACAGCCATGAGGATCCGGTCCGGACGGGCAGTTTGTGGGGAGTGGTGAAGCTCTACGACACGCCGGTCAAGGACAACGAGTGGTTCACGGTGAACATCGTCGTCAAGGACCAGAACATTGTGGTGAAGGTGAACGGCAAGGTTGTGGTCGACTACACCGAGCCGGAGGGTATCCAGGGTCCGCGCAAGCTGAGCCAGGGCTATTTCGCGCTGCAGCAGCACGATCCGGGAAGCTCGGTGCGGTTCCGCAACATCAAGGTCAAGCGGTTGCCATGACCGACGGCACGGAGGCCGGGGGGGTGGTGGACGCCGGACGCGGCGGGCAGTGCCGTCCGGTTGTCCGGGCGCGGGCGTGCGAGCCCGCCCCCCGGTTTCCGCGGCGCCGATGCGAGGATGTCGAGATCGGCCTATCGGTAGGAGGGGCTCGGGGGTACCATGGAACAACTTCCGGTGCGCTCGAGCCCGCGCCGGCCCGGGGCGGCTCGGTTCGCAAGGCAGGCAGGCGGCAGGAATCATGACGGCAGAATCTGATCCCCAGGGTCTGGCCCATTCGGACGCGGCGGCGCGGCAGCCGGGTTCCGGCGGTCTGCTCGAGCAAGCGCGGCAGCGGTTCAAGGAGCTGGCGGAAGACTGCGTGCAGCGTTGCGAACTGCGTCCCGACATGGCGCGGGCGGTGCGGCGATCGCTGGAACTCAGCTTCGCCCACATGATCAAGGAGGAGGGGTCGGTCATGCGGCGGCAGTTCGGGCGGGACGTAGAAGCGGCCGTCCATTGGGCTGCGGAGCGGCTGGCCGTAGCCAGCCGGCACATGGCGGCCGTCAGCCCGGGCCAGAAGCCTTCACCGCTGCAGAACCTCGCGATCCTGGAAGTCCAGGCGCTGGAGAAGATGTTGCCCGAGCACCTGCCCGCCAGGCCGGCGTCGATGCGGCCTGCGCGCGTGTCGGCCGCCCAACTCCGCTCGTTCTGCGCGGACCTCAATGACGGGCTGGATTTCGCGAACCAGGCCGACCATGCCGCCTACCGCCGCGACCTGCCGGCCTACCAACGGAACTACGTGTTGAGTTGCAACAAGTGGAGGCATGCGGCCAAGACGCTCCGCCGCATGTTCCAGCGCGTCGGATCCGCCTCCAGCGAACTGACCGTCGAGCTCAGCGGCTTCCAACTGGAGCTGGCCGCGTACGCCGGCAGTATCCGCATGTTCCTCAAAGCGCTCCGCACGCGGGGCGTGGCTGCCCGGTCGCCCGACTACCGCATGCAGATCCTCGACCCGCACTGCCTGATCGGAGATCTGCTGCCGATCCTCTTCGACCGGCATTTCGCCTTCACCATCCGCACGCCGCACAACCTCCCGGCCAAGCAAGCCCAGGAACTGATCACCGAAGCGCACGACGCGATGTGGCAGCAGGCTGCGCGGCCCATTTCCGCCATCCTGGCCGACCCCGACCGGCTGCAGCCCGCGGAATTCAAGCGCATGGTGGAGGTGGAATTGCGGCAGGCGATCAAGGATGTGAATCAGCAGTACGCGACGGCACGCGTCGTGATCAGCATCAGTTCCAACAGCGTGCGGGCGATCCGCCGACGCGAATGGTAGCCGGCCGCGGCGCCGCGGACAACCAGGTGACCCATGCCTGTCACCCGAACCGATCTGGCATGGTGGTTCCCCAGCAATCCAGGAGGCAGGTGGAGATGAGCAGTTGCCGGCTGCGCGAGAAGCTCTGCACGGCGGAGGAGGCCGTGGCATTGATCGAGGACGGCGTCACCGTGGTCAGCGGCGGTTTCGTGGGCGCCGCCCATCCCGAGGCGCTGACCGCGGCGCTGGAGCGGCGCTTCCAGCAGTCCGGCCGTCCGCGCGGCCTGACTTTGGTTTACGCGGCCGGTCAGGGTGACGGCAAGTCGCGCGGGCTGAATCATCTCGGCCACGAGGGCTTGCTGCAGCGCGTGATCGGCGGGCATTGGGGCCTGGCGCCTCGCCTGAGCGCGCTGGCCCTGCGCAACAAGATCGAAGCCTACAACCTGCCGCAGGGCGTGATCTGCCACCTGCTGCGCGACATCGCGGCCGGCCGGCCGGGTTGCATCACGCATGTCGGACTCGGGACGTTCATCGATCCGGTCCATCAGGGCGGGCGGCTGAACGAGCGCACTTCGGCGGACCTGGTGGAACGGATCGAGCTCGGCGGCCGCGCCTGGCTCTGGTACAAGGCGTTCCCTGTCCATGTCGGGCTGATCCGCGCCACGGCGGCCGATCCGAGCGGCGGCCTGGTGATGGACGACGAGGCGATTCTCGGCGAGGTGCTCGCAATCGCCCAGGCGGTCCACAACAATGGCGGCCTGGTGATCGCGCAGGTCGCACGCCTGCTCGAGACGCCGGCGCGTCCGCAACGCATCCGCGTGCCCGGTATCTTCGTGGACCGCGTGGTCATCGCGGAGCCGCGCGAGCACGAGCAGACGTTCGCTGAGCCGTTCAACCCGTGCTACTGCGACCCGGCGCCGGCCGACGCGGACGCGTCGCGCGAAACGCCGGCGGCGTGGGCCGAGCCGATGCCGCTGGACGAGCGCCGCATCATCGCCAGCCGGGCGTGCGATGAGCTCTCTGACGGCGCGGTGGCCAACCTGGGGATCGGCATGCCGGAAGGAGTGGCCCGGATCGCCGCCGAGCGCGGGTTGCTGCATCGCTGCACGCTCACCGTCGAGAGCGGCCCAATCGGCGGCATGCCGGCCGGCGGGCTGAGTTTCGGCGCGTCGGCCTACCCGCATGCGATCGTCGACCAGCCGGCGCAGTTCGATTTCTACGACGGCGGTGGGCTGGACTTCGCTTCGCTCGGCGCTGCCCAGGTCGATCGCGAAGGCAACGTCAACGTCTCCCAGTTCACCGACCGCTTCGTCGGTGTCGGCGGGTTCGTCAATATCGCGCAGAACGCCCGCCGGCTCGTGTTCTGCGGCACGCTCACCGCGGACGGGCTGCGCGTCGCCGTGGCCGACGGCCGGCTCCACATCGTCCGGGAAGGCCGGGTCCGCAAGTATGTCGAGCAGGTGGATCAAGTGTCGTTCAGCGCCCGCACGGCGCGGGAGAAGCGGCAGCCGGTGCTCTACGTGACCGAGCGGGCCGTGTTCCGGCTCGCGGCCGACGGCCTCGAGCTGGTCGAGGTCGCGCCGGGGGTCGACATCGAGCGGCAGGTGATCGGGGTGATGGGTTTCCGGCCGCGGATGGGCCAGGTCCGGCTGATGCCGGGCAGCGCCTTCACGGCCGCCCCGGCGAGCAAAGGAGTCGCGCCATGAGGCGTGTGGTCATCGTGGGCGCGCGGCGCACGCCGCACGGCCGTTTCCTGGGCGCCTTGGCCGGTCGGTCGGCCGTGGAATTGGCCTGCGCCGCCGGCGCGGCGGCCCTGGCGCCGGTCGGCGCCGAGGCGGTCCAACAAGTGATCGTCGGCAACGTGCTCAGCGCCGGGCTGGGCATGAACATCGCGCGGCAGATCGGCGTGCGGCTCGGCGCGCCGATCCGCTGCCCGGCATTCACCGTGAACATGATGTGTGCCTCCGGGATGCAGGCCGTGATCCTGGCCGCGGCCGCGATCCGCGCCGAGGAGTCGGACGTAATCCTCTGCGGGGGAACGGAGTCGATGTCCAACGCGCCGTATCTGCTCGAGCGGGCCCGCAGGGGCCTCCGGCTCGGTGACGCGGCGCTCGTCGATGCGCTGCTGCGCGATGGCCTGGTGGACAGCTTCGATCAGGAACACATGCAGGCGTCTGCCGAACGGCTCGCGGCGCAGTACCGGATCAGCCGTGAGGAACAGGACGCCTTCGCCGCCGAAAGTCAGCGGCGTTACGCGGCCGCCCACGCGGCGGGCCGCTTTCGCGCCGAGCTGGCCGCGGTCGGCGGCGTGGCGCGTGACGAGCATCCCCGCCCGGACACGACCTTGGAGGGCCTGGCGCAGTTGCCGCCCGCGTTCGACCCGGCCGGCACGATCACGGCCGGCAACGCGTCGGGGATCAACGACGGCGCCGCCATGCTCGTGCTGTGCGATGAAGGGACCGCGCGCCGGCACGGCTGGCCGCCCTTAGCGGCCGTCGAGGCCGCCGCGGTGGTCGGATGCGACCCGCAACGGATGGGCCTCGGCCCCGTCCACGCCGCCCGCCGCCTGTGCGAGCAATACGGTCTGCAGCTCGAGGACTTCGACACGATCGAGCTGAACGAAGCCTTCGCCGCGCAGGCGCTGGCCTGCATCGCGGAGCTGGGCCTGAACCGCGCCCGCGTCAACGTGGATGGCGGCGCCATCGCGCTGGGACATCCGATCGGCGCCTCCGGCGCGCGGCTCATCGTCCACCTGGCCCACTGCATCGCCGGCGGATCCAGCCGCCACGGCCTGGCCACTCTGTGCGTCGGCGGCGGACTCGGTGCGGCGGTCACGCTCACGCGGTGCGAATGACCGGTCGCCTCTTGCCACCGGGCTCGCGCCGGTGTATTGATGAGTCGACCGCGACAAATCCATCAAAAAGGGCACTCATCATGACACGCGTTTCCCGCCGTTCGTTCCTGGCCGCCTCCGCAGCGGCTGCTGCCAGCGGGGCCACTGTGCTCCAGGCCGGGCAGGAGAAGAAGGTCATTCCGGGTTTCGATCAGACTGCCACCGAGGTCGATCGCACACAGAAGTGGGAGCCCTTCACCGACCGGAAAGTCCGTCTGGGAATCGTCGGCCACGGCGTGTGCCAGTTCGGGTTGGCGTTTGGACTGCAGCATCATCCGAATGTCGAATTGGTGGCGGTCAGCGATCTGTACCCGGACCGTTGTGCGGAGATGGCCAGCCTTGCCAAGTGCGAGAAAACCTACCCGTCGCTCGAGGAGATGGTCAAGGACGATTCGATCGAGGCCATCTACTGCGCGACCGACGCGCCGGCGCATGCCAGGCATGCGGTGCTCTGCCTGGAACATGGCAAGCATGTCGCCACGGCCGTGCCGGTCTTCTACGGCGACATCGAGGACGCTCAGCGGTTGCTGGAGTGCTGCCGGAAGAACCGGGATCTGGTGTACGCGATGTTCGAGACGTCCGTGTTCCACGACGATCTGTACGCGATGGAGAAGCTCTACGCCGCCGATGTGTTCGGGCACATCGTGTACTCCGAGGGCGAGTATTGTCACCCGCACTCGCTCGGCGCGCCGGCCCTGGGCTCCCACAAGGACTGGCGGAAGCGGGGCTGTCCGATGTGGTATCCGACGCACGCGACCGCCTACTACGTCGGCGTCACGCACTTGCCGTTCGTGGATGTCTCGTGCCGCGGGACGCCGTTGTTCGACGAGTCGCAGCGGATCCCGAACCCGGACGGGAACATCTTCAAGTCGGAAGTCGGGCTGTTCCGCACCGCGGAGGGCGGGCTGTCGCGCATGATCATCTGCTCGTCCCAGGGCGAGTACCTGGAAGCGGGCCGGATCCGGGGTGAATATGCCGGGTTCAACCAGTCGTTCGTGGGCGACGCGACGGGCAGGAAGCGGTACGAGGCGGCGATCCAGAGCGGTCTGCAGCTCAAGAAGTACGCGCTGCCGCCAGGCGTGGAGCCGGGCGGACACGGCGGCTCGCACGGCTATCTCGGCGATGACTTCATCGACGCGATCCTGCGCGGGCGCAAGCCGCGAGTCGACGTGATCGACGCGCTCAACATGACCGTTCCCGGCTACTATGCGCACCTGTCGGCCCTGAAGGACGGCGAGACGATGAAGATCCCGCAGTACGCGCTGTGAGTTGTCCGAGGTCTGCTGCGGGTCTGCGATCTGCGGGTCTACTGCGGGCGCTCTTCGCGGAAGCAGTAGTCGGGCCACAGGGGGCAGTTCAAGTCGATCCAGGCGGTCAGCGCGCGGCGCTGGTCGTCGGTGAGCGTCACCTCGCGATGGCGCTCGTCGGCCAGCACGGTGAACAGCGGGCTCTGCAGGGTGCCGAACGAGCGGGGTTCCGCCTTGAAGTGCCGGGCGCCGTAGGTCCAGTCGAAGAAATGGACCCATCCGCCCGCGATCAACGCGCGGTAGGAGGCGGGCACGCGGTGCGGGTCCCGGACGCCGCGCAGGTCGAGTTCCGTCTCGGGCTGCCCGTGGTGGCAGGCGACGCACTTCGCATCCAGGACGGGTTGCACGATGCTCTGGTAGTCGAACGGGACCGGTCCCCAGGGCGGCGGCTGGAGCGCCTGCACGCGCCCGGCGAGCACCTGCGCGTCGGGCCGCGTCGGCGCGGCGGTACGCGAGTCGTGGCAACCGACGCAGCTGCGCTGCTCGCCCGGCTGCAGCTGCACGACGCTCCGCATGCGCTGCAGCTCGTTGAAGTGCTCGTCGAGCAGGTGGAAGTAGAGCACCTGGCCGGCCGGGGCCGTGAAGTTGGCGGACCCGTCCGCGGCGACCGGGACGACTCCCAGGACGGCCTTGGCCACATAGCTTGGCCAGCCGCCATTCTCGGTCACGATCGCCAGGCCGTCTCCCGCCGCGGCGGCGGCGCCGGCGCGGAACGCGTGCGGCTCCAACGCATTGGTGCTCCGCGTCAAGTAACTGTGACGTGGTCCTGTCACCAGGTGGATGGGGCTGGCGTAGAAGTCCTGGAAGCTCGGGTGTGAACTGCGGTACTCGCCGTCGGCCAACTGCTGGAGCGGCGACGGGACTTCCTGCGAGACCTGCAGGTACTTGACCTGGCCGCGGGCGACGGCCGGGCCGAGCCCTTCGTACACGTCCAGGACGGTGAACTGGCCGAGCCCCTGCCGGGCCAACGCCGGGTTGCGCGCTACGGGCATCACGGGCGGACGCGGGCGCGCGGCCAGCGGGGAAGGCCGCTTGCTGCTGATGGCCGGGTCCGCGTACAGCAGCTCCCGGTTCCCATAACGGTCGACGACGTACAGATCCCAGTGCGAACGGGGCCCCGGGCTGTGGCTGACCAGGAAATGATCGCGCGAGATGGGCGTCGGGTCTCGGAACGTCTCGTGATGCGACCGGTCCATCTGGTACTGCGGCCGCGTGTCGGGCGTGATGTTGGTGATGGCGGCCGTGTTGAACAGCCCCTGGTTCGGGTCGAGCAGCGCGATCGGCCCCTGGTGGTCGCCGTGCGAGAAGATGGTGCACACCAGCTCCTGGCTGTCAGGCACCTCGCGCGCGTGGCCGTAGCAATACGGCGTATCGTTGCCGAAGATCAGTTCGGGGTGACCGCCGTCAGGGCGGATCGCCCAGAGCGTGTGCCCGAAGTCGGCGCCCTTGTCCAGGTACTCGGACCGGGTCCAGAGGATCCGGCCGTCACGCATCACCGCCGGCTCCCACTCGCTGAGGTTGGCGTGGGAGAGCCGGCGCATGTGCGATCCGTCGAGCTCCATGCGGTACAGCACGTAAGCCTGCGGCTCCCAGCACAGGTAGCGAATCGCGCACCGCGTGGACATGAATGCCAAACCGCCGTCGGGCAACGGGACCGGGTCGAAGTCGTGATACGGCCCGTCGGTCATCTGCCGCAGCCCGGACCCATCGGCGCGCATCGTCATCAGGTGCCAGTACGGCTGCCAGCCGGCCACCTGAGGTTCATCCGGGCGGTAGGCGAAATAGATGTTCTCCGCCTCGTAGTCCGCCACCGGATCGCGCGCGATCCCCGCGCGGCCGTCGAACAGCATCTCGACTTCCCCCCGTGCCGGGTCCCATCGGCCGTCCGCGTCGCGCGGCAGGTGGAGCACGAAGACGCCGCCGCCCGGGGCGAACAGCGAGTCCAGGTGCTCGCTGTAGTTGTGCGACGGCTCGAGCGGGTGGCGCTTGACGAACAAGACGTGCTCCAGCGGCGCGAGGCGCGGGTCGCGGAAGAACAGCCGGCGCTTGGCCTGCCGCGCCGCCAGGTACAGCGCGTCGGATCCGGTGGCCGCCGGGTCGCGCGCCTGCCGCCGCAGCTGAGCCAGCTCCGTGCGCTCGGCGTCCACGTTCACGCCTAACGCCGCCAGCCGCTCGATCAGCTCCTCAAACTGGACGAGCACGCGCTCGGAGGGCGCGAGTCGCGCAAGCCGGCCCCAGTAGGGCGGGCCGCCCGGGACCGCCGGCCGGTCGTGCAGCAGCGGCGAGAGGAAGTCCTGCCCGTCCAGGCGGCTCCAGGTGTCGCGCTCGCGCAGGAACGCATACTCGACGGCGCCGGCCCAGGTCGGCTCCGGCAGGTCGGCGATCGGCATCGTCAGCATCGGCATCGGCCGGGGGAGCTGAGCAGGTGAGCGGGTCAGCGTCGCGGCCGTCTGCCAGGCCTTGCCGTCCCGGGACAGCCGCACTTCGGCCTCGAGGATCTGCCGATCGAGGAACCTGGCCTGCCGATCGCGCGAGATCACGACGCGCGCCACCCGCGCCGGCGCGGGCAGCTCGATCTCCACCCACTCCTCGCCGGCCGAAGCGGCGATCCAGCTGTGATCGTTGCCGTAGAGCCCGTCGTTCAAGTGCGGGATGGCATGGATCGCGTAGCCGGGGAGCACGGAGGAGGCCCGGGCGATCGCGCCGCGACTGGCCAGGGCCAGATTGGCCGGCGCGTCGGGCCCGTAGATCTCGAATTCGTCCAGGCACGGCTCGCTGGCCAGCGTCCGGCGGATCACCAGGCGCACGATCTGCGCCTCCTGGGCCGGGAACTCGATCGCCGTCGCCAACGCGTCGGCCGTGGTGCCTGCGGCGATCGCGGCCGCCCGCGCCGCGAACGACTCCGCGACCCGTTCGCGGTCCGCCGCGCCCCGCCCTGGAGCGGACTGCGACGTTCGCTCGGCATCCGTCGCGCGGGCCGTAGAAGCGTGGCTCAGCAACGCCGCCAGCACAGCGCACGCGCCGGCGAAACAGATCAGGACGGCGCATCTCCCCGGGCTCCGCGTTCGGGATATCATGGAATCCTCACGTGAACAGGCCATCGTCGCAGTCGAGCGTCCGTTGCGGCCGCCACATCGCAACCTGGATGCCGACCATGCATCCGCTCCACTATACGCGAAATGGTCGCGCCGAACCACTCCGTGACGGGAGACGTCACGAACCGAATCATCCTGCTGCCCAGCGCATTCGGCAGCGGCCGACCCCGCCGGCGCCGCGCGGATGAGCGATCGGGCGTTGGGGAACATCGGTATCAGATCGTCACGGAGGCGGCTCCAGTTCGATCACGGGGAACCTGACGCGGACGACGGTGCCCTGGCCGATGCGGCTCCGGATGAGGAGTCTCGCGCCCAGCAAGCGGGCCCGCTCGCGGATGCCCTCGAGCCCGAACCGGTTCTCGGCCACCTTGTCCGGGTCGAATCCAATCCCCCAGTCGCGCACTTCCAGCGTCACTTCGTTGCCATGCTGGGTGAGTTCCACGCGGACGATTTCGCTCCGGCTGTGCTTGCACGCATTGGTCATGGCCTCCTGGGCGATCCGGTACACCGAGTTCTCCAGGGTCGGCTCCAGCCGCTGGAATTGGACGGTGCTGTGGTAATCGATCTCCGGCGTGCCCGCGGTCGCTTGCAGTTGAGCCGCCACGTCGCCGATCGCTTCCGCCAGGCCGAACTTGTCCAGCACGGGCGTCCGCAGTCGATTCATCAGTCGCCGCAGTTCCGCTGCGGCGGTGCGCAGGGTCTGCAGGACCTCACGAGCGGCGGGCTCCAGCGTGGCCGGCCGGCCGGACTTCCCGGGCTCGGCGGATTGGAGCTGGATCATGGCGGCCACCAGCTGTTGGGCGACGCCGTCGTGCAGGTCGTAGGTGATCAAGCGGCGCTCGTGGTCGCTGGCCATGACCATGCGGCGCAGCGCGCGCTTCTCCCGTTGCAGCCGTTCCTCGCTCCGCTTGCGCGCGGTGATGTCGCGATAGATACCCATCAGGGCCTGCGGGTTTCCCGCGGCGTCGCGGATGACGGCCGACGAGACTTCGGCGTCGAAGGTCTTCCCCCCCCGGCCGATCATCTTGTAGTGAATGTTCCGTCGGACTCCCTCTTCGAGCAGCTGGCGGAGGGCATTCGTGAACCGTTCACGGTCCCGTATTGTCACGAGCTCGGCGGCCGCGCGGCCGAGCAGTTCCTCGGGATCGGCGATCCCGTGCAGTTCGGCGGCCTGCTGCGAGGCGAAGATCAAGCGCCCCTGCAAGTTGAGCATGGTCACGGCATCGGGGGACGACTCGATCAGCGCCCGATATTTGGCCTCGCTCTGACACAGTGCTTCCAAGGTCCGCCGTCGCTCCTCGCTCTCCTGTTGCAGCTGGACGTTCGCGCGATTCAAGGCGGCCGTACGCTCCGCGATCTTCTGCTCCAACTGGTCGTGCGCAAGGCGGACGGCCTCTTCCGCCCGCTTGCGCGCCGTGATATCCACGGTGTAACCTTCAAACGCCTCCCACTGGCCGCTTTCGGAGAACACGCCGATGCCCTGTTCCCACACCCATTTCTCCTCGCCGGTGGCGGTGCGGAGCCGGTATTCGACCTGGTAATGCCGTTTCTGGGCGACCGCTTGCTGCATGGCGTCGAATTCGCGCTGGCGATCCTCCGGATGGATCAACTCGGTGTGGCGCGCACCCGGTTGACCGATCAGTTCGGAGGGCGGGTAGCCGGTGAGCGCCAAATAGCCGTCGCTCAAGAACTCGATGGTCCAGTTGCCGTCCGCCCGGCAGCGGTAGACCGCGCCCGGGAGGTTCGAGATGATCGTGGCCAGTCTGCGCTCGCTCTGGCGCAAGGCCGTCTCCGCGGCGACGCGCTCCGTGATGTCTTGGGCCAGCGACGCGAACCCGACGACCTCGCCCGCGGCGTCGACCAGGGGCGTGTTGTACCATTCGCACAAGATCGTCCGGCCGTCCTTGGTGGTGTTCTCGTTGGTGCTGCGCTCGCCTCCCCGGCCGTTGCGCAGCTGGGCCCACACGCGGTCGACCTGCTCGTGCAGGGCCGGTGGCACGATGAACATGAAGTGGCATCCCCGCGCCTCGGCGGCGGAATAGCCGAAGATCCGCGCGGCGCTGGGGTTCCATTTCGTCACGCGCAATTGCAGATCCCACTCGATGACCGCCAGCGGCGTCTGTTCGACATGCAGTCGCATCAGCTGCTCGGCCTGTTCGCCGGAGTCCGGGTGTTGAACGTCGGCCCGCTGGGATTCCAACTCAGTCAATCGCTGCCGCACCGCGGCCAGCTCTTCCAGGAGCTGTTCCCTGGTCTTGTCACAGTCGTTCATGGAACTCCTTTCGGCGCCGCCGACCGGACGACACGGCAGACCGCCTAGCGGTCCGTCCGTCCGCGCACCCGGTCCGGTTTCCGATGACTGCCTTCCGTTGACTCATTCCAGCCGCGTGCGGCTCGGGCAGGGCCTTTTGCGCCTGCCATCACTATATCACAACCGGTGCGCCGTCGCGCTGCGCGCGGTTGGGCAATGGCCGAGCGGGCCGGTCGGGGATTGACACGGCGCGCAGAGGGCGGGATACCAGTGAGTGGTCGCGTGCGCTCGGCCGTGCAGTCTCCGTCCCTACGAGTCCACAATTCGAAGGTGCCTTATGACGCTCCGCTGCAGCTTCCTGGTGAGCATTCTCTGGGGCAGCCTGCTGCTTCAGGCCGCCGAACCCGAACCCGAACCCGCGGCCGCGCCGCGCCCGTACCCGGAGCGTCTGCAATGGTGGGCCGAGGCGCGCTTCGGGATGTTCATCCATTGGGGGCCGGTGAGTCTGCGGGGTACGGAAATCAGCTGGTCGCGCGCCAACACGAATCCCGCCTGCCCGAACCGCGGCGAGATCCCGGCCGATGTGTACGACGGCCTCTACCGGGAGTTCAACCCCACGAAGTTCAACGCCGCCGAGTGGGTCGAGATTGCCGAGGCGGCCGGCGCCAAGTACATGGTGTTAACCGCCAAGCACTGCGATGGGTTCCTGCTCTGGCATTCGCAGGCCAGCGACTACAACATCTCCCGCACGCCGTTCCAGCGCGACATCTGCGCGGAGCTGGCCGAGGCGGCGCGGGCCCGGGGCATCCGCGTCGGCTGGTACTTCTCGCCCATGGACTGGCGGGACGCGGACTTCCGCACCGAGCGGAATGCCGAGTTCCTGCAGCGGATGCAGGCGGAGCTGCGCGAACTGCTGACCCGTTTCGGCCGCATCGATCTGCTGTGGTTCGACTGGGACGGGGGTGTGCCGATGTACGCGCAGGCGGAGACTTACGGGATTGTCCAGTCGCTCCAGCCGCAGATCGTGGTCAATAACCGACTGGATCTGGGGCCCGGCAATTCCGACCGTCAGATCTTGTCGCCCCAGGCGGACTATTACACGCCCGAGCAGACCGTCGGTTCGTACGACGATCAGCGGCCGTGGGAGGCCTGCATGACCACCTCGCGCAAGGGGCAGTGGGCGTGGGGCGGCCCCGACGACGGCGTGAAGTCGCTCGAACAGTGCCTGGAGATGCTCATCCGGTGCGCCGGCGGCGACGGCAACATGCTGTTGAATGTCGGCCCGACGCCGCTGGGAGAGATCGCGCCGGAGCAGGCCGACTTGCTGAAGGAGATGGGAGCGTGGCTGTCCACATACGGCGAGAGCATCCGGGGCACGCGCGGCGGGCCGTTCAAGCCCGGCGAGTATGGCGTCTCGACACGCAAGGGCCGGACCGTCTACGTTCACATCTGCGAGTGGGTTGACGATGTATTGACACTACCAGCGATCCCCCGCAAAGTGCTGCGCGCCTACCTGCTCGGAGGCGGTGAAGCGCAGGTCAGCCAGTCGGCCGACGGCCTGAAGGTCTCGGTCGCCGAGTCGGACCGGCAGCCGATCGACACGATCGTCGTGCTCGAATTGGACGGCACGGCGATGGACTTGCCCGCGGCCGACGTGCCCATGGACATGATGGGCCCGGCATCGCTCACGACCGGCGCCCAGGCCACCGCCTCGAATGTCTACCAGCAGATGGCCGAATTCGGACCGGACAAAGCCGTGGATCAGCGGGACGACACACGGTGGGCCACCGACAGCGGCGTTACGTCCGCGTGGCTCGAACTGGACCTCGGCCGACCGGTGACGTTCAGCCGCTTCGGCATCCGGCAGGCTTTCCCCGAACTGCGACGCATCCGCAAGTTCGCGATCGAATACTGGCAGGACGAGCAGTGGAAGACCTGCTTCCAGGGCGAGAAGCTGGGAGCGCGCGGTGTCGGCCGGTTTGCGCCGGTCACGGCCCAGCGCGTGCGCCTGAACATCACGGAGGCCGCGGACGGCCCGACGATCTGGGAGTTCTCGCTGTTCGCGGAATGAGGGACGCGATGAGCAACGTGCGCAATTTCGGCGCGGCCGGAGACGGCTGCGTGGATGACACGCGGGCGATCGAACATGCGATCCAGGCCGGTGACGGAGTGCTGGAGTTCCCGCGCGGCAACTACCGCCTGACGCGCACCGTGCGCGTCGAGCTGGCTCGGCACGGGCGCCTGGCGGTCCGCGGCTGCGGGGGGGTCGCCAAGTTGGAGATGCACGGCCCGGGCCCTGCCCTGCTGCTGGTCGGGACGCACGACAAGAGCGCCGACCCGCTGAGCTTCGCACCCGCCGTCTGGCAAGCGGAACGCATGCCGACGCTCGACGCGCTGGAGATCGAAGGCCATCACGAGGAGTCGGACGGCGTCCGCCTGGAAGGGGTCATGCAGCCGGTGCTCACCCGCCTGCTGATCCGCCACGTCCGTACGGCGGTGCAGATCACCGGCCGGGCACGTAACGTGATCGTCAGCCAGTGCCACATCTATCACAACACCGGTATCGGCATCCACTTGGACCAGGTCAACCTGCACCAGGCAATCATCACCGGTTCCCACATCAGTTACTGCCGACTGGGCGGCATTCGCATCGAGAACAGCGAGGTGCGCAACCTGCAGATCACTGGGAACGACATCGAATACAACAACAACGAGACGCATCAGTTGCCGCAGGCGGACGATGTGTGCGCGGCTGAAATCTACGTGGAGGTGGGCCAGCGCGGCTCGGTCCGCGAAGGGACGATCGCCGGCAATACGATCCAGTCGACCTATAGCCCGGGCGGCGCCAATCTCCGCTTCATCGGCCATGCGGACGCCGGCGACCATCGCACGGGCATGTGGGCCGTCAGCGGGAACCTGATCGGCAGTCAGAACGTGGGCGTCCACTTGACGTCCGCGCGCGGGTTCACCATCACCGGCAACTATCTCTACAGCGGCCACTATCGCAATGTGCTGGTCGAGCGGTCGAGCAATATCGTGCTGGGCGACAACTGCATCGGCCACAATCCCGATTACGGGACGCGGGAGCTGGCCACCGGCATCCGCTTCGTCGACTGCCAGAACTGCAACATCACGGGGCTGCTGATTGAGGATGCGGAGGCGGGCCGCCATACGGTCGAAGGCGCCGCGCCGATCCAGCGGGAGGGCCTGATCGAACTGGTCCGCTGCCGCCGCGTGAACCTCTCGGGCACCCAGGTGCTCAACCCGACCCCCTGCGGTGTGTTTCTGCAGGACTGCAGCGACACGCTCATCAGCGGCTGCACGATCCTCGACGCCCGCCAGCCGCCACGCATGCGCGCCGCCATCCACTGGGCTGGGCCGGGCCAGGGCAACCTGATCACCTGCTCGCGCGTCGGCACCGGCAGCGAAGGCGATCTCATCTGTCCGCCTCATGTGCAGGTGTCGGAGATTTGCCGTTCTACGTAGCCTGCGCCCGGTGCGGCGCGACCGTTTCACATCGGCGCACTGGCGAGGGCCGATCGTCGGGCTTCGCGTGTCATGATTCGATCCGGCTCCGCGCTCTACGGTTGCTCAACGGGGCGCCGATGTCGTACACTGAACCGGACCTGGCATGGAGGGCGATCCGATGATGCCACGCGCGACTGCCTGCTTGGGGCTGCTGGTTGTGGTGAGCCTGAGCGCGTGCACGCAGCGCGGGCCGACGAGTCCGGCGGCGCCGGAGGCCGCGCGCGGCGTGCCGGCGCCGGGTGCGCGGCCGGCGTCGAAGCCGGCCGCGACGGTGCGTCCGGCGGCGGTCGCCGGTCTGTTCTACCCAGCCGACCGGGAGGAATTGAGCAATCGGATCGACGAGCTGCTCCGGGCCGCGAAATCGGAATCGATCGGCGGCCTGCGCGGCCTGGTCGTGCCGCACGCCGGTTACGACTATTCGGGCCCGACCGCCGCCGTGGGCTACCAGCAGGTGGTCGGGCGGGACGTGCGGACGGTGATCGTGATGGCGCCGAGCCATTACGCGGCCTTCTCAGGCGCCTTCGTCACGGATGCCAGTGCCTACGAGACGCCGTTGGGTCGCGTGCCGGTGGCGGAGTGGACGCACGAGCTGGCCCGGCAGGACCCGTTCGTGTCCCGGCCGCCGTGTCATGTGGGGCGGCCACCCTGGGCCGGCCGATCGACGCGTCGGCTGCCCGCGTCGGGCGAGGATCTGCCCGACACTTGGGAACATGCGCTGGAAGTGCAAGTCCCTTTCTTGCAGAAAACGCTCCCCGACTTCCAGCTCGTGCCCATTGTCTTTGGCGACGTGGACCCCCGCGCGGTCGCGCGGGAGCTGGCCGCGCGACTCGATGAGCAGACCCTGTTGATCGCCAGTTCTGATCTGAGCCATTTCCACCCGGACCAGACGGCGCGCGATCTCGACCGGACCTGTATCGAGTCGATCTGTCGATTGAACTGCGCGTGGATGGAGCAGCAGGAGGCGTGCGGCAAGCTGCCCATCCTGACGCTGATGCACATCGCGCGCGGCCAAGGCTGGAAAGCAAAGCTGCTGGAGTACCGCAACAGCAGCGACACCGCGGGTGACCGTGCGCGGGTGGTCGGCTATGCAGCCATCGCGTTCTATGTGCCGGACGGTGCCGCCGAGGCCGCGCCGGCAGATGCGCCCGCCGCCGTGTGGACACCCGCAGACCAACAGCAGCTTCTGGAGCTGGCCCGGCAGAGCCTGGAAGACGCGGTCCGCACGGGGACCCTTCGCGAGCCCGACGCGGCCGAGTTCGAGACGCCGCTGGGCGCGCCGCGCGCCTGCTTCGTCACGTTGACGATCGGCGACCAGTTGCGAGGTTGCATCGGTCACATCTTCCCGCAGGAGCCGTTGGTGAAGGCGGTCGTGCACAACGCGGCCAGCGCCGCGCTGCGCGACAGGCGGTTCCGGCCGGTCGAGCCGGCGGAACTCGACGCGATCAGCATCGAGGTCAGCATCCTGACCGTGCCCGAGCCGCTGGCGTGTGCGTCGCCGGAGGAGTTGTTGAGCAGGCTGCGCCCGCAGATCGACGGCGTCGTGCTGCGCGTGGGACAGCGCCAGTCCACGTATCTGCCGCAGGTCTGGGAACAGATCCCGGACCGGGAGACGTTCATGAACCACCTGGCCGAGAAGGCCGGACTGCCGGCCGACGGCTGGAAATCGCAGGACGCCGAGGTGCTCGTCTACCAGGTCGAGGCGTTTCACGAGAGCCGGCACGGGCCGAGTAGGGAGCAGCCCGGCGCGGCGCGATGAGGAAGTGAGAATCACGACAGGTATCCCGTGCGACGCCATTTGCCACGTTCCCCGCTCGCGCCGGTTGTGATCGCGCTGGGCCATTCAGCGTTCGTCACGCAAGTGGTGCTGATGCGCGAGTTGGTGAGCGTCTTGGCGGGCAACGAGTTGATTTTCGGAGTGGTGCTGGGCGCGTGGTTGCTCTTGACCGGGTTGGGCTCGCGACTGGGCACCTGTTCCGGCCGGCTGCGCGGCGAGCTGGGGGTCTTTCTGGCGGCGCAGCTCGCGGTGGCCGCCTGGCCCATCGTGGCCGTGTTCCTGCTGCGCACGCTGCGAAATGAACTGTTTCTGCGCGGGGCGGCGCTGGGCGTCACGCAGTCGGTCATCGTGTGCGTCGCGTGCCTGGCGCCCTACTGTCTGCTGATGGGCTACCTGTTGGTCTCGGCATCGGCGTTGATGTCGGCAGGCCGGGAGGCGCGGGGGATCGGCCGGGTGTACTTCCTCGACTGCGTGGGCGGCGTGCTCGCCGGCGTGGTGTTCAGTTTCGTGTTGGTCCGCTGGCTGGACCATTTCCAGACGCTCTACCTGGCGGCCGCCGTGAGCCTCGTCGGCGCGGCTTGGGCGGCCTGGCGGTCGGGGTATCGCGGCGTGGCGGTCGCGTCGACGGTGACCGGTGTGTGCGGTCTTGCGGTGCTCGTGGCGGTGGACCTCGACGACTACACGGCGCGCATCTTGTACCGGCCGCAGACGGTCGTGTTCCAGGGCCATTCGCCCTATGGGAGCCTGGTCGTGACGCGCACGGGCGACCAGTACAACTTCCTCGAGAACGGCACGGTGTGGTTCACGACGCACAACCTGGAGGCCGTGGAAGAGAGCGTGCACTATGCGATGGCCCAGCGGCCCGACGCCCGGCGCGTCCTGTTGCTGTCCGGCGGCGTGTCGGGCACGGCCCGCGAGCTGCTCAAGTACGCGGCCCACATCGACTATGTCGAACTCGATCCGCTCGTCCTGACCGCCACGCGCCAGTTCTCTCCGGACAGCCTGAACGACCCGCGGATCGATGTGATCAACACGGATGGACGGCTTTTCCTGCGCGAGACGGAGCGCCGTTACGATGTGATCCTGGTCGACATGCCCGACCCGACGACGTCGCAGCTCAACCGCTTCTTCACGCGCGAGTTCTTCGCGGAGGCGAAGCGGCGTCTGGCCCCCGGCGGCGTGCTGAGTTTTGCGCTCGGGCGGTACGAGAACCGGATCAGCGACGATCTGGCGCGCTCCGTCGCGGTGGTGCACAACACGCTGGCTGAGCAGTTCGCCAACGTGCTGGTGATTCCCACGACGCGGCTTCGCTTCCTGGCCTCCGACCAGCCGCTTACGACGCGGATCGCCGAGCGTCTGGAGGCGCACGCCGTGCCGGTCCGGCTGCTGGATCGGCATTACCTGCAGGCGGTGCTGGCGCCCGACCGCATGGATGACGTGGCGCGCGCGCTCGACGCCGACGCGCCTGTGAACCGCGACTTCAACCCGATCCTGTACTACCACCACCTGCGCCGATGGATGCAGCAGTTCGACGTGCGGTTCGGGCCCTGGGAGGTTGTACTGCTGGTCGTGGTCGTCGTCGCGCTGGCCCGGTTGCGCCCGGTCTCGTACACGGTATTCGCGTCCGGTTTCGCGGGTTCCGCCCTGGAAGTCGTGTTGCTGATGGGTTTCCAGGTCCTGTTCGGGTCGGTCTATCATCGCGTCGGCCTGATCGTGACGATGTTCCTGCTGGGCCTGGCGCTGGGTTCGCACGTGATGAACCGGGCGCTGGGCCGCTGTGGCCGCCGCGCCCTGGTCCTGTTGGCCGGTGCGGTGGCGGTGATCGCGGCGTGCGTGCCGCCGGGACTGGTCGCGGTGGACGCGTTGGTGGCCGTGGGCGCGTGGATCGCGGTCTGCCAGGGCTTGATTTACGTGGCCACGTTGTGCGTGGCCTTCCTGACGGGGCTTGTCTTCCCGCTGGCGGCCAAGCTCGACTATCGCGGCGCGGCCGTGACCGCCTCGCGGCTCTATACGGCCGACTACCTGGGCGCGGCGCTCGGCGCCCTGCTGGTCAGTACGATGCTGATCCCGTTGGTGGGGGTGACCGCCGTCTGTCTGCTGGCGGCCGGGCTCAACCTGGTGGCGGCCGCGGTGCTGTGGCGCGCCGTCGCGGCATGATAGAACGTAAGTGGAGCCGATGGTTGCGTGAGGCTGGAAACACCTGACAAGGATCCCCGTCGATGGCCCGCAGGACCGCGATGTACTGGTTGGTCAAGACCGCCCGCGTGAGCGGTTGGTTGCTGTTCGTGTTGGTGTTATTGTTCATCATCACCGGGTTTTCGCTCTGCAACGAGCCCGGCTATCCGAAGATCTTCAGCGCGCAGACGGCCTTGAAGATCCACAAGCTGTTCGACTGGCCGCTGCTGGTCGTCTTTGCAGTGCATTCGTGCGTGACCATTTATTTTGCGATGAGGCGATGGAGATGGATCGGGAGGCGGACCAGGTCGTGACGCGGTCTCCAGGGGCCGTGGCGGGTGACCGACCGGCGGATGCGGGTGCCGATACGGATACGGGCCGCTCGCGTCGCAGGTTCCTCAAATCGGCGGCCGGGACGCTGGCGGCGGTCGCGGCGTGCGGCGGCGTGGTGTGCTACGCGGTGCGTCGTGCCCGGCTGTTGCCGTTGGGCGATGTGTTCCCGGGCGATGCGCCGCAGGGCGAGTTCTGGGAGGCGTGGCAGGCGCGTGGCTGGACGACCGAGGCGCGGCATTATCTGAAGCTGGGTCGCAACGTCCAGTGCAAGATGTGTCCCAACCAGTGCCTGCTCGAGCCGGAGGACCGCAGCCACTGCCGCACGCGCGTCAACAAGGACGGCACGCTCGTCACGCTGGCTTACGGCAACCCCTGTGCATTCCACCTCGACCCGATCGAGAAGAAACCGCTCTTTCATTTCCTGCCCGGCGCGGCGTCCTTCTCGATCGCCACCTCCGGCTGCGTGTACCGCTGCCTGAACTGCCAGAACTGGGATATCTCGCAGTCCAAGCCGGACGAGACCAAGGATCCGTACGGACCATCCCAGCGGCTCGACGCGGGAACGGTCCGGAGCATGCGGCAGATCGACCCGGCGCGGGTGAGCATGTTCCCGGAGGACGTGGTCGCGTTGGCGGAACTCCTCCGCGCCGACACGATCGCCTACACCTACTCGGAACCGATCGCGTGGTACGAGTACATGTACGACACGGCGCAGCGGGCCAGGGCCAGGAACATCAAGAACCTCTGGATCACCTGTGGCTCGATCAACCCCGAGCCGCTGGTGGACCTGTGCCGCGTGATCGACGCGGCCAATGTGAATCTCAAGGGTTTTGATCTGGATGTCTACCGGCAGCTCAACAGCGGCACCTTGGAGCCGGTGCTCAATACGCTCGAGACGCTCAAGCGCGAAGGAGTCTGGTTCGAAGTCACCAACCTGGTCGTGCCGACCTACACGGACCGCCTGGACATGATCCGGCGGATGTGCGACTGGCTGGTGACCCATCTCGGCCCGGACTACCCTTTGCACTTCTCGCGTTTCCATCCGGATCACAAGCTGACCCACCTGCCGCCCACCCCGGTCGACATCCTCCTTCAGGCCCGCGACGCGGCCCGGGAGTGCGGGCTGCGCTACGTGTACATCGGCAACGTCCGGGAACTGGAGGACGTCGAGACCACCTACTGCCCCGGCTGCCGCCAACCGGTCATTGAGCGGGCGGGCTTTTTCATCCGCGCCGTGCGGATGGACGGCGACAAGTGCGCGGCGTGCGGCACGGCGATCGCCGGCGTGTGGAGACGCGCGGATCACGAGGAGGCTGTCGGCCGGCCGCCCGCGTTGGTGTTCGGCACGCCGGAATGCACGGGGGTTCCTTCTACCGCGTCGCGATCGCACCTGCAGTCGGCGGACGGTACAATCGCGGCAGACGGCCGAGACGACCGCGGGTTCCATTAAGAGCGAGAACATGCCATGCGCGAATCGTGCCTCCTGCTCCTGCTGCTGGCTTTCCCAACCGTCGCGTCGGCGCAACATGCGGAGCCCGTCAACCTGGTCGCGAACGGCGATTTCGCGCGGGTCGTGGACGGCCAGCCCGCCCAGTGGGCCACGTCCGGCTCCGCGGTCAACGTGTCCCAGGTGCTGACGGTCGAGCAGGATGCCGAGGGTCGACCGTTTGCGCGTCTGGTCTGCACGCGCTGTGAGCAGTCGGGCGGCGACAGCCACGCGATGCTTGCCCAGAACGGACAGGTGACGTTGGGCAAAGGCCGCTTGTATCGGTTCTCTTGCCGGTTGCGGGCCACGGGGCTTGCCGGCCGTGCGATCGGCGTCGCCGTGCAAGAGACCCGCGGGTGGCTGACCACCGGGTTGCACACCCAGCTGACCGTGGGTCCGGAGTGGCAGACCTACCGGACCCTGTTCCGGGCCACGCGCGACGTGGGGCCCACCGGGCGGCTGCAGATCTGGTTCACGGAGGCCGGCACGCTCGACGTGGCAGACGTGTCGATCGTGGAGGAGGCTGCGCAGCAGATCGAGTTCACGGACACGATCGCGCCGGCCGGCGGCCGGAACCTCGTGCCCAACGGCTCGTTCGAGCTGGGCGGGGCCGGCTGGTCGTCGATGGGCCGCGGCGTCGGCTGGGGCGACCTCGACAGCCTGCACGGAACGATCGAGGCGGGCGGCACGCAGGGCGGCTCATTCTTGCGCGTCCCGTTAGGGGACGAGCGCACGCCCGTGTTGTACTTCGACTACTTCCAGCCGCTGGTGCGCCGCGAACTCCGGGTCCTGACAGCCAATCTCGGCTGGATCCGCGTGGAGAAAGGGGCCGCCTATACCCTCTCGTGCGACATGCGCGCGAGCGTCGCCGGCGTGCGCGCGATGCTCGGCGCGCGGGCCCAGGATCCGGCAAGCGGCCGGGTCAACCAATCCAGTCGACCCGTCTCGCTGACCACCACCTGGTGCCGCTACGCGCACACCTTCCGGCCGGAGCACGAGTGGGTGTTCGTGTTCGCCGGACCGGACCTGGCCGAGGAACAACGGGTCGATGTGGATATCGATGCGGTCCAACTGGAGAGAAGCGACCAGGTCACGCCGTTTGTCCCGAGGACCGCGTGGGAGTTCGCCATCGAGCCGAGTCGGAGGGCCGGCATCTTCGTCGTCGGCGAGCCGGGCGCGTTGACGCTGCGGTTGTGCAACCACGCGGCCACGCCCGCGACGATCAGCGTGGAGTTCGCCGTCACGGACTACTGTGATCGGTCGGTCGCGCTGCCGCGGCGGTCGGTCGCGGTGCCGCCGCACGCGTCACGAACCCACGAGGTGCCGTTGCCCGCGGACTGGCGCGGCTACTACCGGATCCGCGCCACCGCGGAATCCGGCGCGGAGTCCGCCACCGCCGAGCTGTGCATCGCCGTCGTCCCGCCACCTGTCGGGACGGATTCCGTGTGCGGCATCAATCATGCGTTCGTGTCCTCCGGCCAGATCCAGCTGGCCCGGAAGGCGGGCGTCACATGGTACCGCGACTGGTCGCTCAAGTGGCAGCACATCGAACCGGCGCAGGGCGAGTTCCACTGGGAACGGGGCGACCTGCAGATCGACCGCGTGCTGCACGAGGGCGTCAACATCCTGCCGCTGCTGCCGCCCTTCCCGTCAGCCGGCTGGAACAGTGACGCGCCGGACAGCCTGCCCGCCGGCTCGAGCTATCCCGAGAACCGGCTGCGCGCGTCATTCGCCCCGAAGAACCCGCAGGATCTGGCCGCCTACGTGGGAGAGGCCGTCCACCGGTACAAGGACCGCGTCCGGATCTGGGAGTTCCTCAACGAACCGATCTACACGTCGTACGCGCTGTCGGCCGACCGGGAGGGGAAGCTCGGCGGCACGCGCTATACGCCGGCCGATTATGTCGCGCTGTTGGAGTTGGCAGCCCAAGGCATGCGGGCGGCCGATCCGACCTGCCGGGTCATCGGCGGCATCGCCGGCGGCCCGATGACCTTCACACGCGAGGTGATCGAGGCCGGCTGCCTGACGCATGTTGACATCTTCAATCTCCACATCTATCCGGGCCGACGGGCGCCGGAGAGTTACGCCCAGGAAGTGCAGAGCCTCCTGGCGATGATGGACGCGCACGGCGGGCGCAAGCCGATCTGGATCACGGAGTTCTCGTACTACGGGGCTGACAACCTGCCGCGCCGGCCCTTCCTGCCCCGCCCGGACAACTGGTCCGAAGAACGGCTGCTGGAGAGCGAGCGGCAATGCGCCGATTACACGGTGCGGTTCCTCCTGGTGATGCTCGCGCAGGGGGTCGACAAGGTGTTCATTCACTCGGGGGCCAGCGGCCGGGCCAACGACCCCAACTACGAATGCGCGCTGTTCGACTACGGCAGCGCGCCGCGCAAGCTGTTCCCGGCGCTGGCCGTGCTGACCGGCCTGCTGGGCGAGCATCCGGTGTGCGTCGGGCAATGGCCCGTCCAAGGGGCCGGCTGGGTCGTGGCGTTCGAGACCGGCACGCGGTCGGTGATCGCGCTGTGGGCCGAGGGTGAGGAAGCCGGCCCGCGCATCGCGATCCCGCCTGGAGGAGACGCGTCGGTCGTCGACATCGTCGGCCGCCCGGTCACCGGCGAGTCCCTGGAGTTGTCCAGCTCGCCGGCCTACCTCCTCGGCCCGCCCGGCCAGGCGGCGCGCTGGTCGGAATCGGTGCGTGCGATTCCCTGAGCGGCCGATCCGTGCCACCGGCGCGGGCGCGTGGAGAAACGGGCTGCGCGGCGCGAAACAGCGCCGCCCCCGTTGTCCCTGCGCTGTGCTCCCCGCTCTACTGCTGCGGCCACAGGCTATTGATCAGCTCGACGGTGCGGTCGGTCAGCGCTTGTCCGCCTTCGGGGCCCACTTTATTGCTCTGGACGATCGCGCTGTACCCGCCGCCTGCGACCGCCTTGGGAGTGGGGACGTAGCCCCCGCTGCTGACCAATTCGATGACGAACGTCTGGATGGCCTTGCTGCGCGCCTTCATCTGGATGCCGTAGTCCAGAAACAGCTCGAACGGGTTCGTGCAGATCGCCACGTCACCCAGGCGCAGGACATGGACTTCGGCGTCCTTGGTCAGGTGCGTTTTCGCTTGCTGCTGCTGGTAGCGGTCGAGCACCCGCTGATGCCAGCCGACGATCGTCTGCTGGTTCGGGTCGTTGGACAGGGCTTCGATTTGTGCCTTGGCCTCGGCCAGCTCCTGGTCGGTCACCATGCGGACCGGCAGCTTGAGTACTTCGACCTTGTGCACCAGTGGGACATCAGTCCGGATGTCCTGTTGCGCCCCGTCGAAAGCCTCCTCGACGCCGATCATCAGTCGCCGGGCGATTTCGTCAAGCCGCGAGAGCTTGCGCAGTTCGCGCATGCGGTCTTCAGCTTCCTTGCGGAACATCAGGTGCGGCGACTGGTCGCCGGCTGCTCCGATCCAGGTGAGCACGACCAGCTGGTCGCCATGGCGTTTCCGGAGCGCCACGCGCAAGGGGTGCGCGAAGTCCGCGTCCACCGTGGACTTGCCCTCCACTTCTTGCGCCGTGCAGGCGAAATTGACAGCGGCCGCCACGAGCCGTTGTTCCTGATTCCAGAAGAACAGCGCCTCGACCGCGTGGTCCTCATAGCCTTCAATGCCGCGGAAGTCGGGCGTGTTGGTGGCTCCGTACATCTTGGCCGAGCCGTCGGCGTAGACCGCCCGGCGGTTCTGGCCGACGACCGCATGGCCCAGCCCCCACGCGACGGCGCCCGGCGCGCGACCCTGCCAGGCCGAAACGGCCAGGTCCGTCACGCGCTGCACGAAGAACGCCGTGTACTCGGTCGGCGAGAGGACCCCGTCCTGGGCAACGTGGTACATCCCCTCTTCGAACACCGGGCCGGTGTGCGTGTGGATGGCGCTGAGGAACAGTTTGCGCGAGTCGAACTCCGGCAGACGGTTGCGCAGCTGCTGGCGGATCTGCTCTACGACCGGATCGGGGATGTAGCACACGTCGCACGAAACCATCAGGGCCTGGTCCAGCGACTGGTCACCTTCCCGCGACTCGAGCGCCACGGCGGACGCCTCGAGCGGCGCATCGACGGCGGTGCTGATCCGCGTGTGCATCTGGCCCTGGAGTGCAATCGGACGTTCAGGCGTGATGTTGGTCTGCGCGGTCCCGACAAGCAATTCGGCCGCCGTGCCCGCGGCTGCCCAACTGCCAATCACCCCCACTACCAGCATCATGATGCCACAGCATTTGCCTCGCATGATCCACCTCTCTTGGTTCAAGGGTCAAGGCTTGTCCGGGATGAGGAATTTCGAGCGTAGCCCATCGCCGGGGCCGCTGCAAGTTCCGCACAGCGTGGTCCGGCAGGCGGACCGAGAGCCGTGTGCCCGGATGCCCGCGTCAGCGATACTCCTCGCAACGCCAGACGCCCCCTTCCGGCACGCGCAGCGCGCAATGCCAGCGGTTCTCGCAGTCGCTGCACAGCCCCTGGAACTGGCTGCAGTCCGCCTCCGTCGCGTGGGAAGTCGCGAGGTGATGGTCAAGGCGCGCGCGGTGTGCGCGGCGCGGCGGCGCATACCGCTCGCACTCGAAAACCGGTTGCGCCCGCTTCGATCGGCTCACACAGGTGGACGCATGCGCGCACACGGAGCACAGGTCACGATGTTCGGCGGCCATGATGGTTCCCTCGGCGGACTCCCTCGCCGCCATCCGGGGCGGACGACCTGAAGGAGATGTCCCGCGCAAACTGGTGCTGCGTGCGATCATGAGTTGGTTCCTCGCGACGGCCCGCATGAGCAATCCGCGCGCCAATGCCTCGGCAGGGTGCGCCAGCCCGGTTTTGTCCAGGGTCTGGTGGATGTCGGTGGCCTCTCGGGCCATGGCACGGCGCGGCGGCCGGTGGGGAAAAACGCACCGGTGGGGAGATCTTGCCCAGCACCCGAGCGCTCCGGCGTGAGGCGGGCGACGGCCTGTTGCCGGCGCGCGAGTCTGAGGGTGGGGTGGTTCGGGGTCGGTCGACCGCGGGCGCTTCGGTGTTTGGGCCGGTCCCCGCGCTAGGAGGTGTGTTTAAGTTTTTCGCGCAGCGTTTTGCGGTCGATGCCCAGGATGAGTGCCGCCTTGGTGCGGTTGCCGTCGACGCTGGCCAGCACGTTGCGGATGTATTGGATCTCGACTTCCGCCAGTGTCCGCGTGAGGTCGGGCCGTGCGGGGGCCGAGAACCGCATGACGGCGGGCAGGTCGGAGGCTTCGATCGTGTCATCGTCGGCCATCACCACCAGGCTCTGGACCACGTTTTCCAGCTCGCGCACGTTCCCCGGCCACTGGTAACCGGTCCTCAGGGTGTGGATCGTCTCGTCGGTCAGGTGCGGCGTTGGCTTGCCCGATTCCGTCGCGAACTTCCGGGCGAAATGGTGGATCAGCAGCAGGATATCGTCTCCGCGTTGGCGGAGCGGCGGCAAGGTGAGCGACACGACGTTGAGGCGGAAGAACAGGTCTTCGCGAAACAGGCCTGCCTTGACCAGCGCCGGCAGGTCCTTGTTGGTCGAGGCCAGGATCCGCACGTCGACTTCCCGAGCTCGTCGGGAGCCGACCATGTACACCTGCCGGTCTTCCAGGACGCGGAGCAGTTTGACCTGCATGGTGAGGCTCGTTTCGCTGATCTCGTCCAGGAAGATCGTGCCGCCGTCGGCCGCCTGGAAGAACCCGGCGCGCGACTCGGTCGCGCCGGTGAACGCCCCTTTGACATAGCCGAACAGTTCGCTCTCGAGCAGCGTCTCGGGGATGCTCCCGCAGTTGACCGGCACGAACGGGGCGGCCGATCGCGGGCTGCCGTAATGGATAGCGCGGGCGACGAGTTCCTTGCCGGTGCCGCTTTCGCCGCAGATGAGCACCGTGGCGGACGCCGCGGCGGCCTTGCTGATGGCGCGGAACACCTTGCGCATCGGCGGCGAGTCGCCGATCAAGCCGTACGCGGCCGGCGGCGGACGGCGCGCCGCGGTCGTTTCGCGACGCCGCGCGTGGAGCTTGGCGATCGCCCGGTCGACGGCGGCGTAGAGCTCGTCGTCGGTGAACGGTTTGGCCAGGTACTCCTCCGCACCATGCTTGACGGCCGTCACGGCCCCTTCAATCGAAGGATAGCCCGTGATCATGATCACTTCCGTGTCCTTGAGGTTGGCGCGGACATGGCGGACCAGCTCCAGGCCGCTGGCCCTGGGCATCTTGAAATCGGTGATCACCAGATCGACGGGCGTGTGGTCCGTGATGGCGATCGCCTCGGTGACACCGGACGCGGTCAGGACCGTGTAGCCTTGAGCGGTCAGGTTCCGTTGGAGGACTTCGACCGTGTTCGGGACGTCGTCCACCACGAGAATCGTCTCGCGTTTAGGAAGCGGCTTCATGGGGATCGCCATCCTCGTCGTTCACGTCGCTGGTCATGGGCAGGCGGACCTCGAAGCGACTGCCCTGCCCCGGCTTGCTCCGCACCGCGATGGTGCCGCCGTGCGCGGAGACGATCCCGTGCACGACCGCCAGGCCCAGGCCGGTCCCTTCATGGACGTCTTTCGTGGTGAAGAAGGGCGTGAAGACCTTTTCGAGCACCCGGCCGTCCATGCCGACCCCCGTGTCCTCGACGCTCAAAACGACATGCCCGCGGGCGGTGCCGGTCGTGATCGTCAAGGCGCCTCCGTCGGGCATCGCCTGCACGGCATTGACGGCCAGGTTGACCAGGACCTGGTGCAATTGCGATGGATCGGCGACCAGTCTCGGCAGTCTCGTCGACAGGCGTCGCACGATGGTCACGCCGGCCTGCCCACATCGCGATTCCACCAGGGACAGCCCTTCCTCGACCACCGCGTTGATGTCCACGTCGGTCTTCCGCGGCGGCATCTGCCGCGCGAACAGCATGAGCTTCCGGATGATCTCGCGCGCGTGAAGCGACGTCGCTACGATCTTGTCGAGATCCCGGCCGGCTTGAGGGGGAACGCCCGGCTCCTTGGCCGCCAACTGGGCGAATGCCAGGATATTGCCCAGCGGTTCGTTCAGTTCGTGGGCCACTCCGGCCGACAACTGGCCGATCGTGGCCAGACGGTCCGCATGGCGCAGTTGATCCTGTAGCCGGCTCTGCTCCTCCGCCGCCTCGCGCCGCTCGACCAGCAGGGTAATCTGACGCGCGACCGTGTGGATCAGGCTGCTTTCTTCCGCCAGGAATGATTGATCATCCAAGTCCGCGGTCCGCGGTGTGTAGCCCACCTCCAGGTAGCCGCGCAACCGGCCCCGGACGATCAGGTCGACGCGCAGCGCCTGGACCCAGGCGTTGTCGTCCGCCGGTCCGTACACCTGGTCGTCAAAGACGATGCGCGAGGCGGCCGGCGCGGGGTACTGCCACGCCCCGGGCAACGCCTCGACGACACCCTGCAGGACCTCGCCCAGCGGCACGTGGGGCGCCTCGGCGAGCTGGGCCAGCCGATACAGGCAGGTCAGCTCCTGGACGCGTTCACGCAGCGACGCGTGCGCTCCCTGGCTGATGACTGCCATCGTGATCGTCTGGGCGATCTGTTCGTAACCCGCGATGTCGGACGCCTGGAAGAATTCCCGCTTCCGGCTCCTGAGCTGCAGCAGCGCGCTCATCCGGTCCACCGCGGTCACCGGGATCAGGGCCAACGATACGGCCCGGCGGGTTGCACGCGCGCCCCGGCCGGCCATGCCCCGCCGGGGCAGCGCCGCCAAGGCCTCCGGCAGGTTGCCGGTCCAGAAACTCCCGGCCGGCGTCACGGGCGAGAGGGTCGCGGGCCAACGCCCCTCGATGATCAGGCGACTGAGTTCGTCCAGGCCGTCCCCGCGCGACGGGCAGGCGAGCAACACATGGTCGCCGGATCGGCGGCAGCGCGCGACGTCGACCAGCGCCGACGGCTGGGGCCGGCGGACGGCTTCGCAGCGATAGCATCGGTCGCCTTGCGCGACGCGCAGCTCGACCGCGTCACACGCGGAGAATTCCAGCAGCATCGTCGTGAGAGTACGCAGGAAATCCGTGCGGGAGACGTCGCTGATCATGTGCCGCAGGATCTCCTGCGACAAGACGCGGAAGTCCCGCGAGTCTTCGGCAATCGGCGGACGATCGCGATCGCGCATGCCCGGTCCCACAGCCACCTCAATCCAGCTCAAGCTGCTCGTCGTCGGCCAGCGCGTCCCGCGCGCCGCCGCCACACCATCATAGTATGGTCGATGATCAGTAATCGGCGATAGGCGACAGGCGATGGGCGATGGGCGATGGGTGTGGGCACCGGACGCCCGGGAATGGGCAGGTCCCCGCTGGGCCGGCGTCTGCTTGCATTTGCCGGTGGCCGCGATAGGATGGCTAGCATCCTCAGGGCAAAAAAAGAAGGAGGTCCGTATGAACGCCAATTCGCCGGTGCTGTCGGGTTGTGCATGTGGTCTGACGCGTCGCCGTCTTCTAACTGCCGGGTGCGGCACCTGTGCGGCCTGGCTGGCTTCCGGCGTGTGCACGGCGCCCCGGTCGACGGCCGCGCCCCTGCGGGCGTCGGCCGACGAGCCGGCCCCACGGCGGCCGCGCGTGCGGTTGATCTTCGCCTGCTGGGCGCTGCCCACGCAGGACCGTCCTACCTGGCCGCACATCGGGTACGATTTCAGGCCCGAGATCGAACGCGTCACGTCGGCGCTGGTGCGGCTCTGTCCGGAAGTCGAGTTCCTGCCAACTCCGGCGCACGGCCAGAAGGACGCCGAGAAGTTGTTGGCCGCCGACGATGCGGACCGTGTCGACGGCCATATCGTTTATCAGATGAACAACTGGGTGCAGGTGATGCAGCCGATCGTGGCGTCCGGCAAGCCGACGATCGTGGCGGATTTCCCGTTTGCCGGCAGCGGCGGGTTCCTGGTCTTCACGGCGGGGCTGCGGCGCACCCGTTCGAACTTCTCGGTCGTCAGTTCCACGAACGTGGAGGATCTGGCGGCGGCGGCCCGGTGCTTCCAGGTGATCGCCCGCGGCGGCAGTGTGGCGGAGTTCGTGGCGGCCTGCGATCGTGTTCGGCAGGAGCGTACGGGCCGCGGCGACGGCAGCGCGTGCAAGGAGGACCCGTTGCAGGTGGCGGACATCGGACAGTGCCTCGAGGCGATGAAGGGCTCACGGATCCTCACCGTGGGAGGCAAGATGCAGGACATCGGGCCGGCGATCAAGGAGCATCTCGGGATCGAGGTCCTCGACGTGTCGTTCGGGGAGCTGTCGGCCGCCGCCGACCAGGCGGACCCGGACCAGGTGCGCCAGTACGCTGCGCGCTGGAAGTCGCTGGCCCAGAGCGTGCAGCTGGACGATCCGGATACGACTTTGGAGCAATCGGCTCGGCTCTACCTGGCCCAGCAAGCGGTGTTGGCGAAGCACCAGGCGGAGGCCATCACGATCAACTGTCTGGGCGGCTTCTACGGGGGCCACCTCAAGGCCTATCCGTGCCTGGGCTTCGTGGAACTGCTGGACACCGGGTTGATCGGCGCATGCGAAGCGGACCTGCTCTCCACGACCACCATGGTCGCGATGCGGCACCTGGTAGGCCGGCCGGGGTTCATCTCCGACCCGGTGCTTGACACGGCCAAGCGGCAGATCATCTACGCGCACTGCGTGGCGTCGACGCGGATGTTTGGCCCGGCGCGGGAAGCGAACGCGTTCGAGATCCTGACGCATTCGGAAGACCGCCAGGGCGCCGCGGTACGGTCGTTCCTGCCGTTGGGCTACATGACGACGACCATGGAGATCCATCCGCTGCGGCAGGAGATCCTGCTCCACCAGGCCAAGGCGGTGGAGAACGTCGTCATCGACCGCGCCTGCCGGACCAAGCTGGCCGGCGAGATTGTGGGGGATGTGGAGCGGCTCTTCACATTCTGGGACCTGTACGGCTGGCACCGCGTCACGTTCTACGGGGACTTGAAAGAGCCGGTTTGCGAGCTGGCTGCCGCGCTGAAGTTCAAGTTCATCGAGGAGGCCTGATGAGGGAAGCACCATGAGCCAGAGCGGTTTTTCGCGGCGCGCGTTCCTGTCCGCGTCGGCGGCTGCCACAAGCTGGGGGCTGGCGGGCCCGGCACGGGCCGCCGGGTTGTCGTCCCGCCCGCCGGCACGACAAGCGGGCCAGCAGAGCGTGGCTGGCCTGCGCGTGGGCCCTTTGCACACGGTCCGCATCGGTTTCGTGGGGGTCGGCGGTCGCGGATCGGGGCTGCTGGGCAACCTGTTGAGTATCGCGGGCGTCGCGATCAACGCGGTGTGCGACATCGTCCCGGAGCGGGCGGCGGCCGCGTGTCGGCAGGTGGTGGCGGCAGGCCGGCCGGAGCCGGCCAGTTACACCAAGGATGAGACGGACTACGAGCATCTGTGCGCGCGGGACGACGTCGATCTGGTCTACATCGCCACGCCGTGGGATTGGCATGTGCCGATGGCGGTCAGCGCGATGCGCCACGGCAAGCACGCGGCGGTCGAAGTGCCGGCCGCGATCACATTGGAAGAGTGTTGGCAGCTGGTCGACACGGCGGAACAGACGCAGCGCCACTGCGTGATGCTCGAGAACTGCTGCTACGGCGAGATCGAGATGCTGGTGCTCAACATGGTGCGCCAGGGCCTGTTCGGCGAACTGCTGCACGGCGAGGCCGGGTACCTGCACGAGGCACGCGGCTGGCTGCTGGAGGATGTCAGCGCGATGAACTGGCGCCGGCGGTTCGTCCGCGAGCTGAACGGCAACCTCTACCCGACCCACGGGCTGGGCCCGGTCGCGCAGTACATGGGGATCCACGACGGCGACCTGTTCGAGTACCTGGTGTCGATGAGTTCGCTGGAATTGGCGCTCGCCCAACGCCGCGACGCGCTGCCGGCCGACGACCCGCGTCGACACGAGACATACGCCTGCGGCGACGTCAACACGTCGCTCATCAGAACCGCGCGCGGGCGGACGATCATGGTCCAGTACTCGCTGGCCCTGTCGCGTCCCTACAGCCGGATCAACATGATCTGCGGGACCGCCGGCACGTTCTGCGATTACCCGCCCCGCATCCATCTGGACGGCCGGTCGGACGATTGGGAGACCGATCTGGCGGCGTACCACGAGAAGTACGGTCATCCGCTGTGGAAGAAGCTCCGCGCCGAAGCGCTGGCAGCCGGCGGCCATGGCGGCATGGACTTCCTGATGAACTGGCGGCTCATCCAGTGCCTGCGCGAAGGGCTGCCCCTGGACATGACCGTTTACGACGCGGCGGCCTGGAGCAGCGTGTTCCCGTTGAGCATCGAATCGGTCGCCCAGGGGAGCGCACCGGTGGCGGTTCCCGACTTCACGCGGGGCCAGTGGCAAGGGAGTTGAAGGCGTCCTCTTGCCGATGGGCGGCCGGCGCGACTAAGGTGTGCACTGGCCAGACGCGGTGGCCCTTCTGATGACCGGCAACTCAATTGACAAGGATACGGGCGATGCGATCGGACATGATCAAGGTCGGTGACGCGCGGGCTCCCCATCGCAGCTTGCTGCGCGCCACGGGGGTGACGGACGACGATTTCAGCAAGCCGTTCATCGCGGTCTGCAACAGCTACACGGATATCGTGCCCGGCCACGTGCACTTGAACCGTGTCGGCGAGTTCGTCAAGCAATGCGTGCGTGCGGCGGGCGGGGTGCCGTTCGTGTTCAACACGATCGGCGTGGATGATGGGATCGCGATGGGGCACACCGGCATGAAGTACTCGCTTCCGAGCCGGGAGCTGATCGCCGATAGCCTCGAGACGATGGTGCACGCACACTGCTTCGACGGCATGATCTGTATTCCCAACTGCGACAAGATCACCCCGGGCATGCTGATGGGCGCGGTCCGCTGCAACATCCCGACCGTGTTCGTCAGTGGCGGTCCGATGGAAGCGGGCACGGCGCCCGACGGCCGCAAGATCGACCTGGTCGATGTGTTCGCGGGCTCGGCGGCCAGGCAACAGGGCAAAGTGACGGCCGAGGAGCTGCTGGCGCTGGAGCGTACCGGGTGCCCCACCTGCGGCTCCTGCTCGGGCATGTTCACGGCCAACAGCATGAACTGCCTGTGCGAGGCGCTGGGCCTGGCGCTGCCCGGCAACGGGACGCTGCTGGCCACGAGCGTGGAGCGCAAACGGTTGTTCCGGCGCGCCGCCGAGCGGATTGTGGAAATGGTCCGCCAGTTCGACCGGCTCGGCGCGGGGCACGGGCTCCTGCCGCGTGAGATCGTGACGGCCGCATCGGTGGACAACTCGATGATCCTGGACATGGCCATGGGGGGGAGCACGAACACGGTGCTGCACATGCTGGCCGTCGCCCACGAGGCGAGGGTCCCCTACGACCTGGAACGGATCAATGACCTGAGTTCTCGGACGCCCAATATCTGCCGGGTGGCGCCCAGCAGTCACTATCACGTGGAGGATGTGCACAACGCCGGCGGCATCGCGACGATCCTGGGCAGCATTCAGCGCGGCCGGCCGGATCTGTTGCGGCTGGACTGCCCGACCGTGACCGGCAAGACCTTGGGCGAGAACATCGCGGAGTACGACGTACGTGGCGAGCGGGTGAGCCGGGAAGCATTGGAGCTGGCGGCGGTCACCGCCGGCGGGACGCGCAACGTGGAAGGATTGAACATCGCGCGGCACGCCGACACCATCCGCGATTTGTCGACCCAGGAGCTCGGCTTCGACCCGCACGACTGTATTCGGGAAGTCGACCAGGCGTACAGCCAGGAGGGTGGCCTGGCCATCCTGCGCGGCAACCTGGCCCCGCGGGGCGCGGTGGTCAAGTCGGCCGGCGTGCGCTCCGAGATGCTGCGCCACACGGGCCCCGCCGTGATCTTCGAGTCGGAGACCGATGCGTACCTGGGGATCGTCAACGGGCAGGTGAAGGCCGGCGACGTGGTGGTGATCCGCAACGAAGGGCCGCGCGGCGGGCCCGGCATGCAAGAGATGCTCGCTCCGACCTCCGCCATCAAAGGCGTCAACCTGGACGATACCGTGGCGCTGATCACCGACGGCCGCTTCTCGGGCGGCACGGCCGGCGCCTGCATCGGACACATCAGCCCGGAAGCCGCCGCCGGCGGACCCATCGGGCTGCTCGAGCCGGGCGACATCGTGGAGATCGACATCCCCGGGCGCACCCTGTCGGTGCGCCTGGAGGCGGCCGAACTGGCGCGCCGCGCCCAGAGCTGGAAAGCGCCCGAACCGCGCTTCAAGAGCGGGTACCTCTCGAAGTACGCCGCGCTGGCCACCAGCGCCGACACCGGCGCGGTGTTGAAGTGGTAGCCGAAGCGAGCCACGGGACCGCGCCGCAGGGCGCGGTCAGGTCTCCGTGCCCACTTCGAACGCAACCCCCAGCGAACGCTTGGCGGACATCATCGGTCGCACCGCTGGCCGGTCAGCTCTGGAACGACTCAATGGCTTCACCCGCGGAGTTGTAGAGTTCGAACACGCCGGGCACCAGTCGGCAGATCTCGAAGATCTCCCGCACCCGCTCGCTCATGCTGCACAGCTTGATCTCACCGCCGTAGTTGCGGACCGTGGTGCCCAGGTGGACCAGGCCGCCCACCGCCTCCGAGCCGCAGCTGCGCACGACATCGAAGTTGACCACGATCTTCCGCGGCTTGTGAGACTGAACATGCGCACGCCACGCGTCACGTGCCACCGCGATGTCCAGCGGATCGATCAACTCGGCGGGCAAGTGGATGATCGTCACATCGTCCCGGGTGCTGAATGAGACTTTGGCAGGCGTTTCCATCGCAATTCCTCCTGAGGGCGTGGGACAGGCTTCCAGCCTGTCGCGCGCAAGAGACAGTCCGGACGCCGAAGCCACCGTGGGACAGGCTTCCAGTCTGCCATGCTGAAGGGACAGTCCGGACGCCGAGGCCGCCGTGGTTGGTGTCTATCCTATGGTCTTCTCGGGCCGATGCAAGTCCACGATCACGGCGCGCCGGGCATCCCGTGCGGCAGGGAACCCGGCGCGTGCCCTGCGAACGAACGGGGAGGTGCCGGCCAACCGGCAGCCGCGGGAGGAGGCCTACCGTGCCAGGTAGTCCTCGAACCGCTTGCGGAACTTGTCGAGCTTCGGCCGGATCACGGCGGCGCAATAGGCCTGCGTCGGATGAGACGCGAAGTAATCCTGGTGGTAGTCCTCCGCCACGTAGAACACTCCGGCCGGCTCCACCTGCGTGACGATCGGCGCCGCGAAAGCGCCGGACGCGCCGAGCGTTTCAATGGCCTCCAGGGCCGAACGCCGCTGCTGCTCATCGTGATAGAAAATGGCCGACCGGTACTGAGCCCCGATGTCGCCCCCTTGGCGATTCAGAGTCGTCGGGTCGTGCGTCTGAAAGAAGATCTGTAACAGGTCGTCGTACGGGATGATCGACGGATCGAATTCGACGCGGACCACCTCCGCGTGTCCGGTCGCGCCGGTGCAGACCTGTTCGTACGTCGGATCGGCCGTCGTGCCGCCGCTGTAGCCACACGTTGCCCGCACGACGCCGCGCAGCCCGCTGAACACGGCTTGCGTGCACCAGAAACAGCCGCCGCCCAATGTGGCGAGATCGAGGGAAGGCATGGGAGCGTTTTCAGTATTCAGTATTCAGTATTCAGTATTCCGTGTTCCGGATGCCGCATGTCGTCTTCAATGCTTCAGTCTCTGGGATTCTGTGGCGCGCGGCTTTCAGTTGCCTGTTCGTGCAGCGGGTCGGCCTGTGTCGGCGATCTGTCGTCCGTCGCCTCGGGCCTGTCCGCCACAGCCCACTGGGCGAACCCGGCGGTCTGCCGGGAGACCACGTGATCCCCCTCGGCGACGACGAACAGGGCGTCGACGCCGGGCATCTGTTCGATCCACGGTAGTGCGGCCGCGACGCCCATGACGCTGGCCGCGGTGGCCAGCGCGTCGGCGTGGGTGCAGTCCTGAGCCAGGATGGAGACGCTGCTGCGTTCGGTCAATCCCAGGCCGGTGCGCGGGTCGACAATGTGCGAGTAGCGCACCTGGTTGAGTTCGACGAACTGGAAGGCATCACCGGAGGTGGAGATGGCCTGGTGGGCCAGATGTCCGAAGACGCTCGGCTTCGCGTTGGGTTGCAACGGCCCGATGCCGACCAGCCAACCGGGCTGCCCGGGCGGCGGTCCACTGGCCAGCAGATCACCGCTGGCATTGATGATCGCACGCTCGATGCCGCATTTCCGGAGTTCCAGCATGGCCTGGTCGACCGCGAAGCCCTGGCCGATGCCGCCCAGATCGAGCCGCATGCGGGGCTGGAGCAGGCGGGCCGTATGGGTCGCCGGGTCGAGGGTCAGGTACCGGTGCCCGACCGCCGCGCGCGCGTCCCGGAGCCGACTCTCCGAGGGCATCTCGTGCAGGTAGCGCGCTCGGCGCCAGAGCCTGGTCAACGGGCCCACCGTGACATCAAAAGCGCCTTGCGATTGCTCACTGATATCCTGAGCCAACGTCAGGACCGCGAACAGGTCGTCGCTCAGGTGGACTGGCTCAGGAGTGGGGGCCGCGGCACTAAACTTTGCCAACTCGCTCTCGGCGGAATAGTCGCTCAGGCAGGCGTCCAGCGCCGCGATTCGTGCGAAGGCGGCCTGGAAAGCCCGGTTTGCAGCCTCTTCGTCGGGTGCGTACAATACGATGGTGAATTTGGAGCCCATGTGGGCTTGCGTGGACTCGAATCTTGCGAGTTCCCCCGCATTGCAGGTGGCCAGAGCCACTCCTACCCCCAGAAGCCATGCGTCAAGTATCATGTCGATCGTGTCCCGCCGCACCTGTCGGGTGTGGCCGCGTATTGGTCGACGGAATCCCTGCCCTTAGGAAGGAAAGGATCGGTAGTCTATGTCTAGAGTAGAACGGCTGTCGCCACCCATGCAACGGTACTCCCAGCAAATCGTTCGGCTCCTGGTCTGTCTGCTGGGGCTGGGCGCTGTCTCCTGGAGCAACCCGGCGCGTGCAGAGCGAGTGCCCCTGCCCGTACCCAACTCGGAGGCCAAGACCGAAGCCGAGATGAAGCCCTATACGGAGCTGATCGAGCACACGGATGCCAAGATCGAGATGGTTCCGATCAAGGGCGGGGAGTTCATCATGGGCAGCCCGAAGACGGAGGAAGGCCGCAACGACGACGAAGGGCCGCAGCACAAGGTGAAGATCGCGCCGTTCTGGATGGGCAAGTACGAGCTGCGCTGGAACGCGTTCGAAGTCTGGATGTTCGATCGCGATATCCAGCTCCGCAAGGTGAAGAAACTGGCCGAGACGGAGCGCGACAAGGCGTCGCTGGAATACCAGCTTTCCCAGCCCACCGAACCGTACCAGGACATGAGTTTCGGCATGGGGAAGGACGACGCGCCGGCCATCTGCATGACCCAGTTCGCGGCGCGCGTCTACTGCCAGTGGTTGACCGAGAAGACCGGTCGCTACTACCGGCTGCCGACGGAAGCGGAGTGGGAATACGCGTGCCGCGCCGGCACGACCACCGCCTATTCGTTCGGTGACGATCCGGACCAACTCGAGGACTACGCCTGGTTCTTCGACAACAGCGAGGACGAGGCCTACAGCAAGGTGGGACAGAAGAAGCCGAACCCCTGGGGCCTGTATGACATGCACGGGAACGTCGCCGAGTACGTGCTGGACGAACTGACCCCCGATTACTCGGGCACGTTCACGAATCCCGCTGCGGACAACCCGCTGGTCACGCCCACCAAGCTCTTCCCGACCGTCGTGCGAGGCGGCTCGTTCATGGCGGACCCGGCCCAGTGCCGCAGCGCGGCCCGAGCCGGTTCCGATCCGTCCTGGCAGGCCCACGACCCGCAGATTCCCAAGAGCATGTGGTATCACACGGACGCCAAGTTCGTCGGGTTCCGGGTCGTTCGCCCGCTGGTCGAGCCGACGGAGGCGGAGAAAGCGGCTAAATGGGACAAGATGGAGCCGCAATTGGACCGAAAACGCGGCCGGTAGTGCGGCCGACTGATCGCACAGTCAGGGAGCCTTTGTGACCGAGATACCAGAACGGCCGGCAACCAGCCACCCGTCACGGCGGGACTTCATTCGCACGTCGTCGTTTCTGGTGGCCAGCGGGCTGGGCATTGCCCGCGCAGCCCACGCACACGGTACGGACATGCTGCGCGTCGGGCTGGTCGGCTGCGGGTCGCGCGGCACGGGGGCGGCCATCCAGATGCTCAACACGACCAGCGGGCCGGTGCGGCTGGTCGCGCTGGCCGACGTGTTTGGGGATCGTCTGCAGGGCGCCTACCGGCAGATCCGGAGCAGGCACCCGGACAAGCTGGACCTCCCGCCGGAACGGCGACTGGTCGGACTGGACGCCTGCCAGCGACTGCTGGAGACCGACGTTGACCTGGTGATCCTGGCGACGCCGCCGGGGTTCCGGCCGCAGCAGTTTCAGGCGGCCGTGGCCGCCGGCAAGCATGTGTTTCTGGAAAAACCCGTGGCGGTCGATGTCCCGGGCGTGCGCCGGGTGCTCGAAGCATCGGTGGAAGCCGAACGTAGGAATCTGGCCGTGGCGGTCGGCTTGCAACGCCGTCATGAGCGGGCCTACCGCGAGACGATCGCCGAGCTGCAGGGCGGCCGGATTGGCGACCTGATCACGCTCCGCGTCTATTGGAACGGCGGCGGCGTGGAAACGCGTCCACGTCAGGCTCACCAGAGCGAATTGGAGTACCAGCTGCGCAACTGGTATTACTTTACGTGGCTCAGCGGCGACCATATCGTGGAACAGCACGTGCAGAACCTGGACGTGGCCAATTGGGCGCTGGGCGAGTTCCCGCAGGAGGTCAACGCGCAAGGCGGCCGGGAGGTGCGGAAGCGTCAGGGTGACACCGGACGCGACTACGGCCAGATCTTTGACCACTTTTTCTGCGAATACACCTACCCCAGCGGCGCTCGGCTGTTCAGCCAGAGCCGCCACATCCGGCACTGCTGGAACTGCGTCTCGGAGCATGCCGACGCCACCCGCGGCTCGGCCGATATCAGCGGCGGGAAGATCTACAACCGGGCCGGCCAGCTCATCTGGCGCACCACCGCACCGCGGGGCGGCCACCAGCAGGAACAGCAGGACTTGATCGCCGACCTGCGCCGCGGCTGTATCCCCCGTGAAGGCGAATACGGCGCCAAGAGCACGCTGACCGCCATCTTGGGACGCCTGGCCGCCTATTCCGGCCAGACGATCCGATGGGACGAGGCGCTGGCATCCAACCGCGCGCTGGCCAACACGGACGCCCTCACGTCGCTGGCCGATCCCGCCCCCACGCTCCCCGACGAACATGGAGACTACCCGGTTGCCGCCCCGGGGCTCACCCCACCGCTCTGACGGCGAATGCCGCGCGCGAGACGGAATCAGGACCTGCCGTCCGAGCGCCGTCATTCCGCCGCGCTCGGGAAGTCCCTCCTGGGTCGCCGCCTTCCCTCAGGCGTCCCATTGCCGGAGCCGCGCGATCAACCCCTGGACTGCCTGCCGGTGCTTCTCGAACACGCCGAACAGGACCAGGATGGCCAGGCCCATGCTGATGCCGAACGCCCACCAGGGCCATGTGTGCTGGACCAGCCGGCCGGCGTTCCAGACCATGGCCACGATCGAGAGCAGCAGGAAGCTGGCGCCCAGGTACAGGAACGCGCGGACGCGCAGCAGGATTCCGGCCAGCATGCCGGCGACGGCCAGGCTGGCCAGAACGATCGGCCGAAGCCATGCTTCGGGGGCGTCGCTGACCACCAGCTTCATGAACATCTCGCCGGCCGAACTGAGATAAATGATGATGACGCAGCCGTACCGGATGCCCGTCAGTGCATGCTCGGTCAGCCGGGCCCGGTTGACATGGGCAGCGATCAGGACGGAGAGCGCGGGCGGAATGAGCCACATCTGGGGCTGGATGAAGAACTCCAGCCCCTTCTCGGACAGCAGTGCCCAGATCGCACCGTTGCTCGTCACGGCGGCCGCTACGGCCGTATAGAACGAACGGCGGGTGATCGACAGGAACACGTACACCAGCCCGGCGCTGAACAGCACGAGCGGGTAGCGCGTGTCGGAGAACGCCCAGGCCGCGACGGCCGGCAGCAAGGGCAGGAAGCCGCCGGTCCGCAGCAGCGGCTCGGCGATTACACGCCAGTTCCGCCGGACACACAGTTCGCCGAAGGCCGCGCTCCCGAAGGCCAGCAGCATGACGATGTACGGCCAGTGATCGCGGAACCGGCCGTGAAACAACTGGTTCTCCACCAGGTACACGTGGGCAAACAGCAAGGCGGCCATCAGCTGGGCCGCGTACACGTAGGCCGTACGACCCTTCTCCGTCAAGTTCAGCGGGTCCTTGCCGGGCCACAAGGCCATCGACAGCAGTGCCACGACGAACCCCGCCAGCATTACGCTGATCGCGATCACCTCCGGCGTCGCGATCGGGGCGCGTGCACCAGGCGTGAAGTGAGCCACTTCCAGCGCCAGGACGACTGCCAACGCGCTGATCGTCGCGGCCGCCAGGATCAGCGATGTCCTGCGCACCGCATCCCACCAGCTGCTCCGCGGGCCGATCCAGCGGGCGACCACCACCGCATACAACAGCGTGGCGCCAGCCACGCTGATCAGGTGCCGCGCAGCGTACATCAGCACCGGGTCGTACTCCGGCGCCGGCCGGACATCCGCCCAGCCGATGTACACGGCAGCCAGGCTCAGCACGAGCAGGCTGAAGCACTGCATGACCAGTCGCCGCGGCCGCTGAGCCAGACAGCCCATACCGTAAGCCAGCAGCACCGGCGCAAATGCGGTGCCCATCCGCTCCCCCCGCTCCTTCGCGATGAAAATGGTTACAAACCCCAGACCGCAGATGCTCAGCGTCCCCAGAACGTTCAGTACCAGCAGCCAACGCGACGCGCGCTCCAGCCGGGCTACGGGGTCCGGCATATGAAGCCGCACGGCCCACGTCGCAAGATTCGCGCCCCATCGCCACAAGTGCCCCGTCAACGCGATGTGGCACGCCCCGGCCAGACACGCCGCCATCACCGTCCGCGCGACGCCGAAATCCGTCGTCCGGTTAAACAGGTCCAGGCCCATCACGATGACGATCAGACCCCAGATATCCAGCATCAACAGCACGGCCCGCGAATGGCGGTCCCACAGCATCGCCAGCAGTAACGGGCTCAGACCCGCCAAAGCTGTGACCCTGAGCGCGTCCGTGGTCGTGAGATTTGCGATACCCAGCCCGGGATTCCGTCCGCCCCACGCCAGCGCGCTACCCAGAGCGAACAGACCCATCAAGGCCGTCATCACCACCGCCAAAAACGAATGCACACGCAGTGCGTTCGGAACGCGAGGATCCAGCGACGCGTCGCGTTTGTCCTGGTACCAGATCTCGACAAGCAGCCAGAATGCCGCGGTCGCCGTGCCCGCGATGATCAACGTATAGACGCCGCCTGTAACGAAGCCGGGGCCTCGGCGGGCTGCCAATTCCGACCAGATCGCCCAGGTGCCCCACAGCACGCTGACCACCGATCCGTAAGCGCCCCACTGCACGCGGCCGCCGATCGCCCAGATCGCCCACAGCAGGGACAATCCGCCGCAGATCGCCGGCGTCCACCATTGCCCGATGGGATCACTCGCCGAGCCGCGGATCGCCAGCACGAATACGGCCAGGCCCAAGAGCGCACCGGATGCCCGATACACCGAGATCCATCGCGGACGCGACACGACCGGGCCGCCCCACCACGCGCAGCACGCCGCACCCAGGCCGACCGCCAACCAGACGCCGGTCACCACGTGGTAGCCCACCCAGGGCAGCGCAGGCGCGAACGTGCACGCCGTGGCCGCCGCCAGCGGCGCCCACACGACGGGCAAGCCCACTGCGGACGCGGCCAAACGCCGAGCATCTCCGCGTACACCCCACGCCACGCACGCCGCCCAGAGCGCCGCCGCCGCATGGCTGGGCCAACGCCCCAGCAGACCCAGTTCCGGCAGGTCGCCACTGGGAGACACCAGCAAGGCTCCCAACGCCCAACTCGACAACCCCGCGACCGCTGCGATCGACAACAACACTTGAATCCGCAGCCAGGACGCATCCGGCCGGGCCACGCGACGCTCGATCCACCGCGACAGCAACTGCCAGACCAGCCCGTACCCAGCCAATCCGAGCGCCAGCGCCTGAGCCAACGTGACCGACCAGGAGGTCGTCCAACCGGTTCCCGAGCTTGCGGCCTGCAGGGCTACACCCAGAGCGATTGCACACGCACAGAAGATGGATCCCATCAGCGCATAGGCGCTGATGCCTTCACGGACGGCCAGCACCAGCATGGCAGACGTCAGGATGGCCAGGGGCACCACGTAGGACACGGCAGGTGTCAGCCGGGTGAACCATGTCTCGGCCGATGGTCCGCCCCACGGCGCGCCGCTGATGACCTGACTCAGCGCCAGCAAGGTGAGCCCGAACACCGGCAGTGACCCGACGATCACGGCCGCGTCACGCATCGGGCTGTCGAGTGACGCCCAGCGGCCATGTGCGGCCGGCGACAGACGCTTCAGTCCCGCGACGAGCAGTCCGCGCATGGCAGCCAATACCGCCCAGCACAATGTGTAGCCCGCGAACGTCCACCGCAGGCCGGAGGCCACGGCACGGCCGGTTTCCCAACTGCCGGAGATCAACAACGGCGCGACGGCAGTCCATGCGACGATTGCGATCCAACCGGTCCGATTCATTCCTTGAGCCACGGCGGCACCCAACGCCAATGCCACACTGGCCCACGCCCACCAACCACCCGCGCCGGATGCCGGCGCGAACCCGAACCCTCGGATGCCGGCCAGATCAGGGCGCGCGAAACCCAGTTCGACCAGGATGCCAGGCCAACAGCCGACGACTCCCAGCCCCACCAGGGCCAGCAACAGGGCGCCCAGCAGGACTCGGTCGAGCGCCGGCGAGATCTCGCGCAGGAGCGCACGGGCCGTAACGGACCGCCGTGCCCGGATACAGGCGACCGTGGTTGCGGCGCACCATAGCCCCAGCGCGATGAGCTGCCATTGGGCATGTCGCAAGTCCAGCCAACGCGGCTCGGGCCACGGCTGTCGCGCCGCGACGGCCGCCACGAGGAACCCGACGGCGACGGTGGCCGCGACGTGACTGGCGCTGAGCAGTCGTGGCACTTGGCGCGCCAGCCCGGCCATCGCCCACGCTGCAGCGATCGCCACGGCGTAGGCCGCCTGCGCGTTCACTGAGTGCGGCGTCACGTGGATCAGCGGCGGCACCGCCACGGCGGCGGAAATCGAACCGGACCATGCCAGCGGCGCCAGCCATCGCTGCCGAGGGTCACCCTCCGCGTCAAATGACGCAAGCGCTCCGCCCGTGGCGCGGTTCCTCAGCCACGTCGCGCCCGCCAACGCCGTGGCCAACAGCGCATGGCTGATCAGCGCCAACCGCCAGGGGCTCGAGACCGTCAGTCTCCGGACCGCGAGCTGTTCGGCAAACCAGCCGTTCCAGGCCAGCAGGTGGAGGAGAGCGACCAGCAGCATGGCCGATCCGCACCAGGTGAGAAGGGCCGGCGGCTGCACGCTCCAGGACCCAGACTGTCGGCCGGAGTTCGGGCCTTCACGCGTCTCGGCTTCCGCCTCCCGCGCACGCCCCTGGCCGGTTACCTCCAGCCTGTGGCCGATCACGAGGCAGCCCAGCGCGCCGATGGCGAACAAGGGCGTCATCCAAGCCGAGTCCACGCCGGACCAGAATCCGGCATAGAGACCAATGGCGCCGGAAACGGCCGCCAGCCCGCCGGCCGTTCCCAGGTAGACCCGGGCGATCGGTGAGCGTCGGGCACGCACGGACCACCCGGCGAGGCCCGCGATCGTCACGGCGGCCGCCATCAGCGCCCACGCGGAGCGACCCATGATCACCGCCTGGATCAACTCAGCGCTGGTCGGATGAGCCTCCAAGGAGCCGCCAAGTCGCAAGACGAGAAGCAGGTAGCCTATCGTCCCCGCCACCGCGGCGCCTGCATGAAGCCCGGCAACTCGCCCGATCGCAGCGAGGACGACCAGGGCCATCGCCGTCAGCGCACACACGGTGATCAGTACGTGCGGCGTCGGCCAGGCCAGCACGTCGGCACCGATCATGAGCAGCCCGCCGAAGGCAGCCAACGCCGTGCCGATCGTGCGCGTCGAGGCAGCCGTCGGTGATTCGCACCGTCCGTGCACGGCGATCCCGACGCCCAGCACGACGGCCGCCACCAGACTCCACGACGGGCTCAGCGCCGCCAACATCTGGTGGACCTCGCCCGCGCGGTAGATCAGCAGCCCCAACGGCACGGTCAAGGCGAAGGCGGCGATTCCCAGCACGAGGAACGTCTGGTTGGCGCGGGCACGGCTCAGACGCGTTTTCCGGGCGACCTGCTGCAATTGCGTGAGCGTGGCCGCCAGGAAGCTCGCCAGCGGCACCGCGAAGAGCGCCGTAGCGCGAACCATCAGCGATCCGCGGCCCTCGAACTCGACCTGGCGGTTGATGACCAGTTGCCCTGCCGCTGAGCCCATCACAGCCACGATCAGCCGCCACCAGTCCGCGACCAGCAAGGCCCTGGCCGACAAGGACGTGATCGCACCGTAGCCGAGCAGGCCCACGGTCACCGCCGCAATGTACATGGGGCCGATCGCCGGCAGGCGCGCGTCGTCGGGTCCGGAGAGCACAATGCCGGCGACGAAACTCAGCGGCACCAGCAACATGCCGATGATCAACACGCCGCGGCTGGTCCTGCGCAGCTTCCAGCGCCGCAGGGTGTACAGCCCGGCTGCGTGCACGGCCATGGTGCCGAGCATGAACAGCAGCGCGGGGAAGTAGCGGACCCGCTCACTGATCTCCACCAGCGTCGCGCGCAGGCTGATCACCAGCCCGATGGCGCTGCCCACGATCAACATGCCGCTGGCCAATTCACCCCACTGGATGTTCTTCTCGTCCATGAACGACTGCAGCATGTCGGCCAGCGTGCGGCGCGGCGAGAACCGAGTCACTGCCGGCTCCGTGTCGCGCGCGAAATCCGGCGGGGCCGGCATGGGTGCGGCCGTGGGCACGGCCGCGGCCGGCGTCACCGGCGACGCCTGGTCATCGTCCGTCACCAGTTCGGCTTCGACCGGTTCGAACGCCACCGCCGCGGCCTCCCGGCCGACCTCGACCGCCGGACTTGTGGTCGCAGGGGCGAACGGCCCGGCCGACGGTCCGGCCGCGGGTCGAAGTCGCGGCGGCGCCGCCGCCGTGTCTGCCGTCTGCGGAAGCTGCCGCTTCGCCGCGCTGAGCGCCTCGATGGCGTGGTTGAAGACGGCAGTATCCAGCCGGCCCTCGCGATGCAACCGCTCGACCTGACGCATCGCGGACTCCAGCGCGCGGCGTTTGACCCGTGCGGAATCGTGCCCGCACCTGTCACAGACGCCATGGGTCAACCCGCGTGGATTGCCGCAGCGCGGACAGGGGGACGCCGGACGCGAAGGCTGCCGGCCTGTCTGGAACAGGAAGCGCAGAATCTCCGACGCGAGCAGCCAGATGACGTGTCCGACCACGGCGATGACCGACACGACCGCGGCTAACGCGATGAGTCCGACCAGCAGGTCCATCGGGCGTGCCTTGGCAGAAGAGGATAATGTGGTTCAGGTGGAACGCGGGCGGCGACCACGCCTACCGGCCCGTGATTCCCCCTGAACGACAAGCACCACGATCTACCGACACTCTACCACGCGAAACGGGTGCCGCGCCTACTTCAACGGCGTCAACTGGATGTTGCGGAACTGCACCAGCATCGGGTCGCCCGCGTGCAGCTGCAGCGCCAGCAAACCGGACATGCTGCGTTTCTCCACCTGGTTGTCGGTCACGTCGACCGTCACGATGTCGTTGATCTTGTGGATCAGGCGGTTGCCCTTGGCGATGACCGTATAGTGGTTCCAGTCTTCCTTTTTGATGGCTTTGAGGATGTCCTCGTTCTTGGCCGTGTCGCCCACCGCCTTCCACTGGCCCTGCTCGTCGATCACGATCTTCTTCCCGCGCTCGGACACGATCCCCCGACCCCCTTCCTCATACAGGATGCCGGAATAGGTCGCGCCCGCGTCGAAGTCAGCCTGGTAGCCGTGGATCACCCATGGGCCGGCCTCCTTGCTGCGATACTGGATCCCCGAGTTGCCGCCTACGATGCGGAAGTCCAGGTCCAGCTGGAAGTCGCCGACCTCGCCTTGGCGCCAGATGAGGAATGTGTTGCCCCGGGTGGGATTGTCGGGCGTCGTCTGGCCGCAGATCACCCCCTCCCGGACACTCCAGAACTTCGGGTTGCCGTCCCAGCCGTCGAGCGTCTTCCCGTCGAACAGGGACATGGGCTTGGCCGGCTCTTGGGCGACCGCCATGCGGCTCAGGCAGAGTGTCAACAAGATGGCAATCATCGTGCAGGATCGTCTCATGATGTTTCTCCGGAGGGATGTTGGGAAGGCAGGTGCCGGGCACGCAATCACCATACAACGATTGCCCGACCCCGTCAAACTGGCGATCAGTGCTTGCCCTGGTACGTGTCACGCCGTTCGAATTCGCGCGCGATCGCCCGGTGCAACCCGGCCTTGTCCAGGCACCAGTCCGGCCCCAGCAGGTACGGGCGGGGCGCGTCACCACCGATCCGCTGGACGACCGTGTGCGGTGGGAGCAGCTCGATGATATCCACGGCGCTGCGCACATACGCCTCGCGCCCCAGCAGGCGTATCCTGCCGTCACGGACCTGGGCTGCCAGCGGCGTGTCGCGGACGACATACAGGTTGTGCAGCTTGACGGCATCGACGTCGAGCCGCGCCAGCTCGCGCCCGGTCGCCCGCATGTCGTCGCGCGTCTCGCCCGGCAGGCCGAGAATCACGTGCACGCCGATCGCGAACCCCCGGCCACGGCTCCGCGCAATCGCATCCACGGTCGCCGCGTGATGATGACCCCGGTTCATCCAGTCGAGCGAACGGTCGTGCATAGTCTGCATCCCGTACTCCACCGACAGGAACGTGCGGTCAGCCACCTCGCCCAGCAGGTCCAGGACCTCGTCGCCGACGCAGTCGGGCCGGGTGGCGAGGGCCAACCCCGTCACGGCCGGATGGGCCAGCGCTTCATCGTAGAGCCGTCGCAACACGTGGACCGGCGCGTACGTGTTTGTCGCCGGTTGAAAGTAGGCGATGAAGCGGTCGCAGTCGCCATAGCGTCGGCGCAGCCGGCTGATTCCCTCGTCGAGCTGATGCGTGATACTCGGCCGCGCCCCGGCCGACTCCCACCGGCGACGACTCGGACTGAAGCTCGCATTGTCACAGAACACGCAGCCGCCCCGCGCCACCGTGCCGTCCACGTTGGGACAGCCGAGCCCGGCGTCGACGCTCACACGCTGAACGCGGCATCCGAACCGCCGCTGCAGGAAGAATCTGTAAGTGTGGTACGGCAGCCCCGCTGCGCGCCACGGGGAGGTCGGACCCCGACTTTCGGGTGATGGATACATTGACGCCAAAAGAGTGGTTCACTACAGTTAAATACTGTGGTCATGGGGAGTTGTGGTCGGACCGCGGTGGGCATCCTACGGGACCGGTTGTCCCGAGACAAGGGAATTCTGTCATGCTCGGAGAACTCATTCCTGTCGGCGGTGGAGACCCCATTCCACTTTTGAAGAAGAAACTGCTGGTGGGTCGGCGCGAGGGGTGCGACATCACGCTCCGCTTCTCGAACGTGTCGGCCCATCATTGCCAGCTCACGCTGGAGCAAGGCTACTGGTTCGTGAAAGACCTCAAGAGCCGCAACGGGACGAAGGTGAACGGAACCCGGGTCACGCGCAAGCGCGTGGATCCGGGCGACACGCTGTGCGTGGCCAAGCACAAGTACACGGTCAGCTATTCACCGGTCGAATTGGGGGCCGCCGGCCCGCCGCCGCCCGATGAAGAGGAGATCTCCGAGATCCTCGGCCGTTCGCTGCTGGATCGCGCCGGTCTGTCTCGCCGCCGTCGGGCGGAAGAGCCGTTGGAGGAGATGGCCGAGGAAATGCGCTACGATGTACTGGATGACAGCGAAGGCCAGATCCCGGACCGAAACGAACCGATCTGACGGTAGGGAATGGAATCGGAACTCAGGGCCTCCGACGGGAACGTGCCGTGTCCGAACGACCATGGTATCAGGATGGGCTTCGCTTTGAGTGCACCGGATGCGGCGACTGCTGTACCGGTGCGCCCGGCTATGTGTGGGTCAACCAACAGGAAATCGAACGTCTGGCCGCCGCCCTGGGTTACGCGGACTGGGCCGACTTCGAGCGGCGTTTCGTGCAACGGGTCGGCCAGCGACGCAGCCTGAAGGAACGGTCCAACTACGACTGTGTGTTGCTGGATCCCCAGACGCGCAAGTGCCGGGCTTACGAAGCCCGGCCACGCCAGTGTCGGACGTGGCCGTTTTGGGATTCCAACGTCGCCACGCCCAGCGCCTGGGAGCGCACCTGCCGGGTCTGCCCGGGCAGCGGCCAGGGCACACTGCACACACTGGCCCAGATTGAGGCCCAGCGCCGCGTCATGCGGGTCTGACGATCCCCCCGTTTTTCGGGTGGGATGACTACCGCGCGTTGCCCGATCGATCGGCTTAGACCGACTTTGTGGATTGGCTGAAGTTGGGGGGCTGTAACGCCGATAATGGCCTCTGTCGAGAGCGTATCGACCCAACGGCGCAACGACTGCGAATTGCTGGAACCACTGGGTATTTCAAGGCTTACGGAGATCGTCACGGACCCGATTCGGGTGTACGTCTGTAAGTTATGTTGTTTGAATGACTTACGACGTTTGTTGCAGGCACGCGCACGTTTCCTCAGCGGTGCGATCGAGCCGTCCGAGGCGGCTGGAACAGGCTGGGACTGAGCGGGATGAGCTTGACTCTAGTGCTTGTGGCATTTACACTTGGAGCAATATGAGGCGGGTCGAAGGACCGACGTTTCCTGACCTTTGGACTGCCCAGTGAGGGAGCTGCGTCGTGACGAAGAAAGAGATCGTGAAGACGATTTCCGAAGACATTGGTTTGACCCAACTGAAGACGAAGGAAATCGTGCAGAAAACGTTCGATGCGATTGTCAATGCGTTGGTGGAAGAGAAACGCATTGAGTTGCGGAATTTCGGTGTGTTCGAGGTCAAGAGACGGGCTGCCCGCAAGGCGCGCAACCCGCGGACGGGGCAGCGGGTCGACGTACCTCAGAAGTACGTTGTGACGTTCAAACCGGGGAAGGAAATGGAAGAACGGGTGCGGCAGTTGGAGCGTGAGGCGGCCGAGACGGTCGCGCGGGCCAGGGCCGCAGAGGAACGACCGCGGCCGTCGTCCGACGTAGTGGCGGGGTCGCCAGCGTCCGCTTCGGCGTCGCCCAGCCTGGGCACGCCGCAGCTGTGACGGCCCAACGGGGGCCCGGCCGGTCGGTGCATACGCCATGGATGTTTTCGGCGCGGTTTCGCCTCGCCGAACGAGGTGCTTTCTGTTCAGGGAGGATTGATTCGATGCGTCGAATCTTCTACGCGTTGCTGATCTGCACGCTGGCCAGCGCGGCGGCAGGGTGCTTTCTGCCCGCCTATTCCGCGGATCGAGCTCGCCGTACGCGGCAGCTGATCTTCACGTCGGAAGACATGCGGCAGGCGCTGAACCAATGGGAGCGGTTCTGGTTCCTGGATCAACCGGATCACATGAATCCAGAGCGTGTCCATGGCGGCGTGATCTAGCGCGCCCACTCGGCGCGGTTATCGCACGCGTCAGCTCCAACGGCCGCGCGCCGGCGGTGGCGCGCGACCGACAGCCATGGTGCTCGGTCACCTCCGCACGGTCGCGCCTGCGCCCGTGGCGCCTCGCACGCCTCCCCGTTCCCGACCGAAGTCGATCCGTCACCACCACCTGCGCCGTGGGACCGGCCCCGCTCGGAGGTCCGGCCCGCCCGGGGCCGGTGGATCATTGTGCGCGCCGGTTCTGTGGCCCTGTCGCAGGGCCGACGGAGCCGCTAGACTGGCCTTCCAACGCCTGATCCACGGGCGGAGAAGACTGCCGCGGCGAACCGTGACGATGAACGAGACCGCCAACCATCCCGAGATCGACCTCCACGTGCGCTTGGGCCGGCTGGAACTGGCCAACCCGATCCTGGTGGCCAGCGGCACGTTCGGGTATGCGCGGGAGATGGAACGGTTGGTCGATCTCCGGCGGCTCGGCGCGGTGATCCCCAAGACGATCACGGCCGAACCGCGGGTTGGCAATCCGCCCTGGCGCACGGTGGAGACGGCGGCCGGGTTGCTCAACTCCATCGGGTTGGACAATGACGGCATCGAGGCGTTCCTGGCCCGCCAGCTTCCCTACCTGCGGCAGATCGGGACCCGCCTGATCGTGAGCATCGCGGGGCGCACGCCGTACGAGTACGCCCAGCTGGCCCGTCGCGTGCAGGAGGCGGGGGGGGTGGACGCCCTGGAACTGAACATCTCCTGTCCGAATGTGACGGGCGGGGTGGATTTTGGCACGCGTTCGGATCACTGTGAACAGCTGGTGGCGACCGTGCGGCAGGCCTGTACGCTGCCGATCCTGGCCAAGCTGACCCCCAACGTGACCAGCATCGTGGCGATCGCCCAGGCGGCGGAGCGCGGAGGGGCCGATGCGGTGAGCCTGATCAACACGCTCTTGGGCATGGCGGTGGACTGGCGTCGTCGCCGTCCGTTGCTGGGCAACGTATTGGGCGGTCTGAGCGGGCCGGCCATCAAGCCGGTGGCGCTGCGGTGCGTCTACCAGGTGGCCCAGGCGGTGGCCATCCCGGTCGTGGGCATCGGCGGCATCGCGACGGTGGATGACGTGATGGAATACCTGGTGGCGGGCGCGACGGCCGTCCAGGTCGGCACGGCCAACTACTACGATCCGACCGTGTCGCAGCGGCTGGTCGAGCAGTTGCCGGCCGCGCTGGCCGAGGCGGGGGTCCGGCGGGTGCGGGACGTGGTCCGGACGTTGCAGACGCCGGAGAACCGCCGCGAGGGCGGCTAACGGCTGCGGGGTCGGCGGCCGCGCGCACCATGGGGGACAGCCAGGCCACGGCGATCGGGACCGGGCAAGCAACTGACAGCTGGTCGTGACGAGCTATTGACAGCCATGCGAATACTATCGGGCATCCAACCGACGGGACGTTTCCACTGGGGCAACTATTTCGGTGCGATCCGGCAGTACATTGCGCTGCAGGATGGAAACGAAGCATACTATTTCATCGCCAACCTGCACGCGCTGACGACGATCCGGGATCGGGAGCGTCTGCGGCAGGCGACGCTCGACGCGGCCCTGGATCTGCTGGCGCTCGGGCTCGACCCGGCCCGCGCGACGCTCTTCGTGCAGTCGGACGTGCCCGAGGTCTCGGAGTTGTGCTGGCTGCTGATGACGGGCACGCCCATGGGATTGCTGGAACGCTGTGTGGCGTTCAAGGAGAAGAAAGCCAAGGGGCTGTCGGCCGACGCGGGGTTGTTCACCTACCCGGTGCTGATGGCGGCGGACATCCTGGCGTACGACGCGGACCTGGTTCCCGTGGGGGAGGATCAGGTGCAGCACATCGAGGTCTGCCGGGACCTGGCGCGGGGATTCAACCACCACTTCGGCGAGGTCTTCGCCATGCCGCGGGCCAAGCTGATGGAGAGTTCCGCGAAGGTGCCGGGGACCGATGGCGAGAAGATGTCGAAGAGTTATGACAACACGATCGAGATCTTCGAAGAGCCGGCCGCGATGCGGAAGAAGGTGATGCGCATCACGACCGATTCGCGCCGCCCGGAGGATCCCAAGGATCCGGACTGCGACCACCTGTTCCAGCTCTATGCTCTGTTCGTCGACCCGGTGCGGCGCGACGAGATGGCCGCGCGGTACCGGCGTGGCGGCTTCGGATACGGCGAGGTGAAGAAGGAGTTGGCGGCGGCGGCCGAGCAGTTCTTCAGCGGCGCCCGGGCACGGCGGGCGGAGTTGGCGAGCGATCTGGACCGTGTGCAGCAGGTCCTGGCCGACGGCGCGGCCCGGGCGCGGCGCAAGGCGCGGGAAGTCCTGCACCGTGTGCAGCGGGCCTGCGGCATCGCGGTGCATTGACGTGGTACCGAGCGGTGGGACGACTCATGACCGTGATTGGAATCGGGACCGACATCGTCGAGTGTCTGCGGATCGCGCAGATGATCGAGCGTCACGGCGAGCTGTTCCTGACGCGCGTGTTCACGCCGCGCGAGATCGAATACTGCAGTTCGCGTAAGGCGGCCACGCAGCACTACGCCGGCCGCTGGGCCGCCAAGGAGGCCATCCTCAAGGCGCTGGGCACCGGCTGGTCGCGCGGGATCCGCTGGCTTGATATGGAGATCCGCAACGACGCCGCGGGCAAGCCGACTGTGGCGCTCGGCGGCGGCGCGCGGGAGCAATGCGAGCGGCTGGGGGTCGGCAACCTGCTGATCAGCATCTCACACTGCCGCTCGCACGCGACGGCTCTGGCCGTGGCCGTGGCCGCCGAGCCGCATCGCTCGGAGTGAACGCGCGGCTACTTGCCGCCGCCCTTGCGCGGCTTCTTCTGCGCGGGGGTGCGCTTCCCGGCCGACGCGCGCTTCCGGACGCCGCGGCTGGCACGCTCGGCCAGCAACTGGACCGCCTGTTCGAACGTCAGGTCGTCCGGCACCGTGCCCTTGGGCAGCGAGGCGTTGGTCGTCCCGTCGGTGACATAGGGCCCATAGCGGCCGTCCAGCAGCCGGATGGCCTGCCCTGTGACCGGTGAGGCGGGGAACTCGCGCAGCGCCGTCTGCGCGGCGGTGCGCCGGCGGCCGCGCGCCTTGGGTTGCGCCAGCAGGTCCAGCGCCGTTTCCAGCGAGACGGTCAACGGCGAGAGGTCCGCGGGCAGCGACCGGGTCTCCGTGCCGCACTTGACGTAGGGCCCGTAGCGGCCGTTGGACGCAACGATCGGCGCGTCGGTCTGGGGATGGTGGCCGAGCGTGCGAGGCAACGCCAGGAGCTGCAGGGCGGTACGCAGATCGACCTCCGATGCCTCCATGCCCGGCAGCAACGACGCGTTGCGCTTGCCCGCGTCGTCCGTCATGCCCAACTGGACGTACGGGCCGAACCGGCCCTGTTTGACGAACACCGGCTTGTGCGTCTCCGGGCAGGTCCCGAGCGGCTCTTCGATCTGTTGGCCCCGGTTGAGCAGCTCGATCGCTTTCTCGAGCGTCAGTTCGTCGGGGGCCAGGCCCTCGGGCAGACTCGCCCGCCGCGCGCCCTGTTCGAGAAACGGGCCGTATTTGCCCACCCGCAACCGGATCTCGTCCGCATCCGTCCCGCCGGGTGGGACGCCGATCGTGAACCGGCTCACGTCCCGCGCGTCGATCTCCTTGATCTTGGCCTCGACCTGGTACCGCAGACCCGGCTCGCCGTCGCCAAAGAAGAACTGATGCAGATACTCGACGTGCTGCTTCTCGTGCCGGCTGATCTCGTCCAGCAGGTCCTCCATCTGGGCCGTGAACTGGTAGTCCACGAGGTTCGGCAGGTGCTCGGTGAGCAACCGGATCACCGAGAACGCCACCCAGGTGGGGACCAGCGAGCTGTTTTTCTTGAACACGTAGTCGCGCGCCAGGATCGTATCGATGATCGCCGCATAGGTGCTGGGCCGGCCGATCCCCATCTCTTCCAGCGTGCGCGTGAGCGAGGCTTCGCTGTAGCGCGCCGGCGGCTGCGTCGTGTGACTTTTGCAGTCCAGTTGGCGGCAGGCGAGCGTCTCGCCCTGGCGGACGGCCGGCAGCACGATCTCTTTGTCCGCCAGTTCGGCGTTCGGGTCGTCGGAGCCCTCGACGTAGGCCCGCAAGAAGCCCGGGAAGTCCACCGTCTTGCCGCTCACCTGGAACACCGCGCCGCCGCCCTCGATCGTGATCGTGGTCCGCCGCCCGCGCGCATCGGCCATCTGGCTGGCGATCGTCCGCTTCCAGATCAGCTCGAACAGCCGGAACTCGTCCACTTTCAGCTCGCCGCGCAGCGAATCCGGCAGCCGGAACGGATGCCCGGCCGGCCGGATGGCCTCGTGCGCTTCCTGGGCGTTCTTGACCTTCGATGCGTAGGTGCGCGGCCGATCCGGCAGGAACTGGCGGCCATAGACCGACTCGACCAGCTCGCGGGCCGCAGCCACGGCGACCTGGGCGAGGCTGGTCGAGTCGGTGCGCATGTAGGTGATGTAGCCGTTCTCGTACAGGCTCTGCGCCACCTGCATCGTGCGCCGGGCGGTGAATCCGAGCTTGCGGTTGGCCTCCTGCTGCATCGTGCTGGTCGTAAACGGCGCCGCCGGCCGCATCGTGTAGGGCTTGTCGTCCAGCACCGTGACCTGGAACGTCGCCTGCCGCAACCGTTCGGCCAGCTCCCGGGCCGCCGCCGCGTCCAACCGCAGCAGGCGGGCGTCCTTCAACCGGCCGGTGCGCGGATCGAAATCCCGCCCCGTCGGAACCCGACGTCCGTCGACCGAGGTCAGGTCCGCCTGGAAGGACCCGCTCTCCGCTTGGAACGTGCCCACCAGATCCCAGTAGTTGGCTTCCATGAAGTCGCGCCGCTCCTGCTCACGCTCCACGATCAACCGCACCGCCACGCTCTGCACCCGCCCGGCCGACAGCCGCGGACCGATCTTGCGCCACAGCAGCGGGGACACTTCGTAGCCGTACAGGCGGTCCAGGATGCGCCGTGTCTCCTGGGCGCGCACCAGCCCGTGGTCGATGTCCCGCGGATTGGTCAACGCCTGGTCGATCGCCTCTTTGGTGATCTCGTGAAACACCAGACGGTGGACTGGAATCCGGGGTTTGAGCAACTCGTACAAATGCCAACTGATGGCCTCCCCCTCGCGGTCCTCGTCGGTGGCCAGGTAGAGGTCGCGGGCCGACTTGAGCGCCGTGCGCAGCTTGGTCACCTGGGCGCGCTTGTCGGCCGGCACCACGTAGATCGGCGCGAAATTCTCGTCCACATTCACGCCCAGGTAGGCCCAATGGGCGCCCTTGTACTGAGCCGGGATCTCACGCGTACCCTTGGGCAAATCTCGCACGTGCCCGATGCTGGCGTGCACCTCGTAGTCCTCCCCCAGGAACTTGGAAATGGTGCGCGCCTTGGCGGGCGACTCGACAATCACCAGCGATTTTCCGCCGGATTTCGTTACACTCTTAGCCATCAGTGAGTCAGGGTTGGGTTGTTGAAATGCGCGTAATACGTAAAATGCACACTGCCCTGGCGAGTCGGCTCTGGAATGAGCATCGTCTTTTCGGGCCGCGAACCATCGGAATTGTCCGCCGGCTCGCTGTCAATGGGGCGTGGACCGCTCGAGAAGGGCCAGCAACTCTGTCTGGGATTGTATTTGCGTCGGTGAGCCATACAATCTCGGATCGTTGCCAAGACCATTACTACCGGCGCACTCGGTCTGTCAAGGCGATATCGCGAACCCCCGCTATGTAGGCAGGAAGGACTCTGATGGCCAGCCCACTACGTATCTTCCGCAGGTACCAGTACGCACTCCTGGTTGGCTTCGGCATCATGCTGATGTTCGCGTTCGTGGTGGCACCGCCGTTGAGCGATTATTTGCGCACGCACGCCGAGCGTACGCAGGCCCAGAATCCCGTGGTGGTGACGTGGCGGGGGGGCGAGCTGAAGGACTTCGATCTGGCGAACCTGCGTACGCGGCATCTGCAGACGATGCGTTTCCTCAGGGCGCTGGAGAACCGCGTGGAGGCCGCCGAAGCCGCCCCGGTCATGCGCAAGGGCGAGCAGGTCTCGCTCATCAAGGGCATGACGTACCCATATGAAGGGCCCGGCTCGGACGCCGACCATGTCCGCATCGTCGTTGGCGGCGAGATCGTGGAGGCGCCGGCTTCCGCGCTGCGCATGGTCATGCCGAAGGTGCCGAGAGTGGGGCAAGCGATGAACGACGAGGAGTTGGTGGATCGCCTGTTGCTGGCCGACAAGGCGCGCGCCCTGGGCGTGGTGATCAGCGATACGGCGATCGAGGACTACCTGGACAATCTGTGCGATGCGTCCGAATCCAACCGGCCCAACTACCGGGCGCTCCTGCAGCGCGCCACCAACGGCCGCTTGGATTACAGGCAGTTCCACGCCCAAATGGCCATCGAGCTGGCGGCCCAACGTATGGAAGTCATGGCGTCCGGCGGCCTGCTGGCGGCGCCGCCGGAGCTGCTCTACGAGTGTTACAACCGCCTCAATCGGCAGGCCACCGTGGAACTGCTGGCCCTCGACGTGGCGGATTTCGTCCAAGAGGTCCCGGAACCGACCGAAGCGGACATCGCGGCACTCTACGAGGAAGGGAAGGACGAGTTTCCGGATCCGCTGCTGCCCGACCCCGGCTTCAAACAACGCAAACGGATCGCGTTCGGCTATTTCGTAGGCGTGTTTGAGGAGTTCCTGCAGCGCGAAGTGGATGCGATCCGGCCGACAATCACCGATGCCCGGATCGAAACCTATTACGAAGACAATAAGACGACGGAGTTCAAGGTGTTGGAACTCCCCAGCGACGAGCCGGAGAGCCCGGCCGACGCGCCGGCCGCCCAGCAGGAGCCGGCGCCCGATGCGGCGGCGCCCGATGCTGCCCCGACGCCGCCGGCCGACGGCGACTCAACGCCCGCGGCGCCGGCGGATGCGCCGCCGTCGGAACCGCCGAGCGCCGGCGAGCCGGCCGCGCCACCCGAGAGCGCGCCGCCGCCGCCAACTTCCGAGCCCCAGGCACGGCCCGAGCCGGAGCAGGAGCCCGAGCCCGCCGCACCGCCGTCGACGCAGCCGGACACGCCGCCCGTGCCGAGCGGGAGTCAAGGCCGGGCGACCGGCGCCCATGCCGAGACGCTCCAACTGGTGAGCTACCAGACACCGGATCCGGCCGCGCCGCCGCAGGACCCGCCGACTCAGGAACAGGAAGAGGGGCCGTCACTGCCGGATGGTACCGATCAACCGGAGGGCCCGGCGGCTGAACCGACCGAGGCAGGGCCGGCCGAGACGGCTCCAGCGTCGACCCAGGAGCCACCTGCGGCGGGCCCGCCGGCGGCCGAGGCCGGGGCGGCTACGCCCGAATCGCACCCGGTGGAGGGCGAGTCGGCTGAGCCGGCGCCGCCGGAGCCGGTGAAATCCCGGCCGCTGGACGACCAGCTGCGCGACGAGATCCGGACCCGCTTGGCACGGCTCGACGCCCGGCAGCCGGCGCAGGAGAAGTTGGAGAAAGCCATCGAGGAGGCGCGCGTAGTGGTCGAGCGCTATGCACGTCAGGTGACGCGTGCCAAGGCATCCCCAGGCGCGGAGCCGCCAACGCCGCCGGATTTCCAGCAGATCGCCGAGAACCTCCACCTGGTCCACCAGCAGACGCCGTTGTGGGATGTGCTGGATATCGCGGAGATCCGTCAGGCGGATCCGGCCGAGGACGACCCGCCGGGCTACGAGCTGGCGCGGGCCACCGAGATGAGCCTCAGCCCGCAGATGGGCGTGACCCAGCGGACTCTGGCGGAGGCGGCGTTCGGGGACGACATCGCGTTGTTCCTCCCCCGGCGGCTGGTGGATGGCGGTTATGTGGGCTCCGGGCAGCAGTACACCATTCCGCCCGACAAGCTCTTCCTCTACTGGCGCGAGCAGGTGGTGCCGGAACAGGTGCCGCCCTTGGAGGAGGTTCGCAGCCAGGTCGTGAAAGTCTGGAAGCTGCAGCAGGCGCTGCCGCGCGCACGCGCGCGGGCCGAAAGCATGGCCAAGCAGGCGGCGGACGCCGCGCGGCCGCTGACCGAAGTGTTCGCGGACAACGCGACCCACGTCATCACCACGCACCCGTTCACCTGGATGACGCGCGGCGCGCTGCCCGGCAGCCTCCAGCAGGCGCCTCCGCGCCTGAGTACCGTGACCGGCACGACGCTCGACGGTCAGCGCGTGACGATTTTCGGGGCCGGCCAGGACTTCATGCGCGCCGTGTTCGATCTGGATGTCGGCCAGGTGGGCGTCGCGGTCAACCAGCCGCAGAAGTTCGTATACATCGTGCGGGTGGTGGACATGGAGCCCGGCGAGCAGCAGCGGCGGGACGCGTTCTTCGCCGCCGGGCTGACGCCGGAGGTGCTCAGCCTGGTGCGGACTGAGCACGGTGACATTCTCCACGACTGGTACGAAAGCCTGAAGAAGGAACTCGCGGTCGACTGGAAGCGCAAGCCCGAGAGGGACTGGCGGTTCGAATGACGCGGGCCGCGCCGGCGCCCGCGCGTCACGGGTGCGGCTTGAACACGGCGACGCCCAGCGGGGGCAGCTGGACGAGCATGGAGTAAGGCCGCCCGTGGTGCCCGCAGTGCTCCGCGTGCACGCCCGGGTAGTTCCCCACATTGCTTCCGCCGTAATACTGCGAATCGCTGTTGAAGATCTCTTGATACCAGCCCGGCCGCGGCAGGCCGACGCGGTGATGATGCCGCACGACCGGCGTGAAGTTGCAGCAGACCACCAGGAAGTCGTCCGGATGGCGCGCCTTGCGCAGGTAGACGAGCACGCTGTCGTTGGCGCTGTGGCAATCGACCCATTCGAAACCGTGGCCGTTGAAGTCCTGCTCGTGCAGCGCGCGCTCGCGGCGATACAGGGCGTTCAGGTCGGCGATGAGCTTCTGGATGCCGCCGTGCGTGTGCCACTGCAGCAGGTCCCACTGCAGGTCGGCCTCGTAATTCCACTCGTTCCACTGCCCGAAATCGCTCCCCATGAACAACAGCTTCTTGCCGGGGTGGGTCCACATGTAGGCGTAGAGCGCGCGGAGATTGGCGAACTTCTGCCACAGGTCGCCCGGCATCTGGCCCAGCAAGGAGCCCTTGCCATGGACGACCTCGTCGTGAGACAGCGGCAGCACGAAATTCTCGGTGAAGGCGTAGATCAGGCTGAACGTCAGCTCGTTGTGATGGAAGCGGCGGTGGATCGGGTCGTGGCGCAGGTACCGCAGCGTGTCGTTCATCCAGCCCATGTTCCACTTCATGCTGAACCCGAGCCCGCCGGTGTAGGTGGGGTGCGACACGCCGCCCCAGGCCGTCGACTCCTCGGCGATCGTCAGGATTCCGGGATAGTTCCCGTGGCAGACCTCGTTGAACTCCTTGAGCAGGCTGATCGCCGCGATGTTCTCGCGGCCCCCGTACTCGTTCGGGATCCACTCGCCCTCGTCGCGGCTGTAGTCCAAGTACAACATCGACGCCACGGCGTCCACCCGCAGGCCGTCAATGTGGTACTTGTCCAGCCAGAACAGGGCGTTGGCCACGAGGAAGTTGCGTACCTCGTTCCGCCCGTAGTTGAAAATCATCGTGCCCCAGTCGGGATGCTCGCCCTGCCGCGGGTCCTGGTGCTCGTAGAGCGCCGTGCCGTCGAATCGCCGCAGGCCGTGCCCGTCCTTGGGGAAGTGGGCCGGGACCCAGTCCAGGATCACGCCGATGCCGTTGCGGTGGCAGTAGTCGACGAAATACATGAAGTCCTCGGGCGTGCCGTAGCGGCTCGTGACCGAGAAATACCCGACCGTCTGGTAACCCCAACTGCCCGTGAACGGATGCTCGCTCACCGGCAACAACTCGATGTGCGTGAAACCCATCTGATGGCAGTAGTCCACCAGGTGACGCGCCAGATCACGGTAGTTCAGCCAGCCGTGCCGCTGGTCGCCCGAACGCCGCCAACTGCCCAAGTGCACCTCGTAAATCGCGATCGGCTGGTTCAGGATGTCACGCGTCCGACGCTGCTCCATCCAGGCCTCGTCCGTCCAGCGGAAACGCGACAGGTCCGCCACAATCGACGCCGTACGCGGCGGCAACTCGGCAAAGAACCCGTACGGGTCCGTCTTGTCCACGACGTCGCCGTCCCACGAGCGGACCCGGAACTTGTATTGCTGACCCGCACTCACCTGGGGAATGAACAACTCCCAGATCCCACTGGGGATGTGCTTGCGCATCGGGTGCCGACGCGTGTCCCACCGGTTGAACTCCCCGATCACGCTCACCGCCGTCGCGTTGGGCGCCCACACGGCGAAGTTCGTGCCCGCCACGCCGTCGATCGTCCGCACCTGCGCGCCAAGCTTGTCGTAAATCCGCTCGTGACGGCCCTGCCCAAACAGGTAGAAGTCATAGTCGGTCAGCAGTGAACCAAACGAATACGGATCGTGCATGGTCGTCACTTCACCATCGTTGCCCGCCACTCGGAACTGATACCGTCCACCCGGTTGCTCAGGCACCGGGCAGATGGCCTCAAACAGCCCCGCCGGGTGGATCTGCCGCATCGGGCGCGACGTGGCGTGAGCCGGATCGAGCACCCAAGCCTGTCGCGTATCGGGCAAGTACGCCCGCACCGCCCACGCCGTCTGGCCGTCCTGTTGTATGGGATGAGGGCCCAGTAGATCAAAAGGGTTGCTGTGGATGCCTTCGACCAAAGCTCCCATGCTCTCTAATGTAACGAGGGTCCGCACGAATTTCTCCCCTAGGCCGCCCGGTTCGACTCCGAATTCACCCCGAAAGCCAAAACGCGCCGGCCGCCCTGTTGCTAAATCGTTGGTTACGTATCCTGGAAAGTGTCTCTTTCGGGGGGCCATGCTCGACCAACCCGCCCGATCCCGCTTTTCATCGGCATCTCAGTGGGCCGCAATGACGGCCGGCGCGTCCGAACGGCAAAGCCCGCACCATAGACACAAGCGGTGCACCACCTCCCGCAATCGCCGCCCGAGCGACGGTGGCGGAACGGGCAACGTCGGCTGCGCCGTGGACGTGTTGCCGCAGGTAGTCCGTCTGCCGTTGCGGCGGACGAGCACTGAATGAGGTGCCGGCCGGCTCAGATCGTCGCTCGGCGCATCCAGGCGAATCGTCCGGCAATCGACCTCGTGATACTGCAGCGCGCGATCGACCCGCTGCCAGAGATCGGCGTTCTTGATGGGCGTCATCCGGCCGTAACACTCCCACTGCCACTGGTGGTCGCGCCATGTGTCCAGGCCGAAACGCAGCCCGCGCCGTATCCAGCCGCTGGTGGTCACCAGAGTGACTCGGGACGGCTCGGGTAACGCCTCCAAACCGCGTACGACCGCCCACAGCGCCAGCCGTTCGGCCGACGCGTCAGACTCCACGTCCTGGGCGTCCAACGCGACGGACCCCTCTTCGGTGCGGAGTACGAAGTGCCAGCACGGTGCGCTCTCTTCGGCCGCGGCGGCGAGGCCGCCGGAGTTGCTCCGGGCTGCTGCGGTCGTCTCGGAAAACAGCACGAAATGAGGGGCGTGAGCCTTCATGGTGTACCGCTGTGTCAGGATAATGTCCGCCAATACGCGGCGTGAACAACCTGCTGGCGCCGCACCCCACGACAGACCACCGCGTTCAACGCGAGACGGTTCCGTGGGATACGCTCGACCAGCCTACAAATCCGGCCGGTTCGGATCATCCTGACCGCGCGGGGCCGCCGCTGATGCGCAGACACGGCCCCCGTTTCCGTGCCACGGTTATCAGATATCGGCTGGCGCTGCATAGTTTCGTCAGTTTTCCTAGTGTGAAATGGTGGGCGATCAGGCACACTGGTCAGCCAGACGCGTGCGGCGGTTGATTGTTGGCTGCTCTGGAACTGGTAAGATCAGGGCGTTGCAGCCGGGGGATGAATCGGATCGGGCGTTGCACAGCCATGCCAACGAGTTGCTCTTGCCGATCGGCCGACGGTTATCGCGTCCCGGAGCGGTTCGGGGTCGCCCACATTCTGGGGATCTTGACGGCGTTCGGGCTCCTGTTTGGGGGGTTGCGGTGTTTCCACGCGCCGCCGGTCTTCTACGTGTTCTTTGGTGTCCAGAGCGTGGCGGTCTGTCTGGTGCAGATGCGGTTTGGCCAGATGGCCCGCGCGGCCTCGATCGCGGTCGGCTGCGTATTTCTGCCCTTGTTGGCGTGGCATCTGGTGGCGGTGGACAGCCCGTACCTGTCTCGGGGTTTCGTCCATTCGTGGCATGAGAACCTGATGAGCGAAGCGTTGCCGATCGTCATTCTCTGTGGCGGGCTGCTCGGGTTCCTCACGGGCACGGTTGTGGCGGGCGTCTTCCTGGTCATTGACATCGCGGACCGGTTGGTCCAGCGCGCGGCCCGTCGGCGCGCGCGCCTGGGGTAGACGGTGTGTACGGTCGGGTGTCCTGTCGCCTCAGGCCACCATCCGCAGCACGTGGTTGTAGCGTTGCACGCCCTCGATGAACTCCTCGAAGATGCGCTGGTCGAGCGCGGAAGCGGACGGGGCTTCCGGATGGAATTGCGTGCCGAACGCGAACCAGTCATCCAGTTGGGATTCGATGGCTTCGGCGATGCCATCCGGGCAGCGCGCCGTGACGGCGAAGCCGGGTGCCACGTCGTCGACCGCCATGTGGTGCAGGCTGTTGACGCGGATCTCACCGTCCCCGTACACGCGTTCGAGGAGCGAGCCGGGTGTGACGACCAATCCATGTCGGTGGTTCGGGTCATGCGGGTCCTTGTGCGGCAGGGCCTCGGGCAGGTCTTCCGGAATGTGCAGCAGCAGGTTGCCACCCTGCTGCACGTTGATCAGTTGCATGCCCACGCCGATGCCGAACACCGGCATGCGGCGCTCTGCGATCAGCCGCATCAGCAGCCGATCGGACTTCTCGCGCCGCACGTCCAGCATCCGGACGCTCGGATGGAGCATGAACCCGTCTCGCCGCGGATCCAGGTCCAGGCCGCCCACCAGTACGAACCCCTGCAGCAGATCCAAGACGCAGTTCAAGTCCGCTTCATCCTCAAGCGGCGGCACCATCACTGGCACGCCGCCGGCCGCCCGAATACAGTCGAAATACCCCGAGGCCAGGAAAGCATAGGCGGGACAATCGTTACCCGCGGCCCGATAGTCGGTGTTCAACCCAATCAGCGGTTTGCAGTGCATCGTACGCTCCCTCATGCACGGATTCAGTTTCGAAATCCCTATCCGAAAAACCAACGACCACGATGGTCGTCCACGGGAATGACGAGGGGCCAGCTCGTGTGGAGAGATCCGCCCGACGACGCGCTCGGCGAGTCATCCGAGATCCACGCGCCGACACGCGTGAAGGTCACTGGGCTGGAGGCAAATGCGGCCCGATGCTACGCCGTTACCGGCCGTCCCGTCGCGGGACCGCGATGCATTTCGGCTCCTGCCGCCGTTGTGACGATCTTCGCCATCGCAACGTCGGATCGATATCCCTATCGTGTGGCCGAACACATATCCTTATGTTGTTGCCTGCGTCACAGAGATGGGTTGCAAGTGCCCGCGAATGTAACGCGACCTGTCCGGCCCCGCAAGCAAGTTCGCACATTTTGCGGTCCTGGACGCCGGCCACACAACAGCTTGTGCAAGCACGCGGGTGCTAGCGGGCCCGAGGCGCACCGCACAGGCCGGCTGGGCCCGGCGCGCCGCGCCGCGTAGGACCCGTGGTCGGCCGCCCGCCCACAGGCGACCTGCCGGCCTGCCAGGTGCCTGCGCCCCGCCTTTACGCCGTGCGGTCGGGCCGGTATGGTAAACCGTTTGTCGCATCCGCTGGTTCGAACGTCCCGGGGCGGTCGGTTTATGCAGTATCAGCATGTTTGCATCGAGTCGCTCGGGTATACGCTGCCCGATGAGATCGTCACGAGCGACGAGATCGAGCGTCGTTTGGAGCCGCTCTATCGCCGGCTGCGTTTGCCCGAGGGGCGTCTGGAGCACATGACGGGGATTGCCCAGCGGCGGTTCTGGGCGCCGGGGACGATGCCCAGTGACAAGAGCGTAGAGAGCGGCGCCAAGGCGCTCGCGGCGGCCGGCCTCGACCGCGAGTATGTCGGTGCCTTGATCCACGCGAGCGTCTGCCGCGACCATCTGGAGCCGGCCACGGCCTGCCGCGTCCATCACCTGCTGCGGTTGCCGTCGCGGTGCATGATCTATGACGTGTCCAACGCGTGCCTCGGGCTGCTCAACGGCATGGTGCAGGTCGCCAACATGATCGAGCTCGGCCAGATCCGCGCCGGGCTGGTGGTGGGCACGGAGAGCAGCCGGCAGCTGGTCGAGCACACGATCGAGTCGCTCAACGCGGCCACGCATCTGACGCGGCGCCAGATCAAGACCGCCATTGCCTCGCTGACGATCGGGTCGGGCAGTTGCGCAGTGCTGCTGGTGGATCGTCGTTTGAGCCGCACGCAGAACCGCCTGATGGCCGCGACGGTCCGCACGCACACGGACCACCACCGCCTGTGTCACAGCGGCCGCGACGAAGCGGTGGGCAGCGGCATGCAGCCGTGGATGGAGACCGATGCGGAGCGGCTGATGCAGGAGGGGATCCGGGCCGGCGCGGAAGCGTTCCCCGACTTCCTGGCCGAGTGCGGCTGGTCGCGCGACCAGCTCGCGCGCACGTTCTGCCACCAGGTGGGTGCGACGCACCGCCGGCTCATGCTCGAAGCGCTCGGGCTGGACGAGACGATCGATTTCGCCTCGCTCCAATGGCTGGGCAACACGGGCGCGGTGGCGTTGCCCATCACGCTGGCCCTCGGCCTGGAACGCGGCCTCGTGCGGCCGGGCGACCGGGTCGGCCTGCTGGGCATCGGCTCGGGCATCAATTGCCTGATGATGGCCGCCCAGTGGCAGCGAGCGCTGGTGCGCTCCGAGCTCGACTCACCCGCCCCGCGCGCCGCGGCCGCCGCCGTGTTGACGTCGGCCGATTAGCGGTGCGTCACCGTGCCGGACGGGGCTGACCGGGCTCGGATGCGTGACGCCCCAGGCGATGACCGGCCTGGGGCGCGCGCGATGCCTGAACCCGGCGACCGCGTTCCAGCGCCCCGTCGTGCCCCGGCACCACTGTCAGTCGGTTACCTTGCCGGTGGCGGCGAACTCCGCGCCCCGCACGATCAGCTTGGCGTATTCCGGATAGTCCCGACCCGGCACGTCGTGTCCCAGCAGGTTATGCACGACGATGCCCTTGCCGTACTTCTTGACGAACAACAGCGGCTCGGTCTTGCCGCTCCAGTCGGAATCGGCGGTAGCCAGCACCTGGATGTCGGCGTCACCGCTCAGCTTCGCATACAGTTCGTCATCCGCCACGAAATCGGTCATGCCCTTGGTGATCGGGTGTTGCTGGTCCACGATCTTGACCGTGAACTTCGCGCGCGGTCCATGCCCGGCTTCGCCCTTGACCCACACGCGGCCGATCAGCTCCCGGTATTCCGGCCAGTCCTGGTAGGAGCTGCAGGCGAAATGCAGGGGCATCAGCCCGCCGCCGTTCTTCACGTACGCGAGCAGGTGCTCCTTCGCGCGATCGGACAGTTGCGGCACGTCCCAGAAGCCGAAATTCAGCACGATCACCTTGTACACGTCGAGCGTCGACGACTCGAGGATGCTCGTGTCCTCACACACCTTCACGTCGAACTTGCCACTGTCCTCCAACTGTTTGCGGACCAACGCCGTCGTGTCGCGCCACGGATGGGCCGGCAGCACGTCATGCCCGGTCACGATCAGGGTTGGGATCTTGGTCTCCTGAGCCGCGCTAGGCTGGGACTGACACACCACAGCGCCCAGCGTCAACAGCGACAGGACCGCTAGTTTCACCACACGCATCGCAGGATCTCCTCGAGAACCGTGAAACAGGTACGAACCGCGTCGCACGACGCGGTAACAGGCAGGATCATCCGGGCGGGCAGGCGCCCCGGGGCCGCCGGCGCCTCATCCGGTCGCCCGGCGACCGCTATCGTAGGGCTTGGCACCGCATTTGCAACCACACAGGGGGAAATTGCGGCGGCAAGCCGTGACGAACGACACATGCGTGCCGCCCGGACCTTCCGCGGCAGCCTGGGGTGGTGAAAATCGGGGAAGACTTCGACTCGGGTCTGGTGGGTGTACGCGACCTTGCCATCGGCCGGCGGGCGTCTTACAACAGTCCTGGCTGAAGGTCCATTGCGCCGGCGCGGACCCCCGCGGTGGAATCCGGTTTCGCGCACGGGCCCCAGTCGGCGGCCTGGACGTACGGGAGCGGCAGGTTGGCGGGATAGATCATGATCCGGATAGCGGGTAGCGTGGCGAAGAGCTGGCTGGCACGCGAACTGGGCGTCCAGTTTGACCGCGAGTATTACTTCGATCCGCGTCGCCGCCACCTGATCGATCGGCACTGCAACGCCCATGTGGCCGGCCTGCTGGGCGACTTGAACGTGTTCTACACCGAGTCGAATCTGGGCCGCAAGGAATGGTATGACATCGATCAGGTGCTGGTCGGCGGCATTCAGCCGAACCTGATCGTGGGGATGTTGCTGGAAGCCGCGTTCATTCCCGCGGCGCAGGCGGACGCGGACATCACAGCAGGTTGCCTGGTCGGGCGCGACCTGGCGGAGCTGCCCACGCCCGGTTCGCTGCTTGCGCATCCGCTCGTGCGGCTCTGGGACGATCAGCTGCGGACATTGCGAGCGGGTGTCCAGCCGAACGTACGTCCCATCCCGCCGTTCTTCTGGGACGCCTCGGGGCGCGCGGCCGTGCATGGGGCGGTCACGTCGGGCCTCAAGTTCTGTGGGGACGAGTTTCTGATGAATCTGATCGCGGACCCGACGCCGTGCGAGCGGCTGGTCCAGTGGCTCACGGACGTGTCCGTGGTGCTGGTCAGGCACTTCTCCGAGGTCGGCGCGATGCGGGTCACGGGAATCCATGTGGGCGAGTGCGTGTCGTGCATGCTCGACGTCGACAGTTTCCGCCGCTTCGTCGTGCCGGCCACCTCGGAGTTGGGGGACCGGTTCCGGGCCGTGCGGTTCCACTCGTGCGGGCGGAGTGATCATCTGATCGAGTCGTGCCGCGGCATTCGCGGCCTGGCATCGCTCGACGTGGGCGGCGAGACGTCGGTTGGGAAAATCCGGTCGGTGTTCGGCCGGGCGCTGCCGGTGGGGATCGCACCGCTGGTGGAGGACATGAAGGCCTCATCGGCGGCCGGGATCTTGCAGTGGTTCGAGCGCGTGCGAAGCGAGAACGACGGCGGCGATCTGACGATCGGGTTCCATCTCGAGTCGGACTATCGCCTCGAGACGATCCGGGCGATTCACGAAGCCGTACGGGCGGCCAACGCGGGCAGCTTCACCGGCCGGCCGCCTTCGGCCACCGATTGATCGATAGCCAGGCACAGCTCGTGGGTGACATAGGCATCGGCCACGTTGCACGGTGACTCGACGTCCTGGCGGATGCAGTCCACGAAGTGATTGATCAGGGCATCGAACGGGTGGTGGTGGACATCGGCCGAGTCCGGGGTGACTGTGGGGAATGTCGTCCACTGGTTCTGGCCGGGGAGCAGCTTGGGGAGCCAGAGCCGGTTGTCGCGAATGCTGCCGTCGGTGCCGAGCAGGTCGACGTTGAACGTATAGGGGATCTCGGCGTCGAACAGGACGGATGTCCTGCCCAGCGTGCCGTTCCGGAACTTGACCGTAGCGACCACGTTGGCGTCGTACTCGAAGATGCCGCGCTGGTTGTTCGCCACGGCCGAGACCTCCACCGCATCTTGCTGGACGAGCCAGCGCAGGGCGTCCACGGCGTGGCAGCCGCCGAACAGCATGGCGCTGCCGCCGGTGTCCTTGCGGAACGCCCAATCCCAGCCGCGGTAGGCGGGGTCCAGGTGATGCCAGTAGTCGACTCCGGCGTGAATCAGGTCGCCAACCGCCTGCTGGGCCAGCAACGACTTGAGGCTCAGGAGCATCGGGTTCCAGCGGAGCACGAAGCCGACGATGCTCTTGACGCCTGCTTTGGCCACGGCGTCCCGCAGAGCCCGGTTGTCCGCCGTGTTAAGCGCGATCGGTTTTTCCACCAGCACGTGCCGGCCGGACTCCACCGCGGCGATGGCCTGCGCGGCATGCACGTGGTTCGGCCCGCTGATGTTGACGATGTCCACACGCGGGTCCTGGAGGACCTCCTCGAACCGTTCGTAGATCGGGCAACGCAGCTCATAGCGGTCGGCCAGCCGGCGTGCGCTCTCGGGACGCCGGCTGCTGAGCGACACAATCTCCACGTGCGGGTTCTTCCGCCAGCTCGCCGCGTGGGCGTACGCCACATCACCCACACCGTGGATCGCCACGCCCAGCTTCCGCACCGAGTCGTTCATGGACATGCTCCCGGTCCCCGGAGATGAAACCGATCGGTCGTCGGTGAGCTACGCTGCGACCGGGCCCGCGCAGAGCCCTGATCCGGCTCACCGACGCTCGTCGCGTCCCGTCGAGTCCAATGCCGTGATCTCCTCGGCCAGCAGGTCGCGGACCTGCTCGGCTACATTGAAGCTCACGCCGTCCGCCGCCAGCTCGTGAATCCGGATCAGCCGGTGATTGGGATCCTGGCGCAGCACTTCCATGTAAATCCGTTCCAGCTCGGCCTCGTCACTGGGTGTGTGCGTCCCTTTGCGTGTAATGGCCAGATATCGCCGGATGAGTTCGATCACGGATAGTACCTCAAACGAAGGGAGATTGAACAAAACTCCTTGGCCGCGACGACCCGAGTATAGCACACGGCCGGCCACCTGCGCAGCTGTCACTTGGCGGTCGGATCGCGTGCGGCGTGGGATCCGAGCATTCCACGCCGCGGCCGCCTGCCCGTTCTGCGCAACCGGAAGACTCGCCGCTCAGTACGCCGTGCCCGTGCGTGCAGCCCGTCTCCGTCGGGTCTCGGCCCACCCGTCACGGGCGTCGGATCGTGCTCCGCCCAACAGCCATGACGCGGCGCGACGCCCCCCTGCGGCACTACCAAATGCTGTTCCGGGTCCCAATAATTGGATAACCTGAATTATCATGGAGCTGGGTCTTGGGTGTGCCGAGGGTAAGGCGAGTGGTGCGATGAGAGCACATCTGGCGATCGCGATGGGCCTGTTGTGCGGGTCGATGGTCTGGGGGGCCGATCGGGCGCTGAATCCGACGTTTGAGAGCGACGAGAAGGTCAGTCCGCGCACCAAGATCGACCGGGCGGTGTTCGCGAAGTTGCGTCAGGAGAAGATCGAGCCGGCCCGGGTGTGTTCGGACGCGGTGTTCCTGCGGCGCGTCTACGTGGACGTGATCGGCACGCTTCCGACGGCCGACGAGGCGCGGCAGTTCCTGATGGATTCCAATCCCAACAAGCGACGAGACCTGATCGACCGGTTGCTGGCGCGGGACGAGTATGCCGAGTATTGGGCGCTCAAGTGGTGCGACCTGTTGCGGGTGAAGGCGGAGTTCCCGGTGAATTTGTGGCCGAACGCCGTCCAAGCCTATCACCGCTGGATCAAAATCGCGTTACGGGAGAACATGCGGTACGACCAGTTCGCGCGTGCGATTCTGTGTTCCAACGGCAGCAATTTCCGGGACCCGCCCGTCAATTTCTATCGGTCGGCACAGACGAAGCAGCCGGAAGCGCTGGCCCGGGCCGTGGCGCTGACGTTCATGGGGACGCGGACCGACAACTGGCCGCCGGAGAAGCTGGCGGAGATGGCCGTTTTCTTCTCGTACGTAGGCTTCAAGAAGACGCGTGAGTGGAAGGAAGAGATCGTCTATTTCGATTCACAGAAGTACCTGAACGACGGGCCCCGGTCGGCCGTGCTGCCGGACGGCACGACGGTCGAGCTGCTGCCGGGCCAGGACCCGCGCGAGGTGTTCGCCGACTGGCTCATTTCGCCCCGCAACCCCTACTTCGCCCGGAACATCGCGAACCGCGTCTGGTCCTGGCTGCTCGGCCGGGGGATCATCCACGAACCGGACGACATCCGTCCGGACAACCCGGCGGCTGTACCTAAGCTGCTCGAGCTGCTCGAACAGGAGCTGCACGCGTCCAAGTACGACGTGAAGGAGCTGTTCCGACTCATTTTGAACTCCAAGACTTACCAGTTGTCTTCCATCCCGCGGTCGGACCATTCGGACGCGGCGAAGTATTTCGCGTACTATCCGTTGCGGAGGCTGGACGCGGAGGTGCTGGTCGATGCGTTGTGCCAGATCACGGGGACGACCGAGGAGTATTCGAGCGCGATCCCCGAGCCGTTCACGTTCATCCCGCCGCATCAGCGCACGATCGCCCTGGCCGATGGCAGCATCACCAGCACGTTCCTGGAGATGTTCGGTCGCCCGCCGCGGGACACGGGGCTCGAGTCGGAACGCAGCAACCGGCCGTCGGCCGCCCAGCGGCTGCATCTGCTCAACTCCAGCCATATCCAGCGCAAGATCGAGCAGAGCGAGAAACTGCGCGAGCTGACCAGCCACGGCGGGGACGCGACCGAAACGGCCAAGCGCATCTACCTGACGATCCTCGCGCGGCTGCCAACGGAGCGCGAGCTGCAGGTGTTCAGCAAATACGCCCAATCGGGCGTCGTCCACGGCTCAGAGGCGACGACCGACTTGATCTGGGCCCTGATCAACAGCGTGGAGTTCCTGTACCGTCATTAGTGCCCTATCCACGGAGGAGGGGACGCGACCGCGGGTTCATGGTTCCCCCCCGGGAACATACGGAAAAGTCGAGGTACGAGACATGACTGCGAAGCGAGATCAAGCGAGTGGGCAGGTGCACCGTGGCGGCCCGGATCCAATGTGCGGCATGCTGGGCATCCCGATCACGCGTCGTTCCCTGCTCCAAGGCGGCCTGGTGGCGGCCACCGGGTACTGGCTGACGGACCGGCGCGTCGCGTCGGCGCGTGCCCAGGACGCGCCGGCGGCGGCACCGGCCGAGGCGAAGGCCAAGGCGGTCGTCCAGATCTGGTTGTGGGGCGGCCCGCCGCACCTGGACACGTTCGATCCGAAACCGGCGGCCGGCAGCGACTACTGCGGGCCGCTGCGGTCGACGGCCGCCACGACCGTGCCGGGCGTCGTGATCGGCGAGCTCCTGCCGCTGCTCGCCAAGCAGTTCGACAAATACGCGCTGGTGCGCGGCAGCACACACGGCCAGAACGGCCACGAGACGGCCGCGTACATGGTCCAGACTGGAAACCAGACGGGCGGCAAGCTGGTCTACCCGCACATCGGTGCCGTGGTATCGAAGTTGACTGGCTACGAGGCGGGCTACACGGGGCTCATCCCGCCCTATATCGTGCTCACCCAACCGCAAGGCCGGTTCTCGGAAAGCGGCTTCTTGGGCCCCCGCTACAAACCATTCGCCACGGGCGGCGACCCGAACGCCCAGCGGTTCCTGGTCGAGGGCGTGGTGGCGCCGGGGATTTCAGACGAGCGACAGAAGGCGCGGCGCAGCTTGCTCCGGGGACTCAATTCGCTCGCCCTCGCCTCCGAGGGGTCGGAGTCGATGGAGGCGGTCAAGAAGGCGGAGGACGAGGCGTACGACCTGATCCTGGGCGATGCGGGCAAGGTGTTCGATTTGTCGCAGGAATCGGGCGAGACGCGGACCAAGTATGGCCGTTCGACATTCGGCCAGTCGTGCCTCGTCGCCCGCCGGTTGATCGAGAAAGGTGTCCGCTTCATCACGATCAACTACGGCGGTTGGGACACGCACAAGGAGAACTTCGAGGCCATGCGGCAGATGCTCCCGCAGTTGGACAAGGGCGTCTCGTCCCTGTTGGAAGACCTGGCCGCCAGCGGGCTGCTGGAGAGCACGATCGTCTGGTGCGGCGGCGAGTTCGGCCGCACGCCCCAGGTCCAGTGGGAAGCGCCCTGGAACGGCGGCCGCAACCACTATGGGGCCGTCTTTTCCACCTTGATCGCCGGGGGCGGGTTCCAAGGCGGCGCGGTCGTCGGCGCCTCGGATGCCTATGGGGCCGAAGTCATCGACCGGCCCGTCTACCCGTGGGATCTGGTGGGCAGCATCTACCAGCAGCTCGGGATCGACCCGGAGGGCACCATCGCGCATCCCCAGGGCATGGACGTCGCGCTGCTGCCCACGGCCGATGACGGTGTCGAAGTCGGCGGCCGGCTCAAGGAGCTCATGTGAACCGGTCTGGAGGTGCCATGCGATCCTGTCGACCCGCGTGCCGGTTCGTCCGCGCCGTCGCCTGGTGGGCGTGCGCCGCCTGCGGCGCACTGCCCGGCGCGCTGGCACAGAACGATCCGCATCTGGGATACATCTACCCGGCGGGCGGCCAGGTCGGGACCGAGGTCCGCGCGGTCGTGGGCGGCCAGTACCTGGCGGACACTGCGGAAGTGCTCGTCACGGGCCACGGCGTCCAGGCTGCGATTGGCAAACACAAGAAGCCGTTGGATGAGGGTGAGGCCAGCCGCGTGCGGGAGAAGATCGACCTCGTGCGCGACAAGCTGCGGGCCGAAGGAAAACAGTTCGACCTGCGCGCCAAGCAGGGCGCCTATGCCCAAGCCCTCGAACTGCTCAAGGCCATGGACGTGACCGAGGAAACGCTGCAACTGCTGGACGAGTATGAACAGCGGCAGGACGACGAGAAGCGGCAACTGAACCCGGCCATCGAGGAGACGATCGCGATCGACCTGAAGATCGATGCGGACGCGGCCCCCGGCCGGCGCGAAGTGCGCCTGAAAACGCCGCGCGGCGTATCCAACCCCCTGGCCTTCTTCATCGATGTCCATCCCGAGGTCTCGGAGCAAGAGCCCAACGACATCCGGGCCGGGGACAACACCGTCGCGTCGATTCCCGCAGTGCTCAACGGCCAGATCATGCCCGGCGATGTCGATCGCTTCCGCTTCCACGCCAAAAAAGGCGAGAAACTGGTGCTGGCCGTCCGCGCCCGGGAACTGGTGCCCTACCTGGCCGACGCCGTGCCCGGCTGGTTCCAGTCGATCATCACGCTCTACGACGCGGACAATCGGGAGGTCGCGTACGCAGACGACAACGAGTTCCGCCCGGATCCGCTGCTGTACTACCGCGTGCCCAAAGACGGCGACTACGAGCTGGAGATTCGCGATTCGATCTACCGCGGCCGCGAGGACTTCGTCTATCGCATCACCGTGGGGGAAGTCCCGTTCCTGACGCATGTGTTCCCCTTGGGGATCCAGGCCGGTCAGTCGGGGACCGTCACACTCAACGGCTGGAACCTGCCGGCCGAGACGATCACGTTCGACGCCACGGACAAGCAGCCGGGCAGCTACCCGATCTCCGTGTCGACTCGAAAGTACACGTCGAACGAGATCCTGTTGGCCGTGGATGCGCTGCCCGAACTGGTCGAACAGGAGCCGAACAACGACCCGGCCAGCGCCCAGCTGCTCAAGCCGCCCGTGATCGTCAATGGGCGGATCGATCCACCCGGCGATTGGGATCTGTTCCGGTTCGACGGCCGGGCGGGTGGCCAGGTGATTGTGGAAGTGCTGGCCCGCCGCCTGGAATCGCCCCTCGACTCGCTGCTGGTGTTGACCGACGCGGAGGGCCGGCAATTGGCGATCTGTGACGACCTGGAAGACATCGGAGCCGGGTTGATGACGCATCATGCGGATTCGCTGCTGCAGGTGGTCTTGCCGACAGACGGCACGTTCTACGTTCATGTGGGGGATACGCAGAAAAAGGGCGGGCCGGCGTACGCCTATCGCCTGCGGGTCAGCCAGCGGCGGCCGGACTTCGAACTGCGTGTCGTCCCGTCGGCCATCAGCGCGCGGCCCGGCACCACCATCCCGATCACCGTCCATGCCGTGCGCCACGATGGGTTCAATCAGGACATCCGGCTCTCGCTCCAGGACGCGCCCGAGGGGTTCAAGATCGACCAGGGCCTGATTCCGGCGGAGCAGGCGAAAGTGCAGATCGCGCTCACCGTGCCGTCCACGGCGCGTGACGCCCCGTACATCCTGCACCTGGTGGGGCAGGCGGACATGCGTGGACGAGAACTGGTCCGGCCCGGCGTGCCGGCCGAGGACATGATGCAGGCGTTCTTCTACCAGCACCTGGTGCCGGCCGAGAACCTGGTGGTGTACGTGAGCGCGGAGGCGCCGGCCCGCGCGATGGTGGCCGCCTCGCAAGCGCCGAAGAAGCCGGCCAACGTGCTCCAGATCCCGTCCGGCAGCATGATTCGCTACCAGCTGGCGATCCCCGGCCGAGAGAACCTGGACGACGTGGGCGTCGAGTTGAGCGACCCGCCCCGCGGCATCACGTTGGTCCGCGTCATTCGCGAAGCGGGTCAGCTGGTCCTGTTGCTCTCGGCCGACGCCGAGACGGCCAAGCCGGGCTTGCAGGGTGAACTGGTGCTGAACGTCTTTGCACAGCGCCCCGCGGAAGGCCGCGGCGGCCGGCCTACGACCAAGCGCCGCGTTTCGGTCGGCGACTTCCCCCCCGTGCCGTTCGAAGTCGTCGAGCGCTGACCGGGCCGCCGGCCACCCGCGTGCCCCGATCTCCGCCCGCGTGGTTCGCGCGACCCTGCCGATGCGGTCTACCAGGTCTCCCGGTGTACGGCGTCCGGGCGGTACCGCGTGCGGGGCGCGGGGGACTCGGCGGGCCAACCGAGCGCTACGATCGAGACCGGAAGCACGTCGGCCGGGATGGCCAGCAACGCGCGCACGTGCGCCACGCGGTCTTCGCGCGGGTGTACGCCCAACCAGCAGGCGCCGAGTCCCAGCACCGGGGCGGCCAGCAACAGGTTCTCGGTCGCCGCCGAGCAGTCTTGCAGCAAGTACGACAACTGCCGGTCGTGTGCCCGGCCGAGGTCGCCGCACACGACGATCCCCAGCGCCGCGTCCGCCAGAGTCTGCCCGTTGGGCAACCCGCCCGCCAGGCGGTTGAGCATCGGGCGGTCACGCACGACGATGAACTCCCAGGGGTCTTTCGCCACGGCGGAAGGCGCGGCCATCGCCGCCTCCAACAGGTCTCGGACGAGATCGTCCTCCACGGCCGCTCGGCGATATACGCGCACGCTCCGCCGCGCAAAAATGAAATCGAGCTTGTTGTTCATTCCGTGATTCCCTCGCGTCAGTCTGCGCGCCCGGACCGCCGCAGGGCGGCGCGACCGCCCGCGATTGTGCCATATTGCCGCCCGGTTCCCAACCGGGGGTCGGCCCTGCAGGGCCGACCTGTCTGCCAAGCACGGCACCAACGGCACCGGCGGCCGAGCTATCCTCGTCCGTGAGGCCACGGCCGATCCGACTTCCCCGGTCGGCCGGTGGGACGCTCATGCGTGACCGTCTCCCGCCCTGTCCTGTCCTGCCCTGCCCTGTCTGGCTGACAGCCCGGGCGCTATCGAATCCCGCGCGGAAGCCAGCGCGTCCAGGAGGATGTGGTGGATCAACTGGTCGTAACGGATTCCGGCGCGTTCCGCGGCGGCCGCGAAGCCCGCGTCCCGGGACAGGCAGGGATTGGAATTCACCTCCAGGATCCAGGGCCGGCCATGGTGGTCGACCCGAAAATCGACCCGCGCATATCCGCGCAGGCCGAACTCCTCCCAGCAAGCGACGGCCAGCCGGCAGAGTTCGTCCAGCAAGGGTTGATCGGTCAGCGGGAAGTCGAATCGCCGCGGCGTGTGGTGGTAGTCGAACGACGTTTCGTCCCATTTCGCGCGATAGCCGACGATCCGCGGTTTGCCGGGCGGGAACTGGCCGAAGTCGATTTCGGCGGGCGGCAGCACCTGCGGGCCGTGCTCGCCGGCCAGCAGCGACAGGTTGAACTCGCGTCCCTCTAGGTACGGCTCGGCGAAATGCGGCTGGCCTGTCTCCCGCTGGCGCGACTGCAGTATCGCCACCAACTCGGCTTGCGTCCGGGGGCTCACGATCGCCTCGTCTCCCATGTGGAACGAAGCATGCTCCCAGATCGCCTTGATGATCACCGGGGCCAGCCGCGGGGTCGGGTCTCCCGCCTCACGCGTCGAAGCCCCGGCGTTGGGCCAGGGGAGCCCTTGCCAGGCGTCGGCCGCGTCGGTCAACCACGGCGCGGTGGGCAGCGCCGCGCGGCGCAGGCACTGCTTGGTCGACAGCTTGCCGTTGGTCATCAGCAGGCCCGGGGTCGGCACGCCCGTGTAAGGCAGCCGCAACGCGTCCAACAGCAGCGTCGCGACCGGCATCAGCCGGTCGGTGCCGCCCAGGGCTTCCACCAGGTTGAACACCGCATCGGGGCGTTCCGCGTCCAGCTGCTCGTAAGTCCGCGACAGGTCCAGTGTGCAGCTCCAGGCCCGGGCGTCATGTCCCAACATGCCCAGCGCCTCCAGCACCGCATCGCGCTGAGCCAGGACATCCAGGTCGGCCGACGAGGCGTCGCCCGACACGTCATTGTGAAGCACCACGATCCTCATGCTGCGACCACCCGCTCTTCGGCGGACTGCACGATCCGGCGAATCAATTCGACGTAGGGCATGCCCAGCGCGGTGGCCAGCATCGGCAGGTCCGAGTGCGAGGGATGCATACCTGCCAGCGGGTTCGCTTCCAGGAACTGCGGCACCCCGGCCGCGTCCGATCGCAGGTCGACCCGACCCGCATCACGGCACCCCAATGCCCGCCAGGCGGCCAAAGCCGTCCGCTCGGCCGCCGCGACCTCCCGGTCGCCCGGGTCCACCAGCCGGTACTCGACCAGCTCCTCGCACCGCTCCTTGTTCACGTACGAATAAGCGCCCGGCTCCGCGTCGGCCCGCAACACGATCTCCAGCGTGCCCAGCACCATGGCCCGGGCGCCGGTGCCCAGCAGGCCGACCGTGAACTCGCGCCCCGGCAGGTACTGTTCGACCAGCACCGGTTGACGGAACTGCTCGAGCAGCTGCCGGCAGACCTGCGTCAACTCGGCGCGGCCGACGATGCGCGACGCCGGCGTGATCCCCTTGCCGGTCCCTTCCCCGACCGGTTTGGCGAACAGCGGGTAATCGAGCGCGAGGCGGTCGAGGTCGCCGAGCGTTTCGACGACCAAGGATCTGGGAGTCGGCAGCCCGACCTGATCCACCACCATCTTCGCCAGGCCCTTGTGGAGACACAACGACATGACCAGCGGGTCGGCGAACGTGTAGGGAATCGCGAACACCTCCAGGATCGCCGGCACCTGCGCCTCGCGGGCCATGCCGGACAACCCCTCGCAGATGTTGAAAACCAGGTCCCAGCGATCGCCCGCCGCGAGCCGGCGCACCAGTTGCCGCGCACGGCCGATCCGATCCACCTGGTGACCCAGCTCGAGCAGGCCTGCCGCGATGGCGTCGATCGTGTCCGCGCGGTCGAATTCGGCTGTCGCTTCCTCGCTGTATCCTTCGGCCAGATACTCGTCGCGCAGATCGTATGTAATGCCTACATGCATACTACAGCGGATCGGGGTAGCGGAACGTTCGGCCTTCAAAATTGCGCAGGATCAAGTCGTCGCCCTCGCGTCCCACGACGTTGTCCGGCTGCAATGGGATCTTGCCGCCGCCGCCCGGCGCGTCGATGACGTAGGTCGGCACGGCGTACCCGGTCGTGTAACCACGCAGTGCGGCGATGATCTCCAGCCCCTTGGATACCGGCGTCCGGAAATGAGACGAACCGCTGATCGGATCGCACTGGTACAGATAGTAGGGACGGACCCGCATCCTGAGCAGCCGGTGGACCAGCTGTTTCATCGTCTCGACGTTGTCGTTGACGCCCTGGAGCAGCACGGTCTGCGAGCCGAGCGGGATCCCGGCATCCGCCAGCCGGCCGCACGCCCGAGTCGACTCCGGCGTACACTCCTCCGGATGCGTGAAATGCAGGCTCATCCACAACGGGTGATATCGCCGCAAGACATCGCACAGCTCCGGCGTGATCCGCTGAGGCAGGACCGCCGGCATCTTCGTGCCGATCCGCACGAATTCGATGTGCGGGATGGCCCGCAGGCGCGACAGGATCGCGTCCAGCCGGTCGTCGCTCAAGGCCAACGGATCGCCGCCGGAAACCAGCACGTCGCGGACCTCGGTGGCCCGCTGGAGGTACTCGAAAATGGCATCCAACCGCGCCTCGTTCGGCACGATCTCGCCATGCCCCACCACGCGCGAACGGGTGCAGTACCGGCAGTAGGTCGAGCAGAAGTCCAACGGCAGCATGAGGACCCGGTCCGGGTAGCGGTGGATCAGTCCCGGCACCGGGCTGTGGCCATCCTCGCCCAGCGGATCGTCGGCTTCCCCCGGCATCCGCAGGAACTCGGCCGTGGTCGGCACCACGGTTCGGCGAAGCGGCTGACGCGGATCGTCGGGGTCCAGCAGGCTCATATAGTAGGGCGTGACCCCGACCGGCAGCATCGTCCCGCCGTCGACCAACGCGTTGTGCTCGGCCGCCGAGAGGTTCAACATGGTGGAAAACTGATCCAGCGTCCGGATCCGGTGCCGGATCTGCCAGCGCCAGTCGTCCCACTGATGGTCGGGCACCTCGGGATAGAACCGCGCGCGAAACGCCGGCGTCCGCAGCTCGCTCGACACCGTCCGCCACGACACGGGCGGTGCGGCCGGCCGGCCCGCCGGACCTTTGGGCGCCGAGCGCCGTCGACTGCCGCGCGCGGCACGCGACCGTGTCCGACCGGGCGCGTCCGCCTCAGCGCTCACCGCCGGGAGCGCCACCGCCGCACTGGTTCGCGGGGGGTCCGCCACGGCAAGACAGGAATGGGAGTAACCAGGAGAGTCGATTGGGTAGGAAGGATGAGGTTCCGGAGAACCGGGAGGCTCCTCGTCAGGGGGTGCCAGCGAACAATTCGAGTCGGCACACTCGTTCATGAACAGGATTCCTTTCGGAGCGAGGTCCACCGCCAACATCCTGGAGGCTGCGATTTCCTTGGCCGTCCGTCGAACGGCCGACCTTCTCGCGGAAGGCACAGGTGTTGTCGACTTGGACAACTTCGGGTGGAGTCACACACATCTATCGGCCAAGCGAAATCATTCCTTTCGGGATTGGCCTACGTTTTCTCGCGCGTCGACCAGCGCGTGGTGGGCTCAAGTTCGTCGGGTCTGGCCATGCATGCAATACCGTCATCGCGAGAATTAAACACGTCACCCCAAAAATATCAAGACCAACCTGCGTGTTTTTTTCGGTTTTATTCGCGCGGTCGGCGTTGGACGTGGCCTGTGCATCGTTAACGGGCCGTGCGAACCTGGGCCGGTGCGGTTGCAGGCGGCGGTATGGACGGGTCGCCGGAGCGGCGCTCCGCGTGGTTCGTGTCCTCGGCGCTGCGGGCGCGAGCCGACCCGGCCGCCGCGCTGGCTCGCGGACACGCAAACGCGCGCATACACAAACACGCGCATCCGCAAACGCCCCAGCGCCCCGGGAGGACACTTGCGGGATGTGAAAACATGGGGGCCGGTCAATGCCCGCTGAGCACTCCGACCGCTTGCAGGGCGCGCGGCCCGACGGTTAGATACTGGGGAGTGGTCGCGGTGACTACCGTGAGTCGACCTGCCCGCCATTGACACGTCAGCATAGCGAGAGACAGCCATGATCCAGCCCAGCGTGAACCGATCCGACTGTGTGACGTTCGGCACCATGTTCTTGGGGTTGTGCGTTTTCGGAGTGGGGCAGGCTGGCGTCGCGGCGGCGGAACCCGTGCTGCGTTGGCAGGCCGCGCCGGACCGGCCGGCGGTGAGCTTTCTGAGCTGGGACACCGAGGGTGGCGAGCGGGCCGACAGGAACCTGCTCCGCGCCGGGCAGGCCGTGGCGCCGCGCGTGCGAGTGGCCGACCAGTGGCTGGCATGCTCGGAGGGGCCGATTCTCGAGACGACGTCCGCGGACCATGTCCACGTGTTTTCCATCCCGCTTGGCCGAGATGCGGATCTGGCGTGGCTGATCACTTCGACAGGCCAGTCGCTGCAGATGTCCTTCACGACACGGGGCCCGCAGGCGGCCATGATCGAGGCGATCCAAGTCGTCTTCCCATTCGACCCGGGCGTCACGCCGACCACGGTCTTGCCGAAGCAGTGGTGCGAGGACGGGACTCTGCGGCTGCCCGCCGTGATCAGCGCGCCCGATTTCGGCCAGATGTTGCTGGAGGATCCCGATCAGGGCGGCTGGCAGGGTCGGCTGGAAGGCAGTCGGGCGGACAAGACGGTCGATTTCCTGGTGGAGCTCGCGCCGGTGCGGCCGGACACGGTCTATTCGCTCACGCTGACGCCGCTCCACCTTGCTGCACCGGCGGGGCTGGCCGACACGGCCCTGTGGTCGCAGGCGCGGCGCGGCTGGTTTGGGGCCTGGCAGCCGAGTGCTCGGTGGGGTGACCAGACTCGGCCGTTCAGCGCCCCGCCGGGCATTCTGGGCAACAACGTGATCAGCGATCCGGCCAGTTGTTCTCTGTGGTTCTACGCGGACCAGGCCATGTGGACGCCTCAGATCGCCCCGGACGTGTCCCTGGCCCCGCTCCTCCGCCGGTCTGTGGACTTCTGGCTGCTCCAACGCACGCGGCCCACCGGCGAAGTGATCTGCTACTGGGACTACGGCGACTTCCTGGACGCCAACGCCGGTCCGCTGATCGCCGCCTGGGACTATGTCGAAATGACGGGCGACACGTCCTGGCTGGCCGAGCGGATCGAGCGATGCGAGCTGGTGGCCGACTTCCTTGCCCGGCGCGACATCGACCAGGACGGAATGGTAGAAGCCACGCAGAGCGGCAACCGCGGTACGCTGCAGCAGCCGGCGCGGTCGTGCGCCTGGTTTGACGCCGTCAACTGCGGCCATAAGGACGGATACACCAACGCCCTGGTCTATCGTGCGTGGCGTTGCCTGGCGGAATTGGAGGCGCGCCTGGCCCGGCACGAACAAAGCGCTCGTTACCAGGCGCTGGCGGACCGCCTGCAGGCGAGCTACGCGAAGACGCTCTACAACCCGGCGACCGGCTGGCTGGCCTGGTGGAAGAGCGAGGACGGCGAGCTGCACGACTATGCCACGCCGATCGTGAACGGACTGGCCATCGAATACGGGCTGGTGCCGCCGGATCAGGGTCGCGAGATCCTGGCCCGGCTTTGGGAGAAGATCGACACGGTGGGTTTCACGCGGTTCGATCTGGGGATCCCGCCGATGCTCGTGCCGGTCCGGCGCGACGACTACCTGCTGCCCGATGCGCTGGGCATCCCGCAGCGGGAGGACGGCGCGGACACGTTGGGCCACTACCAGAACGGCGGCATCACGGCGGGCCAGGTCCTGCATTTCCTGGCCGCGCACTACCAGGTGGGCGAGAACGAGAAGGCGGACCGGGTCCTGCGTGCCATGCTGGAGCGTCAGATGCGGGGCGAGTTCCAGAACGGCGTGCGCGACGCGGGCGGCCAGGGCATCGACTGGACCGACTGGCAGGGCAACCCGACCGGCTACGAGGGGTACCTGGCTGACAGCTTCCGGTTCCTGCAGGCCGTGCTGTTGCGCGAAGAGCCGTTCCGCGCGCGGCTCTACCGCCCGTTGACGCGACAGCTCTCGTTCGTGCCGGAGATGCAGCACCTGCCGATCATGGATCGGCCCTGGTCGGACGCGGCCTGGTCGGATGCTCAGACGGCCCGCTACGCGGACGATCTGGAACGCGCCCGGGAGCTGTGGCGGCAGCTGGCTCCCAGCCTGCAGACGCAGGTGACGCCGGCGCAGGTCCGCTCGCTGTCGCGCTGGGCGGTGCCGCAGATGGCCCACTACGCTCAAGTGCCCGACCTCGCGCGGGCGGAGCTTGCCCCGCTGCACTTCGACGATGCGGGCCGCAGCTTGCTGCTGGAAATGACGCTCGATACGTTGCCTACCCACAGCGCGGTGGTCACGCGGTGGCTCAAGGCGTATGTGCTCTACGACCAGGCGGGGAAGTCGATCCGTCACGTGACGGTCACGATCCGCGGTCAGCTGTTGGAGTAGCGGGGAGACGAGACGGCTTTCCGATCCTTCCCGGGTCGAGCGCCGCACGCCGGCGCCCGCCGGGTCCGGCGGAGCGGGGCCCTCTGCCGTGGCAGGCGGCCGCGCGGCCCGGCGGTTGCGCGGGCCTGGGAGCGTGCGTGCGTGCGCAGGCGGGCGGTCACCAGGAGCGTTTCCGGTATTCCTCCCAGTCCTTGTTGTCCTTCACGAAGTGCCCGTCGGCCATCTTCCTGGCGTGCTCGATCTCGCGCTCCGGCGCGCCGATACGTTCCATCACGGCCAACTGGTGTTTCATGCATTGCTGTTCGGCCGCCGTGCCGGTCCAGGCATCCAGGGGCACTTCTCCGCCGTGTTCTTTCCGGTAGTCGTGGTAGAGCTTGGAGTGGAACGAATCGTGGGCGATGGCCGCAGCGCACCAGGTGACGGAGTAGAACGCGGTGACGCCGCTCAGGTCGAACGTCGGCGGCGTCCGCTGGGCCCACATGCCGCTGCGTTCGGCCTCCTGGATGCGCCCGATGTGTCTGGTCACGATCGCATAGGCGTCGCGATCGCGTTCCTGGAGCAGCCGGAGCGCGCGGCGCACCTGCTCCTGGAACCTCTCCGATCCGCGGACTTCCGGCTCCGCGGCGCGGTCCTCACCGAGGGCCTGCGCCACCGACAGCAGCAGGCACAATCCGGCGCACACGCATCGTGGCACGTTCATGATACGGGTCGGTCCGGACGGACCGCTCACTTGGCGTAACGTTTCTGGAATTCGTCGCGCCGCTGCTGGCGCAACGCCCGCTCTTCCGCGGTCAGTTGGTCCAGGTACCAGCGGTGGTTGTCCGACTGGAGCAGTTCCGTGAGCCGCGCGTCGAGTTTCCGTGCGGCCTCCACCTGGGCCGCGTCGCCGGACCGGGCGCCGCGTTCGATGAGCTCCTTCAACTCCGGCACCATCTTGCTGTAGAAGTGCTTGGCCACTTCGTAGGTGCCGTGCCAGTGCGTGTAGTCGGGCCCCATCATCGACGCGCCGTGCCGGGCGCGGCGGCCTTCATGGTGCCAGATCTCGTACCAGGTCCAATCCAGCGCGTTGGCGAACTGAGCCGGTTCCAGCAGCGGCTTGGCCAGCCCGTAGAGTTCCAGGCCGGGCTTGGCGAATTTCTCATGGTACTGGGTGACCAGCGCGTCGTACTGCACGTAGAAGTTGTCGACCCATTGTTGTTCGTGGCAGTTGACGCACACGGCCTGCATGTTGCTGCGGCGAGTCTCCCAGTTGACGTTGGCGCCGGGCAGGCCCAGCTTGGCGTCGCTCACTTCCGGGCGGATCGACACTTCGGGCCGATTGTTCCAGCTGATCCGCATGCCGACGTCGTGCGTCACCGGCATGCCCGGCCGCGCGGCCCGCTTGGCCGTCGCGGGCCGGGACGGCGTGGCGCTCATGTGGCAGGTGGCGCAGGTGGGCGCCAGGTGGTAATCCTCGCCCACGACCCACTTGGCCGCGTCCATGTTCAGCTTGTCCTTGAACGCGCGGAAGGCGATGCCGTGCTTCGACTCGTAGTAAATCTCCATCTGCGGGTGGTCGGGCCCCATGTGGCATTTACAGCAGTTGTCGGGGTGCCGGGCCTGGTAGGCGGAGAAGGAATGGCGGCTGTGGCAGGCCGAGCAGGACCCTTCGGAGCCGTCCGGGTTGATCCGGCCGATCCCCGTGTTCGGCCAGGTGGCGGGGTCCAGCTTGCCGCCGGGCAAGACTTTCACTTCGCTGCCGTGGCACTGCCAGCAGCCGCTGACGGCGGCCGCGCTGTTGCCCTGCGGGAAGGCGGGCGTCAGCATGGCCTGATTCCCCTCCACCACTTCGGCCAGCACGTTGTCCAGCGAGCCGAGGATGCGCGCGCCTTTGGAGTGGTGGGAGTGCGCGAACTCCTCCCCTTCGCGCACATGGCAGCGGCTGCAGTCCTTGGGCGACACGATCGTGGCGATCCACTGCCCTTCATGCAGCTGCGCGTCCGGTTCGCCCTCCTTGGCCATGTGGCATTCGAAACACCCCACGTTGGCGCGGAAGTGCTTGCTGTTGCCCCACTGCTGGTAAATCCCTGCGTTCTCCAGCTTGTGGCACGCGACGCACGCCTGCGTCTCGACCGACATCTCGGGCAGGCCCCAGGCCTGGGCGGCCAGGGGCACGGCCGGCCCGAGCGCCGCCACCAGGCATACCGCACGCAAGGGCCAGAGTGTTCGCGGGTTCGTGTTGAATGGTCGCATGGTGCAGTTACTCCCTCCGGATGCCCTCCCCGATGCCGTGGTGGTCCCGCAGGGCGGCGCGCGTCCGGCGCCGCTCGAACGTTACGTCGCCCGCCAGCACGGGTACAGAAACTCGAACGAAAATGGTGTAGATCAGCAGCCCCAAAGCCCAGATGCCCAGGCAAATCGCAATCTCAGAGAGCGTCGGTGTGTACTCCACGATCTCGCCCAGCGGGCTGGGAATGAACGCCGGCACGATCAAACCCATCCCCTTCTCGATCCAGATCCCCACGATCGACAGCACGCACGCGACATTGAGCCAGCGCAGGCCGCGCGACGCCGGCAAGATCAACAGCAGCGTCGCCACCAGGTTCATCCCGATCGCCCCCCAGATCCAGGGCACCAGCGCATGGTAGCCGTGCAGCCCGAAATACAGGTACCGCGACGACGCCACGTGCGCCGAGCCGGTATAGAACTCGGTGAACACCTCGCACGCCAGCAGGAAGATGTTGATCAGCATCGCCACCTGGACAATGCGCCGCAGCGTCAGCAACGCCTCGTCGCTCACCCGGTGCCGCGTGTAGTGCCGCACGACCTGCAGCGTCAGGATGATGAACGCCGGACCGGCCGCAAACGCGCTGGCCAGGAACCGCGGCGCGATGATCGCCGAGTTCCAGAACGGTCGGCCGCCGAGGCCCACATACAGGAAGGCGGTGACCGTGTGGATCGTCACGGCCCAGACAATGGCAATGAAGACGAACGGCACGTAGAACACGGCCGACGGCCGACGGCCGCAGTAGGCACAGTAGATCAAGTAGCCGCAGATGTGCAGGTTCAGCAGCAGGTAGCCGTTCAGGACGATCACGTCCCAGGTCAGCATCGAGCCGGGAAAATTGAATCGCCGCACGAGGTGCAGGAACCGGTCCGGGCGCCCCAAGTCCACCGCCACGAACGCCAGGCACATGATGATCACCGCCACCGCCAGCAGCTCGCCGAAGATCACCACGTCGTGCAGGTGCATGTTGCGGTACACATACACCGGGATCACCAGCATGACCGCGGCCGCCGCCAGGCCCACCAGGTAGGTGAAGTTCGCGATGTACAGGCCCCAGGACACCTGATCCGTCATGCCGGTGGTCATCAGCCCGTGGACCAGCTGCCGGCAGTAGGCGTGCAGGCCGCCCAGCGCGACGACGGTCAGAATGGTCATCCACAGGTGGTAACGCCAGTCGCCCACGAAGCTCAGGCGGAAACAGTCCCACAGGAACGTGAGGTACTTCTTCATCCCTCGCCTCCCTGCTCGTCCGACTCGATCGCCTCGCGGTAGCGACTCCCACGCTCGTCAAAGTAGTAGAAGAACCGCGGGATCGTGCCCACCTCCTCCTTCAGGACGTACACGCGCTTGTGCCGCAGGATGTACGCCACCTCGCTGTGCGGGTCCTTCACGTTGCCGAACTTGCGCGACCCGGTCGGACAGACCTCCAGGCAGGCCGGCAGGCGACCCGTCCGCGTCCGGTGCAGGCAGAAGGTGCACTTCTCCATCACCCCTTTCTGCCGCGGACGGTTGGACAGGTACGACATCTCCGGATTGAGCTGTTCGGACGCCAGCTGCGGCTCGGCGAAATTGAAGCGGCGGGCCCAGTAGGGGCAGGCCGCCTCGCAGTACCGGCAGCCGATGCACCAGTCGTAGTCGATGACCGTGATCCCGTCCGGCTCCTGCCAGGTGGCCTCCACCGGGCAGACTTTCACGCAGGGCGGGTCCGCGCACTGGTGACACTGGACCGGCATGTAGTACTTGTCCGGGTCCGGAACCTGGGGCGGATCGTAATAGTGGTTGGCCGTCTCGAGATCGATACTCCCTTTTTCCATTTCCAGCACGCGGATGTACTGGATCTCCGGCGCGCGCGACTGGTTGTTCTCGGCGACACACGCGTGGACGCAGCGGCGGCAGCCGATGCAACGGCTCAGGTTCAAGCCGTACACGAACTCGACATCCTCCAGCGGCGGCGGGTCCGTGATCCGGGTCGTCACTCCGAATCGGTCCTGCACCGACTGGGCAATGCGATCGAACACCCGCTGCTTGTCTTCCGGCGTCATCTCCTGGTAGTGCTTCTGGAGCAGCTCGTCCAGCGACGGCACGTCGCGGGTGTCCAGATGGCGCAGCGGCGTCACCGCGCCGCCCACCGCCGAGACCCCGGCCAGCGCCACCACGGTCCTCGACAGGAACTGGCGGCGCGTCACGCCGGACGCGGGGTCGGTCGGGCGAGCGCTCGGGTCAGCCGGCGGGAACTCGGATGCGGCCATCGCTCAGGTCCTGTGTCTCATGGTGCCTCGTGGCGCGGGCCGGCTGCCGCACCGGGCAGCCGCAACGGGTTGTGCGTGGCGGGGTGCTCAGCCGCGACAGGCGGTTTGACGCGCAGGGTGTGCGGGCCGGGCGCCGGCCGGAGATGCGCGAACGGCGGCTCGTGCGGGTCGTGGCATTCGACACACCGCCGCCGCGACTGCGCGCCCAAACGCGCGTCCCAGTAGCCGTTGGTGCGCCCATGCGCGCCGTGCTGCCAGTCGCGGTACACCGGGCCATGGCACTTCGCACACAGCAGCTCCGACTGGTCCCACGGGATCTCGACGCCCTGGTCACCGGCCAGAGAGTCCCGGTTCTTCTGGTGATGGCAGTTGAAGCAGCTCGTATTGATCCCGTGCTCCAGCTTGATCTCCGTGTGCTGCACCGCCGTGCGGTAGCTCTCCGGATCGCGCTCGGCAATGATCGCGTGACAGTCGCTGCAGCGGTAGCTGTAGACCGCCGCCCGATAGATGGGCTCCCGGCTCGGCGACCGCACGGGCGTCGCGTCCGTCGCCCAGGCTGGAACCGCCACGGCCTCGGCCACCGGGCTGTGAAAGGGCACCGGGTCGAGAGCCAGGAGGGCTCCGCACAGGGCCAGCGCGGCGGCGACCCAATACACAGTCTTCAGGCCCGGCGTGGATGTCAGTGGCTCTGGCATGGACGCCATTATTGGAGCGAGCGTTCGGCCGTGTCAACGCGGGGGGCCTTGATCTGCGTCAATAATCTGCGTCATACTCCGAGACGCCCCCGAACGCCGCGCGGGATTGCGGGGCTGTCCGTCATCGGACCCCGGAAATCACCTGGTGACTGCCAACCCGATAGGAGACGAGTCATGTCCGAACACGCACGCCGCCTGGCGCGCCGTCGGTTCCTCAAGACGACGATCAAGGCCAGCACTCTGTTTGCCGTGCCGCAGCTGGTTGCCGCCGCGGCGCTGGGCCGAGAGGGCGCGGTGGCGCCGAGCGAGCGCATCGTGATGGGCGGTATCGGCATCGGCAACCGAGGGGAGTATGACCTCGGCTGCTTCCTGGAGGAACCGGACGTCCAGTTCGTCGCCATCGCGGACGCCAAGGCGGCGCGCCGGGCGCGCGCCAAGCAGATGGTCGACACGGCCAACCAGAATCAGGATTGCCAGACCTACCGCGACTTGCGCGATCTGCTGGCGCGCGACGACATCGACGCCGTGCTGATTGCCACCGGCCCCAACTGGCACGCCGCGGCGGCCGCGCTGGCGGCGCGGGCGGGCAAGGACATCTACTGCGAGAAGCCGTGCACCAAGAATATTCACGAGAGCCTCGAACTGGCCGCGATCATCCGCCGCACGGGCCGCGTCTTTCAGGCCGGCACGCAGCGGCGCAACTTGCCGCACTTCGCCTTCGCGTGCGAGTTGGCGCGGACCGGCAAACTGGGCAGACTCCACACCCTCTACGCGCACCCCATGGGGATGGCCACGGGCAGCAGCGGCTGGGCGCCCGCCGAGCCAGAGCCGCCGCGGGAAGAAGCGGACTGGGATCTGTATCTCGGCCCGGCCGCCTGGCGGCCGTTCAACAGCCGGCTGCTGGCCGACGGCTTCAACTTCGAGAAAGGGGGCGGCCTGGTGGGCGGCGGCGTGCTGGAATGGGGATCGCACTGCGTGGACCTGTGCCAGTGGGCCAACAACTCGGACGACACGGCGCCCGTCGAATACTTCCCGCCCCAGAACGACCGGATGGAGGCCCGGTATGCCAACGGGGTGAAGCTGGTGCTGCGCAACGACGGCTGGCTGCCGCTGGGATCGTGCCCCGTGCGGTTCGAAGGGGACCGAGGTTGGATCGAGACGGGTGACAGCGGGCAGTTCAAGCTCAGCTCGCCCGAGCTGCAGGCGGGCCGGAACGTGGAAGAGATCGGCGGGTATCCGGCCACCTTCCACATCCGTGATTTCCTGAACTGCGTCAAGACGCGCGGCAAGCCGTTGGCCAACGCCGACGTGGCCTGCTATTCGCACATCACCTGCCATGCGGCGGGGATCACCGCGCTGTTGAATCGCCCGTTGAAGTACGATCCGCAGAAGAACGAGTTCATTGGCGACGAGCAGGCCAACCGCCTGCGCGGCGAAGCGCTCCGCGACCCGTGGAGAATCTGAAATCACTCGCATGGAGATCTTGACGATGTGCAACTTACGTTGTTTGACGACCCTGGTCGCGTTGATCTGTGCGCTGGCCGCGCTGGCGGCTCGGCCGGCCCCGGCCGCGGACGACACCGAGGCGGCGTTGATTGACGTGCTCCAGTCGAATGCGCCCGCCGCCGAGAAGGCGATCACCTGCAAGCGGCTGGTGACGGTGGGCACGAAGGAGTGCGTGCCGGCCCTGGCCGCGCTGTTGCCGGACAAGGAACTGTCGTCGTGGGCGCGGATCCCGTTGGAGGCGATCCCCGACGCGGCGGCCGGCGCGGCATTGCGGCAGGCGCTGGGCACGCTGGAGGGCCGCTTGCTGGTCGGCGTCATCAATTCGCTCGGCGTGCGTCGCGACGCGGACGCGGTCGATGCGCTGGCGTCCCGCCTGGTGGACGCGGACCTGGAGGTTGCGTCGGCAGCCGCCGTCGCGCTCGGGCGGATCGGCAACGCCGCCGCCACGGCCGTGCTCCAACCGGCGCTGACCACGGCGCCCGACGCGGTGCGCGGGGCGGTGGCGGAGGCGTGTGTGTACTGTGCGGAACAGCGCCTGGCGGCGGGCGACCGGGCCGCCGCGGTCAGCCTCTACGATCAGGTCCGGGCGGCCCCCGTGCCCAAGCCGCGGATCCTGGAAGCGACGCGCGGCGCGATCGTCGCGCGGGACAGCGCTGGTGTCCCGCTGCTGGTTGAACAATTGGAGTCGGCCGATCGCGCGCTGTTCAGCATCGGGCTCTCCACCGCCCGCGAACTGGCGGGCCCCGAGGTGACGGCCGCGCTGGTTGGGGAATTGTCCAAGGTGGCGCCCGAACGGCAGGCGCTGCTGTTGCAGGCGCTGGCGGACCGGGGCGACAAGTCCTCGCTGCCCGCCGTGTTGGAAGCGGCGCGGAGCGGCCCGGAGGCGGTCCGCGTGGCGGCCATCGATGTCGTGCCGGCCCTCGGCGACGCCGCGTGCATCCCGGCGCTGCTGGATCTGGCGGCCGCCGCGGAACCGGCGGTGGCGCAGGCCGCCGGCCGGGCGCTGCAAACGCTCCCGGGCGAGGCCATCGACGCGGAGCTCACCGGCCGCCTGGCCCAGGCCCAAGGGTCCGCGCGTCGGGCCCTGATCGAGGCCGTCGGACAACGGCGGATCGAAGCCGCCGTGCCGGCACTGCTCCAAGCCGTCCATGACTCGGACACGCAAATCCGCGCCGCCGCACTCACGGCACTCGGCGCGACCGTCACCGCAGAGGAACTGCCGGTCCTGATCCAGTTTGTGGTCTCGGCCGCCGAGGACGAGGGCGCCCGGAAGGCCCTGCTGACCGCCTGCATCCGCATGCCCGATCGCGAAGCGTGTGCCGAGCAGTTGATCGGCGCCATGACCAAGGCGCCCCCGGCCGCGCAGGTCGCGTTCATCGAGGTCCTCGGCGCCATGGGCGGCGCCCGGGCGCTCGGCGCGCTTTCGGCCGCGGCCAAGGAAGGCCATGACGCGCTGAAAGACGCGGCCACCCAGCAGCTGGGCAAGTGGATGACCGTCGACGCCGCGCCGGTCTTGCTGGAAATCGCCCGCGTGGCCCGCGAGGAAAAGTACCGGAGCCGGGCTGTGCGCGCTTACCTGCGGATCGCCAAGCAGATCGAGACGCGCCCCGAGGCGCGCGTCGAGTTGTGCCAGAAGATCCTGCCGCTGTGCCGCCGCGATGACGAGAAGACGCTCCTGGTGACGGCGCTCGAGCCGAAACCGACCGCCGCCGGCTTGAAACTGGTCGCCTCGCTCCTGCCGCAGGCATCGGTCCGGGATGAAGCGGGCCGGGCGGCGGTCGCCATGGCCCAAGAAGTGATCAAGAGCGACAAGGCGGCTGTGGCCGAGGCCATGCAGCAGGTCGTTGCCGCCGGCGGCAAGCCGGAACTGGTCAACCGCGCCAAAGAACTCGCCGCACAAGCCCAACGGTAAACCGCCCCGCTCGCACGCATGCCGCACCTGCGGGGCACATGCCATCCGTGTGAGTCACCGGGAGGGGATGTCACGGTCGATGCGCGGGCCGGGCGGGCTCTGCGGAGCGCCGCGGGCCGGTCAACCGGCAAGGTGCGTCACGAGGATCCGCAGGCCGACCAGGATCAGGACGCACCCGCCGACGGCTTCCGCACGCCGCCCCCAGCGACGACCCAAGCGCCGGCCGAACCGGATGCCGATCGCCGTCAGGGCGGCCGTCACGCACCCGATCGTCGCGCTGGGGATCCAGATCGATTCGCCCAGGAACGCCAGGCCGATCCCGGCGGCCAGTGCGTCGATGCTGGTCGCCACCGAGAGGGTGACCAGCGACCATCCGCGCGTCGGATCGCGCTGCGCCTCGCGCGGCGCCTCGCGACAGGCCTCCACCAGCATCCGGCCGCCGATCAGGGCCAACAGGCAGAACACGATCCAATGGTCGACGCTGGCGATCAGCGGGGCCACCTGCTGGCCAAGGTACCAGCCGAGGACCGGCATCAGGAACTGGAACAGCCCGAAATGGTAGGCCAGACGGAATACATGGCGCACGGACAGGTGGTTGAGCTTCAACCCGATCGCGACCGACACGGCAAACGCGTCCATCGCCAACGCGAGCGCAATTCCCAGGATGGTGATCCAGTACATTCACGATCCTTTGGGCTGGCAGGCGCGTGACTCCGGCATGGCCATCTCGTCCGTATGACGGTCACGGTACTGGCGCTATGTGACCCCATGGCCCCCTCCCGCGTCGATGCCGTCTCGACGCCAAGTATAGGCCTTTGCCAGGCCGCTGCCTATCGTGTTCGTTGATCGCTCTGGCAAGGGGTGGTGCGGCCGGACGAGCGCAACCGTATCGCGGTTGCCAACCGGTGCGTACTGGCGCGCGACGGCGCACACACCGTGCTGATCGACACGGGGTACGGCGGCAAGTACGGACCGCTCGATCGCAAGTTCTACGCGATGGAGCCGGGTGAACCACTCCTGGCGGACCTCGCGCGGCTCGGCGTCGCGCCCGAGCACATCGATACGGTCGTCTTCAGCCACCTGCACTTCGACCACGTCGGCGGCGCGACGCGACACGACGACCAAGGACAACTGACGCTCACCTTCCCTCAGGCCCGCCATGTGGTCGGGCGGTGGGAATGGCACGATGCGACTTGCGCCGGCGAGGAACTGCACACCGCCTACGCGCGCGAAGGCATCCTCCCCCTGGCACTCGCTCGCCTCACCCTGATCGGCGCTCAAGAGACGAGGAATGGGATAACTATCGTTGGGGGCCCTATTTGACAGCGATCCAGCCCTTGCGTGGGCCTTGATGGCGGAGCTTGCCACCGAGCACGCCTTGCGCCAAGAGACGCGATGCGTAGGCGGTGGGGATGGCGAAGTGGTTGCTCACATCCCGGAGGAACACGCTGCAGCCGCGCTTACGCACGTAATCAACCACTTCGCGCCACCGCCCCGGGGCCGGGATGTCGTCGTCGGTCAGCGGAATCACGCTTGGCACGCCCAGATCGTCCCGGAGTTCGATCGCACCGCTCCACTGCGTGATGCGCTGCTTGCCCGCGCCTCGGCGTTCACGCCGGAGCGTGACGCGATTGACGGTCTGCCGGATGGCGAACATGAGCTTCTCGCGGTCGGCTTCGGATAGCCGCTGCACCAGTTCGTCCAGCCGGCCCACCACTTCCAGTGCTTCGGGAGAGGGAGCTTGCTCACTGCGGATTTTCCGCAGTCGCTCTTTGAGCTGCTTCTCCTCGTCTCGCCAACCGGACAACAGCGTGGAGATGCCGGGGATGTCCTCCGGGTTGGCCAGGGCGAGATTGCGCGTCCCGCGCTCGATCCGGCTCCGGACTTCGGAGAGCTGCGTTTCGATTCGGCTCGCGCTCGTGTCGACCTCCCGGGTGCGGCGGCTGATCTCCGTGCGGATCGCACGCTTCGTGCGTTCGTCGGCCATGAAGACCTGCAACTTCGCCAGCACTGCGCGCTCGATCGTGTCGGCGTGGAAACTGGGCCGATCCGTCTCCTCCGGGAATTGCTCGAACGCCG
>JBPOJB010000027.1:0-55247 GCA_052034005.1 Planctomycetota bacterium | reverse complement strand
GATTAGGGCGGTATTTCAAGGTCGACTCCGCTACAGCTAGCGCCATAGCATCAAAGTCTCCCGCCTATCCTACACAAATCAATCCAAAAATCAATGCCAAGCTATAGTAAAGGTGCACGGGGTCTTTCCGTCCTTCTGCGGGTAGCCGGCATTTTCACCGGCACTACAAATTCACTGAGTTTATCATCAAGACAGCACCCAACTCGTTACGCCATTCATGCGGGTCGGAATTTACCCGACAAGGTACTTCGCTACCTTAGGACCGTCATAGTTACGGCCGCCGTTTACCGGGGCTTCAGTTCAAAGCTTCACTTTTCAGTTAACTTCTCCCATTAACCTTCCGGCACTGGGCAGGCGTCAACCTCTATACATCCTCTTACGAGTTAGCAGAGTCCTGTGTTTTTGATAAACAGTCGCAAGAGCCGATTTACTGTGGCCCCCAACAGCGTGAACCATCAGGGGCACCCCTTATCGCGAACTTACGGGGTCAACTTGCAGAGTTCCTTAACCACCGTTCTCCCGAGCGCCTTAGACTACTCGTCTCGCCTACCTGTGTCAGTTTTAGTACGGTCACGAACGTATCACAGCTTAGAAGCTTTTCTTGGACGTCCTTCAGATGACTTCGAGGACTTAAATGCTCTCGGTCCCACCCGTTGGCTTGCGAGGGACGGATTTGCCTATCCCTCACCTCCGAATGGTCCACGGACATTTCTACTCGTACCGCTCACCCTCCAAACGCCGTCCCTCCATCGCTCCACGCTCGTGGCGCAGGAATGTTGACCTGCTGCCCATCGTCTACGCCTTTCGGCCTCGACTAAGGAACCGGCTAACCCTGGGCGGATTTACCTTCCCCAGGAAACCTTAGGCTTTCGGCGAGCAGGATTCTCACCTGCTTTATCGTTACTCATTCCGGCATAATCACCTGTACGCCCCAGCACCGCTCCTTTCGGTACGGCTCGTATCTGACGTACAGCGCTCTCCTACCACTGCGGCAATCCATAGATTCCCGCAATCCACTGCTTCGGTGGACCGCTTACTCCCGTTCATTATGGGCGCAGAATTGCTCGACCAGTAAGCTATTACGCACTTTTTAAATGATGGCTGCTTCTAAGCCAACATCCTGGCTGTCACGGCAACTCAACTTCCTTAGTGACTAAGCGGCCCTTGGGGACCTTAGCAGATGGTCTGGGTTGTTTCCCTCTCGACCGCGAAGCTTATCCCTCGCGGACTGACTCCCGAGATAGTCGCACCGGTATTCGGAGTTTGGTTCAGTGGGGTACTCGGGAAAGAGCCCCCGTCCAATTCAGTATCTCTACCCCCGGTGCGTAGTGGCTCGAGGCTATCCCAAAAGATATTTCGGAGAGAACGAGCTATCTCTGCGTTTGATTAGACTTTCACTCCTCCCCACAAGTCATCCCCTCGGTTTTCAACCCAAGTGGGTTCGGTCCTCCACGCAGTATAACCCGCGCTTCAACCTGCTCATGGGTAGTTCACGCAGTTTCGCGTCTACCACCTGCGACTTGCAACGCCCTATTCAGACTCGGTTTCCCTCTGGCTCCCCCGCGGAACGGGTTAACCTAGCCGCAAACGGTAACTCGCCGGATCATTATGCAAAAGGCACGCCGTCACACCTTGTCGCTTGCGCAACCATAGTGCTCCGACCGCTTGTAGGCGCATGGTTTCAGGTTCACTATCCTCCCCTAGGCAGGGGTTCTTCCCATCTTTCAGTCGCCCTACTGAGTTCGCTATCGGTCGTCAGAGAGTATTTAGCCTTACGGGATGGTCCCCGTGGATTCAGTCGGGGTTTCACGTGACCCGACCTACTCAGGTACTCCTCGGGAGGCAATACGGCTGTCGCATACGGGGCTGTCACCCTCTGTGGCCGACCGTTCCAAGTCGTTCTGCTAGCGGATTGCTTTGTAACTCCCATGTGAAGAGCCCTACAACACCGCGGAGGAAAACCTCCATGGTTTGGGCTGTTCCCCGTTCGCTCGCCGCTACTGAGGGAATCGATTTTTCTTTCTATTCCTCCGGTTACTGAGATGTTTCAGTTCACCGGGTTGGCCGCAGCACGCCTATGGATTCAGCGTGCGCTCATTCGGGTACCCCGGGATCACCACTCGTTTGTCAATTCCCCCGGGATTATCGCAGACTTCCACGCCCTTCATCGCCTTCTGACGCCAAGACATCCCCCATACGCCCTTGGTAGCTTGACCACAAAAATCCACAACTCTCCCGCACCGGCCGGCCTGCAAAGGCCCGCCAACCGGGACCCGTTGGGTGTGATCACCACCAGCAACGATCTCGATCCGAGCTAGCCCGCCAGTCGGTGTCGAACACCGCCTGGCGACCATCACGCTCTCATACAAAGACGCGGCCCCCTGCCCCACACGACCTCGCGGCCCCAAGAGACAGGTTGCCTCGCCTCGTATTGAAGATGCCTACTACCGCTACAACCAAATTGTCAATCAACTTACTGACGCATCGGTCGCGTCAGCCGCTGCCCTCGTGAGCAGAAGCCGCGCCCCTAAAACCTGCCGTCGCCTTCGAATCCGAACGCGACACGCTCAGGAAAGCGGCTTGCACCCACCAGCGTGCAGCATCGAAACACCGAATCTAGCGGTCCGCCAACCGGTTGTCAATCCGGCCCGACCCCATCAGCAAAAAAAATCAACTCCCGGCCACCGCTGGCCACCGTCGAACACACCCTAGCCAACGACAATCCTATCCCACACGCGCGGCAGCGGAAACCCCCCGCCTGCGACGGCCCAGCGGCGGGCCGCCCCTCGTCCCAAGCGTGCCTCCTCGGCGTATCTTGCCTCTCCTACCAGTGGAGCCGAAGGGACTCGAACCCTCGACCCTCGGCTTGCAAAGCCGATGCTCTCCCAGCTGAGCTACGGCCCCAGGGAAAAACCGGGAAAGAATACCTGGATTCCGACCAGAAAAGGTGGCCAGCCGCCTCGACTCACGTAGCCGACGATCGGAAATGGGCGCACGAAGATTCGAACTTCGGACCTCGTCGTTATCAGCGACGCGCTCTAACCAACTGAGCTATGCGCCCTACCTTCCTTCCAGCACAACCGGCCGATCGGCCCCGAACGCGCTCATTGTAGATTCCCGCGCCCGACTGTCAAACCGGCCTAAATCGAGCTTGTGTTGGAAGCCCGTTTTGTCCTATGGTTATCGGCTGCCGAACGTCGCGGCATTGGACGTTTCCCGCCGCCGCGCCCGCCCGCGCCCCCGAAATAGCGGCAGAATGTACGGATTGGTCCGACAGAAGGATGGAGTCCCATGAGCAAGTCGTCACGATTCTCGCTGGCTGCCGTTGGGGTGGCCCTGTGCATTTCCTCAGTTGCGGCGGCCCAGACGGCCCGGCCCGCCGCCGGCCCCAACGCCCGCGACGCCAAGCCGTCGGCCCGGCCCGACACACGGCCGGCCAAGCCGACGCCGCCGCCGGCCGCCCCGGCCGCCCCGGTCGCCAAACCGGGCCCGGCCAACCCGGCTGGCAAGCCGGCCCTGGCCGATGCGCTGAAGCTCAAGCCGATCCAGCCGGACGTCGATTACGACCAGCCGGACGCGCAGGCGGCCCAGCGCTGTGTGCTCAACTCGATCAAGGCTCCGTCGGTTTCCGGGTGGGAAGTGCGCACGGGCGACGGCGACCTGCTCCGCCGGTTCCTCGATACGAACGGCGACAACAAGCTCGACCAGTGGTGCTACTACCAGGACGGTGTGGAAGTCTACCGCGACCTTGACAGCGATTACGACCAGCGCGTGGACCAGTACCGGTGGCTCGGCACGGCCGGCATCCGCTGGGGACTGGACATGGACCAGGACGGCCATATCGATCACTGGAAAGCGATCTCGGCGGAAGAAGTATCGGAAGAGATTATCGCGGCCCTCAGCACGCGTGATGGCGACCGGCTGCGCCGCCTGCTGTTGACCGACGAAGAACTCCAAGGCCTGGGTCTGGGAGCGGCACGGGCCGACGAGCTCGGCAAACGGATCGCCGACAGCGCGGCCGGCCTGGACAGCTTCGTCGCCTCCCAGGATTTCGTCACGCGGGAGACGCGATGGGTGAATTTCGGCGCCACGCGCCCCGGGATCGTGCCGGCCGGCACAGACGGACTGGAGCGCGACCTGCAGGTCTACGAGAACGCTGTGGCTGTGACGGAGACGGACGGCAGCCATGATCAGATCATCATCGGCACGATGATTCGCACGGGTGATGCGTGGCGGATCGTCACGTTGCCCCATTCGCTCTCCGACTCGCCGGTCGTGGCGGCGTCCGATGGGTTCTTCTTTCACGGACCGCTGGTCCAGCGCGGCGCGGGCGAGCTGTCGATCGGCGGTGGCCTGAGCAAGGATGTCCAGGAGCTGATCGGCGCGCTGGAACAGATCGACCGCGATCTGGTGGCGGCCGCCACGCCGGACGCGATCGGCCCGCTCAACGCCCAGAAGGCGGACGTGCTGGAGAAGCTGGTCAAGAGCGTGACCACCCCGGAAGACAAGGCCATGTGGGTCCGCCAGTTGGCCGATACGCTCAGCGCCAGCGTCCAGGTGGGTGGGATGCCGGGCACCCTGGAGCGTCTGGAAGCGCTCAGCAACGAACTGCAGGCGACTCACGCCGCTCCCGAGCTGGCCGCTTACGTCCGGTTCGTGTTCCTCTCGGCCGACTACAGTCAGGCGATGCAGCAACCGAGTGCCGACCCGGCCAAGATCCAGGAGAAGTGGCTGGCCGATCTCGAACAGTTCGTCCAGGATTTCCCGGCGACCGAGGACACGGCTGAGGCGATGTTGCAGTTGGCCTTCGCGGAGGAGTTCCTCGGCCACGACGAGAAAGCGATCAACTGGTACACGCGCATCACGTCCGAGTTTCCCGAGTCGCCGCGCGCGGCCAAGGCGGCCGGCGCCACGCGGCGCATGCAGTGCGTCGGACAGACGCTCACGTTCAGCGGCAAGGACACGCAGGGGAACCCGGTGAACCTGGCCGCGCTGCGCGGCAAGGCGGTCGTGATCCACTATTGGGCCACCTGGTGCGGTCCCTGCCGGCAGGATATCTCCGTGCTCAAGGACATGCAGGCCAAGTACGGGAAAGAGAACGTGGCGATCCTAGGCGTCAACGTCGACAACGCGGCGGAGGATTTCCAGGCGTACCTGGCCCAGAACTCGATCCCTTGGCCCCAGATCCATGAGCCGGGTGGGCTGGACAGCGCGCCGGCCAATGCGCTGGGAATCCTCACCTTGCCCACGATGCTGCTGATCGACCGGGACGGGAAGGTTGTCAACCGCAATCTGCGCGGCGAGGAAATCGACCAATCGTTGGGCAAACTCGTGAGGTGATCACTCGCCATGTGGACTGTGCCGCTGCCGTGCCTGTTCTGGTCGACCATTGCCATCCAGCTGATCAGCGTCGCGACGATGATCGCCATGCAGCCGTTGCCGCATGGGCGGCGTGGCCGCGCCAGCCAACGCGTGTTTCTCGCCCTGATGATGGCCATCGGGCTGGTCGCCGTCCTGGCGGTCCATTCGGCGAGCGATTCGTGGATGACGTCTGGGGCGACTTTGTCGGTGATGACGCTTTGCGCGACGTGGGACCTGGGCGCGGGCCGGGATCGGCCCGCCTCCTACTAAGCGCGCGGCACCTCCGGTGACCGCCACGCGCGGCCGCATCGGCCGCGCTCTAATCGCAACCTGACCCACGAGTTAGGTCGCTCGGCGCGCGTTGCCCGGGCCCTCCGCCACACCGCGCGCCGCGCGCGACCAGCGTCAAAATCGAAAAAAACCTACCTTTCTTCATCGCCGGACGCCGAAACTAAGTACCGGGCAGAAGAATCGGACAGCCGAGCTGCGCAGGGGGGAACCAACCGCGACTCGACGGCGTGCTTCTTTTGGGCAATGCGCTGTTCCCTCCCACCCTCGAAAGCCGATGAATCCACAGGAACTCGAGGTCGAGCAACCCTGTTGGCCCGGAACGTAGGCATTCCAAGACTAACCCGCACCACACGTTGTCACGCACTCGTCGCGACTCGACCCGTTGGTCAGGTCGTGACGCGAATGGTCCGGACGACGGATGACCGACAAAATCAGGGAGATTAACCTCAGGAGGGGGGACCCATGCGACGTTTATTTGTAGGATTGGCGATCGCTTTGATTGTCGCCCTGTCGCCAGGCTCTGTACGGGCTGACGATCAGCTCATCGCTCAGCAGATCGTCCAGCAGCTGGAACGGCAGAAAGCGGACGGCCGGCTCACCGGTTTCGGCATCGACCTGGAAGTCGAGAACGGCATCGTGTGGCTCAAAGGTCACGTGACATCGGATGAGCAGCACCGGTTGGTCCTCGACATCGCGCGCCGGGTCAACGGGGTGACGCAGGTCGTCAACGACATCAGCGTGAAAGCTGCCCCGGCGGCTCCCGCGCAGGCGGCGCCTCAGGTTCGTCCCGCGCTGCTCCAGAACAGCGGGGAATCCAACGTGCTCCAGAAATCCGGCGAGCTGCTTGGGGACCTCAAGGGCAGCATGAAGCGCGCATTGAGCCCTGCCAAGCAGCCGAAACGGGCGGCCGAGCCGACCGTGGCCCAGAAGGCGCCGCGCCGCGAAGTCGCCCCGACCGCGCCGCAGGAGCCGACCCCGGCCGCGCCGCCGACGGTCGTCCCCGCGGCAGCGCCCACCACCCCGGTCGCCCAGAGCCGGCCGGCCACGCCGTCGGATGAGGAACTGGCCGAGGAAGTCATCAGCCGCCTGCGCAGCGAGAAGGACCGCGGCACGCTGCGGAACTTCGCCGTGGACGTGCAGGTGAACGACCGGGTCGTGTGGGTCTCCGGTCGCGTGGCTTCCGAAGAACAACAGACCCTGGTCCTCGACGTGACTCGTCGCGTGCGGGGCGTCAAGCAGGTGGTCAACGACCTGCTCGTGACGAGCCAGGTTCCAGTCCAAACGGTATCGGCTCCGGTTGTGGCAGCCGCACCGGCGATGGCGCCTCCTAGCCAGGTGCCGGCGCAGATGCCCCAGCCCTTCCCCTATGCCGTGCCCCAAGGGACCCCCATGGTCGGTCCGCAGGTCCCGCTGGCCTACGCCCCGGCGCAGTCGGTCGCCTACAACCAGCAGATGATCGCCGGACAACCGATGGCCGAAGTGCCCGCCGCGGCCGGCGTGGCCCGCGCCCGGTTCGATAACCCGATGATGCCCGGCTACGCATGGCCCAGCTATGCCGCGTACCCGAACTACGCCGCGGTCACCTACCCGCGCCAATACTCGCCGACCGCCTGGCCGTACATCGGACCCTTCTATCCCTATCCGCAAGTCCCTCTGGGGTGGCGGAAAGTGACCATGGAATGGGATGACGGCTGGTGGTGGCTGGACTTCAAGAGCAAGTAACCGCCGCCGGATGCTTGTGTGCCAATCCACCGGGCTCCCTCCGCGATCACGCCGCGTGGGGAGCCCTTTTCGTTGGGATTCGCGGCGGGACCTCTCCGGGGGAAAGGTCCCGCGGGTTTTTCGCCCTTTTTTTTGACAGGACCAGAAAAACCCGCAAGTTTGTCCCAAGTTAACACGATAAGTACGTGTAGCGATAATCAGCAGCCCGCACGCAATGCACGTTCGGGTTTGGGTTCACCAACTACCTGGTCACGTCTCGACCGAATCACCGCAACCCAATGATGATCAAGGAAGATCCGATGTCTCGACAGACCCTTGCCGCCGCCCTTTGCACCCTCATGGCGTGGCTCGCTGTGGGCAGCACTGGGTGCATCCGAACGACCATGGGACCGATGCTCCCCATCCCGATCCCCGTCAGTCCGTATTTCCAGGACCAGAAAGAGGACAAGGCATGGCAGCATGAGAGGTACGAGCGAGTCCCGATCCTCGGCCCCATCACCGCAGGCGGGCCGGCCGTCGCGTTGGATCCGCCAAGCGACGACGAGGTCATGGTGGCGTTCGAGCGGGCCCGGCCGATCGAGGGTGGAATCCCCTTCCTGCATGAGGTCCAACGCAACAACATCCGGATCGTCAAGGAGAAAATCGCCGACTACGTCGATCCGCCGCGGTTCGTGCCGATGATCGGCCCCGCCCAGTTGCACCACGCGCACTATAAGTGCACCATCTACTACGATGAGACCACCTGGGTCGGCTGGCCAATCCCCTACTCGTACCGCGATGAGGACGCCGTCGAAGTCGTCTACATCGACCACAACCACTTCCACATCGTGGGGAACGTCGATCCCGGGGCCAACTCGCCCTACTGATCCGACACCTCCACCACTCGTGGCTTAGCCCAGACGGATCCGGCTTCGCGGTGAGGCCGGATTCCGTTTTTTCTTGGCGTTCGCCGCACCGGCCGAGCACCCCTGACCGGCTGAGGACCCGTCTCTACACGGCTCCCTCACACGCCAGTGGCCCGTCCGGACTAAAACTTGGGGTTGGTGCTTCGCGACTGAGAACCGAGCGGTATGGGTGGGCGGTACCGCTTCGTCGCGAGATGCTGCGTGGCATGGCCGGTCCGCACCATTTCTTCCGTCCCGTAGGGACAGCTGTTGGTTTGGCATATGGACGCGACCCAGGGCGGCGCTTCGCGGCTGTGCCGCTCAGCTCTGCCCTGGGCTTTGTCAGTGCCGTCGCTTCGCGACTGCGAGCCAGGCGCCGCGCTGGTGCACCGCTTCGCGCGGCCACAGGGCAGTTAATCCTTCCAGTGGAAGCACCGAATAGGTGGCAACGCAAAGACTTAGCCTGGACGAGGCACTAGTAAGTTGCTTTGTTTTTCCGGGCAACTACTATGGAATCCTGAGACCAATTCGGCTTTCGGCCGGGAGCTGCTCGCCTCGAGCAGGTGCGAAAGGCGGCCACAACGCAGCCGCCAGACGCGCGTCCGGCACATTCTCGAAAGCCTTTTTCATTTGAGGGCCGATGACGGGCTGAATAGTCCCCGCTTAGGGGGTGCCGCCCACCATATAATTGCCTTGTTCTGGCCGCTGGTTAGTATGGAAGGATACTGAGTTACGACTTCGGCTTGGATGCGAACACCGCACAACACCTGTTACGAGAAGCCACCCACATGAACGTCGCTCATCGTTTCCTCGTCTGGAACAACCCGTGCCGCCGCCGTACGACCCAGTCTCGAGCGTCCAGGTGTCTTGCATTTCAACCGCTCGAACCGCGGCAACTGCTCGCGGGACTCGGCGACTGGTCGGTCATCGACCTGCGAGCGTACCTGACCGACGCGTCGACCCAGTTCTGGGACTTGAGTGGTGTGGTGTTTCACGGGGACCAGGTGGCGGTGACGGCCAACGTGCAGCCGGACGGCGCCGACCTGGAAGCACGCCTGCTGCTGGTGGACGTGGATCTGGACGCTCACACGGCACAGGTAGCCGATGCGTTGACGATCCCGTCGCTCGGCGGCGCCAATACGGTCCTGGCCGTGAACTCCAACGGGTCGGTCGTCTACATGACAGGCTATTCTGTCACGGACGAGGCGGTCAACGGCGAGGCGTTCCGCGGGGAATGGGACGGCATCCAGTTCACAATGACCCAGCTCGGATCGATTGGCAAGGAAGGTTCGGTCAATCCGGAGTATCAGTCCATCGGCGTGGCGATCAACAGTCATGGCGTGGTGGCCGGCATGTCGGACAACGGTCGGGCGCTGTTTGAATATGATCAGGCGATCGTGCGGGTGGGCGAGTTGGTCGATGGGGCGGTCGTGTACGGGATTTCGGACGATCGCGTGAAGGTCGGGATCGACATCACGGGTGTGGTCTGGGAGGCTGACAACGCGACCCGTCGCGAGGTGGGCGATCCGTATGGTGACGGCGTGTACGTGTTTGGCATCTCGCCCGACAGCAGCACCATTGTCGGGTCCAGCTTCGTCTTCGGCGTGGGCGGCCATTTCATTGAGAAGCTGATGTGGTGGGACTACGACGGGACGGCCCACGCGGTCCGGACCGACTCGGGTGGTTTCATCGACGGCCGTCTGACCGGTGCGACCAACAGCGATGTGGGCTACCTGGTGGGCCGATCGAACCCCGCTGAGCAGGGCGACCTGTTGCATATTCGCTCCACCAACCAGACGCTGCGGATCGTCGACTGGTTCGAGTCACTGAGCGGGCAGAGCGTGCCGGGCGAGACGTCGCTCTGGGGCCCGGAGATCGCATACGACGCTGACACCGGCCGCGTGGCGATCATCTCGGGCGGCCATCTGTTCACGGCCATTATCACGAATGAGGCCCCGGTGGCGGTGCCCGACAGCTACACGACGGCTGTGGACGTGCCGTTGATCGTGCCCGCTCCCGGCGTGTTGGCCAACGACTCGGACGACGGAATCGGCACGATGCGCGCGGTGCTCGTGAGCGGGCCGGCGCACGGCCTGTTGACGCTCAACGACGACGGCAGTTTCACCTACGTGCCGGACGCCGGATTCAACCGCGAGGACGCGTTCACCTACAAGGTCAACGACGGAGGCGCCGACAGCAACGTGGTCACGGTGGACATCACGCTGGAGACCGAGTACCCCTGGTACAACGGTGCGATGCCGTTGGACGTGGATGACGACGGTCACATCTCGGGCATCGATGCGCTGCAGATCATCAATCGAATCAACATTTTCGGCCCGGGCAATCTGCCGACACGTCCGCACCCGTTCGCAGCCCCATTTTACGACACGTCGCCCGACAACGTTGTGACCGGGCTCGACGCGCTGTTGGTCATCAACTACATCAACCGGACTGGGACCGCCCAGGGCGAGGGCCAGGCCGAGGGTGAGGGCGCTGGGCCGGTCGCCGACCTGTCGTCGGACGGCCTGGTCGGTTCGAGCGACGCGTTCTTGGCCGTAACGACCGGGCTCGGTGGTGGTCCGTCGCTTGGAGCGTCGCAGTTCCCGCTGCTGCTGCCGGCGGCAGCCGGCTGGCAGTTGCCGCCCCCAGCCGCGCGCGAAGCGGACGGTTGGGAGGTCGGGTTTGCCGAGGGCCGTGGATCGCGCGGCGAGGCGTGCTGGGCGGAGTGGGCCGAGTCCTCAGGGCGGGTCGATCTGGAGGATCTGCTCTCCGCGCTCTTGGGCGTGGCGGCCGATGAAAGCTGATCGAGCCCCATGACGGAGCCCTACGACGTCGGTGTGCCGATCCACTTCGCCGAGGAGGTCAGCCAAGAGCGGGGCGTGGGATGCTGGACCGGACTCATGGGCAAAGAGCGGGATGAAGTGGCGGTTGACGCACCGGTTGCCCAAGCCGTCGCCCGCCGCTGGGCCGTCCGCCGTGGTGTTCTCGACGCTCGGCCGCTGAAGTAGAATACGGGCCGTGAGCCGGCATCCGAACCACCACACAGCACCTGAAAGGACCCTCCATGAGTATTTCGCGACGTGACCTGTTGAAGCTCGGGACCGGTACGGCCGCCATGCTGCTGGCCGGGGCGAAACCCCTGGCGGCGCTGGCCAACGGGGCGGACCAGAAGATCCCGATCGGCCTGCAACTGTACTCCGTGCGGCATGATTGCGAGAAGGATCTCGCCAGCGTCCTGGATGCCGTCGCCCAGATGGGCTATGCGGGCGTCGAGTTCGCGGGCTACTACAACCGAACCGCCGCGGAACTCCATGAACTGCTCCAGAAATATGGCCTGGAGTGCTGCGGCACCCACATTTCGCTCGATGCGCTCAAAGGCGATGAACTCAAGAAAACCGTCGAGTTCAACAAGACGCTCGACAACCCGTATCTGATCGTCGCCTGGATGGACCCGTCCTATGCCGATTCCCTGGAATCGGTCAAGGAAGTGGCCAAGGTCTACGACGAGATCGCGGCCCGCCTCAAAGAACAGGACATGTACGTCGGCTACCACGCGCACGGCGGGGACTTCAAGAAGGTCGGCGACGAATTCGCCTGGGACCTGTTCTTCGCCAATACGTGCGACGATGTGATCATGCAGATGGATCTGGGCAACTGCCTGGAAGCCGGTGGCGACCCGATCGCTTCGCTCAAGCGGTTCCCGGGCCGGTCCCGCACGATCCATCTCAAGGAAGCCGGCGGTCCCAGCACTGCGGTGATCGGCGAGGGCACCGTCAACTGGAAAGAGGCCTTCGCGATCTGCGAGTCGACCGGCGGCACGAAATGGTACATCGTCGAGCACGAACGGAGCGGTTCGGCGCTGCGGAACGTGCGCAGATGCCTGGAGAGCCTCAGGAAGATGGACAAACTCTAAACGACCGTGCGGCCCCGATCGGACGGTGCTATCCTTCCACCACCACCCGCTGTCCCATGAGGTGCGCCACGTCGCGCAGGGAGTCGAGGTGGTCGCCGTAGAACACGACGCGGTGGAGCAGCGTCATCATGTCGTTGGTCCGGATCACGCCGCCGCCCCAGTTGGTGAGCATGGCGCGGGCGTTGGCCACGCGCGTCGTGATCTGGGTCCGGCAGCCGCGATCGTCGAAGTCGGGGATGCCGATGATCTTGCCCGTCGAGACCAGCAGCGTGTCGAGGTTGACGAGCTTGGCGCAGGTGATGTCCCGACCTTCTTCCAGGAAGACCTCCAACGATGCGCCTCGGTTGTCGTCGCGGTGGTTGCGCAGGTGGAAGGGCGCACGCTCGCACTGCGGGCCGTCCATCTTCGTCGGGGCCACGCAATGTGCGTGGATCACGGCGTTCTGGGACGTGTCGAACAGCGGGTCCGAGATGAAGCCGGGCTTGCCGAACGCGTAGGCGAACATGAGCATCGTCAGCGTGGAATCGATGTCCGCCTCGCAGGCGCCCACCAGGCCCAGATCGCAGAGCTTGCTGAACGCCAGGCACGGGTAGCCCAGCACGTCGATCGGGATCCCGCCCAGGCAGCGGATCGTGACCGCCCGGGCCCCGTGTTGGATCATCAGCTTCTTGAGCGCCAGGTACATGGCGGCCGACTTGATGACCTCCTCCCGCGTCGGTTCGACGATCTTCTGCGCGGGGGACAGCCAGTATTGCTCCGCCTCGGCCTCCGCCTCCGCGCGATCGATCGCCTGGTGGGCCGCCACGACGGCCGGCACATCGATCGACAGGATCTCGACGCCGGTCAACTGCTTGACCTGTTCCGGCACCTGGGCGGCGTCGGTCCCCGCCGGCGTGCCGACCAGCAGGACGCGCGACTGCCGCATGCGCACCGGCACGCGCAACAGCGCCACCGCCCGCTGGAGGTCCGCATAATCGCTCGACGCCACCAGCACGACGCGCTTGCCCTCCCGCTGCATCGCCGGCACGTACATCCAATCGTGGCCGCTGAACGGCTGTGAGAAGATGGCGACCGGCAGCCCGGTGTTGATGAACTCGAGGAACGGCTGCGCGTTGCCGAAGCTCAGGTGCACCACGAGCACCGCGTCGGCGTCGCCCAGCGCGGCCGCCACTTGGCGCGCTTCGCTCGCGGTGTTCTGGATCAGCTCGCCTCCCACGAACTGCACATCGCCCAGCCGCTCTGCGACGCCGGCCAGGTAGCTCTCGAACTTCCGGACCTCGGCCGGCGCGTCGAACTCGGGCTTCGGCCAGGCGCCCCCGGTGCCCAGATACACCACGTGGATCCGCACCGGCGGCAACGCCGGCCAACCGTTCTCCTCGGCCGCCTGCCAGGGACGGGCCGCCAGGCCGCCGGCCAGGAACAGACCGCTCGTGGCCGTTACGCCGAGAAACCCGCGCCGCGTCATGCCGCGACCTGTGATGCCTTGACCCGTCATGGTTGGCCCCTTTCCGGACAGTAGGTGGGTGGACGAACCGACCAGCGCATGATAGGCACCCGCCACAGGCCACGTCAATCATCTCATCGGACGCGCACGGGCCGATCGCCATGGTATAATCCCAGCGAGTCGCGGGAACGACTGCGCACAGGACGGTGCCGTATGCCAAACAAGCCCCGTAAGGACGGTCCTTCTGAGAAGGCCTGGTATTACCTGGTGGACAACGAGACGCGCGGCCCGGTGTCCGCTGCCCAGCTGCGTCGACTGCTCCAGACCGGCCAGTTGGGGCCGGAAACGCTCGTCTGGTGCCAGGGCATGCGAGACTGGGCTCCGGCGCGTACGTTCAAGGCCGGCGCGGCACCGCGCCCGACGCCCGGCCTGCCCAGCACGCCGGATCAGGCGGCCGCGACCGCCCACGCGCTCGGGCACCTGCCCGCCGCCGGCCGCGTGCTCGGCCAAGAGCCGTCCGTTGCCCCGGCTCCACGCTCCCCGCGACGCCTGCCCTGGATGATCGTCGGCGCGTTGGGCGCCACGGCCATCCTGTTGTGCGGCGTTGGGATCGGCTACCTGCTCCGCGAACCGACCAAGCATCCGGCACCCGATCGCCCGGCCGCGGCTCCGCAGGCCCATGACCAGGGCATGCCAAGCGCCCAGCACGAGCCACCGGTGCCGCCGAGCGCTCCGGACCGGCAGACAGCGGCGGCAACCACCCGCTCCACCGGCACCGCGTCGACCGAGATCAGGCCCGCGACCGGCCCACCCGACATGGCGCCATCCACTCCGCCCGCCGGGCCGTCGCCACCGGGGAGCAAGTCACCGTCGACGTTCGGTGCCGGTGCGGGGTTCGGCGCGGCGTCCGCCAAGACGCCCGGCCTGACTGGAACCCCGCCAGGGCCGACAGCAGACGACGGAACCACGACGCTCTACCAGGTCATCAACTTCCAAAGCCGGTCCTCCAATGGCCTGCAGGGACTGACGATGGCCCAGGAGCGCAAGTTCCAGATCCTCACGCGACTGACTATCGAACCCCGCCGGCCGGACCAGTCACGCCACGTCCGCCAGACGGTCGAACAGGTTCGGCTCGACGCGGCCGATCCGCTGTCCCGCGCAACCTACGAAGCTGAACTCAACAAGCTCGTGGGACAACAGTACTCCTTCACGCTCAACGAACGCGACGAGATCACCGAGTTCACGGGCTTCCGATCGACTACCGCGACTTCACCGATCGCCGGTCCCCTGGAGAGCGGCTTCCTGGTGGCCACGGTCATCGACGAAGATGGTTGGCGGGAGTTGATGGAACGTTCGTTTCTGCACCCACCGGCCACCGCCGCCGACCGGCCTTGGACTCGGCCCGTAAGCCATCGCTGGGGGCCGTTGGGCTCGTGGCGCGGCATCACGACCTACGCGTCGCGAGGCACCGAAGGGTACGGCACACGCTATGACTTCACCAGCGAAATGTCCTACGTCCCGCCGGCGCCGACCGCGGACGCGTTCCAGTTCGAGTTGGCCGGGGCCGATTTCCAGCCGGTCCAATCGAACGGGTACTTCGTGTTCGACGCACAGCGCGGTCAGGTCATCTCGGTACACGAAGTGTTCCATGTCCAGGGCACCGTCACGGCCGGCTTGATGGGCAGCAGCGTGCAACTGCAGGTGGAAGAACACCAGGAGTTTTCCATTCAGCTCAGCGACCAGAACCCCTGGCAGTAGCGACGCGCACTTCCCGCCTGTTCCGATCCCGGGCTTATCGGCAGAAAAAACGGTGCAGCGTACGGGTCGACCGGTCCCTTCCAGCCGTTCGGCGGGTTAGAATAATCCGATCCAATGTGGGCCAGCCCCCAATTGGTGTGGGGGTGGCGCGGGTCGTCGGCGGGCACTAGCCGGCTACCTATAATGCCGCGATTGGAGTCTGCGGACCGTCTCATACAGTTCTGAACTTCTTCTTCGGCGAGGAGGTGGGCGCGATGCGAGTGCTCGTGAGAACCAGTCTGGCTATTTGTCTGGCGTTGGGGTTGCTGGCCAGCGCGTTCTGGGCCGGGGCGTCTTCGGCTCAGGAGGTCAAGGCGCACGATCCGGCGGACCTGGAGATCGGCAAGGTTGCTCCCGATATTTCAGGGGTTGATCTGGACGGTGTGCCGTTCAAGCTGAGCGACTATCGCGGGAAAGTGGTCGTGCTGGATTTCTGGGGCGATTGGTGACCGCCCTGCCGAGCGATGTATGAGCACGAGCGGTCGCTCGTGCAGCGCATGACGAATCGTCCGTTTGCACTCATCGGGGTCAACAGTGACCCGCCCGAGAAGATCTTCGACGCGTTGGAGCGTGAGAACATCACCTGGCGTTCCTTTTCCAACGGTGGCAGCACGCGGGGTCCCATTTCTCAGGCCTGGGGCGTCAACGCGTGGCCCACGATCTACGTGTTGGACCATGAGGGCGTGATCCGCTACAAGAACGTGCGCGGCGAAGCGATGGACGCGGCGACCGACCCGCTGGTCGAGCACGCGATCCAGGCGGTTGCCGCGGGTCTCGAGAGCAGCGACCCGGCCGTGCGTGGCCTGGCCGCGTTCCGGATGGGCCGCTACGCCGTGCCGGACGCCGTGGCGGCGGTCTCGCCGCTCCTGGACGATCCGGACGCGGTGGTCCAGCAGCGTGCGGCCACGGGCCTGGCGCTGTTGGGGCAGCCGGTCCAGCCGCTGTTGGCCAAGATCCGCGCGGCGGCGTCGGACGCGGATCCCGACGTGCGTGCGGCGAGTCTCGAGTTGTTGGGCGAGGCGAAGGATGTCGAGTCGTTGCCGTTGGCGCTGCACGGGCTGGAAGACGGCATCGGCAACGTGCGTCGGGCGGCGCTCCACGTGCTCGGCGCCGTGGGCGACGCGGCGGTCGTCCCGGCGGTTGCCAAGCTGTTAGACGACCCGAAATCCCGCATGGGGCGCGAAGCGGCCGAGGCCTTGGCAGCCATGGGTCTGCCGGAGAGCGTCGAGTTGCTCAAGACGCTGGCGGCCCGCGCCGATCATCCGGCGCGGGTCTGGATCGTCGAGGCGCTCCACCGTGTCGATCCGGAGCAGACCGGCGCGCGCGTCAGTGAACTCATGGCGGACCAGGATGCCCAGACGCGTCGCCGCACCGCCCGCATGGTTACGCATCTGGAGGGTTTCGACCCCACGGACCTGTTCATTAAGGCGCTGGCGGACGCGGACCAGGAGGTGAGCCGATCCGCGCGGACGTTCCTGGCCACGAGCAGTCTGCCGCGGGCCCGGGAGGCCTTGCAGCAGTACTACACGGCGCGGCTCGACGAGCTGATCCCGTTGTTGAGCGGTGCGGACGCGGCGGCGCGCAACAGGGCGCAATCGGACATCTTCAGCTTGGGGCCCGAGGTCGCGTCGATGCTCATGCAACGGCTGCTGCAGGTTGAAGACAAGACGGCGTTCTCGCTGCTGTCGACAGTCGTGGCGGCGCTGCGCAATCCGGACGTCCTGCCGGAGGTGGTCACTCAGCTTGGCGACGCGAACCTCGATGAGAACCGCCGCGTGGCGTTCGAGGGGTTCATCCGGTTCTTCTCCGACCAGCTTGTGCCGGCGGCGGTGGACCTCTCCAAGCGCGACGAGCCGGTCCTGCGGCTGAGCGGGGCGCGCATGCTGTCGATGACGCTGGACGATCGCGCTGGGCCGGTCCTCAAGTCGCTCTTGGCGGACACCGACCCGCGTGTGCGGGTGGCGGCCGCCGTCGGCCTCTCGCGCCAGAAGGCTCCGGAGGCGTTGACCGTGCTGCAGGAACTCGTCACGCACAGCGACCGCGCGGTCCTGGGAGACGCGATTCGCGGGTTGGCCAACTACGCGGAAGAGTCGGGGTTGCCGCCCATCGAGGGCCTGTTGGCGTCCGAGGACCCGGCCGTCCGGGTGCTCGCCTTCACGTCGCTCGGCAGCTTCAAGAGCGCGAAAGTGACGGCGTTGATCGTCCAGCGCGCGGCCGAGGACGAGCATCTGGAGCGCTTGGCGCCCCGGGTGTTAGGCCTGCAAGGCACGACCGACGCGGCCCACGCGTTGGGTGAGTATCTCAAGGGCGATGATCCGCAGATGCGCCAGCTGGCCGAGCAGTCGCTGGGACTGATGTCGCGCGTCCCAGTGGCGAGGACGATCCTGCAGGAGTACCGCAAGCAGCGCGAGGAGGAGAAGGCCCGCGCCGGATCGGAGCAGAAGAGCGAGTAATCGGCGCTGGAGGGGAGTTGCCGTTGGGCCCGGTCGCGCGCGGCGCCCTTCGGCGACTCCCTTGCAGCAGACTCCCGGCGCCAGGTATACTGGCGCCGCGCCGTTGGCGGGCGACAGGCAGGCAGGGCAGATCGCGCCGCCTGGATCCGGCGGCATGGCGCGGGATGCTATCTTCCCCGGGGTCTTTCCTCTGCAGGAGGCAGACGCATGGCTGCTCGACAGAAGAGCCGGGTCCGCACGTTACGCGATCGGCTGTCGCACTTGAACTACGCGCAGGCCTGTAAGCTGCTCGGTCACGACGCGAAGAAGCTGATGCGCGGTTCCGGCAAGCTGCTGCAGTATGTGGAGATCGACCGGGACGTCTACTTGCGCGGGGACCTGTTCCGCTTGAACGTGCCCCGTCGGCGAGGCGACGCGAATCCGGTGCGCGTGACGATCACGGTCAAGAGCGACCAGTTGCGGCGGCTCTGCTGCAACTGCGACTGCTGTGCGGGGGTGTGCAAGCACATCGGCGCTGCGCTGAGCTTCATCCTCGACGAGAAGTTCGCCTTGGGGCTCTCGGACATCCCCAAGCAAGGGACGCCGCTCGAGCTGCTGAGCGAGAAGGATTTAGAGCTGCGCGCGCTGGCCGAACGGGCGCAGCGGGCCAGGCAGGAGCGGTTCCGCCTGGTGTCCACGGACCCGAAGTCGCCGTGGACCGATTACGTGGTCACCAGCCAGTCCACCGGGAAGACTTACCGGGTGGCGCTGCGCGGTGCGGAGCGGGGCGAGTCGTACTGTTCCTGTCCGGATTTCCGGGTCAACACGCTGGGAACCTGCAAGCACATCCTCTACGCGTTGGAGCGGGTGAAGGCGCGGTTCTCGTCACGGCAGCTGGCGCGCAAGCGTTCCCAGCATGAATTCGCCGTGCACCTGCAGTACGGGCACGAGATCGAGCTGCGACTGCTGGTCCCCGACCAGCTCGACGCGCGGTGGAAGAACCGGCTCAACGGCTTGCTCGACCGCCCGATCGACGATGTCCCGGGCCTGCTGTCGGCGATCCAGGCGTTGGAGCGCAGCGGGCACTCGGTGGTCGTGTACCCGGACGCCGAGGAGTGGATCCAGCAGCGCTTGCACGACCGGAACATCGCGGGGATGGTGGAGGAGATCCGTAAGGACCCGGCCAGGCATTCGTTGCGCACCGAGCTGCTCAAGGAGCCGCTGCTGCCCTACCAGTTGGACGGCGTCGCGTTTGCGGTGGGTGCCGGACGCGCCGTGCTGGCCGACGACATGGGGCTGGGCAAGACGATCCAGGGCATCGGCGTGGCGGAGCTGCTGTCGCGTGTGGCGGGCGTGCAGCGCGTGCTCGTGGTGTGCCCCACATCACTCAAAGCCCAGTGGATGAGTGAGATCCAGCGGTTCTGCGATCGCGACTGCCAGCTGGTGATGGGTTCGGCGGAGGAACGGTGCCTGCAATACGACAACAGCTGTTTCTTCACGGTCTGCAACTACGAGCAGGTGCTGCGCGACCTGGATCCGATCGAAAAGGTGAAGTGGGACCTGATCATTCTGGACGAGGGCCAGCGGATCAAGAATTGGGAAGCGAAGACCTCGCGCGTCATCAAGTCCTTGCGCTCGCGATTCGCCTTGGTCCTGTCCGGCACGCCGCTGGAGAACCGGCTCGATGAACTGTACTCGGTGGTGCAGTTCATTGACGACCGGCGGCTGGGGCCCGGATTCCGCTTCTTCCACCGGCACCGCGTCGTGGACGAAAGCGGCAAGGTCACCGGGTACAAGAACCTGGACGAGCTGCGCGCGAAGCTGCGGCCGATCCTGCTGCGGCGCACGCGCGCCTCGGTGCTCCAGCAGCTGCCGGAACGCACCACGGAAGTCGTGCGGATCCCGGCGAGCGACGAGCAGGCCACGCTGAGCTACGACTACGTGACGCGCGCCGGACGCATCGCCGCCAAGAAGTTCCTGACCGAGATGGACCTGCTGCGGATCCAGCAGTACCTGCTGATGGCCCGCATGGCGGCCAACAGCACGTTCCTGGTGGACAAGCAGGAGCCGGGCGTCTCCACGAAACTCGAGTACCTCGTGGAGCTGTTCGATCAGCTCTGGCAGCAGCCGGACCGCAAAGCGGTGCTGTTCTCCGAATGGACGACAATGCTGGACCTGATCGAACGCGAACTGAAGCGGTACGCGGTCGAGTATGTCCGGCTTGACGGGTCAGTCCCGCAACGCAAGCGGCAGCAGCTGGTGCACCGCTTCCAGAAACACCCGGAATGCCGGCTGTTTCTGACCACCAACGCCGGATCCACCGGCCTGAACCTGCAGGCGGCCAACACCGTGATCAATGTGGACTTGCCGTGGAACCCGGCGGTGCTCGAGCAGCGGATATCCCGGGCGCATCGGATGGGCCAGAAAGGCCCGGTGCACGTCTACGTGCTGGTGACCACCGAGACGTTCGAGGAACGGATGCTGACCACGCTGGCCGATAAGCGCGACCTGGCCCTGGCGGCCCTGGATCCGGATTCCGACGTCTCCCAGCTGAACCTGCGAAGCCACATGGATGATCTCAAGCGGCGGTTGGAGAGCATGATCGGTCAGCCGCCGGTCGCCCCCCAGGATCGCTCCCGTAAACAGCAGGTCCAGCAGGAGGCGGATCGGTTGCAGCAACAGCAGCAGCAGCAGCAACAGCAGCAGCAGCCGGCGGCCCACGCGGGCAGCCAGGTCATTTCGGCCCTCTGCCAACTGGTCGACGCGCTGATCCCGCGCGACGCGCCGGCGCCCGACCAGCGGGTGCTCGGCGAAGTCCGCGGCGGCTTGCAGTCGCTGGTCCGCCAGGACGAGCAGGGGCGCCCGCAACTGCAGCTCACCCTGCCCGACGGCGCCGGCCTGGATCAACTGGCCGGCGCCCTGGCGCGCCTGATCGGCGTCACACAGGTGAGCCGGTGAGGCCCATGGTGCGGGCCGAAGGCGCCATGTGCACCCAAGGTCCGGTCACTTCTTGTCCGGCCGTTCGACCTGGATCGGCTGAACGATCAGCTGGTCGGGAGCCGGCAGCGGGGGGAACTTCGCGTGCGGCTCGGTCTGGTACCAGTAGGCCACGCTGGCGATATCGTCCTGCAGCGGCAAGTAGCGGCCCTGGACGTCCGTGCGCCAGCCGAGCGCCTGGATCGTGACTCTCAGGTCCTTCTCGAAGCGGATCGGGTCGGTGATGTGCCAGCGGTAGAGTCCGAACCGTTGCCCGACCAGGTAGCTCACGTCGGGCGGCAGCACCTGGGCCAGCCCGGTGTAGGGCGTGCTGAACGTCTGATACAGCTTCGTCGCGCGGTTCTCGAAGTTGTACGAGCCGCAGAAGTAGTCCTCGGTCCCCGTGCCGCAGATCGTCGGCCACTGCTGGTCGCCGTCCAGGAAGAACTTGATTTCACCTTCGCCCCACCAGCCGGGGCTGTGCACCTCCCACGCCATGTAGGTCCCCACATAGTGTCCGCGCCCGGTCACCCCATCGAGGATGGTGTAGTCGGTCTTGACCGGGAGCTGGTGGACGCGCCGGAACTGGGCATGGAAATACGCGGCGTCATCCGGCACATCACACAGCGTGTAGTTGATCTGGTAGTAGAGCCACATGTCCTGCTGGTCGAGATTCTCCAGCGTGATCTTGGCCCGCTTGCGAAACGGCATGGTCCAGTAGCAGTTGAACGCGCTGCCGGGATTGACGCACACGGCCAGCGAGTTGATCTGGCAGTACGCGCCCCAGCCGCAGGCGAAGAAGTCGCCCAACGGCACTTCGATCGACGGATGCTCCTCGCCGTCCCAGTAGAACCGCAGGATATTGAGCCGCGTCTTGTCCAGCGGCGCGGGCGTCATCCAGATCTGCTGGATCGCGCCCGAGCCGTCGATCTCGGCCAGCGTGAATGTGCTCTTGGCCTTGATGCGCACGGACGGCGAGACTTTCCAGCCCTGGCCCAGGTCCGCGGCGGCGCCCGCGCCGGTGCCCTCCGTCGCCATGCCGCCCTGCCCCTTCTCGCCCGTGAAATTCTCCGGGCTGATCGATCGCGACTGGGCCCGCGAAAGCCGGTGCAAATTGCCGAGGTTCGTCTCCAGGCCGCTCGCCATACCGGCGGGCGGCTGCTGAGCTGCCGCCGTGCCTGACATCAGGATCAGTGCCAATACCCATGCCACGTGACTGGTACGCATCGTTCTCTCCCTCATCGGTTCACGGAATCTCGTCGAGACGACCTATCGGGCAACCATTATGGCCCAGCGCCCCCGTACATGGAAGAAGCCTGCAACTGGCAGGACCACGCGGCCTGTGACCGGGAACGTTCAGGTTCTTCCGAGGCCGGGCTTGCCGACATCGGATCAGGCGAACAGCGCGCGGACGTAGTCGCCGTTCCGCTTGCCGTCGGCCACGGGATCGCCCGAGGGGCTGGAGGTCTCCAGCACGATCCAGCCCTGGTAGCCGATCTCGCGAATGGTCGCGGCGATCGGTTCGAACTTGGCCGGTTCCGCGTCCAGGTACTTGTCGCCGTTCTTGAAGTGGAACTGCGCGATGCGCCCTTTCAGCCGCCGGATGTCCGCCGGCACGTCGTGCTTCTTGGTGGTGCCGGTGTTGTACACGTCGTAGTAGATCTGCACCGCCTCGTTGTCGATCCGATCGAGGATGCGCTCGTTCTGTTCGCCGTTGAGGTAGTTCTCGATGCCGAGGATCACGCCGGCGTCCTTGGCGCGCGGCGCTACGGCCTTGATGCGCTTCACCGCCGCATCCACATCGGCCCGCTTGACACGCTCGTTGGCGTCCAACAGGTCGCCGTTGCTGAAGAAGGCCAGCAGGATGACCCGCGCGCCCAGGTCGCGAGCCGCGTCAATGCTCTGCGCCATCCAGCTTTCTGCACGCGGGTCGCTGGCCAGCGGGCACGCGTTGAACAAGCCCATCATGAACGAGCAGATGGGCAGCCCGGTCTGCTGCATCTGCTCCTTGTACCGCGCCTGGACCTGGGGATCGGCGATGTCCAGCCGCTCGGCCGGGCCGCCCACGTTGACCTCCGCGCCCTCCAGCCCGGCCTGACGCGCCTGTTCCAAACCCAACACGCAACTTCCAACGCGGATCCCGGTGGCGGCCGTGCCGGCCTGCAGATTCCGCCCGCGAGCCAGCAGCGCCGTACCCGCCAACGCTGCCCCAGCGCCTGTGAGAAAACCCCTGCGCGTGATGTTCATGGTGTGTTCCTTATGCCGTGCATGGAAAACTGAAGGCTGACCAACCCGATGTGCCCGTGCCTTCGCATCAGTATAGCCGACTCCTTGCCGGCCTGTGCTGGCCCCCTATGACCTGTGCCGTGCCAAGCGGCCATATGACGACGGTCTCTTACGTCCCGAAGGGACATCTGTATCACAGCCCAGGGCGAAGGCCCGGCGAGCCGTGCGAGCCGGGCCGCAGCCCTGGGTTGCGTACATCCACCAAACGCGAGTCCCAACGGGACGACGCTAATCTCAGGCGTATTCGTGCGTCCCTATCCCGCCGGTACGGACACACGGGCTTGCTCATCGACGTCCAGAAACGATCGCCAATGGAACAAGTCTTCCCAAAACAGGACAGGCGAAGTTTTCCCCGATTTTCACCACCCCAGTGCGCGCCATGCCGACGAACGTCCGGCGTGCGATCGCGGCGGCGTCTGCCAAGCACCCTCAGCATGGTAGCTGTCAACATCTGCAAAAGCCGGGATATCCAGATCTCGCGCGTCCTCTCCGATGGCCGGACCACCGGCGACCGACTGATCGTCGCCAAGCATGTCGACCAGCTGCGGCTGAGCAACACGGTGGACGGCAACAAGCTGGAAGGACACTACTTCGAAAACTGCCCCAATCTGGTCATCGAACACAGCGTGTTCGCCCGGCCGATGATCACCGCGTTCATCAAATTAATGAGTCCTGACCCCTTTGTAAAAAAAGAGTCCTGACCCCTTTTTGCAGCCCTTTTTGCAGCGGAAAGGGCTTGCAGGCACCGGGGCAACGCGCCACAATAAACGCGGCGATGCGAGCAGGACGCGGGCCAACGTGAGGAAGCGCCATGTTGGCCAGACTGCGCACGTTCTCGTTGCTGGGCATCGAAGCAGTGCCCGTGGAAGTGGAAGTGGATGTCTCGCCCGCCACGCTGCCCAAGACCATCCTGGTCGGGCTCCCCGAAGCGGCCGTCAAGGAAAGCACGCACCGGGTGGAGCGGGCGATCGTCAATTCGGGGTTCCAGCGCCCGCAAGATCGGGTCGTGATCAACCTGGCCCCGGCCGAACTCCCGAAGCAGGCCGCCTCGTTCGACCTGCCGATCACGTTGGGCGTGCTGGCCGGCTCGGGGCAACTGGCCTCCGAACGGTTCGAATTGTACGCCGTGGTGGGCGAGCTGTCGCTCGAGGGGCGCACACGCCCGGCCAAAGGCGCGCTGTCGATGGCCATCTCGGCCGCCCGCCAACGCGGCCTGCGCGGGATCGTCGTGCCCGACACGAACGCGGCCGAGGCGGCGGTGGTCGAGCCGCTGGAGGTGATCCCCGTCTCGTCGCTGGCCGAGGCGGCCGCGTTCTTCGCCGGACACCTGGATATCGACCCGGTCCCTTCCCGGTTGCAGGAGCTGTTCAGCACGCTCTCGCATTACGAGGACGACTATTCCGACGTGCGCGGCCAGGAGTCCGCCAAGCGGGCCCTGGTGATCGCCGCCGCCGGCGCGCACAACCTGCTGATGCTCGGCCCGCCAGGCTCGGGCAAGACGATGCTGGCCAAGCGGCTGCCCTCCATCCTGCCGCCCTTGACCGCCACGGAATCGATCGAGGCCACGCGCGTCTACAGCGCGCTGGGACGCCTGCCGGTCGGCCAGCCGCTCCTGGCGCGCCGCCCGTTCCGGTCCCCGCACCACACGATCAGCGACGCCGGGCTGGTCGGCGGCGGCAGCATCCCGGCGCCCGGCGAAATCAGCCTCTCGCACCACGGCGTGCTCTTCCTCGATGAACTGCCCGAGTTCAACCGGCGCACCTTGGAAGTGCTGCGGCAGCCGCTCGAGGACGGCGTGGTCACCATCGCCCGGGCACTGACTTCCACCACGTTCCCCGCCGAGTTCATGCTGGTGGCCGCCTTGAACCCCTGCCCCTGCGGGTTCCGCACCGACCCGCGCCGCGAGTGCCACTGCAACACCGCCCAGATCGAAAAGTACATCGGCAAGATCAGCGGCCCGCTGCTCGACCGGATCGACATCCACATCGAAGTGCCCGCCGTGCCGTTCAAGGAACTCGCAAGCCAGCAGGCGGGCACCAGCAGCTCCGACATGCGCTCGCAAGTGGTCCAGGCGCGCCGGCGCCAGCAGCAACGGTTCTCCGGCACCGCCTCCCGCTCCAACGCGCACATGACCTCGCGGCAGATCCGCCAGTACTGCCGACTCAACGAGCCGTGCCTGGGGTTGCTCAAATCCAGCGTCAATGAGCTGGGCCTGTCCGCCCGCGCACACGACAAGATCCTCCGCGTGGCACGCACCATCGCCGACCTGGACGACGCCGACGACATCCAGCTGGCACACCTGTCCGAGGCGATCAATTTCCGACTCCTGGACCGCAAGTTCTGGACCTGAAGCCGATGGCGAATCGGCCCATTCCCGCGAGACCGACCGGCAGACTGGACCCGCACAACATACCCACGACATGGACATTTCAGGGAGGAGTGCCGCGATTGATATAACCTGCTGGCAACCAACCCCTTATGGGCACAGGCGGCCGGCCTCAGCGCGCGGGCGACGCGGCGCGGCGCGCGCCCGGGCGGGCCGATCGGTTCGCGGCCGACGACAAAGAGCGGCCGGCGGCCCTTCCGGATGCCGATAACTGACAGTGAGTACACCGGCGGCGTGCCGGCAGTTCGCCGGGCGGCCGGCGAACTCGAGGTTCTCGGCCGGCCCGATGCCGGGTATACTTCCTCCGGAACGCCGGTATTCGATTCGGATCGGGCGTGCGGCCGTCGGTGGCACATGGTCGTGCCGGACTGCCGTCCCCACCACGAGCGCAAGAGGGCATTCATCCATGAAAGACGTGTCCCGTATGCAAGGTGTTGTGCCGTCCGTCCGGTCATGGTGCGCGGCCCTGGTCACCGTGTCGATGGCCCTGGTGTTGGCCTTCTCGTGTCCTGCCAGTGGGCACGCTCAGCTTAAGGACGATCCGAGCCTGCCGATTCAAGAGCGCCGCGACCTGGCGCTGGATTGGTTGGACCGGTATCTGACCGACTCGGTGCTCCGCTCGTCCGACATGGAGAGGATCCGTGCCGCGGTGTTGCAGATGTCACCGAGTCAGCTCGAGCAGTGGCTGGCGCAGACGAAGGATCTGCGCGCGTACGTCGAGAGCGACCGGTGGCAGGAGACCCGGCGCTGGCTGCGCGGCTACCTGCGTTTCCAGGCGATCTACACAGAGGCGGAGATCCAGAAGTTTCGCGACGACCTGGTCAACGCGGACGCCCAGACCATGCTCAGCCTGCTCAAGCGCATCCAGGCCCGGCACGATCAGCTGGCCTGGGAACACGAGGCCGCCGAGAAGAGCCGCCAGATCGCGGTGTTCAATCGGGACCAGACGGTGGCGATCCAGGACGCGGCGGCCGCGGCGGCCCGAGCGGCGCGGGCGACCGACCAGATGGTGATCGACAGCGGACAGGCCGGTGCGGCACGCAGCCCGCGAAACAGGTCGGGCTACTACACCCCCGGCGCGCTGATCAACTCGCGGGACATGTCGCGCGCCGAGGTCTGGGCCCAAGTATGGGGCCCCAGCTGGTACATCGGCGGGTTCTAGTGCCCAGCGACCCCCTGAGCCGCCGCCCGCGCGGGCCCGGCATCGTCTTCCATCCGTGCCGGAAGCTTGGTAATGTGGTGTCTGCAGGCCCGTCGTCGGGGGGGCCATGCGCTCAGGCGCCGTGGAGCATCATTCCGCTTCCCAACTCTCGTACATAGCATCGGACAATCGTCATGGGGTCGTTACGAAGTCAAGAAACGGACGGCGTGTTGGTCGTTTACTTCACCGAGCCGAAGATCCTCACGGAACTCGAGGTCCAGAAGGTCGGCAGCGAGCTGATCGAGGCCGCCGACGCCGCCGCCGTTCAGCAGAAGCGGCTGGTGCTGAACTTCACCGGCGTGAGCTTCATGTCGTCGGCCATGATCGGGAAGCTGGTGCTGTTGAACAAGAAGTGCAAGCTGGACGGGATCGACCTGAAGCTGTCCGACATCTCGGGCAACGTGCAGGAAGTGTTCAAGATCATGAAGCTGCACAAGGTGTTCGACATCTACAAGACCGAGGAGAAAGCGCTCAAGTCGTTTGACAAGAAGGGTTGGTTCGGCTAGCCGGCCAGCCCGCCGGGAGAACCCGCGTTGCCGCTGCGCCCGACCGGGCGGGGCGGCACGGGGCAGGGGGCGGGCGGCGTGTGGCGCGTGCCTACGGCGTGAGGCGTGAGGCGTGAGGCGGTGTCGGGGCAGGGGGGCGCGCATCGGCCGCGCAGCCGGTCCGGGTCGTGATCAGCCGCCGATTTGGTACATCGCACGTCTTGGGCGGAGGAACTCGGGCGAGTCGATCCCGTGACCCACCCGCTTGGCGCCGACGCAGTGCCTGATCAAGTCGGCCAGTTGCTCGTCGTCAGCCTCGCTGCGGAGCAGTGCGCGCGCATCCCATTCGGTGGTGGAGAACAGGCAGTTGCGCACCTGCCCTTCAGCGGTGATCCGCAGCCGGCTGCACTCGCTGCAGGCGGGCGCGGTCACCGAGTTGATGAACCCGACCCGGCCCCGGCCGTCCTGGTAGGCATAGTCCACCGCCGGCTGGCTGGGATCCGCGCGGGGGACCGGCAGGAGCGGCCCGAAGTGTGCTTCCAGTTGCGCTTGGATCGCGGCCCCCGACAGCACCTGCCCGGCATCCCAGCGGCCATCCGCGTCCAACGGCATGAACTCGATGAACCGCAGTTCCAGCGCGTGCGCGCGGGCGAACTCCGCCAGCGGAACCGCCTCGTGCTCGGTGATCCCGCGAATGGCCACGGCGTTGAGTCGGATCCTGTCGAACCCGGCCCGGCGGGCCGCCGCGATCCCCTCCAGGACCTGTGCCAGGCCCTCGCGGCGCGTGATGGTTCGGAAGGTCTCCTCGGAGAGCGTATCCAGGCTGATGTTCAGCCGGTGCAGGCCCGCCGCGCGCAGCGACTCGGCCTGCCCGGCCAGCAGGATCCCGTTGGTGGTCATGGCCAGGTCCTGCACGCCCGGGATCTCGGCGAGTTGGCCGATCAGGTGCGGCAGGCCCGCGCGCACCAGCGGCTCGCCGCCCGTGATCCGCAGGCGGCGCACGCCGAGTTGCGCGGCGACCTGTACGAACCGCGCGATCTCCTCGAACCGCAGGATCTCGTCGTGCGGCTTGAATTGCACGCCCTGCGGGGGCATGCAGTAGAAGCAGCGGACATTGCAGCGGTCCGTGACACTCACCCGCAGGCTGTCGTGCACGCGCCCGAAGCCGTCGATCAAGGGACCTTGAATGCTCATCGTCGTCATCTCCCGCGTCGCCGGCACAGAGGCGCCGCACGCTACCCTCCAGCCTGCGCGTCGTCATCGGCGGCCGCGCCCGGATGGACCCACCGCGCGGTCCCGTCCGCGAGATTCTCGCGCTTCCAGATGGGCACGACCTGTTTGATCCGGTCAATGAGCCACCGTCCCGCCTCGAAGGCCGCCTGCCGATGTGCGGCACTCACCGCGATCGCCACGCCCGCCTCGCCCAGCTCCAGGTGGCCCACGCGATGGACGATGCAGACGTCGACCAGCGCCCAGCGCCGACGCGCCTCCTCCGCCAACGCACGCAGCTGAGCCTCCGCCATCTCGGGATAGCACTCGTAATCGAGCGACCGGCAGCGCTGCCCGTGCGTGAACTCGCGCGCGGTGCCCAGGAACAGGACGACGGCGCCCGCCTCAGGCGATTGCACCTGGCCGAGCACCGCTTGCGTATCAATCGGCTGATGGGTCAGTCGGATCATCGTGTGGCGAGCGACTCCTTGGGAACGCATATGCGGGACGCCGGTTCAGCCGCCGCTGACGGGCGGGAAGCCGGCGATCTCGGCGTCCGGCCCCAATTGCGTGCTGTCCGCCGCGTACCGGCGGTCGACGGCGAACAGCAGGTGGGGCACCCAGCGCGCGACGGCCGGGAACCGACCGGCCAGCGCGGCGCGGAGGTCGGCCACGGTCGCCGAGTCCGGCAGGTCGACTTGGACCGTGTCCTGCCCGATTTGCTCTCTGACCGCCGCAAAAAACCTGACTGTGACTCTCATGACACCACGAGCTCCTCACTCTTCTGCGTCAGCAGGGAAGCCAGTTCCGGTAGGAGCCCGTAGGACAAGGCCAGGAACTTGAGCGGGTGCGCGGTGATCTTGGTCGTGCCTTGCTCCATCTGCATCTTACACGCACTACATTCGGTCGTCCCCATCTGGATCAGCGGCGAGCGGAGCGAGGAGATCAGGTTCCACCCCACGCGCAGGCTGGTGCGGTAGTTGGCGCGCCGCAGTCCGAACGTGCCGGCCATCCCGGAACACGCATCGCTGATCGGCGCCACGGTCAGGCCGGGGATGAGCCGCAGCAGATTGTAGCCGGGCGTGCCCACGCCCAGGGCGCGCAGGTGGCACGGCAGGTGGTAGCCCAAGGTCGCGTTGACCGGCTTGAAATCCAGCTCCAGCTGCCCTTCCTGATGCAGCTTCCACAGGTACGCACAGGCCTCGCTCGTGTTCTCCGCCACCAGGAGCGCATCGTCGTCCTCCACCAGGTGCGGGTACTCGCGTGTCAGGCACAGCGCGGCGGCCGGCTCGGTGGTCACGACCCGGTAGCCTTGGCGCACCGCTTCGGCCAGCAGTTGCACGTTGTGCAGCGCGAACTTGCGCGCCGCGTCCACCGCCCCGATCGAGACAGCCGCCATGCCCGACTGCAGCTGCGTGGGCGGCACATAGACGGCCACGCCGTTGTGTTCCAGGACGGCGACCAGCGCGTCGGCCAGCTGGATGTCGTGCCAGTTCGCGTACAGGTCGACGAAGAAGACGACCTTCCGACCCGACCGGCGCGTGGGCCGCGTCAGCCGGCGCCGGTGTGCGCGGCGCAGGAAACTGCTGGCGGCAAACCGCGGCAGCTTGCGCCCCTGAGCCACCCCCAGAAGCCGTTCCATCAGCCACCGGATCTGCCGGTTCGTGATCGCCCAGTTGGCCACCGGGTGGAACGTGGATCCCCAGGCACTGACGCGGTCCAGATGCGCCAGGATCCAGTCGGTCGGCCGCAGGCCGTTGGTGAGCACATACTGTGCTTTGCACTCCACCATCAGCTTGGGCACATCCACCGCGCTGGGACACTCGAGCCGGCACTGGTGGCAGTGCACGCACAGGTCGGCCAGCCGCTTCAGCTCGTCACCCTCCAGGGCGGCCGAATCGAGCCGCCCGGTGAGGATGGCCCGCATCAGGTTCGCCTTGGCCCGCGGGGTCGCTTCCTCGCGCGGCCCGGAGCGGAAGATCGGGCACATCCGTTCGTCCGGCAGCTGTGTACGGCAGCGCGCGCAACCGTGACACTCGCGTGCCGCATAGTCGACAGTCGCGGTCCGCCAGACCAGCTGCAAGGGGATCGGCGCGCCCGGCGCGGCGCCCGCGGGCGCGGCGGTCGGCGACTGCGCCGGCTCAGGCGGTGCGGCTACCAACTGCGGCAGGGCCACGACCGTCCGGAGATTGGCCGTCAGCGGCTGCGGCGCGTCGGCCACTTTCTTCCCCGGGTTGAGAATGTTCTGCCGATCGAAGATGCGCTTGACCTGCTGGAACACGTCGTACAACGGGCCGAACTGCTGCTGGACGAACCAGGACCGGCTCAGCCCGTCCCCGTGCTCGCCGCCGATCGTGCCCTCCAGGTCGAGGACATGCTGGTACAGGTCCCCGGCCACGTCGCGCATCTTGCTCCACGTCTCGGGGTCCGCCAGGTCCAGGAACGGGCGGATGTGCAGCTGGCCGTGCCCCGCGTGGGCGTAGAGCGACGCGGTGACCTGGTGGGCTTTGAGCACGTTCTGCATCTGCACCAGGAAATCGGGCAGCGCGGCCGGCGGCACGACGACGTCTTCCACGAACGGCAAGGGCCGGGTCGACCCGCGAAGGCTGTACAGGCTCGGTACGACACGGTGCACCAACTGCCAGAACAGCCGCACCTCTTCCGGGTCCAGCGTGGCGCGGGAGTCGAACGCCAGGCGCTTGCGGCGCTGGATGCGAACCACCACGTTCTGCAGGCGCTGCCGGACCTCGTCCACCGAGTCGCCCTGCATCTCCACCAGCAACAGCGCCTCGGCATCCCGCGGAATGATCAGGTCATAGCGGACGTCCGCCTCGCGCGCGATGCTCAACAGCCGCCGGTCCATCAGATCGCACACCGACGCCTCCATGCCGGCAATCTCCAGCGCCGCGCGCGCGGCCGACTCCAGTCGGTCGAAGAACAGCAGCACCACGCCGACGCACTTGGGAAGCGGCTCGGTCCGCACCGTGGCTTCGGTGATGAGCGCCAGCGTGCCCTCCGAGCCGACCAGCAGGCGGGCCAGATCCAGCGTGCCCTCGTGGAGGATGTTCTCCAGATGGTAGCCCGAACGGCTCACCTTCGTCTTCGGCGTGTGCCGCTCGATGAGCGACCGGGCGGGCTCCAACACGGCCGCCACGTCGCGCACCAGCGCCTGACGACGCGTCTGGGATGGGTCGCTGCCGGCCGGCTCGTCAACCGGGTGCCGCCCGGCTTCGATCACCGACCCGTCCGCCAGGACTACTTGCAGCGCCAGCACGGTGTCCCGCGCGGACCCGTATTTCAGCCAGTGGCTGCCGGCGGCGTTGAGCGCCAGGACACCGCCCATCGTCGACACGCTGGCGGTCGCCGGGTCGGGCCCGTAGACGCGCCCCCGTTCGGCCAGGAACCGATTCAACAGGGCACAGACCACGCCCGGCTGGACCCGCACCGCCTCCTCGTCCCAGGCCAGGATGCGCCGCATCGAGTGCGAGAAGTCGACGACCAGCCCCGGACCGATCGACTCGCCAGCCAGCCCGCTCCCGGCGCCCCGCGCGTGCAGCGGAATCTCGTTCTCCGCCGCGTACTGCACGCAGGCCACCACGTCCGCGAGCGATCGCGGCCGCACGACGCCCAGCGGCCGCACCTCGTAGACGCTGGCGTCCGACGCGTACATCTGCACGTAGGCATCGTCACAGAGAACGTCGCCGTCCAACAGCCCGCGCAAGTCGGCCTGGATCCGTTCTCGCTCTTGGTCCATGGGCGGTCGCGTTCACCTGCTGAAAAATCGGAGTCGGCACCAGACAGACAGTGCTCTCGTACCCGGGACTATCGTACCAGTGTCGCACCGTTTGTGCCACGTCGTGTCGGCGTGCGCGCCCGCCGTCGGCGCGGCTCGGGAGGCTCCGGCGCCCGGCCGGGCCGCGCGTTACCGCCGCCCGCCATAGATCAGCTGCATGACCTCGGAGCGCGTGGACAGGTTGGTTCGGAAGACCCCTTTCATGGCCGACGTCACGCACAGGCTGCCCGGCTTGCGGACGCCGCGGATCGTCATGCAGGTGTGGGTGGCCTCGATCACGACCGCCACCCCGCGGGCGTCCAGTTCGTCGGTAAGCAGGTTGGCGATCTCCTCGGTCATCCGCTCCTGGACTTGCGGCCGGCGGGAGAGCGCATCGACCACGCGGGCGAGCTTGCTGAGCCCGATGACCTTGCCGGCCGGCAGGTAGGCCACGTGCGCTTTGCCCATGAACGGCAGCAAATGGTGTTCACACAGGCTGCAGAAACTGATGTCCCGCACCAGGACCACCTCGTCGTACTTCTCGCTGAAGAACTTCCCCAGGTAGCTCTTCGGGTCGACCCGCAGGCCCGTGAACAGCTCCGCATACATGCGGGCCACGCGGGTCGGCGTCTCCTTGAGTCCCTCCCGGTCGGGATCTTCGCCCACGGCCAGCAGGATCTCGCGGACCGCCCGGCGAATACGGTCCTGGTCGACTTGCACCACGTCGTTGCCCGCCGGGCCGGTCTGCTCAGTCGTCATCGTCAGCGTCCGCTCACGCAAATCAACTACGGTGTGCCGCCCGGGGAACCGGCTGCGAGCCGGTCATGATCCGACCGGAGTGGCGGCGGCGAAACACCAGCAGCCTAGCTGACGCGGCGCTCGGGTGGCAATCCCCCGCAGGGCCGCCACAGGGCGCGTCACAGGCTCAAGCGACAGCGGGGGATCAGTCCGGGCGAGAGCCTGGCGTGCAGGCACGCGGGCGGGCCGGCCAGCAGCTCGGCGCAGCACGTTTCCAGGTCGCCGACCAGGCCGGCCACATCCAACCCCGCGTGCTGGGGCAGGTAGGCCTGCAGGTGTGCGGTCGCGGTGTGGTAGAGCTTGCGCGCACCGCGCAGGTTGCCGTTGCCGAAATGGTACAGGCAGACCGCCACCTGGATCAGGCCCTGATAGAACTCGCGATCCGGGCCGCGCGACGCGCGCCACAAATCCTCCCAGACCTCGTGCGCGCGGAAGAACGCGCGCCGATTGAAGCAATCGACGCCCTGCAGGTACCTGAGATCCAACGGCGCGGTCACGCAGGTCGTGGATGCGAGCTGCGCTCGCGCTCCACCCTCAATCTCGGCTCATGAACAGTCGCAGGATGTACCAGAACAGGAGCGCGACGGAGGCGAACAGCGCCAGGGCGGCCGCCACGTGCTGGTCCAGCCGGTAGTGGTGCAGGATGTTCGACGTGTAGTAGAGGATATAACCCGCCGCCAGGGCGACCAACGCGGCCGCGAACAGGTTGCCCAGGTCGAAACCGAACAGCACGGAGCACACGATGAAGCCCAGCGCCGCCAGCGCGGCCAGGCCCAGGTAGCGACCCAGCCACGAGAAGTCCGCGCGGGTGGCGAACACCAGGACGGTCAGTCCGCCGAAGACGATGGCCGTCACGATGCCGGCAGTGGCGATGATGTTCTCGCCGTGCGCGTCCCCCAGGCTCTTGGCGATCAACAGGATCGGCACGAAGATCAACGCTTCGGCGACGACGTACGTGCCGAGTCCGACATATTGCATGGCCAGCGAGGTCGCCGAACGCGCCCAGCGATCGGCCACGGCGCTGACCGCCATGAAGCCGCCCAGGACCAGGAGCCAGTGATAGCCGTCCAGCATCCACGCGGTGATGCGGTGGAGCGTTTGGGCGGGCACCATGTTGAAGATCACGAGTTCAAGGGCAATGAACGCGAAAACCGCACCTGCCAGGTGCGCGTAGGTGCGCCGGATGAAGGCCGTCCGTTCCGACTCGCCGGCCGCGATGGCAAATGTGCTCGGTCCATAGGTCGCCGCATACGGGTTCTGGTCCAGATAACTCATCGAACTCCCTCACGATAGGCGTAATGACCGGCGCGCAGCATGCGTGCTGCGGCCCGATGCGCGTTCGCGCCTAAGTCTAGGGCTGGCCTGGTGGGAAGTCAACGGTTCGCGGCGGTTGGCTTGACACGACCGGCGCGCCGCGTGCACAATTGGCCGACGAGAGCCTCCGGGGTCCACCGGGAGCGCGGCTCGTGATACCAAGCGTCTGCCGTCGCCGCGTTGGGCGGACCCAGAGCGGAATGGCGACCGGCAGCGAGCCCATTGTGGAAGCGCCCATGGCCGCGTCGACTCCCGAACAGCGTCACGCCGCACAGGTGGTTCGAGCGCTGCGCCGCGCCTACCCGGAAGCGCGCTGTGCCCTGGAGCATGAGAACCCTTTCCAGCTGCTGATCGCGACGATCCTTTCGGCCCAGTGCACGGACCGGCGCGTGAACATGGTGACGCCGGCCCTGTTTGCACGGTACCCAACGGCGGCGGCCCTGGCGCGCCTGCCGCAGGCCCGGCTGGAGCGGGAGATCCAGAGCACCGGGTTCTTTCGCAACAAGGCCAAGAACATCAAGGCCTGTTGCCAGCAGCTGGTGGAGCGTTACGGGGGCGACGTGCCGGCCGAGTTGGAGCTGCTGGTGGAGCTGCCCGGAGTCGGCCGCAAGACGGCCAACGTCGTGCTGGGCACGGCGTTCGGGAAGGCGACCGGCGTCGTCGTGGACACGCACGTAACGCGCATCGCCCGCCGACTCGGCCTGACCCGCGAGACGACGGCCGAGAAGATCGAGCGGGACCTGATGGCCGCGCTGCCCAAGTCCGCATGGATCGACTTCTCACACCGCATGATCCAGCACGGGCGGCAGGTGTGCAAGGCCGCCAGGCCGTTATGCGATGTGTGCCCGCTCGAGAAGCTCTGCCCACGCGTGGGCGTCGTAACCCGATCCGGTTCGTAACGGGAGCCACCGACATGATCCTCTCCGGGGAAATGATTCGCCAGAACATCGGCGGCGACATCATCATCGAGCCTTTCGACCCAAAACACCTCAACCCCAACAGCTACAACCTGACGCTGCACGACGAGATGATGACCTACGAGGAAGTCGTGCTGGACATGCGCAAGAGCAACCGGGTGCGCCGCCTGACGATCCCCGCCGCCGGGATCGTCCTGAACCCGAACCAACTGTACCTTGGGCGCACCGCCGAGCGCACGGAGACGCACAACCTGGTGCCGATGATCGAGGGCCGCTCGTCGGTCGGGCGGCTGGGCCTGTTCGTACATGTCACCGCGGGGTTCGGCGACGTCGGGTTCTGCGGCTACTGGACGCTCGAGATGTTCGCCGTGCAGCCGGTCCGGATCTATCCCGGCGTGCCGATCTGCCAGATCTTCTACCACCAGATCACGGGCGAAATCCGCGAGTACGCCAGCGACAAGTACCAGCACAACCGGGATATCCAGCCCAGCCTGCTGTTCAAGGAACTCAACCCGCACGCCGCGCGGGAGGATCCGCAGCGGATGTTCGACTTCGGCACCGAACGGTTCGACTGAGCGGCCCGAGCCGGTCACATCACGGCGAAGTAGCTTTCCACGGCGAAGTCCAGCATGTCGGGCGTGAGCACCGGCTCGCGCCGCTCGAACCGGCAGCGGTTGCGCACCTGCAGCAACAGGTCGCGCGGCTGGCAGCAGCGGAACGGGCGGCCGACAGGCCGATAGTGCGTGTCGATCAAGTGGTCGATCGCCTCCTCGTTGTGCGCGATGTTGAACGACTTGCACATCAGCCGGAACAGCTCCCGGAACTCCTCCTCGGTCGGGTCCACGACCTCGATCTTGTAGGGGATCCGGCGCAGGAACGCGTCGTCCACCAGATCGCGCGGCTCGAGGTTGGTCGAGAAGATGATCAGCTGGTCGAACGGCACCTGGATCTTCTTGCCGTTGGTCATGTTCAGAAAGTCGTACCGTTTTTCCAGCGGCACAATCCACCGGTTGAGCAACTCGTCCGTGCTGATGCGCTGCCGGCCGAAGTCGTCGATCACCAACGTCCCGCAGTTGCTCTTCATCTGCATGGGCGCCTCGCTGGTCCCGGTCGACTTGTTCTGGGTCACCTCCAGGTTGTCCATCGTCAGCTCGCCGCCGACCACGATCGTCGGGCGGCGGATGCGGATCCAGCGCCGGTCGATGCGCGAGTTGTCAAGCAGCCCTTCCGATTTCTCGACCGGCATTTCCTCGTGGTTCACCGGGTCGTACAGGCGCATGATCTCGCCGTCCACCCCGATGGCGCGCGGGATCCAGATCGCCTGCCCGAACGCCGCCGTGACCCGCTCCGCAATGCTCGTCTTGCCATTGCCCGGCGCGCCGAACAGGAACAGCCCGCGCCCGGAATTGATGGCCGGGCCCAGGCGCCCGAGCATCTGCGGGCTGATCAGCAGGTCGTCGAACGCGTGCCGCAGGTCGTCGATCGTCGGATGCTGCTTCTCAAGCGACTGGGCGCGAACGCTCTCGATGTACGACGCCAGCGTGACGGGCGCCGCGCCGAAGTAGCTGCACACCTCGGCGTACCGGCGGGCCCGCTCGCGGCCCAGATCGGTCAGCTGGTAGAGGTAGTCGTTCATCGCCGCCGAACTGCGGTACACGACCAGCTGATCGCGCTTGAGCTGCCGGAGCAGTTCGTCCACCAGCACGAAGGGGAGCCGGATATGCTCGGCGATGTCGCGTCCTACCAGGTCGCCGCGGGACAGGAGCAGCTTGAGGATGAGCGCCTCGACTTCACTCTCGGACAAGCCGACTTCGCTGAGCGACTGCGGCTCGCGCGGCACGAACGCCTCGGCTTCCGGCTCCAGCGACCCACCGGCGCCGTCCGGCCCGTCACCACCCCCGGCCGGCTCCTCGCCGCCCGCCTGGGCCTGCGCCAGCCGATGGATCCGCTGCAGCAGGCCGTCGAGTTTCTCGTCGGTCTTCGCGCCCTCACCGGCCTCCACCTCGTGCGCCGGCTCCGACGCCGCCAGGGCCTCCCACGGGTCGAACGGGCCGCCTTCCGGATTAGTCTGCCGCACCAGCCGGGAGAGAATATCGGGATCGGGCACGGAACTCATGACGGGCGTCTCGCATGCAAAAAAAAACCTGGATCGCTGCGCGCGCCGGCCGCGACGGCGGTGCACTGGAACCCTACCTCTTGCGGATTGGCCCGTCAAACAGGTTGGCCGGTTGTGCCACCTGTAACGGTCCTGCGCCGGCGCCCGGCGTTGCACCTCGGCGGCCGGGCGGCAAATGCGCATGACGTATAGTTGGGTGCGGTCTCCACCTGCGTGCACTGAAAGTCCCGGGCATGAGCAAGACGGTTCGCAGATCCACCCACTTAAGCTCGGCCACCGGCGCCTCAGACAATCCGGCGCTCGAGCGACTCTTCGCCCGGATGGGCGCCATGGCGACCTTCTCGGCCAACGCGCAAGCGATCGTGCGACTGTCCTACCGGTCGACCGGCAGCTTGGAGGACCTGCAGCACCTGGTGCAGGCCGATCCGTCGGTCGCCGCGCTGGTCCTGAGGCGGGTGAACTCCGAGTACTACCATCTGGACGAGGAGGTCCTGGACGTCACGTCGGCCGCCCACCTGCTGGGCTTCCGCGAGTTCCGCAACCTGGCCATCACGGTCTACGTGTCGCGGATGTTCGATCTCTCGACCGAAGCGGGCGCGTTGCATGCGGCCGGGATGTGGGTCCACAGCGTGGCCGTGGCGGCCGCCGCACATCTCGTGTCGCGCGTCTGCGGGCGCGGCGTTCCGGCCGACGCGTACATGGCCGGGTTGCTGCACGATGTCGGATTCCTGCTGATCTACCGCCACATGTACCGCCGCTTCCTCCGCCTGGTCGGCGAGCTGCAGAACGACACCTACCTGCCGTCCCTGGAGCACGCCGCCTACGCGTTCGACCACGCGCAGCTGGGCAGCTACGTGGCGCGGCAGTGGGAGTTCCCGCCCGCCGTGACGGACGCGATCCAGTATCACCACGATGTCGACGCGTACACCGGCCCGCACCGCGACCTGGTCCATGTCGTGGCCGCCACCGATTACCTGTGCACCCGCGCTGGCTGGACGGCCCTGGGGGTCCAGAACCTCCCGCTCCCGCCCGACAGCGTGTACCGGGCGCTGGGGCTCGACCAGGTGGCCCTGGCCATCATCTGGGAACAGCTCCTGCCGACGCTGGAGAAGGCCACGGCGCTGGCGGCCGTGTAGCCATCGCGACAAGCGGACGCGGCTGGGATACAATGCGTCACCATGAACGACGCGATACATCCGACCGACCCGTTTGGCATCCGAGACACGATCCGCACGGCGCGAGGCCCGGCCGGGATCTACCGCTTGTCAGGCCTGGAAGATCTCGGGCTGGGCGCCGTGTCCCGCTTGCCCTACTGCATCCGTATCCTGCTGGAGGCCGTGGCCCGCAACTGCGACGGGTATGTGATCCGCGATCAGGACGTGCGGCACCTGGCCGGCTGGACGGCCCAGGGCCGGGCGCCGGTCGAGATCCCGTTCCCGCCGGCACGCGTCCTGCTGCAGGACTTCACCGGCGTGCCGGCCGTCGTGGATCTGGCCGCCATGCGCAGCGCCATGCGGCGGCTGGGCGGAGACCCCCAGCGCATCAATCCGCTCATCCCCGTCGACCTGGTGATCGACCACTCGGTGCAAGTCGATCGTTTCGGCGACCCGGACGCGCTGCAGGCCAACATCGACCTGGAGTTCCAGCGGAACCGGGAGCGCTACGAGTTCCTGCGCTGGGGACAGCGCGCGTTGGCCAACTTCCGCGTCGTGCCGCCCGGCGTCGGGATCGTGCACCAGGTAAATCTCGAGATGCTGGCCCAGTGCGTCTGCCTCCGCCAGGATGCGGCCGGCCCGGTCGCCGTGCCCGACTCGGTCGTGGGCACCGACAGCCATACCACGATGATCAACGGGCTGGGCATCGTCGGCTGGGGCGTCGGCGGGATCGAAGCCGAGGCGGTGATGCTAGGCCAACCGATCTACATGCTCATGCCCGACGTGGTCGGGTTCGCGCTGGCCGGGCAGTTCGCGCCCGGGGTGACGGCGACCGATGCCGTGTTGACCATCACGCAGATGTTGCGGCGCGAGGGCGTGGTCGGCAAGTTCGTCGAGTTCTACGGCAGCGGCGTGGACACGATGTCGCTGGCGGATCGCGCCACCATCGCCAACATGGCGCCCGAATACGGCGCCACGATGGGGTTCTTCCCGGTCGACGAAGAGACGCTCCGCTATCTCCGCCGGACCGGGCGTAGCGACGAGGATGTGGACCTGGTCGAGCGGTACATGAAGGAACAAGGGTTGTTCCGGACCGCGGCCAGTCCGCTGCCCGACTACACCAAGACGTTGTCACTCGACCTGGCCACGGTCGAGCCGTGCCTGGCAGGCCCCAAGCGGCCGCAGGACCGCGTGCCGCTGTCGTCGCTCAAGCAGTCGTTCCGCCGGGCGCTGACCGCGCCCACGGCGGAGCGCGGGTTCGCGCTGAGCGCCGACGACCTGCCGCGCCGCGCGGCGCTCGAGCCCGTCCCGGACAGCCCCTCGATCGGGCACGGCGCCGTAGTGATCGCGTCGATCACCAGCTGCACGAACACGAGCAACCCGTCCGTCATGCTCGCCGCGGGCCTGCTGGCTCGCAACGCCGTGGCACGCGGCCTGCGCGTCCCACCGCATGTGAAGACCAGCTTGGCGCCCGGCTCGCGCGTCGTGACCGACTACCTGCGGAAAGCCGGGCTCGCCCCGGCGCTCGAACAACTCGGTTTCTACACGGTCGGCTACGGCTGCACGACCTGCATTGGCAACAGCGGACCGCTGCCCGAACCGGTCGCCCAGGCCGTGACCCAGGGGAACCTGGTGGCGGCCGCGGTCTTGAGCGGCAACCGGAACTTCGAGGGGCGCGTCAACCCGCTGGTGAAAGCCAACTACCTGGCCAGCCCGCCACTGGTCGTGGCCTACGCGCTGGCCGGCACCGTCGACATCGACCTCGCCTCGGAGCCGCTGGGCAGGGACGCACACGACCAGGATGTCTTCCTCCGCGACATCTGGCCCACCGCCCACGAGATCCAGCAGGCCGTCGAAGCGTGCGTCCTGCCGGAGCTGTTCACACAGCGCTACGCCGAGGCCTTGGATTCCAACCCGCAGTGGAACGCCATCCAGATCACCGATGCCGACCTGTACCCCTGGGATCCGGACAGCACGTACATCCAGGAGCCGCCGTTCCTGGCTGATCTGACGGCCGACCCGGCCCCGATCCAGGCCATCCGCCAGGCGCGCGTCCTGGCCGTCCTGGGCGATTCGGTCACGACCGACCACATCTCGCCGGCCGGCTCGATCGCCAAAGAGAGCCCGGCCGGCAAGTACCTCATGGCGCGCGGCGTCGCGCCGGTGGATTTCAACAGCTACGGCTCGCGACGCGGCAACGACCGCGTCATGGTACGCGGCACGTTCGCCAACATCCGGATCCGCAACCACTTGGCGCCGGGGACCGAAGGCGGCTGGACGCGACTGCTGCCCGACGGCACACAGATGACCATCTTCGATGCGGCCGAACAGTACCGCGCGGCCGGCGTCCCGCTGCTGATCCTGGCCGGCGCCGAATACGGCACGGGCAGCAGCCGGGACTGGGCGGCCAAGGGCACGCTCCTGCTAGGCGTGCGGGCCGTGATCGCGGCCAGCTACGAACGCATCCACCGCAGCAACCTGGTGGGAATGGGCGTCCTGCCGCTGGAGTTCATCGACGGACAGACCTGGCAGTCGCTGGGGCTGACCGGCCAGGAACTCTACGACATCCCCGGACTGGACGATCGACTGCAGCCGTTGAGCACGCTGGAAGTACACGCCACCGGCGATGCCGGCTCCGTGATCAGCTTCCGCGCCCGGGTCCGGATCGACACGCCCGTGGAGCTGGATTACTACCGCAACGGCGGCATCCTGCAGACCGTGCTGAGGAAACTCAGGGCGTCGTGAACCGCAACCCTACTCCACCAGCTCCAGCTCGTGGCCGTACCGCTGGATGGTCTCCGCCGGGTTGAGGTTGAAGATGGCGCGGCCGTCGGTTGTCCATTCGGTCCCGTTGAACCGGAACACGGCTGTCGCGGCCCGGTGCGCCGGCTGCGCGTCCAGCTCCTCCAGACCCTGCTCGTCGACCGGCAGGAAGGTGATCGTCACGCCCACCAGCGCGTGGAGCTGGCCGGAATGGCGGTCGCGGGCCAGCGAGACCGGGTCGTCGAACTCGCAATCCTCCCACACCATGCGGCGCGGCTTGCCACTGGCCGACGCCCGAGACACGAACTCCGCCTCGAGCCATTCCCGGCGACGGTGCAGCAGGTCCTTGGCGCGGCGGAGACGAGCGCGGCGCATCTGACGCTGATAGAACATCACCAGCACGATCCCCAGCAGGGTCGCGGCAATCGCACCGGCAGCCGTCGCCAAACCCCACATCGAGTCGCTCTCCCGTGGACTCCTCGGCTACGAGAACACCCGAATTCTACCGGGAAGCACCGCCGGCCTGCAACAGTTCCTCAGACCTTCAGGCGCCGTGCGCACGCCCGGCCGGACGACGTTGCCGTCCGATCGGGCGTGTACTAGACTGCCAAGATCGCGGGGGGCCATGCCGAATACGCACCTGTTCGTGACGGACTCTGCAGGCTGAACGTCAGCCGATCCGTACAGCACGCAGCAGCCCTACCGGGATCCGAAGCGCAACCATGCCGATTGAGACGATCTGCCAGACCTGTGGCCGCCGGCTCCGCGTGGCCGACGAATATGCCGGGAAAAAAGCGCGCTGCCCGCAATGCCAGACGATCTTCATCGTGCCCGGCCAGCCTGTCCCAGCCTCGACCGGCCAGACGGACACCGCCCCGGGACCTGAGTCGGGTGGCGAACGATGGCAGGTCCGCACGCCCGACGGCCAGAGCTACGGGCCGGTGTCCAAGAGCGAACTGGACCGCTGGGTGGCGGAAGGCCGTGTCCCGGCCGAGGCCGGCGTGCTGGCCGAATCGGTCGGCGTCTGGTACCCGGCAAGCGAGCTGTACGCGCAGCTGCGCCACTCCGGCCCGCTCAGCGCCGCGTCCAATCCGTTTGCAGATCGCCCCGACGCGCCGGCGGGTTTCCAGACGGTGACGACGCCCGGTTTCCAGCGTCCGCATCGCGGGATCCTGATCCTCCTGCTGGGCCTGCTGTCGTGGGTGATCTGCCCGATCTTCGCACCGTTCGCCTGGATTATGGGACAGGCGGATCTGCGGGATATGCGGCGGAGCCAGATGGATCCGAGCGGCATGACGCTGACGCAAATCGGCATGGTCCTCGGGGTGGTCTCCACGATTCTCTGCCTGCTGATCGTGGCTTTGATGTGTCTGGGCGTAATCCTGTAGTGAAAAGAGCACCAGAAATCGCGGCAGCCCAGCTCCCGATCCTCGGCGCTCATATGTCGATGGCCGGCGGGTTCTACCGCGCAGTCGAGCGCGGGCATGCCGTCGGCTGCCGCTGCGTTCAGATCTTCGTGGCCAACAATACGCGGTGGCAGACCCGTGAGATCGATGACCAGGATGTCCAGCGGCTCGGCGCCGCGATCGCGCAATACGGCATCCGGCACTTGATCGGCCACAGCGCATACCTGATCAACCTGGCAACGCCAGACCCGAAGCTCTGGAAAAAATCGCTCGATGCGCTGGTGCTGGAACTGCATCGCGCTGAGCGGCTGGGCATTCGCTACCTGGTACTCCATCCCGGGGCGTACACGTCGAGCTCCGAGGCGGCCGGGTTGCGCCGAGTGGCCCGCGCGCTGGACGAGGTCCACCGCCAGACCAATAGGCTGCGCGCCATCTGCCTGCTCGAGAACACCGCGGGGCAGGGCACGTGCCTCGGCTGGCGCTTCGAGCACCTGGCGACCATCCTCGACGCAGTCCGGGCGCCCGAACGACTGGGCATTTGTTTCGACACCTGCCACGCGTTCGCCGCCGGCTACGCCCTGGCCTCGGAATCCGATTATCGCCAGACCATCCGCCAACTCCACCAGCTCGTCGGCCTCGACCGGATCAAAGCCATTCACCTGAACGACAGCAAACGCCCGCTCGGGTCACGCGTGGACCGCCATGAACACATCGGCCGAGGCCGGATCGGCGCCCGCGCCTTCGCCCGGCTGCTAAACGACCGGCGACTCCGGCGCGTTCCCATGTACCTGGAAACGCCCAAAGGGAACGATCCCAAAACCGGTCAGCCGTGGGACGTGATCAATCTGCGTCGCCTCCGGCGGCTGAGCCTGGCGACGTGAAAGAACCAAAGTGTTCTAACGGTTGACGGCTAACGTTTGTCGTCGGTGTTTCGCGCCCCATCTTACCTGCGTTGCGCCTGGTCTGGCCCCCCGACGAATTGTGCCGTGCCAAGCGGACGCACGAAGACGGTCTCGCCCGTCCCGAAAAACGGGGAGCGGAGAAGCGGGAAGGAAGAAGAGCAGAAGGGAAAAAGACGAGTGCAGAGTGCAGAACAAGGAGTGCAGAGTGCAGAAGGGAAGAAGGCAGAAGACGAGTGCAGAGTGCAGAACAAGGAGTGCAGAGTGCAGAAGGAAAGAAGGAAGAAGACGAGTGCAGAGTGCAGAACAAGGAGTGCAGAGTGCAGAAGGGAAGAAGGCAGAAGACGAGTGCAGAGTGCAGAACAAGGAGTGCAGAGTGCAGAAGGGAAGAGGAGCAGAAAACGAGTGCAGAGTGCAGAACAAGGAGTACAGAGTGCAGAAGGGAAGAAGGGAAGAAGACGAGTGCAGAGGGAAGAAAGCGGAGCAGCAACAGACACCTTCCCCCCTTGTACAAGGGGGGATCGAGGGGGGTGAAAGGTGAAACCACTATCTTCCCCCCTTGTACAAGGAGGGGCCGAGGGGGGTGAAAGGTGGTGACGTGAAAAAGCCAAGGTGTTTTAGCGATTAGCGTCTGTCGTTGGCGTTCCGCGCCCCATCTCACCTGCTTTGCGCCTGCTCTGGCCCTCTACGACTTGTGTCGTGCTCATCGGCCACACGAAGACGGTCTCTTCCGTCCCAAAGGGACAGCTGTATCACAGCCCAGGGCGCAGGCCCGGCGAGCCGGGCCGCAGCCCTGGGTCGCGTGCACCCACCAGACCCGAGTCCCAACGGGACAGCCCCAAATGACCGTGCGATTCGGCCATCATGGATGAGAATGACGAAGCCCGAAGCTCGAAGAGCTCGTGCGGTCAATCGAGGATATCGCGTCCGGCTTCCGGGCTCCCGTTGGCGGCTGCGCTCGGCTATCCTAAACAGACACACTGCCGACGCGCACCATGCGAGGGGTTTCGGGGAAGCATGACAGAGAGGAGCGACGGGACAGCTCGGGACATTCCTTTTCACGTTCCGTACGTGTTGCGTCTACGGTTTGCGGAGGATGTGTTCGGGCGCCACGAGCACGTCTTGCTCGAACTGCTCGAGCAGTCCGGCGACAGCCCACCGCGCGTCCAGTTCTGGCTGGACGAGCACGTACACCAGGCGCAGGCCGAGCTGGCCGGCCGGATCGAGACTTTCTGTGAGCGGCACGCGGATCGACTGCAGCGGGTGAGCGACATCCAGTTGGTGCCGGGCGGGGAGGCGATCAAGAATGACATCCACATCCTGGAGCGCATGCTGAAGGTGATGCATGCGGCGGACTTGGACCGTCGCAGCTACGTGGTCGTGATTGGTGGCGGCGCGGTGCTGGACGCGGTCGGGTTCGCGGCGGCGATCGCCCACCGGGGCATTCGGCTGGTGCGGCTTCCCACGACCACGCTGGCTCAGGCGGACTCCGGGATCGGCGTCAAGAACAGCGTGAATCTCTTCCAGAAGAAGAACTGGTTGGGCACGTTCGCGGTACCCTGGGGCGTGATCAACGACGTGACGACGCTCCGGACGTTGAGCGACCGAGACTTCCGGTGCGGGTTTGCCGAGGCGGTGAAGGTTTCGCTGCTGAAGAGCCCCGAGCTGTTCGCGGAGCTGGAGCGGTCGGCCGACGCCATCCGGGTGCGCGACCAGGCCGTGACGACGGCGATCATCCGGCGGTCGGCCGAGCTGCACATGGACCATATCACCAGGGGCGGCGACCCGTTCGAGGCCAACGAGGCGCGGCCGCTGGACTTCGGCCACTGGTCGGCCCATCGCCTGGAGGCGCTGAGCGATTTCGGGCTGCGGCATGGCGAGGCGGTGGCGATCGGCGTGGCCGTGGATACAGTATACTCTTCGCTCGTGCACGGGTTGCCACGCGACGCGGCTGCGCGCGTGCTCGGCTGCCTGCACCGGCTCGGGTTCGAGCTCACCCACCCCGCGCTCGAGGATGTCGAGGCGGTGTTCCTGGGCCTGGAGGAGTTCCGCCAGCATCTGGGCGGCCGCCTGACGCTGACGATGATCTCGCACATCGGCCAGCCGCTGGAGGTGCACGAAGCCGACCGCCGGCAGATGCGTGCGGCCATCGCCGAGGTGGTCGCGTTCGCCCACGGGGGCACGGACCCGGCATTCGGCCTGTAGCGATTATCCTCGCGCCGGGGGTTTGCTCGAGGTTCCCGGCACCTGGCGGCCGATCCTACCAGGGAATCCTGAAGCGGCAGCGGCGGCGGCCGGGCTGCGCTGCGGCGGATGCCGCGGGCCGCTGACCCGCGCGTCGCCGTTGAACGGCGTGCCCGGCCCCTATACGATGGACGGGGCGGTTGCCGGCCGAGCGGCGGATCGGGTTTGCGGATGGTGCCTTTCGCGAGTGTCGTGCTCACGCGATGAGTCTGACGTATTTCAAGCGTTACCGGCTCGAATTCCCGCTCACGGGCACGCTCTTCGCCTGCCCGGCCTTGCCGCCGCACTATGCGTTCCGGCCCTGGGACCCCGCGTCGTTGGAATGCCACGCGGAGGCCATGTACCAGAGTTTCCACAGCGAGATCGACGCGAACGTATTCCCCTGTTTCGGCCAGCGCGAGGGCTGCCGCCGACTGATGGACGAGATCACTCGGCGCGACACGTTCGTGCCGGGCGCAACCTGGTTGCTGGTCTATCAGCCGCCCGGTCACGGCGAGCCCGAGTATTGCGGGACGATCCAGGGCCTGAGCGACCGGCAGGGCTATGGTGCGGTGCAGAATCTGGGCGTCACGCCGCTGCACCGTTCGCAGGGGCTGGGCACGGGCCTCTTGAGCCGTGCGCTGCACGGGTTCCGTGCGGCGGGCCTGTCGCGGGCGTACCTGGAGGTGACGGCCCAGAATACAGGGGCGATCCGCCTCTATTCGGCGTTGGGGTTCCGGCGTGTCCGGACGGTTTACAAGGCGGTCGAGGTTGCGTACGCGTGAGGGGCCCAGTACGCTCTAGGGCTTGGCATGAGACGGGCGGTGGCCGGGCGCGCGGCGAGCCCCCAGTTCACGGCGAAAGGACCATGGTGACCGAGCCCATCCAGATCCACGAGTACGAGAACGGCTTGACGCTGGTCACGCAGCGGATGGACTGGGTGGAGTCGGCCGCGTTCTCGCTGCTGGTGCCGGGCGGCTGTGCGCGTGACCCCCGACCGCTGCTGGGGCTGGCCAACCTGACGTGCGAGATGGTACAGCGCGGTTGCGGGGCGCGTGACAGCCGGCAGTTCGTGTGCGACCTGGAGAACCTGGGGGTCGACCACAGCGCGTCGGTCTCCAACGCGCACACGAGCCTGGGTGGCGCGATGCCGGCCGAGAAGCTGATCGAGGCGATCGCCATCCACGCCGATCTGGTCCAGCGCCCGCACCTGCCGGCCGACCAGTTGGAGGACGCGCGCCAGGCCTGCATGCAGGAGATCCGGGCGTTGGAGGATGACCTGGCACAGCGGGCGATGCGCGAGCTGCGGCTGCGGCGCTATGGAGACCCGTACGGCCGGCACAGCCAGGGCACGCTCGAAGCGCTGCGCCGAATCACGCTCGACGACGTCCGCCGCTTCTTCGCGGACACCTACCGGCCCAACGGCGCGATCCTGAGCGTCGCGGGAAAGATCGACTTCCCGCGGCTGCGGGACGAAGTGGGGTGCCGCTTCGCGGATTGGGCGGCGAGCCCGGTGCCCTGCCAGGCCGAGCTGCCGGGCAGCGGCACGCCCTGCCACATCCCGCACGAATCGAACCAGACGCACATCACGATCAGCTACGAAAGCGTGCCGTACGCGCATCCCGACTACTATCAAGCGCGTGCGGCCGTGGGCGTGTTGAGCGACGGCATGAGTTCGCGGCTGTTCACCGAGGTGCGCGAGAAGCGCGGGTTGTGCTACGCCGTCTATGCCGTCTGCCACACGCTGCGCGACCGCGGGTCCGTGTTCTGCTACGCCGGGACGACGGCCGAGCGCGCTCAGGAGACGCTGGACGTCGTGATCCACGAACTCAGGGAGCTGGCCGCCGGCGTGCGCCCGGACGAACTCCAGCGGCTCAAGGCGCGCCTCAAGAGTTCGCTGATCATGCAGCAGGAGTCCAGTTCGGCGCGGAGCAGTTCGATCGCCGCCGACTGGTACTACCTGGGGCGCGTCCAGACGCTGGACGAGGTCGGCCGGATCGTGGACCAGCTGACCTGCGACAGTATCAACCATTACCTGGCCGACCATCCTCCCGCCGATTTTCTCGTCGTGACGCTGGGTCCGCGTGAACTGGAGCTACCGAGTTGATATTCCGCCACCACGCGCTCCCGAACGGCTTGGACATCATCGCCGAGTGCAACCCGGCGGCGTACTCGACCGCCCTGGGGTTCTTCGTGCAGACCGGGTCCCGGGACGAGACGGATTCGTTGTCGGGCATCAGCCACTTCCTCGAGCATATGGCGTTCAAGGGCACGCCCACCCGCTCGGCCGCCGACGTGAACCGCGAGCTGGACGAGATGGGCGCCCAGTCGAACGCGTTCACCAACGAGGAGCAGACGGCGTACTACATCACGGTCCTGCCGGAATACCAGGACCGGGCCCTCGACCTGCTGGCGGACATCATGCGCCCGTCGCTGCGCCCGGACGATTTCGAGACGGAGAAGCAGGTGATCCTGGAGGAGATCGCCAAGTACGAGGACCAGCCTCCGTTCGGCGCGCACGAGAAGAGCATGGCGTTGCACTTCCAGCAGCACCCGCTCGCCCGCAGCGTGCTGGGCTCCATCGCCAGCGTCGCCGCCCTGTCGCCAGATCAGATGCGCGAGTACTTCGCTCGCCGCTACGCGCCCAATAACATGACCCTGGCGGCCGCCGGCAACGTGGATTTCGACCGGCTCGTCCGGATGGCCGAGCAGAAGTGCGGCCACTGGCGTGCCGAACGCGCCGAACGGCTCACACCGCGCGCCGCCCCGAACTGCACCTGCCGCGTCTTCCCCAACGAAATCGCCTCGCAGGAGTACGTGGTCCAGATCGCCAACGGCCCGGGCGCGGAGGACGAGAGCCGGTACGCGGCGCGGATCCTCAGCACCATCATCGGCGATGACAGCGGCAGCCGGTTCTTCTGGTCGCTCATCGACAGCGGACGCGCGGAATGCGCCGTCATGTACTCGTGCGAGTTCCAAGGCGCCGGCATCTACATGTCGCTGCTCTGCGGCGCGCCCGAGGAGACGGCCGCCAACTTGCAGATCATGCACGATACGCTCCGCACCGCGGAACGCGATGGGATCACCAGCGACGAACTGGCGCAGGCCCAGAACAAGATCTGCTCGCAGATCGTCCTCCACAGCGAACGGCCGACCAACCGGCTGTTCGCACTCGGCGAGAACTGGCTGCAGCGGCGCGCCTACCAGTCGGTGCGGGAGATCGTCGCGTCGTATCGGGCCGTGTCGCGGGCGGATGTCGCCGGCGTGCTGGAACAATACCCGCTCACAACCCACAGCACCGTCGCCGTCGGGCCCCTGCGCGAGCTGATCGTCCCGCACTAGACATCAACCGGAGACCCACTCTCATGGAGCGCACCCTCGTCCTGCTGAAACCCGACTGCGTCCAACGCCGTCTCATGGGCCGGATCATCACGCGGTTCGAGAACAAAGGGTTCAACATCGTCGCCATGAAGATGATGCGGATCGCGCCGGACCTGGCCAGGCGGCACTACGCCGAGCACGTGCAGAAGCCCTTCTACCCCAGCCTGGAACAGTTCATCACCGGCGCGCCCGTCGTCGCGATGGTCGTCGAAGGGCCCGAGGCGATCCGAGTCGTGCGCGAGATGCTGGGCGCCACCAGCGGCCTGCAATCCCCGGCAGGCACGATCCGCGGCGATTTCAGCAGCAGCCGGCAAATGAACCTCGTCCATGCGTCCGACGGGCCCGAGGCCGCCGCGCGCGAGATCCCGCTCTACTTCTCCGACGCCGAGATCTGTCCGTGCGAGTTGACGCTGCGACCCTGGCTCCGCGCCGCGGACGAATGACAAATCGCCACGATTCCCGGCCGGGCACTGGCGACGTGAAAGAATCCAGGTGTTTCAACGGTTAACGTCTGTCGTTGGCGTTCCGCGCCCCATCGACCTGCTTGACGCCCGCTCTGGCCCTCTACGACTTGTGCCGTGCCAAGCGGCCATACGAAGACGGTCTCGTCCGTCCCGAAAAACGGGGAGCGGAGAAGCGGGAAGGAAGAAGAGCAGAAGACGAGTGCAGAGTGCAGAACAAGGAGTGCAGAGTGCAGAAGGGAAGAGGAAGACCGAGTGCAGAGTGCAGAACAAGGAGTGCAGAGTGCAGAAGGGAAGAAGAGCAGAAAACGAGTGCAGAGTGCAGAACAAGGAGTGCAGAGTGCAGAAGGGAAGAAGGGAGAGGAGTGCAGAGGGAAGAAGGCGGAGCGCCAACAGACACCTTCCCCCCTTATACGAGGGGGAACCGAGGGGGGTGAATGTGAAACCACTATCTTCCCCCCTTATACAAGGGGGGACCGAGGGGGGTGAAAGGTGGCGACGTGAAAGAACCAAGGTGTTTTAACGGTTAACGGTTAACGTTCGTCGTTAGTGTTCCGCGCCCCATCTAACCTGTTTTGCGCCTGGTCTGGCCCTCTGCGACTTGCGCCGTGCTCATCGACGATACGAAGACGGCCTCTTCCGTCCCGCAGGGCCAGCTCGATCACAGCCCAAGGCGAATGACCTACCCACACAAAACCACGGCTTGACTGCACCATGGCGCCTCGGGCAACACTCTGCGAACCGCATGTCGTGATGGCAAACACGTTGGCCGAAGGCCAACGGTCATCGTAGCCTCGGGCAACGCCCGAGGAACAAGACGACGTAAGGAACCGGTTGGCCGAAGGCCAACATCACGCCTTGTGGCGGCGAACGTCATGTTCCGCATCATGGCGGTCATAGCAACGGCGAACAGGTCGCGTCGATATTGGCACGTGTCGAGCATGGTCGGCGGCATCGATGGCTCGTTTGCCATGGTCATCCATCATGGTGGCGGTGAACATGGCCTTCGGTCAAAACGAGCGCGGTGGCATCGGGTTCCAGGGGCATGGATGAGAATGACGAAGCACGAAATACCCAAGCCCGAAGGAAGCTCGAATGACGAAGCACGAATGACGAGCCGGACGTTCGCACGAGCATCATCTTCGGTTGACCGCATGAGCTCTTTGGGCTTCGGGCTTCGTCATTCCTTCGGGCTTGGGTATTTCGGGCTTCGTCATTCCCCAAGAGGGTCTTGCCGCATCGCGGACGGTCATTTGCACAAAACCACGGCTCGACTACATAATACTCACAGCCGTCCGGCGGCCGTCTCGCTGCGCAGTTGGTCGATCATGTCGCGCGTTGCCGCTTCGACGGCCCGCTGCCACTGGGCGGGCGCGAATCGCGCCTGGTACTCAGCCCGTTCGTACGCGAAGATGATCCCCCGCGCGTTGTTGACGACGGCGCCCAGGCCGTCCGGCGCGAAGGCGTCACGCACGTCGCGCGCGCCCGCCCCTTGCACACCGTACCCGGGCACCAACAGCCAGGTGTTGGGCATCGCCTGCCGCAGCTCCGCCAGTTGCTGCGGATAGGTGGCGCCCACCACGGCGCCCACCACGCCGTACCCGCAGGCGCCACACGTGTTCCGAGCCGCGTCCTGGACGAACGCCGCAACATGCTGATACAGTGTCCGGCCGTCCGCGGTGCGCAGGTCCTGGAACAGTCCGCTGCCGGGATTGGAGGTCTTGACCAGCACGAAGACCCCCGCGCCACGCTCGAGCGCGCGATCCACAAACGGCTGGAGGCTGTCCGCGCCAAGGTACGGGCTGACGGTCAGCGCGTCGCCGCCCCAGGCGCTCTGCCCGCCGGGCCCCAGGTAGGCTTCGGCATACACCGCCGCCGTGGTCCCGATATCGTTGCGCTTCCCATCGATCACGACCAGCAGTCCCTGGCGGCGCGCGTGGGCGATCACCTCCCCGAGCGCGGCCGTGCCGGGCGGGCCCAACTGCTCGAAAAACGCCGCCTGCGGCTTGACCACCGCCACCAGCGGCGCCACGGTGTCGATCACGTCGCGGCAGAACACCATGTAGGCGCGTGCCACCGCCTCCATGTCGCGGTCGTCCAGCCGCTCGCGCAGCGGTGCCGGCAGGCTTGCCGCGCGCGGGTCCAACCCGACCATCACCGGGTTGCCACAGCGCCGCAACGCGGCGGCCAATCGATCGGCAAAGTGTGCCACGGCGCACCCTCCTGTTTCGCGGTTCGCGCGGACCGCGCACGCGCGGCCCGTCGCCGGGCCCCATCCGCTGCCGCCCCCGCCCGGTCCGCCGGAACGCCCTACGGCTTCTCGACCGGCAAGACCCGGACGGCCAGCGACGTGGCGGGCGCGTAATACCGGGCGAACGCGTCGCGCACTTGCTCGGCCGTGATCGCCTGATACGCGGCCGGGGCCTCCATCACGTCGTCCAGATCCGTTTGGTCAAATGTCATCTGCGCCAGACAGCCGAGCCAGAACGCCGGCTCCCGCATGCGGTCTCTCAGCGTGTTGTCGATCTGCAGCTTGGCGACCGACAGCTCCTCCTCGGAGACCTCTTCGGTGGCCATCCGGCCGAACATCGAAGTCACTTTCTCAAGCAACCGGTCGGCCTTGCCCGGATCCGTGGTGGACATCGAGGCGATCGTCCCGAAGCCAGGGTAGGTCGCGCCGGGCATCAGGGCGGCCGAGATGCCGTAGACCAGCTGCTCCTGCTCCCGGACCTCTTGGATCATCCGCGTCGACAGGATCCGCGTGGCCAACGTCATCGACCGCACGTCCGGCACGTTCGTCTGATCGGGCCCGTAGAAGCCCAGGTACACAAATGCCTTCTGCGTCTCGGACTCGACGGCCAGGTCGATCATCCGCGGCCCGACCGGCCGGTCCAGCTTCCGCAGGTCGTCGTACAGCCCCGGCTCCACGGGCCTGCGCGCCGGGAGCGACCCGAGGTACTGTGCGAGAAGCTCCAATGCACGTTCCCGCGGCAGGTCGCCCACCACCGCCACTTCGATCGGCGAGGTCCGGATGAGCCAATCCAGCTGCGCCTGGGCCGCATCGCGGTCCAGGCGGTCGAGCTGTTCGAGCGTCAGCGGTTGCGTGCGCGCGACATCGGCTGGGTAGGGCGCGCCGGCCATCGCACGCCGGCCGGTCTCCTCCGGGTTCTTGGCGGCCTGCTGGAGTGCCGAGCGCATGTCGGTCGCGAACTGGGTGAAGGCCGCGTCTTCCAGCTTGGGCTCGGTCAACAGCAGGTGGGCCAGCTGCATACCGGCCTCGAAATCCTGGGGGCTCCCGAAGACCATCAGCGAGATCGAGTTGGCGCTGCCGACCCCCATGCCGCCGCCCGGGCCACCGCGCCCACCCAGAGATCCGCCGCTGACCATCACCTGCTTGCCGGTCATCAGGCTGCGGATGTCCGCCGACGAGAGGCGCGTGGTCGCAGGTCGGGCCCAGGCACAGGTGGCGGCGTTCGTGATGCCGCGGTTCTCCGCAGTCTCATGCAGCTCGCCGCCGATCAGCGAAATGCGCATCATCGCCACGTTCTTGAGCGTGTCCAGATACCGGTAGTGGAAACGCACGTTGTTCGACAGCCAGCCGGACCAGACTTCAGCCGAGGCATGCTCGGCCAGTTCGCGCACTTCGCCCGCCTTGGGCAGCGAATCCATCAGCTGCGTGGCGCGGGCGACGGCCGCTTCCCGATCCGGCTGGACGGCCAGCGCCTGCGCGGCGACTTCCAGCAGCTCGGATCGTGTGGGCACGTCGGCCGAGGCGGGCAGGATGGCGGTTACCGCATAGACCGCGGGATCGAATTCCGCCGTGAACCGCTTGCCCACTTCCTCCACCGTGATCGACGGCACCAGCTGCTCGATCAGGTCCAGCCGCTGCCGGGCCGACATGATCGGCTCGCCGTCCGTGACGGCCGTGTTCATCGACCGGATCAGCATGGCGGCCGGCGTCGTCGCCTCCGTCTCCACCTCCTGCCGGGCGCTGCTGATCAGCTCCTTCCGGATATCGTCGATCTCCCGCTGGCTGAACCCGTACAGCCGAGCGCGCTGCAGTTCGATCGCGAGTTCTCGGAGTGCGGTGCGCCACTTGCTCGGCTTGGCACGCCCGCGCAGCTCGGCCAGGTACAACGCGCCCGCCTGGTTGCCCGCGCTGACGCTGCCGCTGAGGTAGCTGGTGTTGCCCGTCGCCGCCTTGTCCTCCACGCGGCGGTTGAACGCGCGTTGGCCGAAGGTGGAAACCAGGTCATCCCGGAACTGCGAGACGGTGGTGATGGCGGGGCGCGCCGGCTCGAGCCGCGTGATGGAGACCTGTTCGGTTTCGATCTCCGGATCGCTGGCCACAATGGCGAAGCGCTCCGAGTAGGGCTTGACACCGACGTTCTGGGGAATCGGCCGGGGGACCGCGCGGGCGGACCCGAAATGTTGCTCGATCAGCGGCACGACTGCTTGCGGGTCCGTATCGGCCACGACCATGAGCGTGGCGTTGGACGCGACGTACCAGTGCTGGTAGTAGTCCTGGAAATCCGCCTGCTGGACGCTGTTGATCGTCTCTTCCGTGCCGATCACGATCCGCTGGCCGAAGATCGAGCCCGGTGCGATCCGTTCCAGGACGTAGTACATGGTGCGTTGGCGGCCCGAGAGGCTGCTGATCCGTTCCTCCTGAATGATCTGCCGCTCGGCGTCGATCTCCTCGGGCAGCAGCAGGAGGCGGGAGAGCACGTCGGCGAAGTAGGTCAGTCCTTTTGAAATCGAGTCGGGGTCGGCATGCGGCAACGTCAGCTGATAGGTCGTCTGCTCGAAGCTGGTGAAGGCGTTCTGGTCTCGGCCGAACGTCATGCCCAGCGACTGGAAGAAGGGCACGACCGACCCGGGCGGGAAGTTCTCGGACCCGTTGAACGCCATATGTTCCAGGTAGTGTGCCAGCCCGCGCTGCCGATCGGTCTCGTTGAGCGACCCCGAGTGGATATGCAGCCAGACGTTCGCCCGGCCCGGCTGGTTGGCATGCTGGCGGACGAGGTACCGCAGCCCGTTGTCCAGCTGGCCGGTGACCAGCGCCGGGTCGGTCGGCAGCGTCTGGGCTGCGGCCCAACCGGCCATGATGCACAGCACGTAACCTGCAGTGGCCGACGAGAGGATTCGACGCATCAAAGGGCTCCAATCAAAGGTGTTGGGGGAGGGCGGCCGCGGCTGGCGGGCAGGCAGCAACCTGGGACGGTCGACGATCGATCGCCGAGCCACATTGGGCCCCATTGTAATCTCCCGGCCCGGTCCGGACAGCCACCGTGAGCCGCCCGGCGCGTCGGCCCCCGGGGGGCGAGAGAACCGAAAAACGGCGGTAACGGGCGTGCTTCCACCGCGTCTGGGTCCAGTCATCTTGTGGAATTCGAACCAATCTGGCATATTCGGTGTCCAGAGTGGGAGTGCGGGCCCCTGCCTGTTCTCCCTCCGTGCGGGGTGTAGCGCAGCCTGGTCTAGCGCGTTTGACTGGGGGTCAAAAGGTCGCTGGTTCGAATCCAGTCACCCCGACTTGACTGGCATTTTTGCCGTTCGGCCAAAAAGTCGAACGGCTTTCTCTTTTCTAGGACTAGACTTACGTCGCTCATCGCGCGGTTCAAACAAAGCAAATCCAGCACTTCGCGTTTTTGGG
>JBPOJB010000032.1:0-153249 GCA_052034005.1 Planctomycetota bacterium | reverse complement strand
CTCGACAAGGAGGCAAGTCCAGCGCGCCGCTCGCGCGGCGGAACGCGGCCCTGCTACCCAGATGTACCGTCGACCAAGTGTCCAGGAAAGGCTTTCCCGGCGCGCTATGTTGACTTACGGCGCGCGGAATCGACATAAGTCGAGTTCAACTCAACTTCCGTCGATTGCATTTTCCCTAACTCATTTTCAAAAATCTCGCGCGCGCCGGGACAGTTGTTGCCCCATCACACCGCACGTGGACAATTGCGCCGCAACGCGCCACGGCGTGCGTGCAGTCCCGCGTGAATCGACTCACCTGCTCTTGCACGCGGCGGGAAATTCGCGGAAATTCAAAGGCACATGTGCGGAAAGTGCGTGTCATCGCTTCAGCTGTTGCTTAATCCATGCGACATCTTCGTCACTCAACTTCTCCATCGGCACCTTGATCTGTTCGCCGTCTGCACGACGCAAGCAGACGGTATCCGGAGTGTGCCAGAGATACTCCGCCTCTACCGTGTAGCTGCCGCTCTTCGCATGCCACGTGCGCATATTGCGCGCCGTAGGCGGCTCTGACTCGTCTGGCGATTGTGTGTCCGGTCGTGTCGTCGTCGGCTGCTGTTGGGTTATGGCGTCTGCACTTGGTTCGCTTTGCTCGACCGGTGATGGGATCGGCTCCAATGGGATTTCTTCCTGAGCCCACATGGCGCGAGGGATTCGCAGGCGGAACATCCCGGTCCCGCCAACCGCAGAAGCTGGAAGCTCGAGCACCAGATACTGGCATGCGTCGGTAGGCGGCTCGAATACCAGCACGTCCGTCAACGATTTGTTCGGATAAATCGATTCGTTGCTGGTCACCTGGCCATCTACCCTAGACCCTGGGCCGAAATGCACCCGTTTGTAGGTGTTGCCGATATTATCCTTTAGCGATGCTCGATCACTGCTAGTGAAATCGCTCCATTGTGCGCTCCACCCCCTGTAATTCATGATCTTCGCTGGGCTGGTGTTCGTCAGTTCGAGCGAGATCATGAGCAACTTGTCTTGGGACTTGCCGGAGCTGAAGCTCTCGATCTGCACGTAGTCTACACTCAGCCCGGTGACTCGCAGCATCGCGTCACCTCGTTGCACTGACTCGCTCGCGCCGGCTACCTCTTCGGTATCAGGTAGTGGTTCGGAGGGTGAGACAGATGGGCCAGTTGCTGGTGCTGGTGCCTTGCCGACGATGCGCTGCCGCGCCGCATCATTCTGCCGTTGCATTTCCTGGGCGGCTTCAGATGCGGCCCGACCGATCCCCAGCACGCCGGCCAGTAGTGCAAACCCAAATAGGAACAGCCATAACGAACCCAAACCTCCAAGGATGGTGCCGGCAATCGCAAGGCCGCGAGGTGGCTTGAGAAGTCCAAACAAGCTCAGTAACAAGCCAAGCGGACATAGGAGCCCACAGGTCAGGAAACCGACGATAGAAATGACGAACCCGGATGTGCCCAGCCCATTTGACGGCGTTGACGGCGCTTGCTGGACGACGACGGTCTGCTGCACTGGCTGAAATGCTCTGTCTGACATGGCATGTTCCTCCCAGCCCGCCATCCTACCGCGCCGTCTGCCGTCGCTACGAGAGGACTACTCACGAAACGATTTTCCAGCGCCCTTGAGCAATCGCGAACCGGCCGATATATAATGTGTCGAGGTTATGCGGCGGTTGTGCACAGAGCGAAAAAGGGTATAAAGGGGGTGCAAACGGCTCAGGGCGCTGAACAGAAAACAACGCAAACCACATTTTGACAAGGACTTACGGAGGGTAAGCGAATGGCTAGCAGCCTGATTCGAAATCAGGTGCCGGTTTACCGGTTGCGGGTTCGAGTCCCGTGCCCTCCGCTTCCAGCCACGCCCCGCCCGGCGTGGCTTTTTCGTTGCCAACGGTGGATAACGCAGCGCGTCGATGGCTCTGTGCGGGTCATGTCGATTGCTCTGTGCGGATCATCTGGCATGCGGCGCATCCTGCGGTGGGCCACAGAACGAAGGAGTGGGTCGCGATGCAACGAAGGCTATGCGAACTGGTGGTCGTGACGATCGTGGCGGCCGGCGCTGGGCTTGGCGGAGCGGCCGAAGGCGATTCGCGTTGGATCCATCCGCTGTGCCACCCGTTGGGCGCGACCAGCAACGGTCCGTTCGTGGAACTGGCCGACGGCAGCCTGCTGACCATTGACAGTCACGGTGCGCGCGTCAGTACGGATGAGGGCAGATCCTGGTCCGCTGCGCAGCCGGTGTGTGAGGGCATCGCAGGCGGGCCGCCCGGGAGACAGGAGCCGGCGGCGTTCTATGTGGTGCGGACGACGAGCGGCGCGCTGGTGGCCGTCTACTTGAACTTCACCACGTACAACTTCTCGTGGGACAGCGCGACCAATCAGCCGAACGACGACTGCCGGCTGGAGATCTGGGCCACCCGCAGCGTCGATGGCGGCAAGACCTGGATCGATCAGCAGCGGATCCTGGAAGGGTATAACCCGAACTTCTTCGGCTTCGTCCAGACGCGCGGCGGTCGCCTGGTGGCCCCGGTGCCGCACCTCGTTCGCGACCCGGGTCGCTATGTGGCCTGTTCCCTCACGTCGGATGATGACGGCAAGACGTGGCAGCACAGCCACTTCATCGACCTGGGCGGGCACGGAGATCATTCCGGGGCCATGGAGCCCACGGTGGCCGAGTTGGGTGATGGCCGTCTCTTGATGCTGATTCGCACACATTGGGGCCGCTTCTGGGAGGCGCTTTCCGCCGACGGTGGCCTGTCATGGCGCACGGTCCATCCCAGTCGGATCGCGGCCCCCAGCGCGCCGGGGCACCTGCTGAGGCTGCGCAGCGGGCGATTGGTCCTGGTCTACAATGGCCCGCCGGCGCGGGAAGAACTGTCTGTGACGTTCTCCGAGGACGGCGCCCAGAGCTGGACAAAGCCCCTGGTCATCGCGCGCCAGGCGGGCGGCCAGTTGAGCTACCCGTACGTTTTCGAGCGGCATGCCGGCGAGTTGTGGGTGATTGCGGGCTTCGCATTCGAGAAAGGCTGGGAGGCGCCGTTGCCGCTGAGGCTGAAGCTCAGTGAGCAGGAACTCGTGAAGGAAGCTGCCCAGACCCCGTGAGGGAAAAGGGGAAACGGTGAGCAAGTCCCTGTTTGACGATGCGGAAGCCGATCGTTTCCGGCAGGCTCAGCCTCTGGCGGCCCGGATGCGCCCGCGAACGCTCGAGGAGTTCGTGGGCCAGCAGCATTTTCTGGGCGAAGGCCGGCTGCTGCGCCGCCTGCTCAAGGCGGACCGGCTGGGATCGGTGCTCTTCTTCGGCCCACCGGGCACGGGCAAGACGACGTTGGCCCGGCTCCTGGCGCGGGAGAGCAGCAGCCAGTTCCGGCAGCTCAGCGCCGTGACGGACGGCGTGAGGGACCTGCGCGAAGTGCTCAGCGAAGCGCGCGATCGGCTGGCCTCTGGCGGCGGCAAGACCCTGCTGTTCATCGACGAGATCCACCGGTTCAACCGCGCCCAGCAGGACGCGCTGCTGCCCGACGTGGAGGAAGGGATTGTCACGCTGGTCGGCGCCACCACATCCAACCCGTTCTTCTCGGTGATCAGCGCGCTGGTCAGCCGCAGCCAGATCTTCCAGTTTGAGCCGCTGGGTGTCGAGGACATCAAGACCTTGATCCTGCGCGCGCTGCAGGACTCCGAACGAGGCCTGGGCCGCCAGGACGTGCGTCTGGCGGACGATGCGCTGACCTTCCTGGCCGAGGTGTGTGACGGGGACGCCCGCCGTGCACTGGCGGCCCTGGAAATCGGCGTCCTGTCGAGCGACCATCGGCCGCTCGAGTTCACGCGAGACCTGGCCGAACAGACGGTCCAACGCAAGGCGGTCACCTATGATGCGACCGGCGACGCTCATTACGATGCGGCCAGTGCGCTGATCAAGAGCCTGCGCGGCAGTGATCCGGACGCCGCGCTGTACTGGCTCGCCCGGATGCTCGAAGCAGGCGAGGACGTGCGGTTCCTCTGTCGGCGGCTCGTCATCCTGGCCAGCGAGGATATCGGCAACGCCGACCCTCACGCGTTGCCGTTGGCCGTAGCCGCCATGCACGCCTGCGAGTTCGTCGGCCTGCCGGAGTGCCAGCTCACGCTCGCACAGGTCGTCACCTATCTGGCCTGCGCGCCGAAATCCAACGCCGCCACGGTGGCGATCGGCCAGGCCCGCCGCGATGTCCGGGAGACGCGCCTCCTGCCCGTGCCCGTGCACCTGCGGGATGCCCATTACCGGGGCGCCAGGCAACTGGGTCATGGCACCGGCTACCAGTACGCCCACGAAGCACAAGGTGGCGTCGCGGCGCAAGATTACCTGGGCGTCGACCGCGTCTACTACCAACCGGTCGACCGGGGATTCGAAGCCGAACTGGCACGCCGCCTGGAACAGATCCGCGCGCGGTTGAAGGGGAAAGAACCCCACGAGGGTGGCAGCACGCACGCCAGTCCGCCCGGCCAGCAGCGGGACGAGCCCTGAGCGAGCGATGGAGCGCCCGCTCAGCATAGTAAATGACCGTGCGTGATTCGGCAGAGTCCTCGTGCGGAATGACGAAGGACGAAACACCCAAGCACGAAGGAAGCTCGAATGAGGAAGCACGAATGACGAGCCGGACGTTCGTACGAGCGTTATCTTCGGTTGGCCGCCTGGGGCCCGAGTGCCCGCCGCTTTCTAACCTGATGTGGCGAGGGAATGATTTCCTGTCGAAGATCGTCAACGGCCGCAGCGAGCGGTACATGACGACCTGGACGCGCGGCAATCCGAGCGGCGGCGACTCGGCCTTCAGCGCCACACCCAAAGCGACCTATGCGTATAACAGCTTCCCGCCCGGCACGTCCGACCTCCAGTTCCGTTTTGGTGCCCCGGTGTCCAGTTCCGATGAGGCGGGTTACATCACCTCCTACCAGGATGATGAGGACTATTTCACGGCGACACGAAGACGGTCTCTTCCGTCCCGAAGGGACGCCAGTATCACAGTCGCGTCCATGGTGGCACGTCTCGAGCATGGTCGGCGGCATCGATGGCTCGTTTGCCGTGGTCATCCATCATGGTAGAGGTGGATATGGCCTCCGGCCAAAACGGGCACGATGGCATCGGGTTCCTGGGGCGTTGCCCCAGGCGACGGTGAGGCAAGGCCTTCGGCCTTGCCCGGGCTAACGGCCCCGGTCGGTTTTCGGTACGTACCAACAACGGAAACCAGAGTGTCTGCTTCTGAGCTTCTGACTACCTCGGCTGTAAATCCTGCTCATGGTTCGCCCCCCCGCCCCCCCTTGAAAAAGGGGGGCAGGCTAACGCGCGGTCGCTCGCCCGCCGGACGATCCTCCCCAGCCCCTCCCCCCCTTGAAAAGGGGGGGGCAGGGGGGGTAAGAACCTCACGCGTCAACTGAAACCAGAGTGTCTGCTTCTGGTCTTGCGGAGGAGATCACCACGCTGGCCGCACTGTGCCGGGAGGGCGTCTTGATGACCGACGAGTTCAACGTGAAGAAGTGGGACGTGCTGTCGCACCGGACGACCGGCTCCCGATAACGCCGCGGCCCGGCGGGGCGATCGGCCCCGGGCACCGCGCTGCGCCCCGCGCGGGTCGGCCGGTGAACGAGCGGGTCTCGCTGCAAATAGACCGCGAAGCCGGGGGGTCGACTACTTCGTCTGCAACACATTTTGGCGGGTTTTCTTTTCCGGATCCTACTAGATTCATGGCCAACTTCCCGGCATCAGGAACATTTTTGGGTTTTTGCCCGTTTTCCGGTTGACTCTAAATGTTTCGCATGCGAAATAATATTCTTGATGTTTCTTGCCGGGCTCGGGGAGTGCGGGGGAGTGAGCATGTCTGAGGCCAGTCAGGGGCTGCCGCTGGAGGATCAGATCTTGCTGGCGCTGCGCCGCATCGCCCGCTCGATGGACCGGCGGTCGCGGGATTTGCTGCTGCGGCACGGTCTGACGGGACCGCAGTTGACGACCCTGTGGGCTATTGCACGGCTGCAGCCGGTGACGGCCGGGGTGGTTGCGAGGGAGGTCCATCTGGGGCACTCGACGGTGACCGGAATCCTGGACCGGCTGGAGCGGCGGGGGTGGATCGGTCGGGCGCGAGGTGAGCAGGACCGCCGCAACGTGTACTTGTATGTCACCGATGCGGGGCGCGGGCTGTTGGCAACGGTGCCGTCGCTGATGCAGGAGGCGTTTCGCAGCCGGTTGGCCGAGCTGGCGGAATGGGAGCGGACGCAGATGCTGGCCACGCTGCAGCGGGTGGCCGCGATGATGGACATCGCCGACTGGCGCGGCCGGCTCAACGTGGACGCCGGGCCGTGCGATCCGCACCATGCGACTTGAATAGAGGGGGTGAAGGTGTTGCACCAGACCAGAGCGCGCGACCAGCGTGGTCGTGCGCTGCGCGAGAGCGCGTCGGCGCCGGACGCGGCGTCGCCCTATGCGGATGTCGTCAGACGATTCTGTTCCGCGCTGAAGGCACAGGGAGCGCGGCTGTACCTGGCTGACCAGATCCAGAAACAACTGGAGGAGTTCCTTTCGAGCGATTCGCAACTGAGCGAGCCGGCGCGGCGGTCGGTGCAGCGGCTGTTCCGCGGTTGCAGCGAGATCATGCTCGAGGGTGACGCGGCCTACATCCTGCTGCGGCCGGGGATCGGGCAGAAGCGGATCATCCGGGTGCATCCTGCGGTCGACCCTTGGGAGGAGGTCGAGCGGGGTGAGTACCTGGAAGTCAAGGACGCCGCGGTGCAGGGCCGGCAGGAGGCGGCCAAGCGGGGGCTGGTCATCGATTTTGCCCCTTTTTTCCGCGACTATCCCAAGGTGCACGATCCGCACGAGATGGGCGAGGGCATTTCGTTGCTCAACCGCCACCTCTCGGCCCAGCTCTGTCAGAACCCTCGCGAGTTCCGGCGGCGGCTGCTGGCGTTCCTGCGCTATCGGAAGCTGGACGGGGCAAGCATTCTCCTGGGCGATCATGTGGCGACGCCGGAGGACCTGGAGCGAGGGCTGGATGCCGTGCGGATGCTGCTGGAGGACATCGACCCGGAGACGCCCTGGGATGAGCTCGCGCAGGCGGTGCGCGCCCACGGGCTGGAGGCGGGGTGGGGGCGGACTGCGGGCAGCATCGCCGAAAACCTGACCCTGCTCTCCCACGTGCTGGAGTCTTCGGACCCGGTGCGGTTCGAGAAGCTGTTGAGCCGCCTGCCGCTGACCCGCACCGTGCTGATGGTGTCGCCGCACGGGTGGTTCGCGCAGGACGCGGTCCTGGGCCGGCCTGACACGGGGGGGCAGGTGACGTACGTGCTGGATCAAGCGCGGGCGCTGGAGCAGCAGATGCGGGCTCAGTTCTGCGCCGCCGGCATCGAAGCCGCGCCGAAAGTCGTTGTGCTCACGCGGCTGATCCCGCACGCGGACGGCACGACCTGTGACGTGGCGCGCGAGAAGATCTTCGGTACCCAAGACAGCTGGATCATCCGCGCACCGTTCCGCGACGCGCAGGGCGAGGTCCTGGCCGACTGGATCTCGCGGTTCCAGATCTGGCCCTACCTCGAACAGTTTGCGGAAGAGTCGCAGCACCTGGTGGTGACGGAGCTGCTGGGCAAGCCGGACCTGATCATCGGCCACTACACCGATGGCAACCTGGTGGCGCACCGGCTGGCCGAGCATCTCGGGGTCACCCACTGCGCGTGCGTCCACGCGCTGGAGAAGACGAAGTACCTGTTGAGCGACATGTACTGGGCGGACATGGAGGAGCAGTACCGTTTTTTCGATGCACTTTACGGCTGACCTGATCGCCTACAACTGCGCCGACTTCATCCTCTCCAGTTCGTACCGCGAGGTGGCGGGCACGGCGGCGGAAATGGGCATGATGGAGGCCTACGAGCTGTTCTCGATGCCCGGGCTGTACCGGGTGGAAACGGGGTTTCTGCCCCGCCTGGCGCGGCACAACATCGTGCCGCCGGGGACGAGTGAAGAGTACTTCTTCCCCTACACGCAGCACGACCGGCGGGTGGAGGCGATCACTCGCAGCCTCAGCGAGCGGCTGCTCTCCGCCGCGCCCGGCCCTGACTGTCGGGGGCAGCTGGCGCGGCCCGAGTTGCCGTTGATCTTCGCCATGGCGCGGATGGACAAGATCAAGAATCTACCGGGCCTGGTCGAGACGTTCGGCCAGGCCGCGTCGCTGCGCGAGTGCGCCAATCTGCTGCTCGTCACCTCACTGGTCGACGCGTCAGCGTCGACCGACGCGGAGGAAATCGACCAGGTGCACCGCACCTGCGAACTGATCGAGCAGTATGAGCTGGACGGGCATTACCGCTGGTGCGCGGCCCGTCTGGACAAGGTGGAGACCGGCGAGATCTACCGTATCGTGGCCGACCGCCGGGGCGTATTCGCCCAGCCGGCGTTCATGGAGACGTTCGGGCTGACTGTGATCGAGGCGATGGCCTGCGGCCTGCCAGTCGTGGTGACCTGCTTCGGCGGTCCCTCGGAAATCGTCCTCCGGGGGCGCTCGGGTGCGATCGAGGACCCGAACGACCAGGAGGCGTTTGCGCGGGCCCTGCAGGAGGTGATCGAAAACGCGGCGGTCTGGGAGCGCTACAGCGCCGGGGGCATCGCCCGTGTGCACGAGGCGTTTACGTGGTCACGGCATGCCGAACGGGTCTTGCGCATGGCCAACGTCTACACCTACTGGAATCATGTGGATGTCATGAACCGCCAGGCGCTCGACCGGTACCTCCACACCCTCTACCACACGGTCTACCGACCCCGGACGCAGTTGATGCTGCAGCGAGGTTAACCGTCGATGTACATCCAACTGATCAGCATTCACGGGCTGGTGCGCGGCCAGAACATCGAAATGGGGCGGGATGCCGATACAGGCGGGCAGGTCCGGTACGTGCTCGAACTCGCCCGCGCTCTGGCTGAGTCTCCCGAAGTGGAAGCGGTCGATCTGTTCACGCGGCGGATCAAGGACAAGCGGGTCTCCGACGACTATGCGATGGAAATCGAGCCGTTGGCGCCGAACTGCCGGCTGGTCCGGCTGCCCTGTGGAGGTCCGCGGTATCTGCGGAAGGAGCGGCTGTGGCCGTTTCTGGACGAGTATGTCGACGCGATGATCTCCTTCACGCGACGCGAACGGCGCACCCCCGCGGTCGTCCACGGCCACTACGCAGACGCCGGTTATGTGGCCAAAGAGGTGGCCGCAGCTTTTGACGTCCCCTTCGTGTTCACCGGCCATTCGCTCGGCAAGCCGAAGCTCGCCTACCTGCTCAGTGAAGGCTGGACGCACGCGCAGGCCAACGAGGTGCTCAACATCGACCGCCGCATCGGCGTCGAGCAGGAATGCCTGTCTGTCGCCGACTTGGTCGTCACCAGCACTCAGCACGAGCGTGACCGGCAGTACGCCGAGTACTATCGCGACGAGGGGCTGCGGTTCGAGGTGATTCCACCCGGCACCGATCTGACTCGGTTCTTCCCTTACTACGAATACGACATGCCGAATCCAGGCATCGACGAACGGTTCAAGCAGGCCCGGGTGCGGATGCAGCGCGAACTGCAGCGCTTTCACTTCGACCCGGCCAAGCCGCTCATCCTGTCGCTCTGCCGGCCCGACCGACGGAAGAACATCGGGGCGTTGATCGAGGCGTATGGGGAGAGCAAGGAGCTGCAGGCGATCGCCAACCTGGCCGTGTTCGCGGGGATTCGGGACGATATCGAATCGATGCCGGACAATGAGCAGCGGGTGCTGACCGACATGCTGCTGGCGATGGACCGCTATGACCTCTACGGCAAACTGGCCATGCCGAAGGATCACAACTCGGAGTACGACGTGCCCGAGCTGTATCGGCTGGCGGGGGCCAGCCGGGGCATCTTCGTAAACTCGGCCTTCATCGAGCTGTTCGGCCTGACCGCGATCGAGGCTTCTGCCACGGGCCTGCCGTTCGTGGCGACCCACGACGGCGGGCCGCAGGACATCGTGGAGAACTGCCGCAGCGGCCGGACGGTGGACGTGCGCGACCGCGACGCGCTGACCGGGGCAATGCTGCAACTGCTGACTGATCAGCAGCTGTGGAACGAATACTCGGCCAATGGCGTGAACCTCGTCCGCGAGCACTACTCCTGGTCGACCCACTGTGCGCACTACCTCAACTGTCTCCGGGATGTCGTCAGAGCGCCGGTCAAAACACCGTCGGCGGTAGGCCGGTCGGCACCCGGCGCCCGGCTCGCCGCCCTCGACAGCCTGCTGGTCACCGACATCGACAACACGCTGTTGGGAGATGATCGGGCACTGGAGGAGCTGAAAGCGGTGGTCCATGACCATCGGGACCACATGGGGTTCGGCGTCGCGTCGGGGCGGGCGCTGGAGCTGGTGAACGAGGTGCTGGCCGAGCACGGGATCTTCGAAATCGATGTCGTCGTGGCGGCCGTCGGCTCGGAGATCTACTACGCTGCGGAACGCCTGCTGGACAAGGGTTGGGCCAGCCAGCTGCGTTCCCGCTGGTATCCCAAGCGGATTCACCGGGCGCTCGAGGCACTGCCTTTTCTCCACCTGCAGCAGGAGCCGCACACGCAGCGCGAGTTCAAGATCAGCTACGACCTGGACAGCAGCTGCGATCCCGAGACGGCGCTGGCGCGCATCCACGCGGCGCTGGCGGAGGCCAAGGTGGCCTATTCGCTGATCTTCTCGCACCGCGCATTCATCGACATCCTGCCCCATCGCGCGTCGAAAGGGAAAGCGGTCCGGTACCTGGCAGGCAAGTGGAACATCTCGCTCGAACGCGTGGCCACGGCCGGCGATTCCGGGAACGACCGAGATATGCTCGTCGGCCAGACCGCGGGCATCGTGGTCGGAAACCACGACCCGGATCTGGCGTCGCTCCGCCGCTCGCCCAGCCACCGCGTGTATTTCGCCGACGCGCACTGTGCGGGTGGGATCCTGGAGGGCCTCCGCCACTACAGGTTCCTCGACAGCGCAGCGCCCGGCGTCGGCTGAAGCTGGGAGGGTTTTCCGAGCGTCGCGGCGGCGCGCGGAGGGGGCGATCGCCCCAAACCAGAAACGGTTCCGGGTCGCATCGCTGCGGTGGAGGCACACGACGGCGCACCACCGGTCGGCCGGTTTGCTCCGCGTGTCCAGATGCATCGTGGCCAGGGGCGGGGCACCTCTACCACACAGAAGCAGACACTCTGGTTTCGGCTCTGGTTTCGGCTGCTTTTCGGCTCAGAAGCAGACACTCTGGTTTCGGCTGCTTTTCGGCGGGGCTGCTGGTTGTCTCAGCTCATAGCGGGTACTGCTAGCATGTGTGCCCGCCCTTCAGCTGTCGGCCGGGAGAATGACGCACCGGACTTGGCGCTCAAGCGCGCTACGGTGTGAGTGTGGCATTGCGACACGAGACGCGGGCCATCAGACCTGGACCGACGCGTGCCGCGCAGGTGACTCCGCTCGGCCGCGCGCGGAGCGACCAGGCCAGGATGGCAGACAGGGTGGCCCACGCCCGTCGCAAGCTCACTGGGCGAGCAGCGTCGGACTGTCTTTCATTGCTGTCAGGCTGTCTTTCATTGCTGGAGCAGTTGCTGCAGTGGACCGCCGTCCAGCTCAGGAGCGGCCAACGGGACACGATTCCGGCCGTACCGGGTCTCCGTGCTGGACCGCTTCGAGGTCCAGCCGGGCCACTGGCTTGAGGCGATGGCGGACTATGAGTCCACGTTCGGCCATGCCGCGGGACGGGCGGCGACGCTCACCGGACGTCGCCGAGCGCATGGAGCTGCAGCAGCTCAAAGGCATTGCGGCTTGCCGTCGCGCGTTCACGTAGCGGTTTGGCGATCGCTTCGCCCCACAGCCGGCGGCAACCGCGTGTCGAACCCGCCTCAGCCTCTATCGCGGCGGGCAGAAGAGCCAAAGAACAGGGTGTCTGCAAGCTCGTAGTCGAACTCAATCCCCAACGCTGCCGTCTGAGGGGAAAAAATGCCGACATCGAGGGCAGCGATACTTCGCTTCGGACAAGGGGACGGCCCCCCGGCGGGTGATTAACTCCCGGCTGCGTCTCCCCACCAGAACCCCGGTACCGCCACACTGCGGGCACTTTGGGGAAGCGGCGCTCCGGCTGGTATGCTGGGCCAGCTTCTGGGCTGCAAACTCCCGCGCCACCAAATCTCCCAGGGCGACCATCTCGTTCTCGATGTCATCAATGGTCTCGGGACGTCCCGATTCCTCCTCCGCTTCCGCTGCCAACAACGCCGCTACGACAGCCTTGATCCGTTCTTCTCGGGCCTTGCTTCTTGCCATCCTTGACTCCTTTGCCTCATGTGAACATCATCCGTCGAAGTACGCTCAGAATTCACCCCCCATGTGTACCATAAACCTAGGCAGCGCGCAAAGTGCGACATGCTCCCGCTCGGCCAATCGGCCAAAAACTGATCTGGCTGCACTTGACACGTTTGCATATCATGCTTGGCGCTAGATTGCGTCACGGGCCGTTAACGGCCGAGCGACAACGCGAGGATGACGGCGAGGATGCCCAGCAGTCCGAGGACGACCCACCAGGTGGATCGGCCCGACCAGACGCGGGTGTCTGGAATCACGTACATGCCGCACGCCGGGCACTGATCCGCATCTTCATACAGGTCCGCGCCGCAATGCTGGCAGACGACGGTGTCGGTGTCCCCGCTGTCCTGGTCGTCGTCCTCGTCCGGGTAATCGGGGTCGTCGTCGCTGTGCGGTGATTCATCCCAGTAGGCAGCGGGCATCGATCAAACCTGATTGAGCAACGGATATCGAGTCATACGCAGGCAACAACGAGAGTTGTCGGTAGTATAGCAGTCGGCCGCATGGCAAGCAGCTGATGCCAGAGGGGGCCGAGATTTCGTCAAGGAGGGCGGAAGTGCAAACTCTCAAGACTGCAGTGGTTGTCGTTTTGCTCCTGGTGGTCTTTTACGGCGTATACGAGATGCTGAATCGTCCGCCTGACCCGCCGCCGGCCGAGGTGGCTCAGATGGACGACATGCCGTTCGATCCGCCCGAGGTTCAATTTGGCGAGCCGGCGTCGGCGGCGTCCGCCGGCGTGATCGAGCCGACGGTTCCGGTCCCGCCGGTTGCCTCCACCGGCGCGGTCGAGTCGCCGGTCCCGCGCGATACGATGACCTCGGCGGATGGGGCGTACTCCCCGGTCGGCTTCGGGGCATCCGGGTCGCCGCTGGGCATGGCCGATCCGTTACCGACCGAGCCCGAACAGCCGTTGACGGTCGAGGCGCCGGATCTGGCGGCGCCCAGTGCGTCGGCCAACGTGCCGGGCCCGGCGGCGGCCGCGCCGCCGTTGAGCGACCAGCGCGCGCCGGGCTCGGAAGCAGCCGATCCACGGCTCCAACGAAACCCGTTCGTTCATGAGCGGATCATCTCGCACCCGACGGGGATGGCGGATGGCGCCCGGAGCACGGCGATCGGCCCCCGCGCGTACGAACGCGCGCGGAAGCTTGCGCAGAGCATGCTGGAGTCCGGCAAGTACCGTGAGGCGCTGGCCACCTTGTCGGTGTTCTACCAGAGCCCCGAGCTGACGGCCCAGGAACAGCGCGAGCTGGTCGACCTGCTCGACCCGCTGGCGGGGCGCGTCATCTACTCGCGCGAGCACCTCCTTGCGCCGCCGCACACCGTCCGCCGGAACGAGACGCTCTCGGACGTGGCCCAGCAGTACAATGTGCCGATGGAGTTGCTGCAGAAGATCAACGAGATCACGACCCCCGACGTGTTGGTGCCGGGCACGGAATTGAAAGTGGTCACCGGGCCGTTCCGGGCGGAGGTCAATTTGCCGGGACAGGAGCTGACGTTGTTCCTCAATGAACTCTACGCCGGACGGTTCCCGATCACGGTCGGGCTCGATCCGGCGCCGGTCGCCGGCGATTTCAAGATCCGCGACAAGCGGGAGAATCCCGACTATTTCTCGATGGACGGTCGGAAGATCCCGGCCGGGAACCCGACCAATCCGTTCGGCAGCGTGCGGCTGGACTTGGGCCGCGAGGTCAGCATCCACGGCAGCCCGCTGCAGGGCGCGGACCCGAGCCGCGGCTGTATCAGCCTCAGCCCGCAGGACGCCGACGACGTATACGGCATCTTGTCGATCGGGTCCACGGTTCGTATCCTTCGCTGACGGACGACGACCGTGGGCTGAGGGGAGCGACTGCCGTGTACGACCGGGACGCCTTGATCGCGCTGATCCGAGACAAAGCGCTGAAGATCGGCACGTTCACGCTGGCTTCGGGCAAGGAAGCCTCCTATTACCTCGATTGCCGTCAAGTCACGCTCGATGGCCGCGGCGCCAACCTGATCGGTGAGGGCATCCTGGAGCTGCTGGGCCACGACCTGCCGGACGCCGTGGGCGGCATGGCCATCGGCGCCGACCCGATCACGGCCGCGGTCGTGACGCTGGCCGGTCAACGCGGCCTGCCTCTCAAGGGATTCATGGTCCGCAAGGAACCCAAGGCACATGGTCGAGGGCGTGACGTGGAAGGGCCGGTGGAAGCAGGGCAGCGCGCGGTGATCGTGGAGGATGTCGTCACCACGGGCGGCAGCTCGCTGCTGGCGATCGAGCGCGCGGAGGCGTTCGGGCTGAAAGTCGATCGAATCATCGCCGTGGTCGACCGCCTCGAGGGCGGACGCGAAGCGTTTGCCCGGCGCGGCTACCCGCTCCAGACCCTGCTGACCATCCGTGATTTCGGGATCGACCCGCCCGGCTCGTGATCCGCCCGCGCGGTCGGGACAGGCCGTGAAGGACCATGGAAACTTCCCTGCATCGGCAACTCAAGCAGCGCTACGCGGCCGACGGCGCGGCCCAGGAAGTGAAGCTCGGCGCGTTCCGCATCGATGTCGTGAATCCGGATCAACTGGTCGAGATCCAACACGGCACACTGGCCGCGATCCGCGAGAAGATCGGCCGCCTGCTGGCCGAGCACCGCATCCTGGTCGTCAAGCCGATCGTCGTCCGCAAGCAGATCGTCCAGCTCACGCGGCGCGGCGGGACGGTCGTCTCGCAACGCTGGAGTCCCAAGCGCGGCAGCCCGCTGGAACTGTTCGACGACCTGGTCCACTTTACCCGCGTCTTCCCGCACCCCCACCTCACCCTCGAGGTCCCCCTGGTCGTCGTCCAGGAACGGCGCTACCCGGGGCACGGGCGCCGGCGATGGCGCCGCGCCAATGATCGGCAAATCGAAGATGTCTCCCTGCTCGGCGTGGGCGACGTCTTCCGGTTCGCGGCCGCCCGCGACCTGCTGCAACTGCTGCCCCAAGGATTGCCCCAGCCATTCCACACCGGGCAGTTGGCTCAGCAGCTCAACGTGCCGCGCTACGTGGCTCAACGCATCGCCTACTGCATCCGCCAGACCGGCGCGGCGCGCGAAGTGGGCAAGCGGGGCAATACCCGGATCTACAGGTTCACGCCGGCCGCGTGAGGCCGCCCGGCCCTTCAGGCGTTCGCCTTGGCACGCGCTTCACGCAGCCCGCGGCTGAGGATGTCCCGCAACAGCGGCGAATAATCCTCGTACTTCGCCTGGTCCGGCGGGCCCGCCGCGTATTGGAAGATCGCGTCCCGCGGCTTCTTGCCGAGCGAAATGAGCGTGGAACTGACCGTGCCCCGCGTCTTGTTGCGCACCACCATGCTCGGACGACCGGGCGGCGACGGTGACCGGGCGAATACCTTGCTGGCCACCGCCAGGAACTTCACCGGCGAATCGAGCGTCTGCAACGTCAACAACCGCTGCGCCATCTTCACACGCTCGTCACGCGGATCGTTCGTGTCGCCGTTCGAAATGATGCTCAGACCGTCCTCCAACTGCACCACCTCCGCCTCGTCACACCCGTGAACCACCCAGCCGCTCTCCGCATCGGCAATCACGTAGTTGACACCGTCATACTTGCCCGTCGACAATTCCTCCAATGCCACGTCGACCGCCTGCCGCGCTGAACCGGCACGCAGCAGGTCCCGACACAAGGCGCCCCGCGAACGCGGCGCCAACGGCGGAACTAAACGCACCCGATTGCAGGCGGCCACCAATAAACCGTGCTGGTTCACGCCCAGCCACGTCCCGCCCGCCTGCTGGTCAATCCCGCATAACACGCGAGGTTTTCCGGATTGGATCGACGGCGGCTGACTCAATCGATCGTATTGTTCCTCTCGATTGGCAGCCACTAGAATGGGGGATTCAGGAACAAGACGATACTGAATAGCCAACAGGCACATGGCAAGCCATCAGATCTAATTGCTAAGACTCGGAGGTAGGCGCTCGTGGCCAATTCACACTTGGCCGGTGTGCCGCTTATCCCGCTTAATGTATAAGTTCCGTCCCGGCTCGTACACCCCTACGCGGGGGTGAAGGGTACGTTTTTTCCGCGTACCTATGAGTTGTGTACGCCGGACCGGGCCGTGGAGTTCATGGCGCGCGTGTAAGTCATTTACAGTATAGGAATTACTTATTATGCCAAAGGCCCATCAAGCACCCATTCGCATCGCCGTGATCGGTGCCGGCGCGGTCAGCGACTACCACCATGTGCCGGGGATCCGGCTGGACCCGCGTGCCCAGCTTGTCGCCGTCTGCGACACGAACGGGGCACTGCTTGAGCAGCGGCGCGCGGACTGGTCGGTGGATTATGTGACGACCGACTACCGTCAGGTGTGCGAGGATCCGCAGGTCGATGCGGTGATCATTGCGACGCCCAACTTCTCGCATCTTCCCATTTCCTTAGCGGCCGCCGGCCACGGCAAGCATGTGATGTGCGAGAAGCCGTTGGGGCTCAACGCGGGCGAAGTGCGCACGATGTACCAGGCGGTCCGGGATGCGGACGTGGTCCACATGACGGCGTTCACTTACCGTTTCGCACCGTCGATGCGGTACATGAAGCATCTGTTGTCTACCGGGGCGCTCGGCACGCCGCGGCATTTCCGCAGCCAGCGGTTCCTGGACTGGCCGGAGACCAGTTGGGGTTGGCGGCAGTACCGCGACCAGGCCGGCGCGGGCGATCTGTACGACATGACGATCCATCGCATCGACTTTGCCATCGATTTGCTGGGTCCGATCCGGCGGGTGTGCGGCGCCGTAGCGCGTTTCGCACCGCGGGCGACCACGGTGGACGGTCAGCCGTGTGCCCCGTCGGAGGTGGACGACTGGTCGAGCCTGCTGGGCGAATTCGCCTGCGGCGCCGTGGGCGTCTGGGAGGGCACGACATTGGCCAAGGGATACGGGCTCAACGGCTTCGGTCATGAATGGGCGGAGATCAACGGTTCGGAGGGTTCGGCCGTCTATCGCTTGCACGAGCCCAACACGCTGCTGCTGGGCAGGACGGGCCGGGATCTGGCGCCGGTTTTTGTCCCCGAGGAGTTCCTGAGTCCGGAGGGTAGTCCGCGCGATCCGCAGGCTGGCGTGCCCGCCACCGTGTTCCGCTATGACCTGGTCTGGGAATTCGTATCGGCGATCACGCAGGGCCGCGCGGCCGTGCCGAGTTACTACGACGGTCTGCGCGCCCAGATCGTGGCGGACGCCGTGCTGCGATCGCACGCCGAGCGCACCTGGATCGAGATCCCGGAGGAGCCCGTGTGAAGTTCCGGCGCCGGGCCGTGGGAATCGGGCGTTGGGGGTCGGCCGGGGGCGGGCATTCCGACGGCCTCTCGCCTGCTGCCTTGAGCTTCTTCATTTGGCCTGGGAGGCGGGCGCGGACATGCTATAGTTGAGGACTCGCATCAGGACGGATTGTGCATGTCGGAGTGACCATGGCCTCAAGCATTTCGGACGAGGCTGCCGCCACCTTGGCAGCCCAGGGAGTCTCGCGTCGCTCGGCATCACAGGGCGTGGCGGAGGCGCCGAGCCGTCTCGCGCGCGTTTCGGGCCGCAGTCCGCTTGCCACGTTGACCGGTGCACGGATTCTCGGGACGGGCGCGTATCTGCCGGCGACGGTCGTCCGCAACGAGGACCTGGCCGGTCTCGGGTGCGATCCCGACTGGATTGTGCAGCGGACGGGTATTCGCGAGCGTCGGCATGCGGCGCCGCACGAGGCGACGAGCGTCATGGCGTACGAGGCGGCGGCCCGTTGCCTGGACGACGCGGGGGTCGACCCGCGGGAGGTCGACCTGATTCTGCTGGCCACGACGACGCCTGACATGCTGATGCCCTCGGCGGCGTGTGCGGTCCAGCGTCGGCTCGGCGCGGTCGCGCCGGCCGTGGACTTGAATGCGGCCTGTGCCGGGTTCATGTACGCATTGGTGACGGGGATGCAGTTCATCCGGACCGGTTGCAGCCGGCGCGTGTTGGTGATCGGCAGCGACGTGATGTCGCGGATCATCAATCCGTCGGACCGGAAGACCTATCCGCTCTTTGGCGACGGGGCGGGCGCCGTGCTGTTGGGCGCGGCGCGCGAGGATCGCGGCCTGTTGGCGTACACGCTGGGTTCGGAGGGCGACGACGGCGCGCTGCTGTCCGTACCGGCGGGCGGTTCACGGGAGCCGGTGACGCCCGAGGCGCTGGCGGAGGGCCGCCAGTATCTGCGGATGGATGGTCGGGCGGTGTTCAAGTGGGCGGTCCGGATCGTGGTGGATGCGGCCCTGGACGTCGTGTGTCACGCGGGGCTGGAGGTGGACGACCTGGACCTGGTGGTGCTGCATCAGGCGAACCAGCGGATCATTGACGCGGCGGCAGAGGCGCTGGGGATTGACCGCGGGCGTGTGCTGGTGAATCTCGATCGTTATGGCAACACGACGGCGGCCAGCATCCCGATCGTGTTGGACGAGGCGAGGGCGGCGGGCCGGCTGCAGCCCGGCGCGCACGTGCTGCTCGTGGGCTTCGGCGCCGGTCTGACCTGGGGCGCCGGTGTGTTGAGGTGTTGATGAGCGGGGCGCAACGGCTACCGAGTCGCGATCAGGTGCCGCGGGAAGACACGTGGGACCTGACGAGCCTATTGAGCGACGACGCGGCCTGGGAGGCGGAGTTCGCGCGTTACGAGCGCCGGTTGAAGGGGTACGACAGGTACCGCGGGAAGCTCGGCCAGAGCGCCACGTTGCTGGCCCGCTGCCTGGCCTTCGACAGCCAGCTCGCGCGCCTGGGCGAACGTCTGGGCGTGTACGCGTTCCTCCGGGCGGCGGAGGACCAGACCAACAGCGTCTCTCAACGGCTGCTGGGCCGGTACCAGAACGCGGCGACCCGCGCCTCCGAGCTGGCGAGCTTCATTCGGCCGGAGCTGCTGGCGCTGCCTGCCACCCGGCTCAAGCGGCTCTTGGCGCACAAGGCCATGAAACCCTACCGCCTGCTGATCGAGCGGCTGGTGCGATTCCAGCCGCACACGCTGGGCAAGCCTGAGGAAGCGCTGCTGGCGATGCAGGGCGAGATGGCACAGGCGGCCAGCCGGACTTTCCGACAACTGCTCGATGCCGACCTGAAGTTCGGCTTCGTCGCGGACGAGGCCGGGGAGCGGATCGAGTTGAGCCATGCCACGTTCTCGCAGCTGTTGCACTCGCCCAAACGCGCGGTGCGCCGCGAGGCGTTTCACAAGTACTATGCCCAGTTCGCCGCCCACGAGCACACGCTGGCGGCGACGCTCCAGGGATCGATCCTCAAGGATGTCTATTATGCGCGGGCCCGCCGGTACGCCAGCTCGCTCGACGCCGCGCTGTTCCCCGACAACGTGCCGCGCGCGGTCTACGAGAACCTGATCGCCGCGGTCCGCCGACACCTGCCGGCCCTCCACCATTACTACGACGTGCGCCGCCGCAAGATGCGGTTGCGCGACATCCACCACTACGACACGTACGTGCCGATCCTCAGCCAGCTCGAGACGCGCCGGACGTGGGAGCAGGCCGTGCGGATGGTGATCGCCGCGCTCCGGCCGCTGGGCGGCGACTACTGCGACACGCTCGAGCAGGGCCTCCGCGGCCGCTGGTGCGACCGGTATCCGAACCTGGGGAAGCAGAGCGGCGCCTTCAGCTGCGGCTCGTACGACGCCAACCCGTACATCCTGATGAACTACAAGTCCCGAGTGCTCGACGACGTGTTCACGCTCGCACATGAAGCCGGCCACTCCATGCACTCGCTCCTCTCCGCCCGCCACCAGCCGTTCCTCTACTACGACTACACGATCTTCGTCGCCGAGGTCGCCAGCACCTTCAACGAACAACTGCTCAGCGCCCACATGCTGGCCGAAGCCGGGGACAGCCGGCAACTGGCCTACCTGATCAACCGGGACATCGACGCCATCCGCGCCACGATCATCCGGCAGACGATGTTTGCCGAATTCGAGAAGACCACGCACGAGCTGGCCGAGCGTGGCGAGCCGCTCACCCTCGAGACACTCAAGGATGTCTACCGCGAGCTGCTGGAGGCCTACTTCGGGCCCGATTTCGCGCTGGATCGAGAACTGTCACTCGAGTGCCTGCGCATCCCGCACTTCTACCGCGCCTTCTACGTCTACAAATACGCGACCGGCCTGTCGGCGGCCATCGCGCTCGCCCAACGCGTGCTCCACGGCGGCGACCGGCAGCGGGACCAGTACCTGGGCTTCCTGCAAGCGGGCTGCTCCAAGGACCCGCTGGACCTGCTGCGCGACGCCGGCGTGGACATGGCCGGCCCCGAGCCGGTCGACGCGGCCCTGCAGCACTTCGCACAGCTGGTCCAACGGCTGGAGGAGCTGATCTAGCCGGGATCGTTCACCCCGCCGCCTCCCCGGCTCGACCGCGGCCGATTGCAGCCCCGGCGCGGGCACGCCACAATGGCGCCGTGGCGAGTCCGGTGCAATGCAGGATAAGGAGCGAGTGTGATGATGACCCGATCGGGGACTACCGCGTCCCGGACGCTGCTGCTGCTCTGGTCGATCGGCTGGTGTGCCTGCGGCACCGGCGCGGCACAGGATCCCCAACCCCCGTTCACGCCGCTGACGGCCCTGCCGGCCCCGACGATCCTGCGGCATGCCGCGGAATACCGCAGCCCGGCGTTCGTCGTGCAGCATATCGTCGACCAGCGTCTCGACAGCGAATACGCCTCGGACGGCCAGGGCACCAACACGTTCATCGACTTCGATTTCGGACGACCCGTCGCGATCGCCGCGTTCCGGCACGTCGATCGGCAGGACGTGGCCACGGTCGATACGGCTCAACTGGTGTTTGCCGACCGGCCGGATTTCCAGGAGGTGCTGGCCACCGAGACGATCGACCACGCGAACGCGCCGGGCGCCACGACGACAGCCGTATTCGACAAGCCGCACGCGGCCCGCTACGTCCGCTGGCAAGTCACCCGGCTCAACGCACAAGGACACGCGTGTGCCGGCGGGCGCGACATTCGGTTCTTCACGGCGGGCCCGCCCGAATCCGACCTGCGGCGCGACACGGTGTCGATCCAGGCGATCCAAGCCCTGCTGCGCGGTGCCGCGCAGCCCATGCGGCCGGTGCGCGTGGTCCTGGATCATGTCTACGCCGAACCGGCTGACGTCGTGATTCAGGTCGATGACCTGGAACCGATCAACGCCACCGTCCGCTTCGGCTCGCAGACCTTCGCGCTGGACGTGCCGGCCGCGGATGAGCCGCGGGAGCTGCGCGTCCAGGTCTTGCGGGCGGGCCAGGTCCTGCTGCAGCACGAGGGCCGGCTTGATCCGGTGCGCCCCTGGGAGCTGCACTTCCTGCCTCATTCGCATGTCGACATCGGCTACACCCATGTGCAAACCGAGGTCGAGCAGAAACAGTGGGAGTACCTCCGCGAGGCCCTGGCGATCGCGCGCCGCACCGCCGACTATCCGCCGGAAGCGCGCTTCAAGTGGAACAGCGAAGGGCTGTGGGCCGTGGACAGCTTCTTGAAGCAAGCGAGCCGGGAGGAGCAGCAGGCGTTCGTGCAGGCGGTGCGCGACGGCGTGATGCACCTGGACGGCCTGTATGGCAACGAACTGACCGCGCTGTGCCGCCCGGAAGAGCTGATGCGACTCGTCGACTGCGCCCGACGGATCTCCCGACAATACGATCTGGTGATCGACGCGGCCATGATCAGCGACGTGCCGGGCTACACCTGGGGCATCGTCCCGGCGCTCGTGCAAAGCGGCATCAAGTACCTGTCGATCGGGCCCAATCACGTACACCGCATCGGCGGCACCTTGGAACAGTGGGGAGACCGGCCCTTCTACTGGGTATCCCCATCGGGCGACGAGCGGCTGCTGTGCTGGATGGCCGGCAAAGCCTACTCGTGGTTCCACGGCAGCCGCGTCGGGACGCTCACGCGCGACAGCGCGCCGGACCCTTTCTTCGCCTATCTCGATGAACTCCAGCTGGCGGACTATCCGTACGACATGGTCCAGATCCGATACAGCATCGGCGGCGACAACGGGCCGCCCGATCAGCAACTCTCGGAGTTCGTGAAGGCCTGGAACCAGCGCTACGAGCGGCCGCGCATGGTGATCTCGACCACCAGCGCGTTGATGCGGGCATTCGAAGCGCGCTACGCGGACCGGATCCCGCAGGTGCGGGGCGACTTCACCCCGTATTGGGAGGACGGCGCCGGTTCGTCGGCGAAGGAGACGGGCCTGGCACGTACGGCATCCGAGCGACTGGTGCAGGCGGAAGCGCTGTGGGCCCTGTTGGCGCCGGACGACTACCCGGCCGACGACTTCTACGCCGCGTGGCGCTCAGTGATTCTCTACAACGAGCACACCTGGGGCGCGCATTGCAGCATCAACGAGCCGGACAACCCGTTCACGCTCAGCCAGTGGAAGATCAAGCAGCAGTTCGCGTTGGACGCCGACCAACAGTCGCGCGAGCTGTTGCAGCGCGCGCTGGCGACCAGGCCGCAGCCGGAGGACACGATCCGGGCCGTCGACGTCTGGAACACCACATCCTGGCCGCGCACGGACCTGGTGGTCGTCGAGGCGGACCGGCCGCTGGCCGGCTATGTCGTCAAGGACGCGGACGGCCAGCCGGTTCCTGCCGAACGGACGGCACGCGGCGGCCTGTCATTCGTGGCCCGGGAGGTGCCTGCGCTGGGCGCCAAGCGGTTCTTCATCGACCCAGGCGGACCTCGGAAGCTCGGGACGGCCAGCGCCGAAGGCAACGTGGTGAGCAACGATCGGGTGCGTGTGGAGGTCGATCCGCACACGGGCAGGATCGCCAGCCTGCGCTGGGTGGAGGTCGACCACGATTTTGCCGGCGGGCCTGAGCGGCGCGGGTTGAACGAGTACCAGTATGTCGCGGGGCGCACGGCCCAGGACCCGCAGACGAGCCAGCCGGAGCGGACGCGCCTGTTTTCCCACGGCTCGTCGGCACAGCTGGGCGTCGTCTCCCGCGCGCCCGGCTGCCAGGAACTGTTCTCGGTCGTCAGCGTGACCGACGGCCTGGACCGTGTGGATATCTGCAATTGGGTCTTCAAATCCAAGGTGTTGGAGAAGGAGTCCGTGCACTTCGGTTTCCCGTTCCACGTGCCGGGCGGCACGATGCGACTCGATATCCCCTGGGCGGTGATCCAGCCGGACGTCGACCAGCTCCCGGGCGCCTGCAAGAACTATTTCACGGTCGGGCGGTGGGCGGATGTCTCGAACAGCCAGCTGGGGATCACCTGGTGCACGCTCGATGCGCCGCTGCTGGAAGTCGGGGGCATTCACGTGGACGTGCCCGACCCATTCTCCAGCTCCGCGTGGCTCCAGCAGCTCGAGCCGACACAGACGCTGTATTCGTACGTCATGAACAACTACTGGGAGACGAACTACCGCGCGTCTCAGGAGGGCCTGGTGCGGTTCCGCTACGCGCTGCGGCCGCACAAGCCCTACGATCAGGCGGCGGCCGCACGATTCGGGATCGAGTGCAGCCAGCCGCTGATCGCCGCCCCTGCGCACCCCGATGCGCCGGTCCCGGGCTACCGCTTGAGCGTGGCGGGGCCGGGGGTCCTTGTCAGCTCGCTCAAGCCGAGCGAAGACGGCGGGGCCCTGATGGTGCGCCTGTTCAATCCCGGTTTGCAACCCGCCGAGGCGACGATCCAATGGGGTGAGCCGGTGCCCGCACGGATCACGCGCAGCAGCCCGCGCGAAGAAGCCGGCCCGGCGATCACCGGCCCCGTGTCGCTCCCCGCGCTGGGCATCGTGACCTTGCGTGCCGACCTGTAGGCGCATGCCGCCGGAATGGGCCGCGGCACCACAAGACATGAACCGTTACGACGTCCAGGTCGGCGACCTGGACTCACAAGGGGACCTGGCCATGAACTCACGAGAACGCGTCTTGGCAGCTTTGAACCACCAGGAGGCGGATCGCGTGCCGATCGATTTCGGTGGGCATCGATCGTCGGGGATCGCGGCGATCGCCTATGCGAGACTGCGCCGCGCGCTCGGGCTCGCCGAGCGGCCGATCCGCGTCTACGATCAGATCCAGCAGCTGGCGATCATCGACGACGATGTGCTCGACCTGTTCCACATCGACACGATCGAGCTCGGTCGGGCGTTCGCCTTGGAGGACGAGCATTGGGTGGACTGGATCCTGCCCGACGGCACGCCGTGCCAGATGCCGAGTTGGACGGTGCCCGAGCGGCTGGCGGACGAGTGGGTCCTGAAGAACGAGGACGGCCTGGTTCTGGGACGCATGCCGGACGGGGCGTTGTACTTCGAACAGTGCCATTGGCCGTACCTGGAGCAGGACGACCTGGACCGTTTGCCCCAGGCGTTGAACGAGACGATCTGGACGGCGATCCAGGCGCCGCCCGGTCCGCTGGTGGCCGGCACAGGGGGGCTGGAGAAGCTGGCGGCCGGCGCGCGCCGGCTGCGCGCCCAGACGGACCGTGCGATCATCGGCCTCTTCGGCGGCAATCTGCTGGAGATCGGCCAGTTCCTTTATCGCAACGACAACTTCCTGATGCTGCTGGCGGGCGAGCCGGCGCGCGCGCACGAGTTTCTCGACCGCCTCGTCGAGATCCACCTGGCGAGCCTGGAACGGTTTCTCGGCGCCGTCGGGGACTCGATCGACATCATCCTGTTCGGCGACGATCTGGGTATGCAGAACGGTCCGCAGATCTCGCCGGCGATGTATGAAGCGTTCTTCAAGCCGCGCCACGCGCGCATGTGGCAGCGCGCGAAGCAACTGGCGGACGTCAAGGTGATGTTGCACTGCTGCGGCGGCGTGCAGCCGCTCCTGCGACACCTGATCGAAGCAGGGTTGGATGCCATCAACCCGGTCCAGATCAGCTGCACGGGCATGGACCCGCGCGCCTTGAAGCGGGACTTCGGACAAGACCTGACTTTCTGGGGCGGCGGCTGCGATACGCGACGCATGCTGTCGCAGGGCACGCCCGCGGAGATCCGCGATCATGTGCGGCAACAGGTCGAAACCCTCAAGCCGGGCGGCGGGTTCGTGTTCCAGCAGGTCCACAATGCCCTGGCCGATGTGCCTCCCGAGAACATCATCGCCATGTTCGAGGCGGCGTACGCCCACGCGCCCTACGCCACAGGATGAGCTTCCAGCCCGCGTGCAAGAACGCGTCCAGCCCGTCACGCATCGGGGACGTGCCCTCCCCTCTCCGCGACCCGTTCAGCGCTTGATCGTCGTGATCCACAGGAACGGCTTGTCGGCATCGTCCAATCGCAGTTCGCTGCGCAGCAGGGCCTGGTACAACAGATCATCGAGGATCTTCTTATAGAAGGTCTTCTTGGCCGGGAGGTTCACTTTCGCGTGCATGTCCACTTCGTGCCGGGCCAGCGCGTTATGGTCCAGCAGCACGGGGAGCTGGACACGTTCCTGCACGGCGGCGATCGCTTCGGACAGCGGCCGCTCGTTGATCTCCACGTTGACGTACTTGAAGAGCGACTTGGCCACTTCATCCGGCGACTTGCCGGGCGGGAGCGGAATGCCCACGGGCCAGGTTTCTTCCTGGCCGGCCGGCACGCTGATGCGCAGTCCGCCGGCCCGTTTTCCCTGACCGGTGACCACGACCACCAGGCCCAACGGCCGCACGGCGGCCGCCAGGGCCGTACCGCGGCTCAGCCCCCGCAATTCGTCGAGCACCTGATCGTGGCCGGCAATCGCCCGCTCCGCCGCCGCGTCCGACTCGACGGCCACCGGCATGCTCTGGACGATCTGCTTGACGACGTCCCGCACCGGCCTGTTCTTCGTCTCGAACGTCACGGCCGGACTCACGGCGTCGTGGAGCGCGACGAACTGCCTGGCCGTCAATCCGAACGCGCCCGCTGCGCCCGTCACCGCGTCCTCGCCGCCCTCGCGCAACCGCGTGAACCAATCCGCCAACTGCTTGCGCTGGCCGGACCGCACGGTCAGGCCGGGCAGCGTCAGCTGCTGGTCCCTGGTCATCACGGCGACGACCTGGTACCGGGGGCTCTGCTCGGTCCCGGTGTTGGTGATCGACGGCGCGTCACCCGGCTGCCGGCCGCGGATCCGCACATGGGTCAGGCCGAGTGTCTTGAACGATTCCAGCCAGCGGGACTGGCTGTCGGAAGGGAAGGCGTCTTCCGTGACCACCTCGAGCGCAACGGGCGCTTGCGCCGCGACGAACGGCGTGGGCACGACGGCCAGGGCGAGCAGGGCGACGGCCGGCAATCTGAGCGTCCAGCGGTTGGACATGGCAGCTCCCTTGCGCTGCGAGTCGGTACGATCGGAAGTGGCTCTGGAATTATAGCACGCGCCCACCTGCCGGCAGGGACCGCGTTCCGGGAACCGGTTCGCAGCGGGGCGGGTGCAGCTCGCGCGCAGCGCGTTCCCGGCCCGCGCGGGCCACCGGGCGCGGCCGCCGCGGGTTGCGTGCCGCAGTGCCGCGCGCGATAATGCCTGGTCACGATCGGCCGCTTCGCGCGACCTCGCGCGGCACCGCGCCCAGGCCGACTGTCCATCATCCCTGCGTATCGCAAGAGAAGGAGCACAGCATGGCACGACCTGTCACTCTCTTCACGGGCCAGTGGGCCGACCTGCCGCTGGCGGACATGGTTCGCAAGGCTGCCGAGTTCGGCTATGAGGGACTGGAGCTGGCGTGTTGGGGAGACCATTTCGAGGTCGACCGGGCGTTGGCCGACGACAACTACTGTCGGCAGAAGCGCGATCTGCTGGAGCGGCACCATCTGCAGTGCCTGGCGATCAGCAATCATCTGGTCGGGCAAGCCGTGCTGGACATCATCGACGAGCGTCACAAGGCGATCCTGCCGCCCTCCGTGTGGGGCGACGGGAACCCGGCGGGCGTGAACAAGCGGGCGGCCGAGGAGCTGATGAACACGGCACGTGCCGCCCAGAAGTTCGGCGTCGAGGTCGTCAACGGCTTCACCGGTTCGAGCATCTGGCCGTTGCTCTATTCCTTCCCGCCGGTGTCCGAGCAGATGATCGAGGCGGGTTTCGAGCTGCTGGCCGAGCGCTTCAATCCGATCCTCGACGTGTTTGGCGAATGCGGCGTGAAGTTCGCGCTGGAAGTCCACCCCACCGAGATCGCCTTCGACCTGTACACCGCCGAGCGGGCGTTGAAGGCCCTGGACTACCGCGAGGAGTTCGGGTTCAACTTCGACCCGAGCCACCTCTACTGGCAAGGCGTCGACCCGGTGGAGTTCATCCGGGCCTTCCCGGACCGGATTTACCATGTGCATGTGAAGGACGCCATCACGACGCTCAACGGCAAGACCGGGATCCTGGCCAGCCACTTGAACTTCGGTGACGACCGCCGCGGGTGGGACTTCCGCAGCCCCGGGCGCGGCGCCGTCAATTTCGAGGAGATCATCCGGGCGCTCAATAAGATCCATTACGACGGCCCGCTGTCGGTGGAATGGGAGGACATGGGCATGGATCGCGAATTCGGCGCGCGCGAAGCCTGTGAGTTCACCAGGCGGATGAACTTCGCGCCGAGCGCCCGGGCGTTCGACGCGGCCTTCGAGGAAGGGCAGGCGTGACTCGCCCCCGCGTGAGGCCGGCAGCGTGAGAAGAAGCAGTCACCAGGTTCCCTGACGGTCCAACTGGATATGTGAGGTGACGTGCTATGGTCACTCTATGCGGTGGCATTGCGGCGCGTGGCGCGCTGCGGATCGGATGGGTGGCGGTCGTGGCGGCCCTGGTCGGCGCTCGGCTGCCGGCGGGCCGCGCGGCGGACGACATGTGGGAGCTGGCGCGGGAGAAGCAGTCCGTGCACCGCTTCTCGACGCTCGTCACCGCGCAGAACGTGCGGGACCTGCTCGCCACGGAAGAAGGGATCGACAGAGCCATCGACTGGTGCCGGCGGACCGGCGTGACGAAGGTCTACCTCGAGACGTTTCGCAACGGGTTCCGCACGCCCGATGCGATGCTGACCCGAGCGCGTGACCGGCTCCTGGAGGCCGGCTTCGCGGTCTCGGGGTGCGTCACCACCACGAACGTCGGGAAACGCTCCACGGGCTGGGACGGGATCTCCTGCTACACGGACGGGCCGACCCAGATGGTGCTGCAACGGACGTTCGAACACACCGCGAGCCTGTTCGACGAGATCATGATCGATGATTTCTGGTTCACCGACTGCGAGTGCCCGCAGTGCGACCGCGCACGCGCGGCCAGAACCGTGGAGATCGCCGGCGATTGCTGGCCGGTGCCCGGCGATACGTGGGAAGACTACCGCTGTGAACTCATGGTGCAGCTGTCGCGCACACAGGTCCTCGCGGCAGCCAAGCGCGTCAACCCGAACGCCACGCTGATCATCAAGTACCCGCAGTGGTACGACGACTTCCACCGGCGCGGGTATGACGTGATCCGTCAGACGCGGGACTTCGATCGGATCTGGGTCGGAACGGAGATACGTGACTACACGGACCGGCGGTGGGGCGGCACACCGCAATACGAAGCCTACTTCATCATGCGGTGGCTGGGCGGCATCGGCGGCCCGAAGTGCGGCGGAGGCTGGTACGACCCGTACGGCACGACGCCCGCCACCTATCTCGAACAGGCGCGGCAGACGATCCTCGGGGGCGCGCGCGAATCGGTGCTCTTCTGTTACGGATCGCTGCTGGGACAGACCGGTCCCGCAAACGTGGCGGCGCTGCGCCGCCAGATACCGGAACTGTTGCAGGTGGCCGAGCAGGTCCGCCGGCGCGCGGCGGTGGGTGTGGCGGCCTACAAGCCGGCCAATAGCCATCCGGAGACGGAACCCCGCGTGTTCGACTTCGTCGGCATGCTCGGGATACCCTTGATCCCCTGTCATGAGTTCCCCAGCGACGCGCCGGCCGGCTTCTTCGCGCTCCATGCGCTGAAAGACCCCGAACTGCCCGCCCGGCTGGCCGCTTTCATCGCCGACGGCAAACCGACGCTCGTCACCGACGGGCTCGCCAGGCGGCTGGAAGGCGAAGTCGACCTGCACCAGCCGAACGTCCAGGTGCTGGAAGTCAAGGGCGAACCGAAAACGCTCCTCGAGATCCCGCAGGCGGCATTGGACCTGCTGCGGCAACCGCTGTTGCAGCCGTTCTCCCGGCAGTTCCACGCGCCCGGCCGCGTGGCGCTGTACCTGTTCGACGACGGCAGCCGGGTGGTTGAGAACTTCAACGATCAGCCGGTGACCGTGGATCTGGACGGGACGGCCTGCGAGATCGAGGCCCGCGGCTGGCACTGCTCGTGGAACGCGCCGTAGCCGACCGGAACCGGAGGGCGCTGCGGCGCCGGCCGTGTGCGATGGTGTCGTCGTCCGGCCGAACGACGCATCGCAAACCCGCAGACTCGCGACATCACGGAATATCCGAAGGCGCATCCTCCGCCCCGGCCGGGAGGGCGGCCGGCGCGGCTGAGCCGGCGTCGTCGATCACCCACGGCAGCCAGACCAACGTAATCGGCTCGACGATCAGGTCGCCCTTGCGGGGCCGCACTTGCAGACGTTCCCATTGCAGCCGACCGGTGTTGCAGGCGGCCTCGATCCGCGCGATGTCGTCGGCGATCTGTTGTTCCAATTCGGCCCGTTGCCGCAACAGGGCGTCCAGCGTCTGGCGCGCCTGCTGCACATCCTGTCGCTGGCGCGCCGCCCGCCCGGCGCGCCGCATGGTGGTCGAGACGCGGCCGATGTTCTGTTGGCTCAGCACCTTCCGGCCGAAAAGAGCGCCGAAGATCGACGCGCCCAGCGAGATGGCGGTGTCCACCGTCTTCTCCCGGTATTCCGATCCCTCGCGATCGATCGCGTCCTGCGCGCGGCGGATCCGTTCCTGGAGGGTCGCCAGCTTGCCGGCATAGCGGCCGCGCAGCTTCTCGACTTCCTGATCGCGTTGTTCCCGCGCGATCTGGCCGAGCCGGATTCGGAAGTCCCCCTCGGTCTCGCCGGCTCGCGAGTACTGCTTGAGCGCGGCGCAATAGAAGAGGTCGAGCGACTGATGGTTGTACAGATGGTCCTTGAGCCGCTGTTGCCACCGCGCGTAATTCCCGGCCGCCGTCAGGCTGGCGGGCAAAGGAGCCAGCCGCGCACCTGGCTCCGCGGCCGGTTGCGTTTCGAGCGGGCGCGCGACGGCCCGCGCCTGCTCCCAAAGACGCTCGTCCGGATCGCGCTCGACCAGATGCAGCAGCCGCCGCTCTTCCCAGCGATCCAGCTGGTACCCGGCGCGCACAAAGTGCAGCCGGCCGCAGCCCAGCAGCGCCGGCCGGTACACCAGCCGGTCCGCGGCCGGCGGCGGTTGGCGCGGCGGCACGTAGAGCTGCGGGATTTCGGGCGGCACCTGCGCGGCCGGGGCGGGCGCGGGACCTGTCGCGGCCGGGGCGGGCGCGGCGGCTGGGACCGCCGCCGCCGCGGGCGCCGCCGGCTCCTCCGACGCGACCGGCCCGGGCGCCGCCGACCGACCTGCGGTCAACACGCGGATCTGGTCGCGCGTCAGCGGCCCGCGCAGGAACGACATGGCCCAGCGTGTCTGGAATACCACGGGCGCGGCATCGTGCACGTTGTTCATCAGGAACATGCGTCCGCCGAGGGCCGACAGGATCTTGTCGATCGCCTGCCGGTCGAACTGCGACCCGGCCTGGGCGGAAGCGCCCTCCAGCCCGTCGAGCACGCGCGCCTTGTCCCGCTCGGTCTGCAGCCGGCCCAGGAACCATGTGCCGCAGTTCGACAGGCCCTTGTAGTCCAGGTCGACCGGGTTCTGCGTGGCCAACACCAAACCGACGCCGAACGCGCGGGCCTGCTTGAGCAACGTCAGCATCGGCTGCTTCGTCGGCGGATTGGCCACCGGCGGGAAAAAGCCGAACACCTCGTCCATGTAGAAGACCGCCCGCAGGCTCGACGTCCCCGCTTGCGATCGCATCCAGGTCAACAACTCGTTCAGCAGGATCGTCACGAAGAACATCCGCTCGGAATCGGACAGGTGCGCGATCGAGAGGATCGAGATGCGGGGCTTCCCGTCCGCCGTGTAGAGCAGCCGCTGGATATCCAGCGGCTCGCCCGCGAGCCACGCCGCGAATGCCGGCGAGGCCAACAGGCTGTTGAGCGTCATCGACAGCGCCATGCGCTCCTTGGCCGGATAGAACGTGTCGATGTCCATGACCCCGATCTGGGAGAAGGGCGGCGTCTGAATCTGCTGGATCAGGCCGGCCAGGTCCATGTCCCGCCGTTCGCGCCAAGCGCGGTCCAACAGATTCGAGACCAGGATGAACTCGCGGCTGCGGACCGGATCGGCGTCCACGCCCAACAACGTCAACAGGCCGGATGTCGCGGCAGCCACCCGATCGCGGAACGCATCGGCGTCTTCCACCACCGCCGCCGGCGGCGCACCGAACGATTTGAGGATCGTCAACGGTATCCCCGCACTGCTGCCCGGCGTGTAGATCGCCAGGTCCACTGCCGATCGAAAACGCCGGATCCGCTCGCCATCCTGCCCCCACTCGGCCAACCCCTCCCGCCATTGCGAGGCGACACGCTGGGCGTACTCGTCCGGCGTCTGGTCCTGCCGTGCCGCCTCGGATTCATCCACCCAGGGACGAAAATCCTCCGGACGCAACTCCGGAAACGTCAAGAGCAAGTTGCCGATGTCCCCTTTCGGGTCGACGACGAGCGCCGGGATCCCGTCGATCCCCGCCTCCTCCAGCAGCGAGATGCACAGGCCTGTCTTGCCGCTGCCGGTCATCCCGACGCACAACGCGTGCGTCGTCAGATCCTTGGAATCGTACAGCACGTAGTCCGACGACGTCGTCCCATGCTCCAGGTCCCGCACGTGCCCCAGGTACAGGACTCCCAGCTTCTCGAACGGTTGGTCCACCATAGTCGGCCTCACTCATGAGCAACCACACCCTTATCAGCATCGTAACAGAACGAGGACATGCGGGGAGGGGTTCGATCGGCGGCGGGATTGCCTGTTTGCCTGTATAATGCGGGTCATGAAAACAACAACCCTCTTGCTGCTGGCAGCCCTGGCCGGCATCCCGGCGGTCGGCCGGGGCGCGGCCGATCCGGAACTGCGCCCACTGTCCACATCTGTCGAGCAGTATGGCCGCATCGAGTTCGACATCGTGGTCGACACCCAGTACGCGCACCCGTTCGATCCGCGCGAGGTCGATCTGAGCATCCTGATCACGACGCCCGGCGGCCGCGAGCTGCGCGTGCCGGCGTTTTACTGGCAGCCGTACGAGCGCCGGCAGGTGTCCCGGTCCGGGAGGCCGGCGGCCTGGATCTATCTGGCCGGCCTGCCCGGGTGGCGAGGCCGTTTCGCGCCGGCCGAGCCGGGCGCGTACTCGGCCGTCGCCGAGCTGACCGACCGCGACGGCACGCGGCGCTCGGCGCCCGTGACGTTTTCCAGCCGGCCGTCGCCGTCGAACGGTTATGTGCGCGTCAGCCGCCGGGACCCGCGCTATTTCGAGTTCTCCAACGGCCAGCCGTTCTTCCCGATCGGCCAGAACCTGGCTTACATCGGGGACAGCCAATACGTGACGCCGGTGAAAGTGGCCGAGACCTTCGAGAAGCTCTCGAGTCACGGTGCCAACTACTTGCGGATCTGGACCTGTTGCCACGACTGGGCGCTGGCGATCGAAGCGCGCAAGAGCGTGTGGGGGCGCACCTGGAGCTGGGATCCGCCCTTCGCGCCGCTGCCGGACGGCGGCAACCCCGGCGAGCAGTGCGTGCGGCTGGAGGCCGGGAAGCGGGCCGCGGTCGAGCTGTCTCCGACGCAAAGCGTCGCATTGCGTCCACGGACCGATTATGTGTTGACGGGCCGCGCCCGGCTTGAACCGTCAGCCCAGCTGCGGGTCAGCGTTGATGACCACTCATTGTCATTACCGCCGGCGTCGGCGTCCGGCAGCGAGTGGCAGCCGTTCGCGCTGGCGTTCCGCACGGGCGGCGAGGAATTCTGGCTGGGGCGCACCGAGCTGCGCGTGGCCGGCCAGGGATCGGCCTGGATCGATGCGCTGTCGCTGCGCGAAGCGGCGGGCGGGGCCGAATTGCTGTGGGAGGCGGCGGTGAATCGCGCCGAACGCGGCTACTACAACCCGGTCGATTGCGCGCTGCTGGACGACGTCGTGGAGGCGGCCGAGCAGCACAGTATCTACCTGCAACTGTGCCTCATCACGCGCGATGTCTACATGAGCGCCTTGAAGGACGAGCGGAGCCCGGAGTACGGACAGGCCATCCAGGACGCGCAGAACCTGCTGCGGTACGCGATCGCCCGCTGGGGATACTCCACCCACGTTGCGACCTGGGAGTACTTCAACGAGAACGACCCCGGCCTGCCCATGGACCGGTTCTATCGCGAAGTGGGCGATTATCTCCAGCAGGTGGACCTGTACGGGCACTTGCGAACCACGAGCGCCTGGAACCGGTCCGAGCGCGATTGCCGCCATCCTTCGCTCGATCTGGCCGATGTGCATTTCTATCTGCGCCCGGTGAAGCCGCGTCCGTACGAGGATGAAGTCGAGGCGGCCGTGGGCAACGCGGCCTGGCTGCGCGAACAGGCCCCGGCCAAGCCCGCGCTGATCGGCGAATTCGGGATCGCCGACCCGCAATGGCGCGAGACGCCGGAAATGCGCTCAAGCCGCGAGATCGTCGATTTCCACAACGGGCTCTGGGCTTCGGCGCTCTCCGGAACGTCCGGCACGGCCCTGTTCTGGTGGTGGGATCGGCTCGATGCGCGGAACCACTATCCTCACTACCGCCTGCTGGCCGACTTCCTGGCCGACGTCCCCTGGACGACCGCCCGCCTGCAGCAGACCACGGCCACCGCCTCCGGACCGCGCGTGCGGATGGTCGGCTTGCAGGGCGACGACCGCGCCTACCTGTGGTTGTTCGACCCGCAAGCGAGCTGGGACAACATCGTCATCCGTCGGCACACGCCGGGGACGATCTCGGGGGTCCGATTGGAGGTTCCCAACCTGAAGCCCGGGACCTACCGCGCGGCGTGGTGGGATACGCGCGCGGGCAAAGTCCTCCGGCAGGAGGAAGTGCGGGTGCAGGAATCGCCCCTGCGCATCGCGCCGCCGGCCTGGCAGAGCGATATCGCGTGCAAGATCACACCGGTGCCGTAGCCGCGCGCGGATATCGGACTGAGCGTGCTTCAGGCGGTCTGCGTCCACCCGCGCTGCAGGTGCGCCGTCGGTCTGGGATCCGGAATGAACCGGATGCGCCTGCGGAGAAGCAGAGAAGTCCGAAAAAAAACGCCCTTGACCGTTTCTGGCGAATGCCATATTCTCCCGCCTCGTCGACACCATGAGGTTGACGCGGGAAACCGGACGAGGCGGAACAGCCCTTCTCGGACCTCGCGTCTCCGAGGCGTGTTGACGCCCAACCGTGGCGTGGATGAGTCTGCACGGGGAACGTGTCCGCAACGTTCCTGCGGACCGCGGAGCGTCCGGGTCGGCATGGAGGCTGACCGACGTTTCGTCAACTGCGCGACTGCTGGTAATCGAACTTGGGCCGCGCGCGTGGCAAGGATGTTGCGTCGCGTACCCGTCCAATCGCTCCCGGAACAAGTGCGAAGTCCTCTGCCCCCCTGGGACACCATGTACTTCCGGGAGCCTTTTTCTTTTCTTGCCCGCCACGTTGCAAAAACGCCACGTGCCGACACGCCTCCGTATCGGCAATTCCGGCGGCTCGCCCGGGATCGGCAGGTAATGTCCAGTCAATAACTTGCATCTTCATTGACTTGGCTGCCTGGACAACCTAGATGATTGTGTTGGAGTGCGTCGCGTCGGTGGGCCGGTCACAGCGAGGGTGTGTGCGCCGCCATGTTCGTCATGCTGGATGTCGTGGTTGTCTGCACCGCCATCGTGGCGGGTCTGGTGGGGGGGTGGTGGCTGCGCGGGAACGACCCGCGTTTCCAGCGTCTGCCTCGGGAGTCGGACCAGACGGACCGCGCCCGCGAGATTCTCGAGCGGCTGCGCGAGTTGACGCGCAACGTGGCGGCGGACGTCGACAAGCATCAGGCGTTGATGGGGCGGATCACGAGCGAACTCCATGCGTCGGAGGACCAGGAGCCGGCCACGGTTCTCAAGGCGGTGGACGAGTTGATCCAGTCGAACGAGCGGATGCAGCAGCGGCTGACGTCCGCGGAGGCGAAGCTGCAGACACAGGCCAAGCAGTTGGTGAGCCACGCGACGGAAGCGCGCACCGATGCGTTGACCTCGGTGGCCAACCGGCGGGCATTCGACAAGGCGTTGAACGACGCCATCCATGCGATGGCTCAGCGTCGCGCGCCCACGACGATCATGATGATCGACATCGATCGGTTCAAGGACCTCAACGACAACTACGGCCACCAGGCTGGTGACGCGGTGTTGCGGGGCGTCGCGCAGATTCTGGGGCAGCGCGTACCCGAGGGGAATCTGGTCGCACGATATGGTGGCGAGGAGTTTGCGGTCGTCTTTCCGGACATGCATCTGGACCATGTGGAACGGATCGCGGAGCATGTGCGGCGCGCGGTGGGCGAGTCGACTTTCGACTTCCAGGGCTTGCAGCTGCGCGTGACGATCAGCGTGGGGCTGGCCGAGCTGCTGCCGGGCGAGACGGCCGGATCGGTGATCGGCCGGTCGGACGACGCCTTATACGTATCCAAGGGCCGGGGGCGCAACTGCACGCACATACACAACGGCCGGTGCATCGTGAGCGCCGGGCATCGTCCGCCGACGGAACCGGAGCAGGGTCCTGCGGCGCCGGCGCCCGCGCCGCATGATGTCGGGATCTCGTCGCCCGCCGTCTTCTCCTCGGACGTGCGTCGCCGGCTCTCGGAATGGAAGAGCGGCGGTGCGCCGCTGTGCGTGCTGTTCATCCAGATTGACGACCTGGACGAGATCCGCGCCCAGCAGGGCGACGACAACGGCACGGCGGCCATCCGGGCGCTCACGTTGACCCTCAAGGCGGCGATGCGCGAGATGGACCACGCCGCGCGCTTCGACGGGGACGCCCTGTCGCTCCTGTTGCCCGGCTGCACGATGCGCGGCGCCGTGGCGGTGGCCGAGCGGTTGCGGGCCGCCGTGGCACGCTGCCAGCTGCATCCGCGCTACCCGCGGCGCAGTTTCACGATCAGCATCGGAGCGGCCGAAGCGCTGGCCGAGGAGCAGGAGGACGCGCTGATCGACCGGGTTCGCAGCTCGCTCGACGTGGCCCGCCAGCGCGGACGGGACTGCACCTACCTGCACGACGGCACCGACCTGCACCTGATCGGCGCCGGCCGTTGGAGCATGGTCCAGTGACCTGCTATGATGGGGCCGCGCCCGGGGCGGTTTGTCCGACGAACCGGGACAAGCAGCGTCGGACGTGGGACGACCTCACGCCTCTGCAGCTGAGCGGACGGGCCGGACGGGGCGGTGGAGTGATCGCGGAGGAACGGATCTTGGCAGCGCAGGTTGCAGAGCTGTTGCCGGGCGTGCCCGACGTGGAGGCGCTGGAGGAGCAACTGAGTCGCCCGCCGGAGCAGGTTGTTCAAACCCTCCAGGCGCTCGACGGAGACATCCTGTTTCTGGGCGTGGGCGGCAAGATGGGACCGACGATGGCCCGGATGGCCCGGCGGGCGCTGGACCTGGCCGGTGTGCGCCGGCAGGTGATCGGCGTATCGCGGTTCCGGGACCCGGCCGTCCGCGCGCGGCTGGACGCCTGGGGCATCCGTACGATCGCCTGCGACCTGCTCGACGAACGCGACGTGCAGGCGCTGCCTGCGGCGCCCTACGTGGTGTCCATGTCCGGGTTCAAGTTCGGCACGCACGCGCATCCCGAGCAGGCCTGGGCCACCAACTGCGGCGTCCCGGTCCTGGTCTGCCCGCGGTATCGCGACAGCCGCATCGTCGCCTTCTCGACAGGCAACGTCTACGGCGCCGTGTCGCGGGCCCACGGGGGCAGCCGGGAGCGCGACCTGCTGCGGCCGGACGGCGAGTACGCGATGTCGGCCGTCGGCCGCGAGCGGCTCTACAGCTACTTCAGCCAACTGCACCGGACACCGACCGTGATTCTGCGGCTCAACTATGCCACTGAACTGCGCTATGGCGTCCTCGTGGATCTGGCCCAGCAGATCCGGGCCGGGCAACCGGTCGATGTGAGCATGGGCTACGTCAACGTGATCTGGCTCGGAGATGCCAACGCCATGACGCTCCGAGCGTTGGAGCACGCGTCCTGTCCCGCGCGGATCCTGAACCTGGCCGGCCCCGAATTCTTGGCCACCCGCGACATCAGCCGCCGGCTGGCGCAATGGATGGACCGGCCCGTCGAGTTTACCGGCGTCGAATGCGACGAGGCGCTGCTGAGCGACGGGAGCTTGGGGTTCACCTACCTGGGGCGCCCGGCCATCTCGGCGGCCCAGATGCTCTACTGGACGGCCCGCTGGGTGGCGCGCGGCGGCCCGACGCTGGGCAAACCCACGCATTTTCAGACACGCACCGGTCAATATTGAGTGGTGGATATCCCTGCCATGAGACTGCATTTCCTCGGCGCCAACCGCCAGGTCACCGGCTCGCGCTACGGCTTGGAGACCGCAGCCGGGAAGATCCTGGTCGACTGCGGGATGTTTCAGGAGCGGCCGTACCAGGACCGCAACTGGCTGCCTTCGCCGATCCCGCCCCGCGACATCCAGGCCCTGGTGCTCACGCACGTGCATGTCGACCACTGCGGGCTCATTCCGCGGCTGGTGCGCGACGGGTTCCGCGGCCCGATCTACTGCACGCGCCCTTCGGTGGAGCTGGCCGAGATCATCCTGCGGGATGCTGCACACATTCACACAGAGGACGCGCGGTTCAAGCGCAAGCGACACGCCAAGGAGGGCCGGCGCGGGAGATACCCGGAGATCGCGCTGTTCACCGAGCCGGATGTCGATCGGGCGCTGCCCCTGTTCCAGGGCGTCCCGTACGGGCAGCCGATCCGGATCAACGACGTGACGACGGTCACGTTCCACGACGCGGGCCACATCCTCGGCTCGGCCATGCTGGAGTGCCGCGTGCGCGAGGCGGGGCGCGACATGCTGGTCCTGTTCTCCGGCGACATCGGACAGAACGGCAAGCCGCTCATCCGCGACCCGTCGCAGTTCGAGCAGGCGGACTACGTGGTCATGGAGACGACGTACGGGGATCGCGACCACACGCAGGACGGCGACATCGAAACGCACCTGGAGGCGATCGTTCGGGAAACGCTCCAGCGGGGCGGCAACCTGGTCATCCCCGTGTTCGCCGTCGAACGCGCTCAGGAACTCATCTATCACCTCAGCCGCCTGGTACACGCCGGGCGCATCCCGCGCGTCGATGCGTTTCTCGACAGCCCGATGGCCGTCGATGTGACGACCATTTTCCGCAAGTACCCGGAGTGTTTCGACGAGCGGACGTGGCGCCTGATCTCGTCGAACCAGCCGCCGCTGGGGTTCCCCGGACTGCAGATGGCGCACAGCGTCCAGCAGTCGAAGGAGATCAATGAGCGGACGAAGCCGTGCATCATCATGGCGCCGTCGGGGATGTGCAGCGCCGGACGCATCAAGCATCACCTGCGGCTGAACATCGGCCGCGCCGACTCGACGATCCTGTTCGTCGGGTATCAGGCCCAGGGGACGCTGGGCCGGCAGATCCTGGAAGGCCGCCGGTTCGTCCGCATCCATGGGCGGGAATGGAAGGTGCAGGCCCGGATCCGGCAGCTCGACGGGTTCTCCGGCCATGCCGATCGGTCGGCCCTGTTGGCTTGGATCGGCCACTTGAAACGGGCGCCGCAACGCGTCTTCCTGACCCACGGGGACGAGGGCGCGGCCCGGCATTTCGCGGGCGAGATCGCGCAGCACCTGGGCTGGCCCACCTCGCTCCCCGCATACCAGGAGGTGGTGGAGCTCAGTGCCCGGTCGACCGCCTGACCGGCCCGGTCCACGGCCGAGTTGCGGGCCCGCTGCCGCCGGGGCGGTCTCTTTTTGCCCTGCTGGAAGGCAGACGGGCCGCCAACTTGGAGCTACTATTAACGGTGGGAGGAGCACCGGTTGGGATACCCCGGGAACCGCGTCTCGATGGGGGCGTCGGCAGAGTCGCGATGAATCGGCAGCGCCGATGCACGGACGGGACGATGAGCGGTCCGCGGCCCGGTTTCGCTCAATATGCTTGCCAGGCGAGCCGACAAGAGCAAAAATAACCGGTCGTTTCGCGATTGCTTCGACATCTGTTCTTCTGGCAGGAGCAGGAGCGACTTGAGAAAGCGGAGTAGCGGACCCCACACAGCCGTCGGCGGCGGGGCCCTGCCGTTCGAATTCCACGACCGAGTTCCGCCCGTCGAGTCGCGCACCGCCTCGCGACATGATACCGACTGTCGAACCTACGCGCCGGACGAATGAGAAGATGGCAACCGAGTGGTACTATCAGATCATGAACGACGTGGTCGGTCCGCTGAGCGGCCGGCAACTGCTGGACAAGGTCCGCGCGGGGCAGGTCAAGGAGGACACGCTGATCCGCAAGGACGATTCGCAGTGGGTGCCGGCGCGGCAGGTGAACGGGCTGTTGGAGGCGGTGGTGCAGCCGCTGGCGCAGCGCATCTGCCCGTATTGCGGCGCCCAGGTCGATAGCCCGCCGACTACCTGCCGGGGCTGCAACCGGCGGCTCGTCCTGTCGTTCAATTCCCGCCTGACCACGATGGGCAAGGACAAGGCGAAGGTCCGGAAGCTGGCGCGGGACCGCGCCGCCGAGGCGCAGGCGATTCGCGAGCGGGCGGACCGGTCGGAGATCGTGCGCTATTTCCTGCTGCTGGCGCTGTGGGTCGCGCTGCTGGTCGCGGCCCCGTATCTGGTCTACCTGGCCGCGACCGGCAAACTGATCTTCGCGGGCGATCTGGCGATCATCTCGGGTCTTGGCGTCGCCGCCCTGGTGGGCGGCGTCTACTACCTGATCTCCCGCCTGGCCTGATCAGCGCCGCGGATCACGTCGCCGTCTTGGCCAGCTCCGCCGCCTGGATGCCGTGTTTCTCCACCAGCCGGTAGAGCTTGCGACGGTCGATCCCCAGCGTGCGCGCGGCGCGCGTCTTGTTGCCCTTCTCGCGCTGCAAGACCTCCACCACCTTGGCCCGCTCGATCGCAGCCAGATTGTCCTGCAACAGGATGCGGCTGTCCCCCGCCCCGGCCGGCTCGTATTCCATGATCTCACGCGGAAAATCGCGGACTTGCAGCAGGTGATCGTCGGCCATGATCCGGGCCCGCTCCACCGCGTTGATCAGCTGCCGGACGTTGCCTGGCCAGGGGTATTGCTCCAGCGCCTGGGCGGCCTGCGGCTCGATCCGCCAGCCGGCGCCCAGGAAGTGCTCCACGAGCAACGGGATGTCCCCGACGCGCTCGCGCAACGGCGGCAACTCCAACGACATGACGTTGATGCGGTAGTACAAGTCCTCGCGGAAATTGCCCGCCGCCACTTGCTCCATCAAGTTGCGATTCGTGGCGGCCAGCAGCCGCACATTCACGCGCCGCTCCTTGATCGACCCGATTCGGCGCAGCGAACCGTCCTCCAACACCCGGAGCAGCTTGGCCTGCAGCGCGCCCGGCATCTCGCCAATCTCGTCGATGAACAACGTGCCGCCGTCCGCCACCTCGAACAACCCCTGCTTGGCGCTGACCGCACCGGTGAACGAACCCTTCTCGTGCCCGAACAACTCGCTCTCCAGCAAAGACTCCGGCAACGCCGCACAGTTGATGACCACCATCGGCTTGTCGGCCCGCGGACTGTGCTGATGCAGGGACCGCGCCACCAGCTCCTTGCCCGTGCCACTCTCGCCCTGGATCAGAATGGCCTTGTCACTCGGACCAGCCCGCGCGATCAGACGGAAGATCTCCTCCATGGCCGGCGAGCGGCCGATCATCACCTCCTCCGGCACGCTGCGGCGCAGCAACATCTTCAGCTGGGCGTTCTCCTTCTTCAGCTCGTGACGCTCGCACGCCTTCCGCACCAGGCCCTCCAACTGCTTCATCGGAAACGGCTTGGTCAGGTAATCGTACGCCCCCAACTTCATCGCCTCCACCGCCGTCTCGATCGACCCCTTGCCCGTGAGCATGATCACTTCACAGTCCGTGTGATGCTTCTTGAAGCGCTCCAGCAACTCCAGGCCTGACATGCCCGGCATGATCAGGTCGAACACCGCGACCTCGAAGTCCCGCTGCTGCGCCAGACTCATCGCCTGCTCCGCGTCCGCCGCCTCGTAGACCCGGAAATCGTGCCGCAGAAAACAGTGCACCAACGCCTGCCGGAACCCGTCGTCGTCGTCCACCACCAACAGCTCGATCTTGCGCGGCTCAGCCATCATGATGCGGGCGTGAAACGCCTTCCCAGAACGTGTGCGGATTCCGACACCGTCGCTCGCCGAAGCGCGCGACAACGCGGCGAAATGTGCGAAAACGCACACCTCCCACTCTATTCGATGCGGCCCGCCCTGTCACCCACCGGGAGGCCGTGATCCGCCGGAATTCCGCCGTGCCCAGCGAGGTGGAGGGCGGCGACCGAGGGAAGTCGGCTGAGGCGAAGAAGCGTATGATACGTTTGGCTCGAAGGCGTGCCGCCGAGGTACGGCGCACGCACGTCCTGAATCCGAGGTACGAAGCACTACGTATGCGAGGAGGCGACGATGAAAGCCCAGAAGATCCTCTTCCCCACGGATTTCTCTCACTGTGGCGATGCGGCGCTCAGGATGGCCGCGTCACTGGCGCACGATGCGGGCGCCACGTTGCTGATCGTCCACGTGGAAGAACCGCCCGTGGCGTACGGCGGCGGCGAGATGTACTACGGCGTGCCGGAACCGGCGAGCGAGGATTTGCGGCGAATGCTCGAGGCGGTCGTGCCGCCCGATCCCGCGGTGGCCTACGAACACCGCCTGATCACGGGCGATCCTGCCTCGGCGATCGCCCGGCTGGCGGAGGAGGAGCATGTCGACCTGATCGTGATGGGAACGCACGGCCGGACCGGCTTGACTCGACTGCTCATGGGGAGCGTCGCGGAGGCGGTCGTGCGGCGCGCGCCCTGTCCCGTCTTGACCTACAAGCAGACGGCTCATTCGGCGCCGGATGAGACGGCTGGACCATGACCGACGCCGCGCGTCCAACGACCGCAATCCCAATGCCGGCTCGGCCGGCGGCACCCGGTTGCGCGCGGCCCGCTGCTGGCTCCCCGGTATCCTGTGCAGGCTCCATCACCTCCCCGGCCTGCAAACCAAGTCACTGGCCGGCCGCCGTCAGGGCATTGAGTCGGTCGGTGATCTGGCGCTGGAGCGGCGGATCGGCTCGTTTCCGGGCCATCTGGTAGAACAGGCGCGCCGTACTGATCTGGCCACGCGTCTCTGCCGCAGCGCCTTGAGCAACCAACTGCGCGGCCTCGGCGGCTTGTGCGGCGTGGCGAGCCTCATTCCGGCGGCGCAGCTCGGCGACGCTCAACAGCGGCCCTTCGCCAGGCGCCTGGCCGCCGGCCGCGCCGCGCATGCGGCCTGAGAGCTGCTCAGCGCGCAGCGCCTCGCTCGATGCCGCACCGCGACGCCGGGCCGCTTCGGCCAGCACGGCCCGATCGAGGGCTGCATGGTCGATGATCGTCACATGGACGGACGCGGTGCCCAGCTGGGCGGCCTGGTCCAGCGCCCGGTTGCCCAGCAGTCGTCCTGCGCCCGGCAGACTGCCGGCACCAGGGACTCCAGCGGCGGACGCGCGGCCGGAGGCGCGGCCAACGCCGCCCAGAACGGTCCCCCCGCGGTCCGGCACCAGCACTGAAGTCCGGACCGAGAACTGGTCCAAAGACGGCGACTGCCAGACCTGCCCGCGCGCCGCGGATGCACTGGGCGCCAGGAGCAGGCAGGCAAACGCAATCGTACGTGCTGACATGACGGGCCTCCTCGTCGGTTTCCCTGGTCCATCCTACGGCGAGGGTCGTATCCTTGCAAGCAATGCGTCGCCCGGCGCGATCGGGTGGGGGCCGGCCCCGCGCGGCCGGGCCGCGGACCTTCTCCACCACGCGGGTTCGTGCCAGAATGGTGCGGCGAGCGCGTGGTCCTCGCCTCGACTGCTGGTCCCCGCTTCGACCTTTCTATTGGGAGCCTTGTCCATGGTCCGATCCGCCTGCCGCCATCGCCTGCTCGTCCTGTCGAGCCTGGCCTGTACGCTCATCCTTCCCACGTCGGCGGCGACCGCCCCTGCCCCGCCGAGCCTGTTCGCCAAGGCCAACCTGGCGGCCTGGTGCATTGTCCCGTTTGATGCGCGTCGTCGCGGGCCGGAGGAACGGGCTGCGATGCTCAAGAGCCTGGGGCTCACCCGGCTCGCCTATGACTGGCGCGACGAGCACATACCGACCTTTGAACAGGAGATCCTCGCGCTCGAGAAGCAGGGGATCGAGTTCTTCGCCTACTGGTGCCCCCTGGACGACAATGCGGCCTACCGGTCCATGATGGGGCTGATCGAGAAGCACCACCTCCACCCGCAACTCTGGATGATCGCGCCGGCGATGCCAGCCGAGTCGCCGGAGAAGCGCGTTGAGATCAACGCACAGGCGATGTTGCCGTTCGTGCAAGAGGCTCAGCGGCTGGGCTGCCCATTCGCGCTCTACAACCACGGCGGATGGTCAGGCGAGCCTGAGAACATGATCGCCATGGCGCAGTGGCTGCGGACGCGCACCGGCACGCAATCGGTCGGGATCGCCTACAACTTCCATCATGGCCACGAGCATCTCGCGACCTTCCCGGCCGCGTTCCGGAAGATGCTCCCCTATCTCATGTGCGTCAATCTCAACGGCATGACCCTCGGCGGGCCGCAGATCCTGCCAGTCGGTCAGGGTCGGGAAGACCAGCGCGTGTTGGAGATGATCCGGGATTCCGGTTATCGTGGACCTGTCGGGATCCTGGGCCATCGCGCGGACACGGACGCCGAACAGGCGCTCCGCGAGAACCTCGATGGCCTGCGCAAGCTGCTGCCGCTCATCGGTGAGGCCGAGGCGGCCCGGACCTACTGACCGTGATCGGACCAGCAGGCGTCTCACCGCGTCCCGCGCGAGCCGTCGATGGGGGTGGCCGGCCGGCCTAGGGGCTCGGCGCGCCGCCCAGCCGTTCCTGGAGCGACTTGAGCGCCTTGACGTTGACCTCCTCGGTCAACTTGATCGGCACGCGGGGCGGCTTCTTCGTGCCGGGATCCGGCCATGCGAACCCGGCCGCTTCGAAGGTGTCCCGGAACGGCGCCAGGATCTCGAGCAGCGCGTCGAGTCGCTTCTGCGCCTCGTCGGTCGTCACACTCGCCGCGGTGTCCAATCCGCTGAGCTGCTCCGCCACCGCCTTCTTCTGGTCCTCCGACAAACTGACCGCCAAGGGAGTGCCGGTCAGCGCATCGAGCTTGCGGATCAGCGTGGCCAGCCGTGTCAGGACGGTCGGATAGCCCAAGTCCTCCTTGGCGCTGCCTCCGTCACCCATCCCGCCGGGCGGCCCACCGCCCGCGCCGCCGGGCGCCTTGCCGCTTGCCATGCCGCCGGGAGGTCCACCGCCCGCGCCGCCGGGCGGCCCGGCCGCGTCGGTCGCATCGGCCGGGGTGAGGTAAGTAATCTCATTGGGCATCGAGGGCCGGCCGATCTCGAGGTATGTCGCCGCCAGAATCCCGATCGCGGCGCCGAGGACGAGGCAAATCAACCCCATGGCCCAAATCGTGGGGACTTTCATGGAACCGGTTCCTTTCTTTTGGCCGACACGAAGTACAACCTGCCCTGGTCTCGTGAACGATCCCGGGCAGAGCATCTGGAGCGCAGACCAGTGTGGCGCGCGCGACGCGCGCGTGTCAATCGTGGGAAGCCGGGGCCGTCCGGATCTCCGGATCCGGTTGCGCGCGCCCCGCGTGAAGGCCCGGCGGCGACTCTTGTGATCGCGGTCGGTCGTGAGCGATAATAGGGGGCATGTGGCCCGGAGAGATGAAAACCCAGGAACTGCTGCTCTCTGCCCGGCAAGGGGACAGCGGCGCTGTGAACCGGCTCCTCGACCGTCACCGCGACGCGTTGCGGCGGATGGTCCGGATGCGGTTGGACCAGCGGATCCAAGGCCGGATTGACGTGAGCGATATCGTGCAGGATGTCCTGGTCGAGGCCAACCGCCGCTTGCCCCAGTATCTGGCAGATCCGGCGATGTCGTTCCACTTGTGGGTGCGTCAGATCGCCAAGGACCGAATCATCGATGCGCATCGGCGGCATCGGGTCTCCGCCAAGCGCAGCGTGGACCGCGAACAACCTCTGGCGGCGCCCGGCGCTGCGGACCATTCGGCCAGCGAGCTTGTCGCGCAGCTGCGCGATCCGGAGTTGACGCCGGCGGCGGCCGCCACTCAGCAGGAGATGGCCCGGCTGGTGGAGCGGGCATTGACCCGGTTGAGCGAGCAGGATTGTGAAATCATCATGATGCGGCACTACGAGCAGTTGTCGAACAGCGAGGTGGCCGAGGCGCTGGAGCTGACGGAACCGGCGGCCAGCATGCGGTACCTGCGCGCAGTCCGCCGCCTCCGGCAACTGCTGCTGGACTACTCCAGCGCAGCAGGCGTGCCACGGCCCGACACGCCGGCGCGCTAGGCGCCGGTTGGCATTCCGCAGAGGGACTTCACCCATATTGTGAACACAGCTTCGGATCCGCCCCCCGCGCCCGATCACCGGCCGTCCGACCAGGAATGGCAATTGGCCGCGCTGCTGTCCGAACTGTCGGACCGCGCGCGTCGCGGCCAGTCCATCGACCTGGCCGCCGAGTGCCAGGCCCATCCCGAGCTGGCTCGGGAGCTGCGCGAGTTATGGGGGACGGTCCTGGTGGCGGACGCGGTCGGATCCCACTCGCGCCAGTCGGTGGATGGCGCGGACCAGACTGAGCCGCCGCCCGCCCCGCCCCGACGGCTGGGCGATTACGAGTTGCTGGAGGAGATCGGCCGCGGCGGGATGGGGGTGGTGTACCGGGCGCGGCAGGTGAACCTGAACCGCCAATTAGCGGTCAAGATGATCCTGCGCGGCCCGCACGCTTCGCCGGGCGACCGCGAGCGGTTCCTGGCCGAGGCCCAGGCGGCCGCACGACTCGACCACGTCGGCATCGTGCCCGTGTATCAGGTGGGTGAAGAGGGCGGCCGCCTGTACTTCAGCATGAAGTATATCCCGGGCCCCACCCTGTCCGAACTGCTCCAGTCGGGTCCGCTGCCGCCGCGCAAGACCGCACGGCTGCTGGCCAAGGTGTGTCACGCGATCCAGTTCGCGCACCAGCACGGAGTGCTGCACCGTGACCTGAAACCGTCGAACATCCTGATCGATGAAAACGGCGAGCCGCACGTGACGGATTTCGGGTTGGCCAAGCAGCTGGCCGACCCGCACAGCATGACCCTGTCCGGAGCGGTCGTGGGGACTCCCGCCTACATGTCGCCGGAACAGGCGGCCGGGAACAAGAGCGTGGGGCCGACCAGCGACGTATACAGCCTGGGCGCGATCCTCTACCACATGCTCACCGGTGAGCCGCCGTTCCACGCCACATCGCCCGTCGACGCGGTCATGAAGGTGATCGAGCAGGATCCGGTGGCCCCCCACCAGCTCAACCGGGCCGCGGATCGCGACCTGGAACTGATCGCCATCCGCTGTCTGCAGAAGCCGCCCGATCTGCGGTATTCCAGCGCCGGGGCGCTGGCGGCGGATCTGGAAGCCTACTTGAACCATCAACCGATCGCCGCGCGCAGCGGCCGGCTCTCGCAGGTCCTGTCGCGCTGGTTCCGCGAAACGCACCACGCCACCGTGCTGGAGAACTGGGGCCTGCTCTGGATGTGGCACAGCCTGGCCCTGTTCGTGGCCGGCCTGGCAACCAACATCCTGTTCTGGAACGGCGTGGTCAACCGCTGGTATTACTTCGGTGTCTGGGCCGCCGGGTTCGGCACCTGGGCCGTTGTGTTCTGGGCCCTTCGGCATCGGCAAGGGCCCGTGACCTTCGTGGAACGCCAGATCGCGCACATCTGGGCCGCCGCGCTGGTCAGCATCATTGCCCTCTTCCCGCTGGAGGCCTACCTCGGGCTGCCACCCTTGACCCTCTCGCCCGTACTGGGCCTGATCGCCGGCATGGTGTTTCTGATCAAGGCCGGCATCCTCTCGGGTGAGTTCTACATCCAGGCTGTCGCCATGTTCCTGACGGCCGGCCTGATGGCGGTCTGGCCCAGTCCGGGAAACCTGGTGTTCGGAGTGGTCTCGGCCGCCTGCTTCTTCTTCCCCGGACTGAAATACTACCGCTTGCAGGCGATCAAGTCGACCAACGCCACGCCCCAGGGGGCCGGCGGCCGGCCGGTCGCCTGAATGCCCTCCGGTCGGCATCCGCGCGGGCCTGGGCACCCACACTTTTCTGGGGGTCGACGTGGCGGCCTGTCCATCGTTTCTGGTAGTCTATCGGGGGGTAGAAACGTGGGGGGATCATGTCCGATGAGCAAGCCGAATTCCGAGCCGCCATCGCGGGCGTCCGCGCGGGGTCTCCCGAGGCCGTCTGGAAGCTGATCGCCGAATACGGCCCGCACATCCAGCGCGTGGTGCGCCGCAAGCTGGACCGCCGGATGCGGTCGAAGTTCGATTCGCAGGACTTCGTCCAGATGGTGTGGGCGTCCGTGTTCCGCAATCCGCGCGAGATCTGGGCGCTGGAGGGGCCCAGCGACTTGATCCGCTACCTGGCGGCCCTCGGGCGGCGCAAGGTGATCGGGGAATACCGGCGGCGGATCCAGAAGAATACCAAGTACAATATCGGACGGGAGCGATCGCTGGACGATACGGAGCTGGTCGAGCACCCTGTGGACACGGTCGAGTCGACGCCGAGCGAACTTGCCATGGCGCGTGAGCAGTGGGAAGCGTTCCTCAGTCGGCAACCAGAACGTGACCGCAGCATCGTCCAGATGCGGATCGGCGGCGCGACGTTCATGGAGATCAGTCGGCAGTTGGGAATTCACGAGCGGACCGCGCGCAAAGTCATTAGTCGTTTGACCACCTCGTCCCAGGTCTGGAGCGGGAACCGGGACTGAGGCGGTGCACTGGAGCAGCCGAGCGCGGGATGGACGCGTCGACACCTTCATCAACCGAATCGCTGGTGGCGCAAGTGATCAGCACTTGGCGCGCGGGCCTTCGCCCCGATACGGCCGAGGTGCTGGCGCGGCACCCGCACCTGCGCAAACGGCAGAGCCTGCTGCTCGACCTGGCCTATGAGGAGTACTGCCTGCGCAAAGAGGCCGGGGAGTCGCTCTCGCCCAAGTCGTTCTGCGAACGGTTCCCCAGCTGCCGCCGGTCACTCGGCCGCCTGCTGGCCATCCACGAGTGCGCGAACGAAGATGCCGGCCTCCAGGCCGACCTGGACGCGGACGATGTGCCGTGGCCGGCGATCGACACGGAGCTGTTCGGCTTCCAGCTGCTCCAGGAGCTTGGTCGCGGCGCCTTTGCGCGCGTGTACCTCGCGCGGCAGCCGGCGCTGGGCAACCGGATGGTCGTCGTGAAGGTAGCCCGGTATGGATCGGCGGAGGCGGAGACGCTCGGCCGGCTCGCGCACCGCAACATCGTGCCGGTGCATTCGGTGGTCGAGGATCCCGAGACGCACTTGACGGCCGTGTGCATGCCCTATCTGGGCAGCGCCACACTGCTGGATGTGCTGGACGTGGGCTACCAGGATAACCGGCCGCCCGCGCACGCGCGGTTCATCCGGGACCTGGCCGTCCAGGCCGCGATCCCGCAGGCGGTCCCGGAGATGTATGCCGGGCCCGACGCGCGACTCCACCGCGGCACCTATGTCGACGGCATCGTCCACCTGGCTGTGCAGCTGGCCGAGGCCCTGCAGCATACGCACGAGGTCGGGATCTGCCACCGCGACCTGAAACCCTCCAATGTGCTGCTCACACCCTCCGGCTGCCCGATGCTGCTGGACTTCAACCTGTCGAGCGACATCCAGCTGGAGCGGACGTTCGTCGGCGGAACGCTCCCCTACATGTCGCCCGAACAGCTGCAATGCATGACCAGCAATGACCCTGTCCAGGATGCCGACGGCGATCCGCGCTCCGACCTGTTTTCGCTGGGCGTCATCCTCTACGAACTGCTGACCGGCCACCTGCCGTTCGGCGATCGCGCGCCCGAGGCGATGCCGGACGAGGCGGCCCGGGAACTGCTCGCGCGGCAACGGGCCGGCTGCGCGTCAGTGCGCCTCAGCAACCCGCAGGTCAGCCGGCAGGTGGCGCACATCGTCCATCAGTGCCTGGCGCTGGACCCCGCGCAACGTCCGGCGTCGGCACAAGCGCTGGCCGACGCGCTGCGCCGCCACTTCGCCCCACTCGCCCGACTGCAGCGCTGGGCCCGGCGCCGCTGGTTCCTCATCGGCGCGGGAGTGGTGGCAGCCGGGCTGGTCGCCAGCATCGTCGCGGTGCGCCTCTCGGCAATTGCGCCCTACGACGTGCGCCACTATGACGCTGGGATCCAGGCGTTCCATAGAAAGAACTGGGATACCGCCATCGGACACTTCACATCCGCCCTGGCCGCCCGCCCAGATGCCTATCAAGTGCTGTTCGCGCGAGGACAGGCGTACCTGGGAATCGGAGAAACCTCACTGGCGCTGGAAGACCTCAAGCTTGCCTGCGAGCTGAACGAGCAGGGATGCACTACCGCATGGTACGGCTATGCGCTTGATTGCGCGGAACAGAACAACGCGGCCGAGTATTATTACGGCCAGGCGACCGACCATTACGGGTACGAGGCGGCCACCGTCTGGAATAACCGCGGCCTAAGGGCACGCGGTCGGGCTAATACGCTCCAGCGGGCCGTGCAGTATCTGACCCATGCGCTCGAACTGGATCCGCTGTTCCAGGCCGCCTACCACAATCGGGCGCTGGCCTACGCGGCGTGCGCCAAGACATTTGTTCGCGAGAGCACCAGGTACGGGGAACTGGCCGTGCAAGATATCGACCGCGCGGTCAACATCGGGCCGGAACATGGCGCGCTCATCTTGGATGCAGCGTGGATTCACCTGCGACATGACGCCCGAGAAGACGCGCCCCAACGCGTGGTCCAGTACCTGCAACGCGCACTGGATCTGGGACTCGATCGCCAGCAGATGCGGGAGATGTCCGAGTTCGGAGACGCGTTGCTCCAACAGGTAGCCGACTATCAGCCGGCCCCGTCCAAAGCCGCGCCCGCCCAACACTTGCGCTTGCCCCCGCCCAACCACTTCTTCCCGCTCTTCGCGCCGTAAGCCCCTGTAACAGGGAACCAACCCGCGCGCCCAAACACCTCGCCAATCAACTGCCGCGCACCCCCCCCGCCGGTCCCTATACCGGACCACCCCACGTTCCAGATACCCCCTCTTTCGAAGCGCGCTACAACCCGTACGCCGGACATCACCGAATTACCAGTATTGCTACTGTAATTTGACATTTTCCAGATTCTGGGGGATTCTTGAAGTAGAGCGGTTGGCTTCTACCCCCCTGGTTGTGAGGAACCGACGATGTCCGACGCGCGACATTCCCAGACCCGCAGGCGAGGCCGATGCCCGGTGCGTGATCTGCAGATTGAGCGGCTTGAGTCACGAGTTGTGTTTTCTCTGTTGCCCGCCGCCGAGTCGGCCGTGGCAGACGCACCCCCCGCGGTGGCCATCGAGGAAATTTATGTCGCCGATTCGGTCGGCCCCGGGGCGGTCATTGCCGCCGAGACCGCTGAGCTGGTCGCTGCGCCGTGCGTGCCGGAGCCGGGCTCCGTGGCGGACTCCGCCGTGCCGATCCTGGGCATGGATCCAGCGTTATCTTTGGTCGATTGGGCGCCCGGCTCACCGGTTGCGGGCGGCGCTTCGCCAAGCGGGTCACCGGGCGGGCCGCCGGGCGGCGGTAACACGCCGAAGGATCCGGACCGACCGCTCATGCCGCCGGTCATCACCGAGTTTGACGGCGAATACGACGCGGGAGTCTGGGCCTTTTCGGGCATGGTTCTGGATGACAAGGCCGTAATCGGCTTGACGATTCATTTCGGAGGCCTTCTCGCTGGACATACCACAACGGTCGACGCCAACGGGTTCTTCGAGTACCTGGTCATCCTCCCCCGCAACGCGGTCGGGTCCGTCAACGCCTACACGATCGACAGGGACGGCCTGCGGTCGGAGCTCGTGTCGTTTTGGGTCCACATGTGAGGTCGGTCAGCGTCCGGAGCGCAGGCGGCGCGGTGGTGTCCCCACGCGCCGTCACGACGTGCGATATCCGCGCGGGATGGCATAGGCTTCGTCCGTGAGATCGGCCTGCGCGATGTGGCGCGGGTCGAATGTCCGGACCGCCCGGTGGTGCGACGAGCGGCCGGTGATTTGCCACGCGTGGACGTTGACCACCACCTGGTACGTGGACAGTCGCGTGTCGAGTGCGCCTTCCGGGTGGGACGGGCACAGCCGGACTTCGAGCACGCGTCGGTGCCGCAACGCCTGCAGGACCTGGTCCACGGCGCGCACGGCGCATGGCGGGTAATCGTGAACCGCCGTGTCCAGGGCACACGAATCGGCCAGACACGTCACGCTGTGACGCATCGGGAACGGGGAAGTCGCCAGCAGTTTGTTCGTCGTCTGGCGCAGCGTGTCGCGACAGGTCGGGATGCCCTGCAGCATCGACAGATGCACGGCCGTGACCAACGTGGTCAGCTCGTCCGCATCCAGCTGCGGCATGATGAGCAGGTCGTCACACGGCGCCAGCTGGTAGCACTGTGCGCGCGCATCGAACGCCAACTTCACGCCGGCATGGCGCAACAGGTTCAAATCGCGGAAGACGGTCCGGCGGCAGACGGCCAGTCGGCCCGCCAACTCCTCGACCGATACGCTTCTGCCCGACTGCAAGTGGCGGAGAATCTGCAGGACGCGCACATGGCGTCCCAACGCTGGGGCGGCGCTCACCGAAGACTCCTTTCGCTCCCCACGCCGCACACCGGCGCTCACTGGCAGCATGCCAGCCCAGATGGAGACGAAAACTGGGTGCCCTGGGTTTCGCGTCGCTCAAGAGGTGTGAGCGTCTGCCCCAACACCGTTCGACCCCAGGGCACCACAGTTGTCGATTCCAATCGCAATGCTCGGAGCCCTGCTGGAGCGAGACGTCCCGGATGGGAAGTCACTCGCCGCGCCACACTTCCTCTACTATGGTCCATCGCTTTTTTAGCGCCGAAGCGGGCCGGAAAAACCGGAATTTTTCAGAAATTTCCGCGACCGCCCGTTTCCCCCCTCCGCTCAGCGATGCACCACCCCCTTGGAACAACGGCGTACGCGCCGCGGTCCGCCCAGGCCTTCAAAACCAGGCCCCTGCCCTGAAGTCACCGGTCCTCGGTGCGGCGCGCCAGGTGCGTGGGCGCCTGGTCGCTGCGAATCAGGGCCGAGAACCGCGGCTCCTGAGCATAGCGGTGGGCCAGGCTGGTGATGTGCGCCTGCCGCTTCGTCTGCTCGAACGAACCGTAATCCACCAGCAGCCCCAGCCGGTAGGCTTCTCGATCGGCATAGCCGGTCAGGAACGACGCGGGGCCCCACGGGATCGTGCCCGGGCGGACGCGATTGATGTGTGCCACGATGTTCGTCGTGCAGTTGTTCGCGAACGTGTCGTAATACTCGGGGCGTTTCTTGAGCGTGTTGGCCCGCTTCAACATGTCGACAAACAGCGCTCGGACTTCCTCCGGCGTGGCGCGGGCACGATAGATGAAAACATCGGAATCGCGGACCTCGGTTCGCAGCTGGATCAGGTCGCGCTCATCCGCCACCACGTACATGAGCTCGAACTGCCGCGCCGCCCCACCGGCCGCCGAATAGGACTCCCCCTCCTCCAATCGCGCTTCGATCGAAATCCCCAGGTACTCGCCGCCTCGGAATTCGAAACTCACCATCGTGTGCGCCAGGCTGGGTAGCCCCGCGAACGGACAGACGATGAAATCCAACGCCTCGAGGTCGTTCAGGTCGTACGTTCGATCGTCGTATTGGAGGATATAATCGTTCTCGGAAATGTACGTGCAGTTGCGCACGTTGAAGACCTTCACGCGGTCGTCGCGGATCTGCGCGTACGGCAGGGTCGCCATATTGGCTTTCCAATGGCGATTGTTCGATGGCTTGAACATCTCGTCGAGCGTGTTCTGCGGCACAGACGCACAACCGGTCCACACGATACAGCTCGCGGCCAACAGCGCCCGGCACAGGAGCCGGCGCCGGGCCTCTCCACGGGTTGTGCGGGATCCCTCGCGAGGTTCCGTCTTCACAGCATCCCCATCCATCGGTCGCCGCCGCCAGGGAGTAAATCGACAGGGTCTCCCCGGAAAACCCCCGAAGACAAAGGGCTCTAGATACTCGGAAACCCCAGCTAAGGCAAGACATTCTGGGAATGACGGATGAGACAGATGAGACAGGGATAATGAGACACGGCCACCGTGCTAGCAGTCCTGACCGGTGGCCGGACCGCCCGGGCACGCACGCGGGTCAGCAGGCCCAGGACACCAACGTCAAGATAAGGGCGATCACGAGCATGAACCCCGTGATCCACTTGGCGGTCCGCCATGCGTGTCGCAGGATCGGGACCATGAGTTCATGCCGCGTCGCGCCGTATACCAGGCTGATGGCCACGATCAAAGGCACCGCATACCACAGCTGGCTGCTGACCCAGTCCGACAGCAACACGGGCAGACTCATGGGAGGTCCCCTGATACCTTGCAGTCCCTGAGAGACGCCGCATGTCCGCGCACCGACCACCGCCGCGGTCCGCTACGATGTCTCCGCGCGTTCGTCATCCGGCGACTCGGCCTCTTTCTTCTCGTCCGACGATACCCACACCGGTCCGGCATACGCGTCGTAGATGGCCAGCACATTGAGCAGACCGGCGATCATCGTGTAGAGCGTACCCAGCTCGAATCGCAGTTTGTATTTCAAATGCCAGTCGGACAGGTCGTCCGCGCCGCTCCTGTACCGCTCGTAGCGCGGTGGTGCCATGATGCCGCCCAGCAACGGAGACCGGCCGCTGCTCATTCGCACGGCCTGCACCAGCGCGGGCAACGCCGGCAAGCCCACGCCCAACTGGCAGAAATACTGCCAGCGCCGCTCGGGCGGCTTCCAGGACGCATAGACCACGTGGCCGCCCGTGATCGTCAACCCGTAGAAGTAGGTGGACAGGATACAGACCATGAACAGGATGCCCTTGCCATACCGCCGCTGATACAAATGGCCGCTGCCCGGCCAGAGCCACGCCCAGAAGGCGGCCAGCCCCGGTTGCCGCAGATCGATTTCGATGCGGCCATCCGGCGTCAATCCCGGACGCTCATTCGGCACCATGGACGTTTCCCCGTGAACCTGAGTCACCTCGAGCCGGTCATTGTAGCGATCTCCACGACCGTCGCCAGATCGGCTAGACCCCGTATTTCGCCACCCCCGCCGCGCGCGCTCGAGCGATCGGCCGTGCCGCGGGCTCGCATGGGATGGTCGACCGCCGAGCCGTTCCCGAGCCGCCCTTACGGGGAATGCAGCTCCTCGTAGACCGTATCGACCGTCGCTGGACCGATCTGCGGCAACTGTTGGCCGGCGCCGGCCACCAGCGCCAGTTCCGCCAACTGGCTGACCTGCCGTGGCACGCCCTGCGCCAATTCGTGCAGGCGCAGCGTGGCCTCCGGGTCAAACACGCTCTGGCGGCTGCCGGCCGCAGCCAGGCTCTGCTGCAGATACTCCCGCGTATCGTCCGGTTCCCACGGCTCCAGATCGATCCGGAGGTCGCAGAGTTCCAGCATGCGCCGGCCCAGCCGCTTCACACGCCGCGGATCGGCCGCCAACACGACCGTTAACGTGGCAGGTGCCGACAGTTCCTGCCGTAGCAGCCGAACCACGTGCCCGGCCACCTCCGGGAGCATCTCGTCCGCGTCGTCCAGCAGCAGGACCGTCGAGAGCTGCTGGTAACGGTTCTCCGTGAGCCGGTCAACCACCGTCCGCCACAACTGGAACACCGGGTCGGTCGGGTGCGGGTTGCGCTGCAGCTGCGTGGCAAGCTCCCATAGGAACTCGCGCGCGCCGAGGTACAACAGACTCACCGTCGCGACCTGATTGCCGGCGCCGCGCATCTGACGCCTGAAGACCTCCAACAGCAGCGTCTTGCCGCTGCCCGGCATCCCCAGCAGCAGGCCAAGGCGACACCGGTTGTGGACCAGGAATTGGAGACGCGCCAACGCCTCGTCGTGCGTCGGGCTGCAGTAGAAATAGCGGGGATCCACCAGGCCGCGAAACGGCGATTCGCGAAGCCCCCAATGTGCCTCATACATCCCGCCACACCTCTGTCCAGTACCGTCCTGCTCCTGGCCGTCACTCTTCACCTCATCGGCTAAACCACCAGCGAAACCTTGAGAGATTCTCTCGCACAGCCTGCGCGTCGTCCTCACCGGCGTCCCACGCCGGGAATCTGGGAAGGTTCACTGCGGGGCCAGTCCGCCGGACGCCAGGTTGCCGACACCGTCCCCCCCGACCGGCCGCTGGCTTACCCCGTCTCCGTCCACCCCCGCTGCGGCGCGGCGCTCGTTTGCCTTCCTGATCGGCTCACGCCGGAGCGACGGCCGCACCGTCAATGGACAGGCGCCCGACTCACCAGTAGGCTGAATCGAGGACGGGCACGAGGAAACCCACAACCGCTTCCCGGCGGGTGGACCCATCGCGCCTGCGGGACACCACGACATGACTCATCGTTTCTTCGTCGAGAGCCCGATCACGACCCAGCGGGCCGTCCTGTCGGGCCCGGAGGCCCACCACCTGCAACGCGTCCTGCGCGGGTGCGTGGGTGACGTGGTGGTCCTCCTGGACGGCAGCGGCCGGGAGTTCGAGGCCCGTATCACACGCCTGGCGCGCTCACAGGTCGAGCTGGCCGTCGTCGGCTCGCGGGAAGTGGATCGCGAGCTGCCGTGGGCGATCGTCGTGGGCGTGGCGCTGCCTAAGGCCGATCGGCAACGGTGGCTGGTCGAGAAGCTCGTCGAGCTGGGTGTCACACGCGTCGTGCCGCTCCGCGCCCAACACAGCGTAGTGCATCCGGACGAACGGGGACTGGTCAAGCTGCGCCGTGCGGTGGTGGAGGCGACCAAGCAATGCGGCCGCACGCGACTGATGGAAGTGGCGTCGCTTATGCCCTTGGCCGATTACCTGCACGCGGTGCCCGCCGGCGCAGCGAAGTGGATCGCAGATCCGATGGGAACCGCACTGGACCGCACGGCGGGCAACGCGTCGAGCCACTACCTGGCTGTCGGCCCCGAGGGCGGCTGGTCGGACAGCGAACTGTCACTGGCTCGAGCAGCCGGCTGGCATGCCGTCTCCCTGGGCACGCGCATCCTGCGCATCGAGACCGCCTGCCTGGCGCTCGCCGCGATCCTCTCCCACGCAGAAAAAGGGGTCAGGACTCATTAATCCGGTTTGCGGCGCGAGGACCGGGGGCTCAGGGCGTCTGGCCCGGTGTCTTGCGGGCCATGTCCCGGCGCGGGCGGCCGCGCGGACGCAGCGTAGAGGCGAGTCCCAGACGGTCCACCGTGGCGCCTCGCCACACCGGGTCGCCAAAGGGTGTGCCACGTTGCACACACCGCCGCACGGCGGCCAGTTCCGAGTCGGTCAGTGGTTGATTGACCTTGGCGACCCAATGGGGCAAACGGGGGATCGGCCAGGGCGACAGGAGCGCCGGTTCCGGCTCCACCGCCTGCAGCCAACGCCACAGCGAGCTCCAACGCCAGTCTTCCGCCCGCTGGACCAGCCCGGCCCGCAAGGCATTCCGTTCCACGTACCGGCAGACGGTCAGGAAATGGCCGTCGTCCTGGATCGGGAAGCTCTTGAAACGGCCCTGATACAGATGCCCCTGGCTGGCCGTCTGGTAATGCGCGTGATAGCGCATGACATGCGTAGCCGTGACCCACCGGAGGAAGCGGCTCATCTCCCCATCTACCTCGGGGCGCAGCACCAGGTGCCAGTGATTGGGCATCAGTTGGTAGCCCAGCAGGTGCACCGCGTACTGCCCGAGCCCTTCCGCCAGAACCCGTTCGAACGCCTCGTAGTCTTCCACTTTGTGGAAGATCGTTGCCCGGGCATTCCCGCGATTGAGGGCGTGATAAAGGGCACCAGCTTCGTCGGCGCGAGGTGGTCGTGGCATGCGCGTAATCTATCACGCCTCCATCCACCCCACAATGAGTCCTGACCCCTGAGTGCTAGCTGAAAATGAGTCCTGACCCCTTTTTGGCGGCAGAACCGGAACGGGCGTTGTATCCGGTAGCGGCCGGCCTGGGATTTCCGTTTCCGGCGGCCCCGTGCGCGCCGCCGTAAGCAAGGTTTTCTTGAGTGTGGAGCGGCCGCCGCAGCGGGGCAGGTTCGCTCTACGGCGATTGGTGGTCGACAGGTGGCGGCTGGCGGAGGGGGAATGTCCCATGGGCGTCTGGTGTGCTGCCCTGCTGCTCGCGGCTCAGGTGCCGCCGCCCGGCGCGCTGCGGGGCGCGGAGGTCGTCTTCGCGACCGGGTTTGAACAGGACGCGGACAGCGATTACGACGCCTGGCCGGACGGCTGGGTGCGGCGGCGCGACCGCGGCTTCCCGCACTATCTCAGCATCGGCATCGCGCCCGACCCGGCCGGGGATCGCGGGCAGTGCCTGCGGATCGAACTCGACGGCGGCGCGGCGATGGTGTCCAGCCCCCTGATCGAGATCGACCCAGCCTACAGCTACCTGCTGCGCGCGCGACTGAAAACCGAACGGCTTCGGCACGACGTCGCGTACGTGAGCCTGACCGTGCTCGACGCGCGGCGGCAGCCCCGGGCTACCTACGACTCGCCGCACCTGACGCACGCTCCCGCCTGGCAGGATCTGCAGATCGGCCCGCTGACGATCACGGACCCCGAGGCCCGCTTTGCCGTGATCGCCCTGCACGTGACACCGACCGACCGCGCCGACCTGCAAGGCGCTGCCATGTTTGATGACATACTTTTGTCGCAGCTTCCGCGCGTGTCCATCGCCAGCCGACAGCCACAGAACCTGTTTTTCGACCCCGCCCAAGTGAAGCTCACCTGCGGCATGTCGGGCATCCCGCAGGAGGACCCCACGCTGCGCCTGGAACTGCTCGACGTGGCCGGCCGGTGCGTCGATTCCGCCCGGTTATCTGCGGAGTCGGTCTCGGCACGGGCGGGCGACGACGGCGCGATCCGGGGCTCGCCGTCCGAGCCGGCCCGGGCGGATCGCGACCAGCGCGCTTCCGGCGGGTCGGTCACCTGGCACCCGCAGGTCCCCGGCTACGGCTTCTACACTCTGCGCATCTCCTGGCCGCCCGACGGCGCACCGACGCTGCAGCACACGACATCGCTCGTGGTGCTGCGGCCCGACGCGGGCGAGCACCCCAGCGAGTTCGGCTGGTCACTGCCGGACGCCAACATCCCGCTGACCGCCCCGTCACTGGTGGCGCTCCTGAAACAAGCACACGTCGGCTGGCTCGAGTATCCGGTGGCCTGCGATCCGGCTGACACCCGAGCGCTCGATCGGCTGGCGGCGTTGACTGATCAGCTTTGTGCCGGCGGGATCGAGCCGGTTGGTGTATTGGATACGATCCCGGCGAGTCTCCGCGAGCAGCTGAGCTACAAGCAGAACTTGACGATGGCGGATTGGCTCCAGCGTCCCGGCCTCTGGCAGCCGGCCATCGAACCGTGGCTGAGCCGGCTTGCGTCCAAGATGCGTCATTGGCGGATCGGCGACGAGGCCATCAGCCGCCTGGCGGATCTCGAGAAGCTGGTGGCCACGATCCGTGACGCGCGGGCGCGCGTGGAGCAGGCGGGCTACTTCGTCCGGTTCGGACTCGCCTGGGACTGGCTGTTCGAGATCCCTGCGGTGTCCGACCCTCCGTGGGATTTCCTGGTCATGTCCGAATGGCTGCCGTTGACGGCGTCGGAGTTCGAGCAATACGCGTCCGCGGCTGCGCCGCGCGGACCGCGGTGGGTCGCGTTCCAGCCGCTGTCGAAAGCGGCCTATGGCCCCGAGGCGCGGGCGCGCGACCTTGTCTTGCGGATGCTCTCGGCGAAGGTCCGCGGTGCGCCGGCCATCCTCCTGCGCGGCCCGTTCGATGACGAGCGGGGGTTGCTCGGCGCGGACGGCACGCCCACCGAACTGCTGCTGCCCTGGCGGACGACCGCCGACCTGGTGGGCGGCGCCGTCCACCTGGGGAGCATCCTGTTGCCCAACGGCAGCCACAACTGGCTCTTCGAGCGGGACGGTCGGGCGATCATGGTTGTCTGGAACGAGTTGTCGACCGACGAGACGCTTTATCTGGGCGACGATGTTCGGCAGGTGACGGTGTGGGGCGAGGAGAGCATCGTGCCGTCGCGTCAAGATCGCGGCGTGACGGTGCAGACGATCGCGGCAGGACCGCTGCCTGTCTTCGTGACCGGGCTGAACCTGGCCGTCGCGCGCTGGCGGCTGCAATGTGCGATCCAGCCGCTGCGGCTGGTCGACGCGTCTGGAGGCGTGCAGAACGTCGAACTCCGCTGTCGCAACACGTTTCCGGTCAGCGTGTACGGGTCGGTCGCGCTGCAGGCATCTCCGGCCTGGGATGTCCGCCACGAGGCGCTCCCGTTCGAACTGGCCAGCGACAATGAACTGGTCCAGGGATTCCCACTGTCGCTCCGTGCCGACGCGGACAGCGGCGCGCAGCGCGCACAGTTGGACTTTTCCGTGTCGGCGGATCGGGACTACCGATTCAGCGTCTACCAGGATCTCTGGGTGGGGTCCGGTGAGGCGGCGCTGGAGCTCGACTGCTGGCTGGACGATTCCGGCCAGTTGGTGGTGGAGCAGCGGCTGTTGAACAACACGCGGCAGCCGCTGGATTTCAACTGTTATTTGTATGCACCGGGGCGCCGGCGTCTGCGCCAGCAGATGCTGCGCGTCGGGCCGGGTCGAGCCGCGGGCACGTTCGTGCTGTCCGACGGCGCCAGCCTGGCGGGCAGGACGCTGTGGGTCCGCGCGGAAGAGATCGGCGGCTCGCGGGTCCTGCATGGCCGCATCACGGTCGACCCGCAGGTGGTATACTGACCCACATCATGCGATCGTGCTTGTCGACTCGCCGACCACACTGCTGGGCAGGTTGGTCCCTGCTGTGGGTCGCCGTATGCACCTGGAGCGTCGCGGCGGTGGGCCGCGCCGACGTGATCGTCCTGTCGAATCGGACTCGTGCTGCGATCTCGTTCGAGATCCTGGTGCATGACCCGTGGTCGCGGTCGCTGGAAGTCTCGGCGCATGCGCTGACCGTGTTGCCGTTGCGCGGGCCTTGCGAGCTGGCGTTTACGACCCAAGGGGTACGGACCCAGCACCAGTTGGACGCCAATGCGGTGTACGTGTTCCGGGAGGACCCGCAGGGCCGGGTCGACATCAGCCAGATCGACTTGGGCATCAACGACCAAACGGCGGGCGGACGGACCTTGGGCGAAGGTCCGCCGCTGAGGACGGTCGTGGAGATCCCTATCGAGGTGTTCGTCGACAGCTATGAACTCACGGTGCGCGACGTCTGGGAGGCGCGTCTGCGCAAGCGGATCGACCGCGTGTCGGACATTCTGGAACAGTACTGCCGTGTGCGGCTCAAAGTCGTCGACGTCGGCGAGTGGACGGCGAGCGCAGAGGCCGCGGCATTCCCGCTGGCCTTGGCCGAGTTTCAGCAGGCAGTTCAGCCGCGCGCGGGGCACGTGGCGATCGGATTCACCGGCCGGTACCGCGAGCCGCTGGGCGTGTCGCATCTGGGCGGCACGCCGGGCATGCTGCAGCGGCACATCCTGGTGCGCGAGTGGTCGGCGACGATGAGCGAGCCGGAACGGGAAGAGGTGCTGCTGCATGAAGTGGGGCACTATTTGGGCGCCGTGCACAGCCCCGATCGGGGATCGGTAATGCGCCCGGTGTTGGCGGACAACCAGGCCCTGCGCGCCGATTTCCGCATCGCGTTCGACCCGGTCAATACCTTGCTGATCAATCTGGTGGGCGAGGAGATCCGGGAGCGCCGCGTGACCGCGGTGAGCGAGTTGACCGCGGCCACACGGTTGCGTTTGAGCCAGATCTACGCCAAGCTGGCCGACGCGATCCCTGCCGACACGTCGGCCAAGCAGTATCAGTTCCAGCTGGGGATGATGGGCGACACGCCGTTAGCCGACGCGACGCGCCTGGTCGTGGCAGCGGTGCGTACGGCGGCGTTGGCGCGTGCGGCACGCGCCGGCTCGCTCCGTGACGATCGGCTCACCGAGTACTACGTGCGGTGCGCCGCGGCTGCGGCGGAGGGTGTACCGGCCGATGTCGCGCCGGCGGCATTCCTCTTAGGCGTGGGTATCGCGCTGGATGATTCCGATACGTTGACGCAGAATCGCCTGACACGCGAGTTCAGCCTGGTGGTGGAAACGCCGGCGGAACGGGAGCAGCGTTGCCGGACGCTGGCGGGTCCCACCATCTTGAATCGCCGCGACCTGGCGCAGCACTTCTTCCTTTCGGCGTACTTGACGGCCGTCGTCGGACCGTTGGCGGCCGAAACGGCGGGGGTCGGCAAGGAACTGGCGGATGCGCGTTCGGGGCGCGGGTTCAGCTATGTGGACCTGGCCGCGGACCTGGCCGGCATTGCCTTCGCCCAACGCGTGTTGCGGCGCCAGCCGCGGCTCGACGAGCTGGCCCGGCAGTTCGAGGTCGCCCAATTCATGCCGCGCGTCGACGGATTGCCTGAAGGGCTGGCGTGGGAAGACCTCCTATCCGACGGGCAAGGCTCCGGCCTCCCCATCCTGACCGACCATTACCGGTCCATCCGGGACCGGCTCACGCAGCTGCCGGCCGCGCCGCCGGCCGAGGGCCGGCCTGCGCGCGAGTGATCCGAGACAGCCATGGAACCGAAACGGCCTCTCCAACGCTACCGGCAGTTGCAGCAGCATGTGCGGTGGTCCGACGCCGATGCCCGGCGCGTGGCGGAACTCGGGCGGATCGTGGCGCCGCACTTCCCGGCGCTGATCGACAACTGCCTGGCCGCATGGCGGGACGAGGCGGGGGCGCAGCGCGTGTTCCGCGGCGGTGACGCCCAGTGGGCCAGACTCCACCAGTCACTTGCCGCCTGGCTCCAGGAACTGTTCGCCGGCGTGTACGACGCCCAGTATGTGGCCCGCCGTGTCCGCATTGGCCGGCAGCACGCCTCGATCGGGCTGAACCAGATGTACATGCACGCCACGCTGTGCCGGTTGCGCAGCGACCTGCTCGGCCTGCTGCGAGACCATTGGTCCGACACGCAGGCCGCACTGCTCGACGCGGTCGACTCGCTCACCAAACTGCTCGATCTGGACCTCGCGATCATCGAAGACGCCTACAAGAGCGAACAGGCCCACCACTGGAAGGCGGCGGAGCGGACGCGGATCAGGCACGCCCGGCATCAAGAGAAGGAATTCGTGGAGGGGCTGTGGGAACATGCCCAGGCCATCATCCTCGTGCTCGACGTGCACGGCCGCGTCATCCGCTACAACCCATACCTGGAAAACCTGACGGGGATCCCGTCCCGCGCCATCAAGGGGTCGAATTGGTTCGAGCGGTTTGTGCCGGAGCGGGAACGAGAGCGGCAATACGCGGTGTTCCAGGAGGCGCTGCGCCGAGACACCAGCGCGGCTGCCAGCACCCTGCTCACCCTCTCGGGCCAGGAGCGGCGCATCAGCTGGTCCAACACGTCCCTCAAGAGCGTGTCGGGCAGGACCGTCGCGCTGCTGGCCATCGGGCAGGACGTGACCGAACTGAATCGCGCTCAGCGGCTGGCCCTGCAGTCGGAACGACTGGCCGGGATCGGCCAGATGATTACCGGACTGGCCCACGAGGGCCGCAACGCGCTGCAGCGCATCCAGGCCTGTGCGGAAATGCTTGAGCTGGAAGTGGAAGGCAATCCCGCCGCGCTCGACCTCGTGCACCGCATCAAACTGGCCCAAGGCCACATGCACCGCCTGTTCGACGAGGTGCGCGGGTACGCGGCGCCGGTCAACCTGGACCGGTCCACCTGCCAGCTGGACACGGCGTGGCGGGAGGCCTGGGAACTGCTGCTCCCCCAATGGGAAGGCCGCATCGCCGAGATGATCGCGCACACCGGCGGCATGGACCTCGGTTGTGATGGCGATCATTTCCGCCTGGTCCAGCTGTTTCGCATCCTCTTCGAGAACGCCCTGGCCGCCTGCGCCGACCCGGTCCGGATCGAGATCTCGTGCAGCCCGGCAACCCTCGGGACCGCCCAGGGGATTCGCATTTCGGTCCGCGACAATGGGCCGGGCTTGAGCCAGGCGCAGCGGACGCACATGTTCGAGCCTTTCTTCACGACGAAGACCAAGGGCACCGGCCTCGGGCTGGCCATCGCCCAACGCATCGTCGAGGCACACGGCGGGCGGATCTGCGCGGGAGAAGGAACCGCCGGTGGTGCGGAGATCATCGTGCTGATACCCTGCGCAGCGCCCGAATGAACCATTTCGGTACCCGCCGCACTGGCATGGGCACAGCGGCAAGGTTAGACTAATGGCTGCCGTCATCTTGGGGGGTGTCGGCAGGCGATCATCTTTCTTTTTTTCCACATCCTATGATGCGCGTGAATTGAGGTGGATCCATGAGTGACGTTCCTCCAACAGCTCAAGGACAAGCTCCACAGAGTGCACCGACTCCGTCCAAGGAAACCAGCCCGTTGCGGCTCATCCTCCTGCTGCTGGTGTTCGGCGTGCTCCTGGCGTGTCTCCTGTACGACCGCACGATTGCGCGTCCTACGTTCGAAAAGGCGACCAAGATCGTCCTGGATCTGCTGGACGAGAAGATGCCCGACCCGAACCACGATGGTGGCATCACGCAAGCTGAGATACAGGATCTGCTGGGACGCGCCCCGACGAGTGTCCAGCAGGTGGAGAACGGCCTGATCGAATTGTACAGCTGGCGCGGCGGCATACCTTATCGCACGTACGATCTGTATGTCACCTATGTGGGACAACAGAAACCACTCCTTTACTCGGCGTGGACCTCGGACGAGGTGGAGAACCTGAAAGAGGAGGACAAGGCAAGACGGCTGCCACCGAAAACGGTCATTCCGCGGCAGATGACGGAGCAGGAGAAGAAGGACTTCCAGCCGCGCCGACCGACCGGAATGGGCGGACCGGGCGCAGGTGGCGGTGGCAAGAAACGGGACTGGACGGGCAAGACGCCGCGCGGCGAAGGGCCCGCCCCAGGCGGCGGTCCAGGCGTTAGAGCCAAAGGCCTCGAGCCGCCCACGGAGCCGCCGAAGGCGGACGAGCCGGCGCCCGTCACCGAGCCCGACCGACCGGGTCCGGCGGAGGAGCCGGAGCCGCGACCACAGCCACCGGCGGGCGACCAGCCCGCGGAAGAGGAGCCCGCCGAGCCGTCGGCGGGCGAGGGGCAAGGCTGAGTAGAGAGAGCCTCACCTGCTCCATGCACAACGACCTGTGCGCGGAACGTCGGAGTCCGTTCCGCGCCTCGGGCCGACCTGCCGCGGCGGCTCAGTAGTCCCGCGCCCCTTCGACGAACCATTGATGGTCGTTCGTCTCGCCATCCGGAACCCGCCGCATGATGACGCGCAGCGGGATCTCGCGCGATCGGCCCGACTCCTTGATGGTCAGGCTGTAGCGCAACACGATCTGGTCGATCTTACGGGCGGTTTCGACCAACTCGACCTGGTCGAAACGCGCCTCGATCGGCTCCGTGCTCGCGACGATGGACTCCAAGGGAGCCGCGCTGAAAAACATGGCGTAGTCTCTCATCCCCTGCTTGTCGTTATGGTAGAACTCTTCCAATGGGGTGCCTTCCGCCGCGCGCTGTCCTCGCGTGCCGTGCAACTGATGAGCCTCGCGGAACTTCCGCTGCTGGAGCAGACTGACCCACGCATCGGCATACTCTCGGGCCTGTCCAGTCAGCCAGTTGTAGCGGGTGATATACCGGGCGGGCGCCCAGGTGCCGAAGAAGAGCGCCAGGAGGATGCCGCAGACGGCGACGGTGCGACCGCATTTCTCCGGGTGGGTCGCCAGCGATCGCAGCGAAACGATCCCCAGCACGACCGTCACGAGCGGGATCGCCCAGAAGATGGTTCGGCCCAGCGCTAAGGGGCTCGCCAGGCCCAGCGCCAAGGTCACGACCGACAAGCCTTGCACGGAATAGCCGGCACTCAACTCAGCGGCGGCAAGTGCCGAATGTTCATCAGCTTGGGTGGAGTTCATAATCTACCTAACGCGAGACACGGTATTCTGGTTCATCCTGAAAATTAACCCGTCGCTGGTGATACTTCAGGATGAACCGGCTATCCGGGTCGAAGACCCGCACCTGTGCATTCTTGTCCTCGGCGCGGCTGTACCGGTTCAACTGGGCGGGGTCCGACTCACCCCGGGACAGGGCCCCTCGCGATCGGCTCTGCATGAATCCCAGCCACAGCCGGTCGGGAGCCATGCCCAGGAAGTTGCCCGACTGCGGGGTCCGCTGGAACCCCAGCGGGCTCTCGCTCAACGGCGCACTGTGCATCGTGGCGATCGTGAAGCCGACAAACAGCCAGGCGATCCAGATGGCGGTAATCGAGCGTCCCACCATTTCGACCCAGAAATCGAAAGCGACGCGGGTGCGCGACAACATGTCCGTGATGACACGCAGCAGACCGAACGCGATCGCGAACAACCCCCACAGGGCTATGAAGTCCCACAGGTAGGTGAAGGACGGCTCCAGGTCATCCAGCATCGTGGCCACTGGTTCGAAGTAGTTGAACGCCAGCATCATGGCCAGCAGCAGGTTAATCAGCGTCACCACGTTGCTCCAGAGTCCCTGGAACCAGCGGGCGGCCACGCAGATGAGGAAGATCAGCAGCAGGACCAGGTGCAACATGGATCGGACCCTATTGTTTCAGTGCGCGCTGTAATTCGTTAATCGTCGTGGTGCCGCGAGCCACCAGCAGGACCCCTTCCTCCTGCAGGGTCCGATTGCCGGCCTGGCGCGACAGTTGGCGCAGGACCTCCGGCCGAGGCTGCGAGACCAGCGCCTGGCGCATCTCGTCGGTGACCCGGATCAACTCGAACACGGCCGTGCGCCCCTTGTATCCCAGGCCGCTGCAGTCCGGGCAGACTTCCGGCTCGCCTTTCTTCTTCTTCGTTCCGGGCGGCGGCGGCTGGAACTCGCGGTACAAGACCTCGACGCGCCCCTGGGGGATCCCCAGCTTTTCGAGCAGTTGGGGCGGCGGCTCATACGCCTGGCGGCAGGTCTCGCACAGCACGCGCACCAGACGCTGGTTGAGGACGGCGGTCACCACAGCGGCGAACTTGTCCGGTTGCTTGGGTTTGAGCGCCAGGATCCGCAGCAAGGCTTCGACGCTGTCCTTGGCCCGGATCGCCGCGCAGATCAACCGCTTCTGAACCAGGGCGTATTCGCTCAGCGCATCCACGGCGGTCCCGGTCACGAAGTCGGGGATCACGATCACGTCCGGCTCGCGGAGCGTGATCGGGCGCAGGATCGAGTCGGGCGTCTGGCCGGCAGCTCCGTCGAACGAGAACACCTCGACATTCTCGACGTGCGTGAACGGGCAGGCTTTGTCTTCGATGGCCGCGAAGTCACGCAGGTAGCGGTCGGTTGCGGTGATCCCCACGTTCCAGGACGTCTGCAATCCACCCAACGGCAGCGCACTGAACACGACCATTCCCGGGGCGCTGGTCAAATACCCTTTCAGCTCGTCGCGCATCTTCTCGCGCATCCCGAGGTCGTCGAGGCTCTTGAAGGGGATCTTGTCGGGAACAAGCTCCAGGATCACCCGCTCACCGGTCTTGGTCCCCTGGCTGACCAGTTGGCAGTGGTATTTGCCGCCGCGGTACTTCGCCTGGAATTCGCCCGCCTGCCGCGCCCGGCGCTCCTCCATGTTCAACGCGGAGATTTTCTTCATCACCGCCAGCAGGACATCGCCGGACTCCCGGTCCCGCGGCTCGACGGGATGCCACACTCCGTCCACGTCGTAGCGCACGTCGACGGACTCCTTCGAATAATCGAGCATGATGCGCGTCGCGCGCCGCAGGACCGCATCGGCAAGCAACTCCTTTACGAGCACGAAGCCCGGGGACTGCCGCGCCATGATCAGGTGCGCCTGGTTCTCCGTCTCCGATGCGCCGCAGGCGGTCAGTTGCACCGGCGGACCCTGCTCATGCGCCGCGAGCGTGTCGGTGGCTTTCTTGCGCTTCCGGCCGGAGGCCAGGCCGGCCAGCCACAGCTTGATGTGCGCCGCGGTCAGCACCTTCTGCTCGTCCGTCACGCGCCGGTTGCGCAGCACGATGTACGTGGCCAACGGCGCCGCCCAGGCGATCAGGAGGATGCCGAAGCCCACCAGGAACAGCGGCAGGGACACCGCCAGCAGGAACGCGACCAGGAAGGCGAACACGGCGATCGGGTTCCAGATCTGGCCGGGCATCTCGATGCGGTCGCCAATTTCGAACGTGTCCCGGTTGATCCAGTCCGTGGTCCGGACCCAGAACAGCAGGAGGATCACGCACGCCAGCAGCTTGTACCAGGCCAGGTAGTCGCCCGGCCCCCGCTGCAGCGCCTCATCCTCGGGATAGAACGGCCAGTCCTGGGCCGCCAGGGCGCCCACCCACGCCCCACTCGCCACGACACTGCCCACCAGGATGACGGCTTTGCGAAACATCATAAAATCCCGGGTTGCGATACTTGGATGCCTTTGAGCGCCATTTTCAGCGCCTCGCGGTTGGGCGCGACTTCAAACGCCGTCGGCCGGTCGATCAGCTGCTCATCGACCAGCTGCTTGAGGCTCATCGTGAAGTCCTGCATCCCCTCCTCCGCGCCGATCCGGATGGCGTCGGGCAGTTTCGAGTCCTGACCCTCCAACACGAGCTTGCGGATGATCGGCGTGAAGATCATGACCTCCACGGTCGGCACGCGGCCCACACCCGGCTTGATCGAGGGCAGCAGCTTCTGAGCCACAATGCCACGCATGTTGAAGGCGATCGCGCTGCGGATCGCGCCGTGCAACTCCTCCGGGAACAGGTCCAGGATGCGCCCGATGGTCGTCGGCGCCGACGACGCGTGGATCGTGCCGAACACCAGGTGGCCCGTCTCCGCCGCGTGGATCGCCGTCATGAACGTCTCCTGGTCGCGCATTTCGCCCACCAGCATCACGTCCGGGTCCTCACGCACCGCATGCTTCATGCCTACCGCGAAATCGATCACGTCCTCCCCGATCTCCCGCTGATTGATCAGGCATTTGTTCTCCGTATAGACGAACTCAATCGGGTCCTCCAGCGTCAGGATGTGCTTGCTGTAGTGGGCGTTGATCCAGTTGAGCATCGACGCGATCGTGGTGGTCTTGCCCGAACCGGTCACGCCGGCGAGCAGCACCATCCCCTGGTCGTACTTGCAGAGTTCTTCCATGATGGGCGGCAGATGCAGGCCGGCGAAGTCGGGAATGAAATTGCTCACGCGGCGGGCCACCAGCCCGATCTTGCCCATCTGAGTCAACATGTTGACGCGGAACCGCCAGACCTCGTCGTCCACCGTGATCGCGTAAGCGAAGTCCGTGCCACCCTGCTTGTCGAAAATCGCCCGGTGCCGCTTGTTCATCATCGGGAACAGCAGCCGGCACATCTCCTCCATCGCGATGGGGCCGCGGTTGAGCTGCTTGAGTTTGCCGTGGACACGCACAATGGGAGGCTGGCCTACCTTCATGTGCAAGTCGCTGCCTTGCAACTTCACGCAGGCGCGAAAGTACTTGTCGACCTCCAGCTCCTTAGCCTTGGCTAGAAAACGGTCTTCCAGGTCGCCCAACTGCACCTCGGGCTCCTGGCCGTCCGCGCGATATAACTCCCCTGACTCGGCGAGTGACATGATCTCCGCTCCTCTCACAACCAAACTGCGATGTCCCGTTGCAGCAAGCTCTCACTGTAAGCAGTCCCTGGTGCCATGTCGAGGGTTTGCCGCCGGCGATCAGACACACCGGCCGCCGCCACGCGGGCGACCGCCACCGCCATCGCATGCATCGATGATACCACACATCGTGGGGGGCGACTCGATGGCGGCAGCCCCTTCGGTCCGCACGACCCGGTCCGAGTCTCCCGTGCCGGCCCGCCCGCTGAGCACCCAACCGGCGCGGCCGGCTCCTGCCGCTGGGCGACCGATCAGAAGAGCGTGTAGATGAACGGCGCAAACGCCGTGCTCGACAACAGCAGAAACGCGCCGAGCACCAGCAGGGTGATCAGCACCGGCAGCAGCCACCACTTCCTGTTGACGCGCAGGAAGTCCCAGAACTCGCGCAACAGGCCCGGCTGACCCTGCCCCGCCAGCCGCTCCAACTCGCGCTCCTCCACCGTCGGTCCGTGCGCCTGGTTCTCGGTCTTCGCAGCCATGGGATCGCACTCAGCAATGGATCGCAGTCAGAACTGCCGGAAGTAACGCGTCCGTTCACTGCCCGCGCGCCGTTCCCAGTAGCTGGTACACGACGTGTCGAACTTGCGCCGCAACGGGTCTCGCCTCAGGGCGCGCATCACCAGCCCGATCGGCGTCACGATCAGAAAGAATACCACGAGCATGATCACATGGCCAACTGCCCACCGGATCGGATAGGAAGCGTACATCCAGCCCAGGAAGACGGGCCGCACCAGCGCCGGGCGGACCAGGCCGCCGACCGCCAGGGCCGCTGCCGCCACCAGGATCCCGCCCCCCAGCACGCGCTGGTCCCAGCGCCAGCCCAGGAGGACGGCCAGCAGCAGGGCGCACGACGGCACCACCACCCCCGCAAACTGGCGCAGCTGCCGGTCGGTCGGCGCGATGTGGAATTCGATCAGGGCCATCTAATCCAGCTCGAAGCTCGCCAAATAGGTATCGATCGCATGGGCCGGCGCACCAGACTGCTCGGACTTCAGCAGCAGGTAGTCTTCGATGACCAGTGCATCCATGTTCGTGGCCAGGAAGCAGCGATAGGCCTCAGCCGGCGAACAGACGATCGGTTCGCCGCGGATATTGAAGCTGGTGTTGATGATCACCGGGCAGCCGGTCTGTTGCTCGAAGGCTTTGAGCAGCCGGTAGTAGACGCCACCGCGTTGCGGGTCCACGGTCTGGACGCGGGCCGAGTAATCCACGTGGGTGACGGCTGGGATCTCGGAGCGGACCGCGTGCCGCAGTTCCAGGCCCCGGAGGTGCGCGGCGGCAGGGTGTCGCACGCGGCGCGAGCCGCACACGGGCGCAACCAGCAGCATGTACGGGCTGGGCTCCCGGGCCGGCATCTCGAAATAATCCTGAACCCGTTCCTGCAGCACGGACGGCGCGAAGGGGCGGAACGACTCACGGAACTTGATCTTCCGATTCATGGCCGCTTGCATCTCCGGCCGGCGCGCGTCGCCCAGGATACTCCGGCCCCCCAGCGCCCGAGGCCCGAACTCCATCCGGCCCTGCAGCCACCCGACAACCTGGCCGGCTGCCAGGAGCTGGGCGACCCGGCGGCATTTCTCCTCCTCGGACGCGAACCGGTGCCAGACCGCGCCGCTGTCGGCCAGGAACTGGACGATCTCACGGTCGGTCGGCGCGGGGCCCAGCCGCGATCCGCGCTGGCTGTCTCCCGGGTCCGGCGTGCGGGGCCGGTTCAGCAGCTGATGCCAGATGAACAGGGCCGTGCCCAGCGCGCCGCCCGCATCGCCGGCGGCCGGCTGGATCCAGATCCGCTCGAAGGGCCCTTCCCGCAGGATCCGGCCGTTGGCGACGCAATTGAGCGCCACGCCGCCAGCCAGGCAGAGGTTCCGGAGCCGCCCGGTCTCGCGATGCACGTGCTGCGCCATGCGCAGCATGATCTCCTCCGTCACCCACTGGACGGATGCGGCCAGATCCATCTCGCGCGGCGTGAGCGGCGACTCGGGACGGCGTGGCGGACCACCGAACAGGTCGTGGAACAGGCGGCTGGTCATGGTCAGCCCCTGGCAGTAGTTGAAGTACCGCATGTCCATCCGAAACGACCCGTCCGGCTGGACGTGCAGCAGGCGGTCCAGGATCAGCTCGGCAAACCGCGGCTGGCCGTACGGCGCCAGCCCCATCAGCTTGTATTCACCCGAATTCACCCGGAAGCCGCAGAAATAGGTGAACGCCGAATAGAGCAGCCCGAGCGAGTGCGGGAAGGACAGTTGATGGGTCAGCTCGATCCGGTTGCCGCGCCCGTACCCATACGACGCGGTCGCCCATTCGCCCACGCCATCGACCGTCAGGATCGCCGCCTCGTCAAACGGCGAGGGGAAAAACGCGCTGGCCGCGTGCGATTCGTGATGCTCGGTGAACACGAAGCGCCGGCGATAGCCGCCGCCGAGCCCCCGCCGCATCTCGCGCGGCAAGTGCAGCTTGGTCCGCAACCAGACCGGCATCGCCGCCAGGAACGACCGGAACCCGCGCGGAGCAAACGCCAGGTAGGTCTCCAACAAGCGGTCGAACTTCAAGAACGGCTTGTCGTAGAAGCCGACATAGTCCAGCTCCGCCGGCTGCAACCCGGCCTCGCGCAGGCAGTAGTCAATGGCATGCCGCGGGAAACCCGGATCGTGCTTCCGGCGCGTGAATCGCTCTTCCTGCGCGGCCGCCACGATCTGCCCGTCCACCACCAGCGCAGCGGCCGAATCGTGATAGTAGGCCGAGATGCCGAGGATCGCCGTCACCGACAGGGACTCACTTCTCTAGCAGTGTTCGTGGACCACCTCGCAATCCGGCAGCGAATCCAGGAACACGTGCCCGTACGGCCTGGTGCGCACGCGCGGGTCCAGGATCACCACCATCCCCCGGTCCCGCCGCGTGCGGATCAGGCGGCCGAACCCTTGCCGCAGCTTGATCACCGCTTCCGGCACCTGGTAATCGAGGAACGGATTGCCGCCCGCGTCGCGGATCGCCTCCAGACGCGCCTGCACCAGCGGCTGATCGGGCACGCTGAACGGCAGCTTCGTGATGATCACATTCTGCAACGCGTCGCCCGGCACGTCGACCCCCTGCCAGAAACTATCCGTGCCGAACAAAACCGAACGCGGCTGGGCGCAGAACCGTTCGAGCATCGCGGTCCGCGGCAGCCCCTCCGCCTGGCTCAACAGCGCCAGGTTCTGCTGCGCGAGCCAGGTGGCCAACCCGGACGAGATCCGTCGCATCAGCGAATAGCTGGTGAACAACACGAACGCCCGCCCCTCCGTCCGCTCCACGTACCGGCAGATCATCGCCCGACACAGACGCTCGTACGCCTGCCGATCCGCCTGCGGGTCCGGCAGGCCGTCGACCAGCACGATCTGGGCCTGGCGGCGGTAGTCGAAGGGGCTGCCCAACTGCAGGTCCGCCGCCTGGTGGGTCAGCCCCAGCCGTGACCGGAAGAACGTGAACGATGGCGGCCGCCCGGTCGCCAAGGTGGCGCTGGTCATGATCACCGTCGGCACCCGCGCGAACAGCTCCCTGCGCAGCAACGGGCCGATGTCGATCGGCGCCGCGGATAGCGTGACGCGCCGCCGGCGCGCATCCTGCGCCGTCCCGTCCATCCAGTACACGGCGTTGGGAAGACCCTGCTCTACCCACTGGCTCAACGCGCCGCTGAGCGTCAAGAGCCGGTCGCGTGCCGCTTCGAAATCCTTGCTGTCGGACTCGCCACAGAGCGACTCGCTCTGCTCGTCGAGCGTCCCCGCCAGTCGGCGCAGAGGGCCGCTGAGCGGATCGGCAAACTGCTTCGGCTCCAGCACCCGGCCGTTGGACGCCGGCCGCGCCCAGCGCCAGGCCAGCAACTGATCGAAGAACTCGGCCGCGGCGTCACGACAGTGGAGAACCTGCTGCTGAGCGTCCCACATCTGGTACTGGACCAGCAGCCCCTTGTTGGTCCGGTCGTTGTACAACCGATCGAGGACCCAGTCGACCTGGCCGGACGACAGGCTGATCCCCAGATGGTCGCCCGCCACCGCCTCGAGCGTGTGGGCCTCATCGAAGATGACGGCCTGATAATCGGGCAGGATCTGAGCCTTATTCCTCCGCAACGCCAAGTCGCTGAAGAACAAGGCATGGTTGACCACCAGCACCTGTGCATGGTACACGCGGCGCCGCGCGCGGTGATAGAAACAATCGCGGTAATGCGGACAGCGACGGCCCAGGCAGTTGCCGCTGTCGCTCGCCACCTCGTCCCACACGCTGCCCATCGGCCGGAACGTCAAATCGCTCAACGAGCCATCGAACGATTGCCCGGCCCAGTGCACCAGCCGCTGGAGCTCCTGCACCTCGCGCTCCTGCGCGAAGAGACTGCCGGCCCGGCGAACCGCCAGCTCCAGGCGCCGGCGGCTGATGTAGTTGCCACGACCTTTGACCAGCACCGCCGTGAACTCGCAGGGCATCACGGCCTTGAGCAGCGGCAGGTCCTTCCTGATCAACTGCTCCTGCAGGCTGATCGTGTGCGTCGAGACAACCACGCGAAACCGCTCGGCATCTTCCTCCCGCGGCGCGGTCGCCGCCAGGATGGCCGGGACCAGGTAAGCGAGGCTCTTGCCCACCCCCGTCCCCGCCTCGATCACGGCGTGTCGGCGTTGCGCGATCGCGGCGGCCACCGCGTCGGCCATCTCCAACTGCTGAACCCGGTGCTCGTAGTGGCCCAACCGCGCAGCAACGCGTCCCTGCGGGCCGAGAATGTCCCGAGGCGTGAGCATTACTGGGGCCGTCTAGCTGCGAATGTCCGGACTCCGCGCCGAACCCCTGAACACCACGTGCATCCGAGCCTGCTGAGGCTGGTTCACGGCCGTCGCCTGCCGGTTCCACGGCAACGCGTAGACGACGAAATTCCCCGTCGCCGCATCCGCCACATAGACCAGGCTGTCACACGGCTTCAACATGCTCGTGCCACGCTGCATGGGCGCCTGACCGGTCACCATCAAGTAATGCGGCACCTTCCGGCCCGCACCGCCCGCCTCGATCCCCAGGTCGTCCACGACGTTCTCGACGAAGTAGCCGCCTGTCATGCCGGTCCGAGGGTGGATCACCCAACACTGAATGTCGCCCGTCAAGAAGTCCAGGAAGAAGATGCCCTCAATCCCGTCTGCCACCGGTCCCGTGGCAATCGCAAATGTCTCGCCACTGTCGGTCGCCGTGGCGCGCAAGGCGGTCTCCGGAAACGTGAACTGCGGAGCGCTCTGCCAGCGGAATGTCGCCCACGAACCGATCAGCATGCCGATGCCGAGCAGCAATCCGAGCCCGAACCCGATCATCCCGGCGCCGCACGAACGCACCTTCAACCACTTTCTCATGGCCTACCACTCCTGAAAGCTGAGCCGCCCCCGCCACCACCGTCAAAACGCATTGTAGGGCCGGCGCGGAATTGCTGCAACACGAACCGTCCGGTCCCCTGCGGGTGCACACCGGTGGCACCGGTCGGCGGCAGGAAGTAGATTGCCCTGCAGAGGACAGATGATGGCCCGGGAGGATGATCATGCCGCGCATCCCAGTCGGCGTCCTGGCACTGGCGATTATCGGCGGGTGTGTCGGCGGCGCCGCCGTCGCCGCACAAGACGCTGCCCCAAGAAAGGACGATTCCTCCATCCCGGGCGGCCGCCCTTGGCCAGCGCATGACCCTTCCACCATCGTCAAGTGCCGGGATGAATATTGGTTGTTCTCCACCGGGGTCGGAGTGCTCTCGGCACGTTCGAGCGATCTGGTCCACTGGACGGCCGGCCCGCCCATCTTCACCAGGACGCCCGACTGGGTCGGCCAGGCCGTGCCGGGCAATCGCGGCCACTTCTGGGCGCCCGAGGTGATCTATCACGACGACCGCTATCTGGTCTATTACTCGGTCTCCACGTTCGGCAAGAACACCTCGGCCATAGCCCTGGCGTCCTCGCCGGTCCTCGATCCGGCCGACGCCCGGTTCCAATGGACGGACCACGGGATCGTGATTCGCTCCGGGCCGAGCGACGACTATAACGCCATCGATCCCTGCGTCGTCCACGGATCGGACGGCTCGCTGTGGATGGCCTTCGGCTCGTTCTGGAGCGGCATCAAGCTTGTCCAGTTGGATCCGCGGACCGGACTCCGCTTGGCGCCCCATGCGCCGCTCCATGCGCTGGCCTACAAAGAGCAGATCGAAGCGGCCGCCATCCACCGGCACGGCGACTACTATTACTTGTTCGTCAATTGGGGTTGGTGCTGCCGCGGCGTGCGCAGCACGTACAGCATTCGCGTCGGTCGCAGCCGCGAGATCACCGGACCGTATCTCGACAAGGATGCGGTCGACCTGCGCCAAGGGGGCGGATCCCCGGTCTTGGAGTCCGACGGCCGATTCATCGGTCCAGGACATGCCGGCGTGTTCGAAGATGAGACCCGCTGCCTGCTGAGCTATCACTTCTACGACGGCCATCGCAACGGCCGACCGGGCCTGGCCATCCGCCCACTGACCTGGGACGAAGACAGCTGGCCGCGTGTGGGCGAGCCGCTGATCACACCCGTCCCAGCGGTGGCCGGCGGGCAATAGGCTCTCAAGGGCGAACGACCGGAACGGCGCTTGCCCCGGACGGGCCGGAAGCCGGCACCGTCAACCGACGACCCGCAACCGACGCTCTATTTTCGCAGCGCGTGGGCAACCGACTGGATCAGGGTGAGGATCGACTGCAGGGTGGCGCCGACGTAGGTCAAGGCAGCGGCGAACAGGACGCGGCGGAGGCGCGGCAGGTCCGGTTGGGCGACGAGGTTCAACTGCATGAGCTGGCGGCCCGCACAGGCGCTGGCGCTCCATTCCAACGGCAGATTGACCAGCTGCAACGCCACACTGCCGCCGAAGAGCAGGATGCCCAGCGACAGGAAAGGTGGGAACCGGGCGATCAGTCCGATGATGGTCAGCAGGATCGCCGCGCCGCTGCCGTAACTGGCCGCCGGCACCGCCGCATCACGGATCGCCAGCAACAGCCGGAAGCCCGACGCCGCCTGGATCGCATGGCTCGCCTCGTGCGCCGCGATCCCGGTCGCCGCCAGATGGCGCCCGTGGTAAACGTCCGGGCTCAACTGCAGCACCTGCCGCCGCACGTCGTAATGGTCGCTCGAGCGGCCAGGCACCTGGACGACCTCCACGTCGTAGAGCCCGGAGCCGTCGAGCACCTGACGGGCCACCGCGTAGCCGCTCATCCGGGCCGGAAGCGTCGTCGCGCGGGAGTAGACGATCTGCACCCACACCTGGCAGAACAGGGCCGTGCCCAGCGCCGGCACGATGACCCAGGGCAGTAGTCTCTCAAGCACTTCCATCGGGAATGACCTCGACTCGCTTGCCGATCCGCGCGCGCCGGCGCGCAGAGCATAACTCGCGCCGTGCGTTTGCCGTGCGAGACCGCTACATTATAGGTAGCTCCGGGACGTTCCCGGGGCGTCGGTGGCCTCGATCCGCAGTCATCATGCGCCCCGCGAGGTGCCCCATGGACGCCGGACGCCCGGCCGAGACAAGCCGCGAGGTGCCGGACGAGCGCGTGGTGCGCAGGTTCCTGGAACGCGCCGCATCCGTGATCCTGGAATCTCGGACCTTGGACGACGCGCGATTCGATTCAGTCCTGGCGCTGGCCGACGAAGTTGGACTGACGCGCGAGCAGTTGGCGTGTGAATTGCGGTTCCTCGAGCTCCGCGGCGTCATTACCAGCGCGCCGTGGGATCGGCTCGACCTGCCGGATGACCGGCCCCACGCCCGGCCCGCGCGCGCAGGCCGGGCGGCGGACAGCGCCCTCGCGCGACCGGCCGCGGCCGGCCCCGAAGCCCTCGCACAGTTCCGGCGCTGGGTCACGCAGAAACTGGCGGGATACCCGTCGGCCATCCTGGCCATGGATGACGAGCAGGGGTTGATCGGTGTCGGCACCCATCGCTATCACCTGGCCGACATCCGGGCGCTGGATGTCGTGCGGGAACTGGCCATTCAGCACAACATCCGGCTGGAACGCGACCTGGAGGGCGCGTCCTGCCACTCGACGGTGGGCAGCGTCTCGCAGATGTCCGCGGACGACCACGACTGGCCCCCGCCGGAAACGGACGACCCGCGGCAGGTCGAGCGGCGGGAGGCGTTCCGCAGCTATTTGCGCCGGACGCTGGCGCAACTGCCCGACGGCATCGTGACCTTCAAGACGCATCGCCGCTTGATGGAAGCCGGTTCGCTCTTCCACGGCGTCGCTCCGCAGTGGATCCAACCGACGATCAACGAAGTGGCCAGCGAGATGGGATCGCGCTTCACGTCGGAGGAACAGGCCATCGAGCGTGTCACGGCGTTGGTCGCACAGCGGATCGCACGCGATCCGACGATCGACCACGTCGCGCGCACGGAGATCTACGCGGAGGGGACCCGCTGGGGCCTCGACCCGATGGATGTGGAGGCGATCTTGCGCGGCCGCCTCGAGCAGCTCCACCAGCTGGTCACGCGCCGGCAGCAACAAGTGCGCCGCCGCCGGACCATCATCTTGGCCGGCGCGGCCCTGGCTGGCATCGTGATCACGGCGCTGGGACTGTACCTGGCCGGCGGATCCGCCCAGCCCGACTTGGCTGAGACGCCCGTGTCGGGCGGCGGAGCCCCGGCGGCCGACGGCCGCCGGGCAACCTGGTGGGACGCGGATCTGGACGGAGCGGTCGCCCGGTCGGCCGCGTCGCATCCCGAGCTGGCGGCGGCATTGGCGCAGGCCCGGGCCGGCGCTGACCGGGAACGCGCCGAGGCGTACGGCCTGGTGATCGCGCAGTGCCTGCAATGGAGCGACCAATCGCGCGAGGCGGCGGAGATCCCAGCACTGCTCGGCCGGTGGTACGCCGCCGACCCGTCGGACGCAGCGGCCCGGCAGATACCGCAGCAGTTGCTCTCGCCGGCCGGGGCGCTGGCGACCGAATTGCCCCACGAGGGCGCCCAGCTCCGGGCCGCGTTCCGGGGCTGTCGCACGGCCGCGCGGATCTGGAAGACGCCCGAACTGGATGCCCAGCGCGGCGCATACCTGGGCGCGCTGCTCGAATCGGTCACTCACGAGACGCTGGACCGGGCGCTGGGGGCCACGCAACTGGAAAACCTGTGCGTGGTGGCGCTGGCACGCCGGTGTTATGCCGCGCTGCCCGAGATCGCCGACAAGGACGCGGCCCGAGCCTGGCAACTGTATCAGGCCGTGGCCGCGGAGACAGCTGGCCGCGTGGAGCAATCCACCCTCGATCGCTTCGACGCCGACCTGCTGGTCGCGGTCCTGCCTGCAGCCGGATCACGCTGGGATGACTACCACGCCCTGCTGCGGCGGACAGTCCACAGCTCGGACATGTCGGTCGTGCAGACGCTGTGGGAGCTCGTCCAGCAGGCCTCCTCTCCGCAACTGCGGCAGGCGTTGGCTGAGTCCTTCGCGCAGCGGCTCGGGATCGCGTCCGACCACATGACCGAGGCTGAGCTGATCGAGGCGATTCGGACAGCTCTCGCGGCGACCACCGAGGACACGCACGAGCTGCGTTGGGATCGACTCTCCGGCCGGGCGGATGCCGCATTGCGTGACGTGGGCGCGGCGCGCGACCAGCCGGACCGCTGCCTCCAGCAGACGCTCGACTGCACCCTCTGTGCCACGCTCGCCTGCGTGCTGACCCAGGGCGAACAAGCGGCCGCCATCTTCCGGGAACTCGAGGCGCAGGAGGTCTGGTCCGGTGCTACCGACGGCGACGCGCCTCCGGAGGTTCCGTCCGGGCCGTTTGTCCGGGCCTACCCGCTGCCTGAGGCCGTGGTGATCCGGCAACACATCGATGACCTGATCGACGCCGGCGAGGTCACCCAGCGCCTGACCTTGCTGCGGCTGGTGGCCAACGCCGCCGACACACTTGCCGAGATCGACCCCGGCTCCGGCCGGAAGTTGGCCCTGTACTTGATGCGGCCGAAGGGCCAGGAGGAACATCAGCAGCTCTTGCCCCAGGTGGCCAGGCTCTCGCGCTGGAACGCCGTGCGGTTGGGGTTGGGCGACCAGCTGGCGGCGTCGGCGGATGGCACGGCCCACCAGCAGGAAGTGCTCGCGCACGTGCTGGGCCGGGAGGTGAACCTGCGCACGCTGGAGGATCGTCAGCGCGTCGTCCGGCGCCTGCTCGAGACCGTCTGGATGCGGCTGGCGGAGGCCGATCAGGCGGGTGATGAGCAGCAGCGCGCGCTCGACCACGGCAGCCAGCGTCTGGGCGATCTATACCGTATCCAGGCCCGGCTGCTGGGCGTTCCCGCCGCGCGCTGTGCGTCGGCGCTCTACTTGTCGGAGATCCTGCGGGCCCTGATCGCCCACCGGGCCGGGCAGTTGCAGCGGTCGGACTTGTCGGCGCTCAGCGCTGCGCAGCGGGAACTGCTCGACGGGTGGCCGCGCCAACTTGCAGCGGCGGATTACGTGGCCGACAACGACCTCCAGTACACGGTCCTGCTGCAGCGGATCTGGCTGCAACTGCTCGGCATCGACGTGGCACAGCGCGTCCCAGGCCGGGCTGCCGCGGCCGACCAAATCGTCGCCCAGACGCTCTCCGATCAGGCCGCGCGCGATCGGGTCCTGGACCAGCTGTGCGATCTGGAAGCGGGGTTGCTCAGACTCTGGCTGCTCTACCATCCGCAGGCGGAGCCGGCCACATCGGACGGGAAGGACGTATAAGGAGCCGGCCGGATGCGCAGCGATCGCTTGCTCGGTGGGGTGCTGGTGCTGGGGTTGGCGCTGTGGTTGGGCACGTCGCCGACGTGGGCGGTGATCATCCACCTGAAAGACCGCGACGAGCCGATCCGCGGGTATCTGGTTCGCGAGAGCGACAGCGCGGTGATCGTGGCCGAAGTCCGGCCGGACGGGACCACGGTCGAGCGGGCCGTCTGGCGGTCCGAGATCCGGGAGCTGAGCCGCTTCGTGTCGGAGGCTCAGTTGGCGGCGCTGCGGCCGGACCATCCGGCCGCCTACCGGGCGTATGCGGACGACCTGTCGGCCATGCGCGAGGATCCGGACGCGCACGTGACGGCGCTCCGCCTGTACCAGATCGCCGCGCACCTGGACCCCGCGCGGCTGGGACGCTCGTGCGTGCTGGGCATGATCCCTTTGGCGCGGAGCGAGGCGGAGGAGCGCCGCTTCCGGGCCATGGCCTACCTGCTTGACCCGGCCCACGATGTGGCGATCCTCCAGCGCGGCGTGGCCGAGTCCGGCAGGTCGTCCGGGGTGGACCCCGAGCAGGCCCAGGCGTGGCTCGAGCCGTTGCGGGCGTTGCGTCAAGGCCATCCGCACCGCGCGTTGGCGCTGGCGCGCCGATACAAGTTGCGGGAACGCCTGCCACTGCTGGGCGACTCGATTACGTACGACGAGTTCGAGCAGGCATGCGGCGGCGATGACGACTCCCACTCGATCTCGCGGTCGCTGCTCGAGCGGATCGTGCGGCTGGAGATCCAGTGGGCGGCCGGCCCGGAGGACGCGGAGGACGGGGCGGACGCGCGGCGCGCGGCGCGCCTGCCCTGGTCGCGCCTCTGGCAGCTGGGCGACGTCGCGCCCGCGCCCAGCTTGACGCTCGAGACGCTCACCGAATTCGACCCGCGGCAGGCCTGCTACCGTCACGGGCGGTGGGAACCCTGATCACTTGATCGCCATGTCACAACTCAACCCGCCCGCGCTGGGCACGTAGGCATTGAGCGTGTAGTCCATGACCATGCGGTGCGCGCTGAACCGCCAGGCCAGCGACATGATCGAATTGACCATCATCTGGACCCATTTCCGCGGCAGGCCGTCCACGTCGCGATCGTAGAAGGTGGGAATCAGCTGCTGCTCGAGCGTCGCGTACAACGACTCGGCGTCGCGCGCGTCGGTGATCTCGTCCGACAGGTGGCTCGTGCCGCTGCCGATCGCGAACCCGTTGCGCCCGTCGTAAGCTTCCGCCCACCACCCGTCGAGGATCGACAGGTTCAAGCCGCCGTTGAGCACGACCTTCTGGCCGCTGGTGCCGGACGCTTCCAGCGGCCGCCGCGGGGTGTTCACCCACACGTCGACACCCTGGACGAGGTGCCGGCAGACGTTGATGTCGTAGTCTTCCACGAACACCAGCCGGCCTTTGAACCGCGGGTCGTGCTGCAGGTTGGCCACGCGTTTGATGAGCTGCTTGCCCGGCTCGTCCTTGGGATGGGCCTTGCCGGCGTATACCAACTGCACGGGCCGCTCCGGATGGTTCACGATCCTGGCCAGCCGGTCGGGGTCGCGGAAGATGAGGTCCGCCCGCTTGTAGGTGGCGAACCGCCGGGCGAAGCCGAGCGTCAGCACGGTCTGGTCCAGTACGTTGCGCGCCGCTTCCACCGCCTCGTCGCTCTCGCCGCGCCGGCGGCATTGCCGACTCACCCGCCGGCGCACGAAGGCGAGCAGCAGGCTCTTGAGCGTGTTGTGCGTCTCCCACAACTCGCCCGGATCAATCTCGTCCACGTACTGCCAGACTTCCGCTTCCCCCATCCGCTCGGCCCAGCCCGCCGGGAAGTGCCGATCGTACAACTGCATCATCTGCCCGGCGATCCAACTCGGCGTGTGCACGCCGTTGGTGATGTGGCCGATCGGGATCTCCTCCTCCACGCGCCACGGCCACAAGTGCGCCCACATGCGGCGCGAGACCTGGCCGTGCAACGCGCTGACCGCGTTGGCGCGACGCGACAGCTTCAACGCCAGGACCGTCATGCAGAACGCCTCCGACCCGTTCTGCGGCTCGACGCGGCCCAGCCCCATCAACTGCTCATGCGAGATCTGCAGCTCGTCCCGCAAGGGACCGAGATGCTCCTCAATCAACCCGCTGTGGAACCGGTCGTGCCCCGCGGGCACCGGCGTGTGGGTCGTGAACACCGTATGCTGAGCCGTCTCGCGCAACGCGTCGTCAAACGGGATCCCGTCCTGCGCCATCCGCTGCCGGATGACCTCCAACGTCGCAAACGCGCTGTGCCCCTCGTTCAAATGGTACACGCCCGGGGTGATGCCCAGCGCGGACAGGGCGCGGATGCCGCCCACCCCCAACACCAACTCCTGGCGAATCCGCGTGCGCTCGTCGCCTCCATACAACTGCGACGTCAGTTCGCGATCCTGCGGACTGTTGCCCGCCACGTCGCAGTCCAAGAGGTAGAGCTTGACCCGCCCCACCTGCATCAGCCAGACCTTGGCCAACAGCGTGTCCGACCGCGTCTGGATGCTCACCGTGATCGGACTGCCATCCGGCGACAGGGCCGGACTCATCGGCAAGTTGCTCACCTTCGTGTCGAGATACTCCTCGTTCTGGTAACCCGACATGTCCAGGTGCTGCTTGAAATACCCCTGGTCGTAAAACAACCCGATCGCCACCAAGGGAACACCGAGCCCGCTCGCGCTCTTGATGTGGTCGCCCGACAACACCCCCAAGCCGCCCGAATAGATCGGGATCGACTCGTGAATGCCGAACTCGGCCGAGAAATAGGCGACCGGGCGCGCGCCCAACACGCCGCTGTGCGTGATCGACCAGGTGGGTACCGTCGACATGTACTCCTTCAACCGCCGATACGCGTGATTGATCCGGCTGAACAGGACCATCTCGGCGGCCCGCGAAATCAACCGCTCCGGCGTGAACTCACGCAGTAACGCGATCGGATTGTGGTCCAGCTGCCGCCACCGGATCGGATCCAGGTCGCGGAACAAATTGATGACGTCCGGATGCCACGTCCACCATAGGTTATGCGCAAGAGATACGCACTTGTCGTAGAGGGACTCCGCACCGACCGGACCGAACGTCGCATCATGCCGATCCCAAGAAGATTCCCGCTCACCCTGACTCATGGCTAAATCCCTTACGCCCCCGTAGCAGATACAACTGCCAACACAAGACCCTCGTTTATAGCGATTTGCCCCCGGAGGTGGAAGGCGATTGTGCGATTCGAGGAGCCCGCGACTCTGGGGAGACTGGGCGCTGCGGACAAATCGCCGCCCTGCGCGATACGCCGGCCGCATCGTCGGCAACCGCGCCGCGCTGGCGCGCGAGTCGTTCGCTAAGCTGAGAGTGGCTCGACAAGGCGCGTCCGGCAGAGTACGCCGGGGGTGCCTGCGACCGCGCGGCACGAAGTAGAATAGGGTCGGCAGAACGCGGGCCATACGCGGGGATTTGAGCGCATGAGTGACGAAGTCCACATCACCTGGCATCCACATCGTGTCAGTCGGCAGGAGCGGGAAACCCTGAACGGCCACCGGGGCTGCGTCGTATGGTTCACGGGCTTGAGCGGCAGCGGCAAGAGCACGCTGGCGAACCTGCTGGACTACCGGCTCCATCAGTTGGGAGTGCACAGCTTCCTGCTCGATGGAGACAACATCCGCCACGGGCTCAATGCGAGCCCCGAACTGTTGATGCCGCACGGGGCGTCCTACGCGCAGCGGTTCGGACTGGGGTTCACCGAGGACGACCGCCGTGAGAACATCCGCCGGATCGGGGCCGTGGCGGAACTGTTCGCGTCGGCGGGACTGGTAGCCTTGACGGCGTTCGTCAGCCCCTATCGCCGCGATCGGGACGCAGTGCGACGCCTGGTGGACGAACGCGGCGCGGCGGGCGACTTCATCGAAGTGTTTGTCGATGCGCCGCTCGAGGTCTGCGAAGCACGTGATCCCAAGGGCCTGTATCGCAAAGCGCGGGCCGGCCAGCTCCGAAACATGACCGGCCTCGATGACCCTTACGAGCCACCCACTCATCCCGAACTCGTACTGAAATCCGCACAACACCCTCCCGCCGAACTCGTCGAGCTGGTGATCCAGTACCTGCGCGCGGCGCACAAGATCCCCGCTTAGGCTCACACCCGGTCACGCCCCGATGCGCGGTCCGGTCGAGCAACCGGCGACCCCAACGAGCAGTCGACAACTGGTTGTTCACATCCGCCGGTTCCAATCCGCCGGCAGTCGGCCTGTGGAAAGCCGGCGAACGGCCAAACGGCCGACCGACCGGCAATCAATCTTGGCATGCGCGCCGCCTTGTGATAGGTTACCCCGCCGTTGGGATAGTCCCTTAGACTGGGAGCAGTTTCCCCATGCCGCCTAGATCCTCGAACAAGCAGATCATCTGCATCAAGTGGGGCTCCAAGTACTCCGCCGATTACGTGAACCGGCTCTACGCGATGGCTGCTCGGCAGACGAGTCCGCCGTTCCAGCTGTACTGTTTCACCGACGATGCGAAGGGGATTCGCGCCGAGGTGGCATGTCGGCCGTTACCCGAACTGGGTTGCCAGGTGCCGGTCTCCGGTCCGGGCAAGTGGCGGAAGATCGCGTTGTGGGGCCCATCGCTGGGCGACGTGGCCGGGACGGTCCTGTTCATTGATCTCGATTCGATCATCACCGGTCCGCTGGACGAGTTCTTCACGTTTGGCAGCCCCGAGGATGTGTATCTGGCCCGGAACTGGACCAAACCGTTTCACAGGCTTGGTCAGACCTCCGTCTTCCGTTACACGGTGGGTGCTCATGCGTATCTGTTGGAGCATTTCCGGCGCGACCCTGAGCATTTTGCGAAGACGTGCCGGTTTGAGCAGCACTACGTCACGAAGCATATTCGGGGCGGCGTGAGGTTCTGGCCCGACCGCTGGGTGTGCCATTTCCGGTTGCATTGCCTGGGAGCCTGGCCTTTGCGCTACCTGCGGCCGGCGGTGTTGCCCCAGCGTGCGAAGATCGTCACGTTCCCGGGCGGCAGTTGCGATCCCGCGGACGTGTGTGCCGGGCACATGACGGGTTTCGAGAAGCCGGCCGCGCCGCTGGTGCACCTGCGGGAGACCATTTTCAGCCGCTTGCCGCTCTACGAGAAATACGACCGCATCAAGAACTACATGCTTCCCGTGCCATGGGCTGTCGAGCACTGGCGTGAATGACCCGGCGTCGAGTTTTTCCACACTGGCCACGGTAGTCTGCGTACCATGAACCCACCGAGCGATCGACACATCCTCTGCATGAAGTGGGGCACCAAGTACACGTCCGAGTATGTAGATCGGCTCTACGCGATGGTGCGCCGCCACTTGTCCGGCGACTTCCGGTTCATTTGTCTGACCGACGACCGCAGCGGCATCCGCCCGGAAGTGGAGTGCTTCCCGATCCCGCCGCTCGCGCTCCCGCCGGGGATCCCCGAGCGCGGCTGGAACAAGCTCACCTCCTTCGCCGCCGACCTGCACGGCCTGCGCGGCACCGCCCTGTTCCTGGACGTCGACGTGGTCGTCGTCGACGATCTGGACGAGTTCTTCACCTACCCGGGCGAATTCCTGATCATTCACGACTACAAGCGACCGTGGCGCGTGACCGGGAACTCGTCGGTGTACCGCTTCCAGTTCGGCGCGTTCCCGGACATGCTGGAGTATTTTCGAAGCCATTCCGCCCGGATCCGCAAGGACTTCCGCAACGACCAGGCCTATCTGTCGGACTACCTGCACCGTCGGGGCAAACTGAAGTACTGGCCGGCCGCCTGGTGTCCGAGTTTCAAGTATCACTGCATTCCGCGCTGGCCGACCAACTACTGGAAGCCGCCGTTCATTCCCCCTGGGGCCAAGATCGTCATCTTTCACGGCGAGTGCAATCCGCCGGATGCGATGGTCGGACGCCGTAACCGCCGCTTCCGATTCATCAAGCCGGCGTCCTGGGTGGCCGAGCATTGGACGCAATAGCGGAGGCGGGCGCCCGGCCGTCGGCGGTTGCGGCGCGGAAGGGATGCGGCCCGATGACGATGCAACTCTGCCCGATCCTGATCATCAACTTGCCGTCCAGCACGGAGCGCCGCGCTGCGATGGCCGTCCAGCTGGCGCGTTTGGGGGTCGAGGCACAGTGGATCGAGGCGGTCGATGGGCGAGCCCTGGAGCCGACGCGGCGCTCGGCCCACTGCCGGGAATCGTTCGCGGCGTTCCACAGCCCGCTGACGCCGGCGGAGGTCGGCTGTTATCTGAGCCATCTGAAGGCGCTCGAGCGGATCGCCGAGGCCGATTGGCCGCGGGCTGTGGTGCTCGAAGATGACGTCCTCCTTCCGGCCGACTTCGTCCCGCGGCTCAACCTGCTGTGCCGGGAGGCGGATGCCGCGCTGGATCTGATCAAGCTCGCCGGCCGCCTGCGGCGCCGCCTCGTCCTGCAGGAACTCACCAACGGAGACCGCCTGGTGCGTTACCGCCGGCCGCCCATCGGCGCCTATGCGCTGATGTGGTCGAGTGCCGGTGCCCGCAAGATGCTCGCGCACAGCCGGCTGGTGCGGCGGCCGTTTGACGTCGAGATCAAGCACTGGTGGGAGATGCAGCTACAGATCGCCACGCTCGTCCCGGCGCTCGTGTCGCTCGACGCCACGAGCCGCCACGCCTCCACGATCGGCCCGCGCAGCATCCGTGCGTCGGGCGGCTGGTACCGCAAGCTCCGCTACCAGATCGCGTACGCCGCGGCGAGCCGGTACCAGACCTGCCGGGACTGCGGCTGGGTCCGCGGCCTCCGGTTGCTGCTGCCGGCCCCGCTTGGATTGCACGGATGATGCGCCCCGGGCGTTCCCCGTTCACTCCGGTGCGGCGCTCGGACCGGGCGGCAGGCCGGCACATGGGGACACGGCTGCCGGTGCCGCGCGGTCCAGCACCCGATTCAGTTCCGTCTCGAGTGCACTCAAACCGTGGGTCACGTCGATCGAGATCGCCAGGGCCCAGAGTGGGACGGGACCGATCCGCGTGGCGTCGATTTTCACGAGGTCCTTGCAGGTACACACGACGGCCGTGATGCCGGTCTGCATGGCCAGCGCTCGTTCCAGCGCCGCGACGTCGCGGGGGCCAAACGCGTGGTGGTCGGGAAGCTCATGGAAGGCGGCCAGGTCGCAGCCGAGCCCGGCCAGCGTCCGGCGGAACGCGTCCGGGTTGCCGATGCCGCAGAAGGCCATGACGCGCCGGCCCGCCAACTCCGACAGGTCGCGCGTTTCCCCGGCCGCATTGACCAGCTGGTCCGGCCGGTGCGCCAATTCGATCCAGGTGGCCTGCGGCGCCCATTGGCGGATCTCGTCGCGCAGCGCCGCGCGCCGCGCGGCGTTCACGGCGTCGGCGCGCGACAGGCCGATCACATCGGCACGCGCCAAGCGCGGGAGCGGCTCGCGCAGCAGTCCGCGCGGCAGCAGGTGGCGATACCCGAACGGCTCCAGCGCGTCGATCAGCACGATATCCAGATCGCGATGGATGCGCCGGTGCTGGAAGGCGTCGTCCAGCACAAGCACGTCACAGGCCAGCACCTGGACGGCCGCCCGGGCGGCCGTGACCCGGTCGGGGTCCTGGAGGTGCGGCACGCGTGGCAGGCGCTGCTGCAACTCCAGCGCTTCGTCGTTCGGCCGCCGGCCGCGCGCTTTGTACCCGCGGCTGATCAGCGCCACCTGGCGCCCGTGGGCCACCAGCCACTGGGCCAGCCAGGCGACCAAGGGCGTCTTGCCGGTCCCGCCGGCCGTGATGTTCCCCACGCTGATCACCGGAACCGCCACCCGGTCCACAGCCGTCTGCCCGCGGTCGAACCGCCGGTTGCGACACTCCACAGCCCAGGTGTAGGGCATTTCGAGCAGTCGCAGCGCCGTGCGCGCCGACGCGGCCCACCAGCCTGTGCGGCGACCGCTGATCAGGTCCCGGAATGCCGTCGGACTTCGCACAGCACGTTCGCGGCGATCACTCAATCCGCGCCCACCGACTGCGACGCGCGCGGCTTGTCATCCCAGCTCCGGATGATGATCTCGTCGATCGACCAACGCTCGAGCTTGGCCAGCCGTTTCAACTCGTCGATCCTCTCCAGCGCCTGGGCGGCCTGGACGCGACCCCGATAGGTGCGCGGTTCGCGACGCGCGTCACAGGCCAACCGGAAGCAATGCCGGCCACTCTGTTCCTTCATCCCGACGATGGCGCCGATCGAGCGCCGCCCCAGCAGCACCTCGGTCTCCCGCGCGTAGACGTGAAACACGTACCCGCCTTCGCGGAGTTTTCGGAGCAACTCCGACTTCTTCGTTTTTGCTGGCATCAACCTTGCCCACTCATGAAGCGGAAAACTGCGTAATCGGCAAGCATCGACTCTCAACGCATCCGTTGGCAGATCGCGTCTGCCATCTCTCGCGTCCCGACCGCCGTCGGATCGTCACGGGAAGGCTTCAAGTCATAGGTGACGAACTTGCCTTCCGCGACGACCTCGGCCAGGGCCTGCTCGAGCCGATCCCCTGCCGCCTTCTCTCCCAGGTGGCGAAGCATCAGCATGCCCGAGAGGATCAGCGCACAAGGATTGACCTTGTTGAGCCCCTTGTACTTGGGCGCACTGCCGTGCGTGGCCTCGAACACCGCGCCGTCCGGGCCCAGGTTGGCGCCGGGCGCCATTCCCAGCCCGCCCACCAGGCCGGCCCCCACGTCGCTCAGAATGTCGCCATACAAGTTCGGCAACACCAACACGTCATACAGCTCGGGCTTCTGGGTCAACTGCATGCACATGTTGTCGACGATCCGGTCCTCAAACTCGATCTCCGGATACTCGCGCGCAACACGCGCCGCCGTCGCCAGGAACAAGCCGTCCGAATACTTCATGATGTTCGCCTTGTGCACCGCCGTGACCTTGCGACGGCCGTTCTGCCGGGCGTAGTCGAAGGCACAGCGCACAATGCGTTCACTCCCCGAGACGCTGATCGGCTTGATCGAGATCCCCGTCTCACGCCCGCTCGTCTGGATCCGGCGATCGCCGCCCAGGCTGTTGATGAACTCGATCAGCCGGGTCGCCTGCTCCGAACCCGATTCGAATTCCACCCCGGCGTACAGGTCCTCCGTGTTCTCCCGGACAATCACCAGATCCACGCCCACTTCACTGAAGAAGCTCCGGACGCCCGCATAGTACTTGCACGGGCGCACACAGGCGAACAGGCCCAACTCCTGCCGCAGGAATACGTTAATGCTGCGAAAGCCCGTCCCGACCGGCGTCGTGATCGGCGCTTTGAGCGCACAGCGCGTCCGCCGCACGCTCGCCAGGACCGCGTCCGGCAGCGGGGTGCCCGTCCGCTCCATGACGTCCACGCCGGCCTCCTGCACGTCCCAACGAATGTCCACCCCTGTCGCGTCGATGCACTGCCGCGCCGCCGCCGCCAATTCCGGGCCCGTCCCGTCACCCGTGATCAACGTCACTTCGTGAGCCATGTTGATGCCTCTGATTCCCTCCCAGACCGGCCCGGCTGCCCCCGCAGACCGGCACCGTCACCCGATTGTCGCCTCCACCCGGCGCTACTACATTCGGGGAGCCGGGGAGCGCGCAACGTATCACAATGCCGCACATCGGTCAACGCACCGTCGCCCGGACTCCGCCCGCCCGTCTGCCGGCCCCCCACGCCGCCCCGCCGTAGCCGCACGCCGCTTCCCCGCCACCCGCCCGGCCGAGACCGTCCAACGACCCGAGCCCGAAATCCGACCAGCCAAGAGATCTAACCCGAGCCGACCGTCGTCTATACTTAGTTGGAGACGACCCGGCAGACCGGGGCCGCGCCCGAGTCCCGCGGCGGACGCCCCTTGGCCGGCCACCGGCCGGCACGATCGGCAGCCCAGAGGCATACCCATGGCGAGCGGAACTGCGAATTCACCACGCGGCCCGATGGTTGTGGGCTCGGCCACGAACCTGCAGCACGACCAGTACATCGAGCAGCAGCTGAACCGGACCAGGCGGCGGGTCAAATGGGTCGACCTCAGCTGCATGGTCACCGGACTGGTCGGCGCAATAATCGCCTATCTGATGATCGTTGTGGTCTTCGACCACTGGGTGGCCGACCTGGGCAGGGGCGGCCGGCTCGCGGCCCTGTTGGTGCTCCTGCTGGGCGTGGGATACTACCTGGCCGCCTTCCTGATCCCGCCCTCGCTCCGCCGCGTCAATCCGGTCTACGCGGCCCGGGCCATCGAGCAGAGCGACCCGTCATTCAAGAACAGCTTGATCAACCTGCTCATGTTCCGGCGCGATGCTTCGCCCACCAGCCGGCTGGTGCACCAGGCGCTGCGACAGCGCGCCGCGTCGGACTTGCGCCGCGCCAATGTGGAATTGGCCGTGGATCGCAGCAAGCTGATCCGGATCGGTTACCTCGTGGCGGCCTTGATGGTGCTGTTCACGCTCTACGCCATCTTCTCCCCTAAGAACGTGTTCCCGACCGTGATGCGCGTGGCCGCCCCGTGGGCTGACATCGCGCGCCCGTCACGCGTCGTGATCAGCGACGTGCGCGTGAGACTCGGCGCCGTCGAAGCGGCCAGCGGCGAGCCGATGGCGTTGGTTTACGGGGACCGCCCGACCATTACCGCGCGGATCCAGGGCGTGCGGGACGGCGATGCGGTCAAGCTGTGCTACTCCACTCGAGACCAGCAGACCGTGGGCCGAGCGCTCCCCATGGAGTGCCCCGAGAGCGAACAACGTTACGCATGCGCCGTCCCGCCCGAACTGGCCGGATTGCAGCAGACCATCACCTACTGGATTGAAGCAGGGGACGCCGTGTCCTCCAGCTACAGCCTCGAAGTCTCCGACACTCCGACCATCGTCATCGAGAAAATCGTCTACGAAGATCCACCTTACACCTGGCCGCCCGACGCGCCGCGCGGCCCGCGTGTCGTCGAACGAGACGGCCAAATCAACGCACTCGAAGGCGCCCGTGTCACCATCCACGCACGCGCTAATCATGCGATCCGGGACGCGCGGATCGAGTTCAACCCGAACCCCGCCGAGCCGCACGTCCAGGGTGCCGGCGCCCTGATGAAGTCCGAGGGTATGGTCGCCACATACAGCTTCTATGCGCAGTTGCTGGGCGAAAAACGCGACCGCCCTCAGTATGAGACCTACCGCGTGTCGTTCACCGCCGAAAACGGCCTGTGCAGCCAGCACCCGGCCATCTATCGCATCCTGGTGTCCCGCGACCTGCCCCCTGAAATCACGATCCGCATCCCCCATACAGTAGACACCGAACTGGCCGCCAACAGCACCCAACGCATCCAGATCCGAGCGCTCGATCCGGATTTCGGCCTGTCCAGCATCATGCTCCACGCGCGCTGCCGCGGCCGCGAACAGGCAAATGTCGACGCCGAATTGCTCCTCGACTCCCCCTCGGCCCCCGATCAGCACCGAGGTGTCGGGCCCCAGATCGTCACCTACGACTTCTCGCCCAGGAGCCTGGGACTCTCGGCGGGAGACCGCATCACCTACTGGGCCGAAGCCTTCGACAACCGCACGACCAAAGACGGTGACCTGGATCCGAACTCGGCTCGTACACGCGACCAGTTCATCACCATCGTGGAACCGCAGGAAACCGAATCGACGCCAGAAGACAACAGCACCCCAGACGCGCAGCAGCAGCAAGACGGTCAGCAGCAACAAGACGGTCAGCAGCAACAAGGCGGACAGCAGCAACAAGGCACCCAGCAGCAACAAGGCACCCAGCAGCAGCAGGACGGACAGCAGCAAGGCACCCAGCAACAACAGGACGGACAGCAGCAGGGCACCCAGCAGCAGCAAGGCGGACAGGGACAACAGACCGGTCAAGGACAGAGTCACGCACAGCAGGGCACCCAGCAACAGCAGGACGGACAGCAGCAGGGCACCCAGCAGCAGCAGGACGGACAGCAGCAAGGCATCCAGCAGCAGCAGGACGGACAGCAGCAAGGCATCCAGCAGCAGCAGGACGGACAGGGACAGGGGTCGCCGTCGCGTACTGACGGACCTCAATCCGGTGAGCCGGCCCACCCGGATCGAACTTCCCAGGGTGACGCGTCCCAGGAACCCACCTCGTCCAACGGTGGCCACGATGGCTCGCCGGAACCGGGCGAACCAGGCAATCACCCGAGCGGGCCGACTCGGGAGGATGACGGGGTCCGGACTACGGCACCGACGCATGATGGCGAGGTGTTCGATCGCGCGCTGCGGTACTTCCAGAGCAGGTCCGATACTACGCCCCAGTCCGACTCTCAACCGTCGGCCCAATCGAGTGCTGACCCAGCAGTGTCCGGTTCCCAGGGGGAACGGGACCGAGGACAACAGCGCGGCGGACAACAGGGCGCCGGACAACAGCGCACCGGCCAGGGGGCAAACGGGTCGGGTGGTGAGAGTCCGGGGAGCACGGCGGCACGCGAACCGGGCGCTGCCGAGGCGGCCCCCTTGGACCAAGGCGGCACGGGCGATCGCGGTGATGATGATAATGAGCGCCCGTCCGAGGCGGCCGGTCTGAACGGCCAGGAGCCGGGAACCGGGCGGGAGGGTCCGGGCGGGCCCACGGGTGAAGAACAGGCTCCACCGGGTGCGCTGCCGCGCCCTTCGGACGCGCAGCCCGACGCCCACCCGCACCCGGCCGATTCTCAGGCGGCGCAGCCCGCGTCGCAGGGGCACGAAGGCCGGGACGGCGTGCAGAGCGGGTCGCCGGCCGGCGGGGGACTGCCCGACGACGATCGGCCGACCGGCGCGCAGGCTGAGCCTCCACCGCTGGCCGAGGCGGACGAGGCGAACCTGGAATACGCGCGCAAGGCGACCGACCTGGTCCTGGAGCGACTGAAGGACCAGCAGAACGAGGCCGACCCTGAGCTGCTCAAGTCACTCGACTGGACCCAGGACGAGTTGCAGCAGTTTCTGGCCCGCTGGGAAGCGCTCAAGCGGGCGGCGCGCGAAGAAGGTCCGGCGGCTCAGGCCGAGCTGAACGACGCCCTGCGCAGCCTCGGCCTGCGCGCGACGGCCACGGTGCGGCGCGGCGTCCATGCGGTGAACGATCAACCAGGCGGGCTGCGTGACCTGGGTCGGTCGAGTTCTCCGCCGGCCGAATTCCTCGAGCAATTCAACGCATACCGAAAAGGCCGATCGCGCGGCGCCAGCGAAGGAGGTGCACGCCAACCGTGAATCATGGACCACACCGGTACCTGGTACCATTTCACCCCAAACAGATCCCTCATTACTTCACAGACGTTCTGATCGTCGGCGCGGGGCTGGCCGGCCTGCGGGCGGCCATCGCCGTGGATCCGCGCCTGTCGGTGCTGGTGCTCGCCAAAGACCGCGTGGAGGAATCGAACAGCAGCTACGCCCAGGGCGGCATCGCGGCCGTGCTCGATCCCCACGACACGTTCGAGGACCATGTTGCCGACACGCTGGCGGCCGGCGGCGAACTGTGCGACCGGGACATCGTCGCGATGGTCGTGCGCGAAGCGCCCGACCGGATCCGCGAACTCATCCGCTGGGGCGCCAACTTCGACCTGCGCGGCGGCGCGTTGGATCTGGGGCGAGAGGGTGGACACAACTGCAGCCGGATCGCGCACGCCATGGGAGACGCCACGGGCCGCGAGGTCATGCGGGCCGTGATCAGCTGGACCAGCCGGCTGCGAAATGTCCACATCCGCCCGCGCACCTTTTCGCTGGATCTGCTGACCCACGAGGGCACCTGCCGCGGGGCGCTGATCTACGACCGCCAGAACGGCCTGGCACTCGTGTGGGCCAAGCAGACCATCCTGTGCACCGGAGGGTTCGGGCAAATCTACCGCGAATCGACCAACCCGCAGGTCGCGACCGGCGACGGTCACGCGATGGCCTACCGCGCCGGCGTGGAGTTGCGGGACCTGGAGTTCGTGCAGTTCCACCCGACCGTGCTGTACATCGCCGGCAGTAGCCGGAGCCTGATGACCGAGGCGTTGCGCGGCGAGGGAGCCACCCTGGTGGACCGGTCGGGCTATCGTTTCATGGCCGATTACGACCCGCGTGGTGAACTGGCCCCACGCGATGTCGTCGCACAGGCGATCGTCACGCAGATGGAGAAAACGGCCCATCCCTGCGTGTACCTCGACATGACGCACCTGGATCCGCCGTTCGTCAAGGGCCGGTTCCCCGGCATCGCCGCCACCTGCCAGGAGTTCGGCATCGACATCACGAAGGACCTGATCCCCGTGCGGCCGGGTGCCCATTACATGGTCGGTGGCGTTACGGTCGACGCGGCGGGCCGCACGTCGCTCCCCGGGCTCTGGGCGGCGGGCGAAGTGACCTCCACCGGTCTGCACGGCGCCAACCGCTTGGCGTCCAACAGCCTGCTCGAGGCGATCGTGTTCGGCGCGCACGCCGGTCAGGGGGCGTCGGCGGCCGCGCTGCGGACCGACGATGACTATCGTGCCCAGCCGCTGGAGAACGGCCGGGTCGACGAGCCCCCCACAGCGCTCGACCTCGTCGACATCCGCAATTCGCTCACCAGCCTGATGTGGCGACACGTGGGCGTGCGCCGCTCCGCCGAACGCATGCTCCAGGCCCTGCAGATGATCGACCGGTGGTGCCGCTATGTGCTGGTCCGGCAGTTTGCCGAACCCGAGGGCTGGGAACTCCAGAATATGCTGACCGTCGCACGGCTCGTCGTCCGCTCGGCGCTCGACCGCGAGGAATCACGCGGCGTACACCTGCGAACCGACTTCCTCGAGACGGACAACCAGCACTGGAACCGCCACCTGTGCGTCCGGGCATTCGACGGTGAGCGGTAGACGAGGACCGGGAGGGCGAAGGTCGAAGCGGCGACCGGTGGTAGGTTCTGTATCGATTGGGTCGACGGGCCTGACGGGTCGCACCGCACCCCCCCCCTCTGTGCGGGCTCTGCTGTCGGCGGCGGCCCCCGGCATCCGGCCGTGAAATCTGTCATCCCACGGTTGAATGCGCGGCAAAGTCCGCCTAAATTGACACGTTCCGGTGGGTGTTGGACGAACCGGGCTTAGGGCTGGGTCGTATATCGAAATTTGACCGGCTTTTGATGCGGCTGCTGCCGCGGCTGGCGATGTACAGGCGCCCACTTTTTTCCCGGCCGTGTCACGTGGAGGCCGCCTGCCGGCCCTGTGGCCGTGCATGGTGTCTCGGTTCTGTAGCCAAGCGTAACTCTGACGAGAACGCAGGATGAGTGACCAGAAGAACAAAACCGCGATGATCGAAGCGTTAGGCCTGTCGAAGTTTTACGGGCCGTTTGCCGCCATTCGGGACGTCACTTTCCAGGTGTCGGAGGGCGAGGTGGTCGCCTTTCTTGGACCGAACGGGGCCGGCAAGAGTACGACGATGAAGCTGCTGACGGGCTACTTGTCTCCTTCGGCCGGTTCGGCGCGTATTGCCGGGCACGACATGCAGGAGGCCCGGTTGGCCGGCTCGGCCCGGCTCGGCTATCTGCCCGAGAACGGCCCGCTCTACCCGGACATGACTCCGTTCAGCCTGTTGGAGTTCTTCGCCGAGGCGCGGGGGATGACGCGTGCTGAGAAGCAGTCGCGGATCGAGGCGGTGATGGACCTGTGTGCGTTGGGCACGGTGATCTACAAACCGATCAGCAAGCTGTCGAAGGGTTATCGTCAGCGGGTGGGCATGGCCCAGGCGTTGCTGCACGAGCCCGACGTGTTGATTCTGGACGAGCCGACCGTGGGTCTCGATCCCAACCAGATCCGGGAGGTGCGTCGCACGATGGAGCGGTTGCGGGAGATGAAGAAGACGGTGCTGTTATCGACGCACATCCTGCAGGAGGTGGAGGCGATGGCGAGTCGGGTCATCCTGATCGATGACGGAGTGTTGAAATACGACGGTGCTGTGAAGGACCTTGATCCGGATCGGCATGGATTGGACGCGGCGTTTGCCCGGTTGACCGTCAAGCGGGCGGGGTAAGCGTTGGGCGTGACCGTTTCCAGGTATCGAGTTTGAGAATTGCGACCGGGTGGAAGTCATGGCCATACTTCGAGAACTGCTGTTTCTCCTGCTGATCGACCTTGCGTTCGTCGTGGTGCTGATGCTGGCGCTGGTCCCGCTGGTGCTGTACAAGCGGGCGGCCTTCGCCGTGCTCAAGCGGAATTTCGTCGGTTATTTCAGCAATCCGACCGGCTACGCGTTCCTCTGTCTGTTCGTGCTGCTCTCCTCGTTCGCGGCGTTCTGGCCGCACGAGTTCTTCGCGGCGAACCTGGCCAACCTGGACCAGCTGAACCTGTACCTGCCCGGCATTCTGTTGGTATTCATTCCGGCCATCACGATGAGCATCTGGGCGGACGAGCGCCGGCAGGGCACGGACGAGCTGCTGCTGACGCTCCCGGCCGCGGACTTCGACATCGTGATCGGCAAGTATCTGGCGGCGTCGGCGATCTTCACCGCGTCGCTGCTGTTCTCGCAGCTCTCGAACTTCCTGGTCCTCTTGTCGCTGGCCATGGGCGACGTCGACCTGGGGCTGTTCCTCACGACCTATCTCGGCTATTGGCTCACGGGCCTGGCCATGATCTCGATCGGCATGGTGGCCTCCTTCCTCACCAAGAACCTGACGATCGGCTTCATCCTCGGCTTGCTCTTCAACATGCCCCTGGTGTTCATGAAGATGGCCGACGTGCTGCCGAGCAAGGTGGATTGGCCGCTCCTCTCGCAGGTCAACTTGTCGCGCCTCGTGTCGGACTGGAGCATCGCCTCGCAGTTCGACCCGTTCGGTCGCGGCGTGGTCAGCCTGTCGTCGATCGTGTACTTCGTGCTGATCATCGTGGTCGGGTTGTACCTGAGCATGTTGCTGATCGGCGCGCGGCATTGGTATGGCGGCCGGGACGGCCAGACGTTGTTCTGGCACTATCTGTGCCGGTCCTGCGCCATGGTGGTCTTGGCATTGAGCGTGGCCGCGTTCTTCTCGGGCCACGACCGCATCCGCAAGGACATGACCGACGCCGGGATCAGCTCGCTGTCGTTGGAGACCAGGCAGCTGATCCGCGGCTTGGAGCCGGAGCACCTGATCTACATCGATGCCTTCATCAGCGCGGATGTGCCGGAGCAGTACCAGCGAACGCGCCTCGACCTGCTCTCCAAGCTCAAGGAGTTCCAGGCCCTGGCGGGCGACAAGATCCGCGTCAATATCCACAATGACCTGGAGACGTTCAGCGAAGAGGCGGCGTTGGCCGAGGAGCAGTACAACATCCGGCCGGAACAGATCCGCAGTTACTCGCGTGGCGCGATCACCGATGAAAAACTGATCCTCGGCGCCGCGTTCCGCTGCGGACTGCAGAAGGTCGTCGTGCCGTTCTTCGACTACGGCATCCCGGTGGAATACGAGCTGATCCGCTCGATCAACACGGTCGCCAAGACGACCCGCAAGACGATCGGCGTCGTGCGAACCGACGCGCAACTGCTGGGCGGCTTCTCCTTCGCCGGCGGACAGCCGACGCAGGTGCCCCGGCAGGCCATCGTCGAGGAGCTGGAGAAGCAGTACGACGTCGAAGAAGTCGACATGACTCAGCCGGTGGCGAAAGACCGCTACGATGTGCTGCTGGCCGTCCAGCCCTCGTCGCTGCCCCCGGAGGGGCTGGAGTTCCTGATCCAGGCGATCCGGAGCGGGATCCCCACCGCCATCTTCGAGGACCCGCTGCCGACCTTCATGGCCCAGTTCACCGGGGTGCCGGGCACGGGCCAGCCGAAGCAGATGCCCGGCGGCATGTTCGGCGGCGGACGACCCCTGCCCAAGGGCGACATCAGGAGACTCTGGGAGGTGATCGGCATCCAATCGTCCGGCTCGATGGGCCCCGAGATGCTCTATCAGCCGGACCTGGTGTGGCAGCGGTTCAATCCCTATCCCAAGCTGCAGGTGGAAGGGATCCCGGACGAATGGGTCTTCGTCCGCGAAGACCCGGGGATCCCCGGCCTGATCAGCTCCGAAAGCGACATCACGTCCGGCCTGAACGAGGTGTTCCTGCCCTACCCGGGCGCGCTCGAATCGGCCGCCTCCAGCGACCTGAAGTTCACGAAGTTGCTCTCCACCCGCGAGCCCTCCGGTACGATCGGCTACGAGCAGCTGATTCAGCACTCGCGCGATCCGTCCATGTTGCGGGCCCTGCAGCGCCATCGCGAAAGCCTGACGCTCGCCGCCCACATCCAGAGCGTGCCGAGCGACAAGAAGGCCGGCGCTTCGTCCGACAAGGCACCGGCGGCGGCCGACGAGGACAAGCAGGCCGCCGAACCGCAGAAGGATGACCAGAAGGCCGATGCGGCGGAAGCGCCCGAGCCTGAAGAGCCGGCCGACGCGGACGGCCCAATCAAGGTGGTCTACGTGGCCGACATCGACCTGCTGTTCCCCGCCTTCGTGCGCATCCGCGCCCGGCCCCAAGAGGGCCAGGACCAGGAGGGGATCCGCTGGGAATTCGAGAACGTCACGTTCGTGCTCAACATCATCGATACCCTGTCGTCCGACACCGAGTACATTCCGATCCGCAAGCGGAAGCCGCGCTACACCACGCTCCGCGTGGTCGAGGACCGTGTCGAGGAAGCGCGCAAGGAGGAGTACACGAAGAGCGCCGAGTGCCGGTCCAAATGCAATGATGCGAAGAAGGACGCGGAAGCCGAGAACGAACGGGTGCTGCAGGAGTTCCGCAAGATCGTGGAGGACTTGCAGAAGAAGAAGGACGCCGGCGAGAAGATCGACGAGGCGGACTTCCGGGTGAAAATGCAGCAGCTGGGCGAACAACAGAAAGTGCTCGACCGCCGCTTGCAGATCATGAATCAGCGGTTCGAACGCGATCGCGATCGCGACATCGAGCGGATCCAGCGCGAGGTGGGGCTGGAGATCCAGCGCATGCAGTTCACCTACAAGTTCTGGGCCGTGGCCATCCCCTGGATACCGCCCTTCCTGGTCGGCGTGGTGGTGTTTGTCCAGCGGCGATTGCGCGAACGGGAAGGCATTGAGAAATCGCGATTGCGTTAGCCAAAGCGAGGAGTATCCGCATGTCCGAGTCGATCAAGACAGTCATCTTTGCCGCCGTGGCAGTGGTGGCAGTATTGGTTGCCGTGTTCACTTACCCGAAGCAGGAGGAGTATCGGCCACCCGAACTGCTGGGCAAAGCGATGTTCCCCGAGTTCACCGATCCCGCCTCGGCCGCCGAGCTGAAGATCACCAAGTTCACCGAGGGCCTCGGCCAGCTCCAGGAATTTGAAGTCGTGCGGAGCGCCACCTCGCGGCTCTGGACGATCCCCTCCAGCTCGAATTACCCGGCGGACGCGGAGAACCAGATGAAGGATGCGGCCGGCGCACTGATCGACTTGAACGTCATCGGGATCGCGTCGGAGGACCCGAAAGACCACCAGGTGTTCGGCGTGATCGAACCGGACAAACAGAAACTCGACGCCAGCCAGGAAGGTGTCGGCCTGCTGGTCGCCGTCAAAGATGCGAAGGGCAAGGAGCTTGCCAAGCTCATCATCGGCAAGGGCGTCAAGGGCGAAGCCGATCAGCATTTCGTGCGCAAGCCCGGACAATCCCAGGTGTATGTCGTCAAAATCGACCCGGAGAAGTTCCCGACCGAGTTCGAGAAATGGATCGAACGCAACCTGCTGAAGATCAACACGCTGGATGTCGAACACGCCACCCTGAAAGACTATGCCATCGTCACCACCCAGACCCTGACCGGCCTGCGCGGAACGATTGACAAGCGCTTCGAAGCGCAGGTGACCTGGAACTCCGATCAGAGCAAGTGGGTCCTGGACGAGCTGGTCCAATACCGAGGCGGCGAGAAGCGGCCCACCGAGTTGCTGCCGACCGAAGAACTCAACACCCAGAAACTCAATGAGTTCAAGACGGCGCTCGGCGACATGAAGATCGTGGGCGTGCTGCGCAAGCCCACCGGCTTGGGCGCGGACCTGAAAGCCGGCACCGACTTCCTCAACAACGAAGAGAGTCAGCGGTCGTTGATGGCGCGCGGCTTCTACTTGAGCAATACCCAGACGGGCGAGCCGGAAATCCTGGCCGCCAACGGCGAAGTGCTCGTCAGCCTCAAGACCGGAGTCGAATACCTCCTGCGGTTCGGCGAGATCGAGAGCGTCGGACAGGACGCGGGCCAGGAAGGAAAGATCAACCGCTACCTGTTCGTCACCGCCCGGCTGGATGAATCGAAATTCCCGCCCCTGCAACTCGAACCGCTCCCGGGCGGCGATTCGCCGGACGCGGCGCAGGAAGAACCGAAACCGGTCGGCGACGAAACGGCCGCGACCGAGGCACCCAAGCCGGACGGCGACGAGGCGGCCAAGCCGGAGGAGGCCAAGGAAAAGCCCGCGGCAGAGATGACCGACCTCGAGTTGGAACGCGAACGGGTGCGGAAAGAGAACCAGCGCAAGCAGGATGAGCGCGACGAGAAGCTCAAGAAGGCCAGAACGCAAATCGCCGAGCTCAACGCCCGCTTCGCCGATTGGTATTACATCATCGCCGAGGATGAGTACAAGAAAGTCCACCTGGGCCGCAACGACTTGATCTCCGAGAAAGCGTCGGCCGCGGAGGAAGGGTTCGGTGTGGACGCCCTGCGGCAGCTGGAGAAAGAAGGAGTCGAAGGGAAGAAGCCCGACGAAGGCCCCCAGACACCGCCGCCGGCCGGCATGCCCTTCGACACCGAACCGTAAACCGTAGCCCCGCGGCCCGCCCGGGCACCTGAGTGCCGCCGGGCGAGCCGGGGACGCCGGCAGCTTCGGGCCACTCGGCAATACAACGCCGCATGCCCGAAGCCGCCGAGACTAACGCTTCCCGCCCGTCGACGCCTACTCGGCAGACGCCGCGTCGGCCGGACGCACTACGGTGACAGAACGTTTCTCGTAGCTGCCCGGGTCGCTGCCAGGTTGCACGACCGTCACATTGGCCTCCAGGAAATCGAACTTCCGCACGATCTTCGACACGTCCGGCAGCAGCGAAAGGATCGCCTGGAACGGTTTCAGGTCGTCCTGGCTCGCGCCGGTGGGAACCATGGCCATGACCATCGGGATCGTGATGCCCAGCTGGTCAAGCATGTCGGCGACCGCGTGCACCTGTTCGGCCGTGTTCTTGTAGGCGATGGAGTCGACGGGACCGTCCACGTCGAGTCTCAGTTTCCGGAACGCCTCGGTCCCTTCCACCGTCTCGCCCCGGCCCGCCTTGGTCGCCAGCACCTTCTTCACCGCATCGGCGCTCGATCCGATGTACAGCCAGCCGTCCTGGAAACCGAAGACCGGGCGCACCTGGAACGCATTCAAGACGGCCAGGGACAAGGCTTCGAACCCTTCCAGTTCCTCGCTCTCCACGAACTTCGGTTGCTGGGCCTGGACTATCGGCTCCTTGATCTGCTGCACAGCCGCCATGGCCCGGTGGAGCAGCTCCTTGATCCGATCAGGCTTCGTGCAGCGCAGCGCGACGACCGATTCGGGCCGCTTGCCCTTGGCCGCCGGCAAGGTGACCGACACATGCTCGCCCGGGAAAGCCTGGAGGATGTCGCGGTCCAGGTGCAGGTCCAACTGTGCCTGGATCGCCTCGAACTGCTCCAGGGCCGGAGCGGCGGCGGGCACGTCCTCCTGCAATACGGCCAGGATCCGCTCGTAGAGCAGGTGCAGGTTCACACCCTTGCACACCGAGTACGACAGCGCGCCGGCGGGGACCCAGGCGTACCACTTCTCGAATGCCTGCCCGCCGGAAAGCATCTTGCGCAGGGTGGCATCCTCGGTGCCCGGGAGCAGCTTGCCGTAGGTGGCCGACCGGTTCAGATTGCCTTCGGTGTACTCCACGGTGACCTCGAAGTCGATGATCGCCACATCGTCCCAGAGCTTGTCCAGGATCCTCGTGACGAGTTCGACATTCGAGTCGCCTCGTCCGACCTGTTGTAGAAACCCACCCAGACGGCGCAAGGCGGCGAACTGCGCCCGGCCGTCATAGAAGACCAGGCTGTCCTCCATTTCCGGCAGCTGCCGCAGGGCGGCCTTCAAGCGCGGATCGTCGAACTTGCAGGCGCCCGAGCCGCCGGCAAGCAGCTGCAGGCTGTCGCTCAGCAGGTCGCGCGACGAACAGAACAGGAACAGGTCGCCCATGTGCGCCACCGCCGGCTGGAACGGAACCTGCGGAGGCAGGACCAGGCCGTAGACCTGAGCGCCCGCTTCCTCGCGTTGCGACACGGTGACTTCGCCCCCCGAGTAGCGCTCGGCCAGGGCCAGCAGGTTCTTCACACCTTCGGCCGTGGACGCGGCCGCCTCGGGCGTGACGCGGAGGATCAACAGGTGCTGGGAGGTCGGCATCGGCGCCATCTGCATCCACTGGGCATACACGATCTCCTGAGCGTCGGCCAGCGCCTTGATGTCGATCCCCTTGGTCGCCTCACGCAGCTCGTCGACCACGCCCTTGGCCTTGTCGTAGTCCTCGCTACTCATCTGGGCCGTCACCATCTGGACGACCTTGTCCATGATCTTCGTCTTCTGGACGGTCTGCCAGACTTCGTCGTAATACCGCCGCTGGTAATCCCGTTCCGGATTGTGCTTGCCGTAGACGGCCAAAAACACGTCGTCCGGCACGCCGCGGCGGACGTCCACGTTCCGACTCGCGTCGGTCGCGCTTGCCGCGGATATCCCAGCGAGCAACAACACACAGGTCGCACACAACAGCCGTTTCATTTGTCGTTCCTTTCCCAAACTGGTACAGTGATGCGGGAACCGTCACCTCGGCGGCCGGCAATGCATCCGATACCCCATACCCTGCTCGGCCGCCGCCGGTTTCCCGGCGGCGCCAAGAACCGCTCGTTCGTCGGGAGGTCCGTCCCGCCCGCGCGCCGGGGGCCCGATCGTAGGGGGCGATTCGGCACACCGCGGCGGATCTTGCATCCGGCCCCGCTTGCGGTCGTGCCACCAGTGCTATCCGATCCGGCGCCTCGGATCCAGGGGGCCGCCCCTGTCGGCTGCCGCCGTGATGGGAGACAGGACCGTGCCGGCGTGGCTCTCCGCGCCGGTAGCGCGTAAGATGACTCGCTGCCCGGCGGGCGCCCGAGTAATCCACCGTGAGGCATACCGATGACGACCTCGAGATATCGCACGACCGATGTCACAACACCATGGCAGCCTGTCCGGCGATGGCGCAGCCTGCAAACCCTCGGGTACATCCTCACCGGCATGTGCGTCGCCGGTGTCGCGCGCACCACTCTGGGCGCTGCACCCCAACAGGCCTGCCCGCCACGTTTCTTCGGCATCCAGGTGGTGGACTCCGAAACCGGCCGCGGCGTGCCACTCGTCGAATTGGAAACCGTTCACCACCAGCGGTATGTGACCGACAGCGCCGGCTGGATCGCCCTGGACGATCTCGACCTGATCGGCCGACCCGTGTTCTTCCATGTCCAGAGCCATGGTTACACCTATGCCAAGGACGGGTTCGGTTTCGCCGGGCTGGTGCTCACTCCCGAACCCGGCCGAGAGGCGGTCGTGCAGGTCTGTCGGACCAACATCGCGGAGCGCTTGTACCGGATCACGGGCGAGGGGATCTATGACGCCAGCCTGCGGCTGGGCAAGCCGGTACCGCTGCGCGAGCCGCGGGGCACGGGCCAGGTCGCCGGCCAGGACTCGGTGATGGCCGCGGTGTATCGCGACCGGATTTACTGGTTCTGGGGCGATACCAACCGGCTGCGATACCCATTGGGTCACTTCTGGATGGCCGGAGCCACCTCCGACCTGCCGGGTCCGACTGCGGACCCCGATCGCGCGGTGGACTTGGAGTATTTCGTGGGAGAGGACGGGTTCAGCCGTCCGATGGCGCGTCTGGGGGTCAAGACAGGGCCCGTGTGGATCGATGCGGTGTGCGTGCTTCGCGACGAAGCGGGCCGCGACCGCCTGGTGTGCCATTACGCGCACATGAAAGACCTGGGAACGATGCTCGATCACGGGCTGGCCATCTATGACGACGAGGCACAGCAGTTCGACACGCCGATGCCGCTGGAGATGCGCGAGCGCTGGCGGTTCCCTGGTCAAGCGCATCCTATCCGCCATCCTGACGGCACATCGGAGTATGTCTATCTGGGCGAGGTCTTCCCGACCGTGCGGGTTCCCGCCACGCTCAAGGATTTCGCGGCGGCCGACAGCTGGGAAGCCTGGACATGCCTGGAGCCGGGCAGCGATCCGGCCAACCCGCGGTTCACGCGCGATGCGACGGGTCGCGTCGTCTTCGGCTGGCACAAGGACGCTCAGCCGGCGGACGTCGCGCTGCAGCGGCAGTGGATCGCGGCGGGGGCGATCCGCCAGGAGGAGGCCTGCTATGTGCCGCTCGATGTGGATTCGCAGCAGCCTGTCCATCTGCATCGCGGCAGCGTGGCTTGGAACGAATATCGTCAGAAGTGGATTGCGATCGCCTGCCAGTCGGGCGGCACGTCCATGCTGGGCGAGATCTGGTATGCGGAAGCTCCGGAGCTGACCGGGCCCTGGCGCTGCGCGAAGAAGATCGTGACGCACGACCGATACAGTTTCTACAACCCCGTCCACCACCCGTTCTTCGATCAGGACGGCGGGCGCGTGATCTATTTCGAAGGCACCTACACGACCAGCTTCTCGGGCAATCCGACACCGACGCCGCGGTACGATTACAACCAGATCATGTATCGCCTGGATCTCGATGATCCGCGGCTCGCGAGTGCGCAGCATTGAGCTTGTCTGCGGCACGCGCCTGCAACCGGCCGGCCGGCGGGGACTGGCACGTCAGCGATCACGCGACCTTCAGCCACGGCCCATCACCTCCACGCGGAGTTGTCCCTCCGCCGCGATGTGCTGGTCCTCCGCCAATTCGATCACCAGCCGCTGCTCCTCCCAGCGGTACGTCGACTCGAGAGGGTGGCCATCGAGCGTCACCGCAACCCGGCTGGGCTCGGCCGGCACGGCGAGCGACATGGTGCGTAGTCGGAGTGCGCCCCAGCGCAGCGCGAGTTCCGCGGTCCCGGTTCCGCCATTCCATTGCTGGCGGAACGTGCCCCAGCCTTCGGCGGCTGTGAACGCCGCGCGGAAATCGTCCGGCGACAGGCGCGGCGCGAAACCGATGTGGCCGCGCGGCCCGTGGTATTCGAACCCGCACATTGCCAGAAACACCCCGTAGCTGGCCATCGAGCGGGCATAGTGATCGCCGCATTCGACTTCGTTCCAGGGGTTGCGGCGGCGCGCGTGATAGCGGTCGTGGACGGCACGGGTGACGGCCAGGCCTTCCTGCAGCAGACCTTCCCAGATCATGTGGCCGGCCACCTGGTACTCGAACCCGTTCATGCATTCATTGAAGTAGCCGGCCGCCCAGTCCGGTCCTTGGCCGGCCGCCTGCTGGTAAGTCCAGTCGCTGCGCGGGAATGTGCACATGAGCAGTCCGGCTTCGCCGGGCATGGCGTACCAGCGCCCGGGTTTGTTGGCCTCCCGGAAGGGGCCCACGTCCGGCGTGAAGTTGTAACGCCAGAGCGACTTGAGGGCCGAGCGCGTTTCCGGCTGGGGCAACACGCGGCCCAGGCTCACCTGCCATGCCCACGACTGGCCGAGCACCTGGTCGATGGCACAGCCGGTCCCCGAGTTGATGGCGTTGAGGTGCTGCCGATCGACCCGGTTGACGAAATACTCGCCGTTGAACAGCTCCTGGACGATGAACTGTCGGCCCCGCTGGAAGATCGCACGGCAGGTCGCGGCAAACGCGCTGTCGCCTACTTCCCGGGCCATCTCCTCCGCTGCGCGCAGGGCCGCGATGTATATGCCGCTCAGCCAGGCGACCGGGCCATACCAGTCGGAATCCAGCGTATTGTGCTGATTGCTCTCCATGATCCCGTTGCCATCGGCGTCCTTGTCGATCAGGCACTGGACGGCCCGCTTGATCTTCGGCCAGTTGCGCCGGAGGAACGCGTCGTCGGGGGAGACCAGGTGCTCGCGGTAGCTCCGCAAGATACACCCGGATTGGCCGTCGATCGCCAGGCCCGCGCCTTCGGCACGGAATCGGATCAGGCCGGAATCCGCATCGAAGGCGATGCCGAAGTCCGTGCGCTCGCGCAGGTCGCGCTCCAACGCCGGGAACAGCCGGGCGGGCGCCTGCGCGTACTGCCACACATGGGTGCAGGTGCCGGGACAACAGCCGACGCCTTCCCAACCATAGAATCGGCCCGTGGCGAATCGGTGGCAGGTGGAGGTGGCCAGGATCGACGTGTTGAGCATCGTGCGGTCCAGGAACCAGTAGGGCAGCGTCGAGTCGTACCAGGTGTCCCGCCACAGGCGCGTCTGGGCGTGCAGCGACGAAAAATGCGCGGCCGTGTAGTCGGCAACGTCCGCGGCGCTCTTGAACCGGTTGGCATAGTAGCGCCCGACATCCGGCACGCCTTCGATGCGATCGTTGGGGAAGTGCCATGCGACGAGGAACGTCACCGTCGATTCCTCGCCGGCGCCCAACGACTGCGTGCGTGCCAGGCCGCCCCGCAACGGCTGACCGAACGGCCTGGAGCCCTGCAGGTCCGAGTCCGCGGACTCCCGGAACAGGCCGGCCGGAACGGCGCTGTCGGGCAAGCCGGCCACGCCGCGGTCGCTCGCGCCCGGCTCGAGCAGCGCCAACACCAGGGTGCCGAAATCGTGCCGATCCTCGAATGGCACCTGCAGCGCGGCCGGCTTGTCGCTCAACACGATCCGGCCGATGCCGATGTTGCCCCAGGGACCCTGCTGGTGGTCGACGATCTGCAGCCGTGCGGTCCGGCCCCTCAGGTGCCGCACCTCGAACTGATCGAGACGCATGCGGTTGCTGTCCTGTCCGGTGGCCGTGAGCACGACCTTGCCGTCGACCAGCAGATTCAGGCAGGTCGTGCCGGCGTGGCTTCCGCCGCCGATCCAGAACGTGATGTAGTCGCGCTCGATGGTGAACTCGCCACTGGTGAGCGTGCCGGTCTGGTTGTCTTTCTCGCCCACATCGCCGCCCGGCGCCGTCGCGTGCGAGTTGACCACGCGCCGGCCGGGTCCGCCGACGTCGCCCTGGTACTCGGGCACCTCCGCCTTGAGCACCGGGCCGCCGCCGAACGCCGTGCCGGTGACGGTCCAGGGATCATACGCCTCTCGATCCCAATCCTCGAACAGGATGTCGGGACGCGCGTCATCAGGCGGCTCCGTGGCCGAGCATTCCAGTCGCAGCATGGTCCCGGTCCGCACGATCCGGTTGTGCCGCAGGCCGATGCCCGACTGACCGGTCCACAGGCACACGGCGTTCTCCAGCCAACCGCCCAGTTCCATCTCCACAGCGGCCGCGCTGGTGTTCCTGACCGTGTAGCGCATGACGGTCACCGGCAGGCTGGAATCCGATTCATCGAGCGGAATGAACGGCGAGAAGGCTTCCAGCTCGATGGTGACAGGCAGCTCCGGGTCGCGATAGAGGACCTTGGCGATGGGGTACTCGCCGCGAAAGCGGATGTCGCGAAAGCCGCGGTGATCGAGCGACTTGACGGTGTCGTTCACGCGGATCGCGAACCCCTGGTCGAGCGGCGCGGCGGGTTTCAAAGGGTCCGCATAGTGCGCGGCACCCGTGCCGATGTACTGGTTGAAAATGTCCCAATGCCAGAGCCGGCCATCGCCGCCCAAATACAACTGACCAGCACACAGCCCGCCGATCGGCATCCCGATCCACTGGAGATCCGGACCCGTGTATTGCTCCGGCTCGCCACGCGCGTACAACGACTGGATCCACTCGGCGCTCAGCCGCTTGTCCGCAGGCACCAGCTGCTCGAAATCGTGCGCGTCAAACGGCCCAGCCATGGCCCGCAGGGCGGGCAGCCCCAGCGCCAAGGCGCCAGCGCCCGTCCGCCGCAGCAACTCGCGCCGACTGATGTGCCGGTAACAGTCGCCGTCCGTCGTGCAATCGGACGCGTTGTTCGGGTGGTCTGCCATGAGCGCCTTCCCCCATCTTCATGATCGGACCGGCCAAGCCTCTGAACAGGTCGACAGGCAAGAGGCCTGGCACACTACTGGCCGACGATCCATTCGAGGATGCCGCCGGATAGACCGGGTTTGAGTTCCACTTCCAAGCGGAGGGCATCGGTCTCCACCGCATCGAACGCCATCTGGTTGAACTTGTCCTTCGCAATGGGGCTGGCCTTGGGATGGGCCACTTCGCGCCACTGATCGCCGTCGCGGTACAGGATCCGCCAGGCTTGTGGCACGGAGCAGCCGCCCGCGGGCAGGTCGTCGAACCAATACACGGAGACCATCGAGATCTTCCGCGGCTTGGCGAAGTCGTACTGTACCCACTCCTTGCTGCCCTTGCGGGGCCACCAAGTCATGCGCGGGATGTCATGATCCATCGAGTTGGCCGGCTCCGCGCCGTCACTCAGGGCGTCGACCGTGTCCGTGTCGTGGCAGTGCGAGGCGCTGGCCTTGTACTGCGCGGGCTTGATCTGGACCGGCGCGGTCCATTCATGGCCCTCCGGACCGTCCGTCACGACCGGGAACATGGAGACTCGCAGGCGTGCGGCGCCCATCGGGATGAGCGTGACTTCTTCGACCGGCTCCGATGTCTTGACCGGGCTCGGTTGGAGCTTGTCGATCATGCTCAGCCGATCCAGTTGCCAGTTCGGGATCTTCCGCGCCTGGGCCTTGATGCGTACGGGGGCTGTTTCCGGCGTGAACGGCTGCTCGGGAACACGGCCCGGCTGACGCACGACCTCCAGGGTCTTTTCAGGAGCCTGTGGATCGATCACGAGCCCGTAGTTCCACGGCGAGTCCGCGAAGACTTCCCACTCCGGCCAGTCGGGGTTCCGGTTGCCGTACTTCTCCCAACGCTCTCGGATCGCCAGCGAGTAGCTCAGCGGGCCATAGTCCACGGAGACCGCGCCCTGGTTCTTCGCCCAGGTGCGGACCGAGACGTTCATCGGCAGCGAAAGCGTCACGGTGTCCCCCGCCGTCCACGGGCGGGTGATCTGCAGCAAGGACGCCGGTCGCCCCGCCGTGGTCGACACCTCGCCGTTGATCGCCACCCGTGCGCCCTCGCACCAGCGCGGCACGCGGAGATAGAGCGGGAACGTGGTCGTCTTCGGCAGCTCGAGCCGGAACTCGATGGCATCGCCGAACGGGTAGTCGGTCTCTTCGGTGATCGTGACCGTGGTGCCGTCACCCACCTTGGCGCGGACTTCGGATGCCGCGTAGAGCGACGCGCAGAGCCCCTTGTCGGGCGTGGCCAGCCAGAGTTCCTCGGCGTAATACGGCCAGCCGTGCGAGACGTTGTGCTGGCAGCAACGATAGGTCTCGAACGGCGAGTAGCTGAACATCGTGCCGCCGTTCTGAATGCCCGGCGACTTGTTGTGGCGGTCGAGCTGGACCTGGTTCGCGCAGGTGATGTAGTGCAGTCCCTTCTGGTCGGCCGGCATCGAGGCGGGAAACGCGTTGAACGCGATCTCCTCGCAGCGATCGACCCAGACCGGGTTGCCGGTAATCTTCATGAGCATCTGGAAACTGTGCATGAACTCGACGATGCCGCAGGTCTCGATGCCGCCGCGCGGGTCGATGTAGCCTTCACGGCAGTTCTCGTCGCCCACGAACCCGCCGCCGGGGAACTGCCCGTAGATCCCCATCAGTTTCCCGTAGTTGCGTTCCGCGGACTCGAGGTGCGCCGGGTCTTGGGTGACCATCCAGGCCACGGTGCCCGCTCGAAAGCCCTGGGCCAGGTTCACGTTGTGCCAGTTGATCACATCGGTGTCCCAACGCGCCATGCCTTGATGGATCTTCGCGGCCAGTTCGAGCAGCCACGGCTCGCCCGTGCGATTGTAGAGCCAGCATGCGCTCTCGATGTTGTCCCCCGCGCGGATCTTCGGCCAGTAGCCTTCCCCGAACGCGCTGACCGGCAACCCGTTCTCCCACTTCATGTAGCGCGTCATCACCTCAATGACGCGCGGATCCCCGCTGTACTCGTGGTAGCTCTGCAGGACGTTCAACATGACCATGTGCGGCCAGAGATCGGGTTTGCCGTCCAGGTTCGTGAGCAGGTCGCGGGGGCCGAACCAACCGTCCTCGCGCTGCGATGCCATCGCCGCGTCGATCCACTTCCTCGCCTCGGCGATGATCGCCTCGTCCTGGAGCACATAGCCCAGGTCGCCGTAGCCTTTGAGCCAGTAAGGCATCTCCTCCCAGCCGAATTGCCCTTTACCCTCCGGATCGGCCCAGGAGCTTTTCGAGAAGTCGAGCCACGGCGAGATCTCTTTGAGCCGGCCGACCATCCCCTCCCGCTCGACATCGAGCATGTGGCGCAGCCAGCCCCGCGGAGTGATACTGCCGATGGGCAGCTTGACGTAGGGGCTGGGTGCGAGCGGCGCGCGATTGGCCGTGTAGTGCGCGTTGGCGGCCGACATGTCGGGTCGCTCCGCCACCCGGACCTCGGCCGCCCCGGCCAGACTGGCCAGGGCCAACCCGATGACGAGGATTCCACCGGCAAGTTGCATGTTCTTCATGGGTTCGGCTCCGATCTGCGCAAGGTGCTCAACAAGCGTTTGTTTACGGGAATGTTAATCCCCGGGCGACCCGGTCTGCAAGGCGCAGGCCGGCTCCGGGCTCCTCCGCCGTCATTCGCGGAGCGAACGGAGACTATTCATGCCGCAGGCAGTGCGTGACCTGCAGCGTGACGGGTCCGAGCAGGCCGGAGGGCAGGAGCGCGTCATCTTTCTTCCACAGCCGCCAGCTGGTGAAGGTGATGCGCCCGGTGGGGCTCGGCCGGCCCTCCAGCAGCCATTGAGGCCACGCCTGGAGCGTGCCGTTGGCATGCCGCTCGCTGTCCTCCGGCAGCTGTTCGTCTCCGATCATCCGGTTCGGCCACAGGTTGACCACCTGGACTTCCAGCTCGTTGCGGCCGGGCCGCGCGATGTCCGTGACATCCACGCGGTACGGTGGCTTCCAGAGCATCCCCGCATCATGACCATTGAGTGTCACTCGAGCCATTACTTGCACGTCACCCAGGTCCAGGTAGAGCCGGCGGTCGGCGGCCGGCATGTCGTCCGGCACGTGCAGTATCTTGTGATAGGTGGCGGTGCCCGAATAGTACTTCACGCCCGGGTCTTCGTGGTCGCTCCAGGACATGAGTTGATCGAACGATACCGACGGCGGTGCGCCTCCGGCGGGTGCGAAACGCACCTCCCAGGGCCCGGTCACCGAGACGGGCGGCGGCATGCTCGCAACATGCGCGTCCTGCACGCGCCCGGACTCGGTGGTCCAGCGATAGCTGCCCGGCTCACGCACCTCGATGCTGATGCGACCCTGCGTGTCGGCATGTACCGCGGCCGCCGGCGGCGGCTGCATGACCTGGTCCAGAAGGATCGTCTCGGGATCGGTACCCTTCACGTGCCCGCGCTCGCCGTCGACCGTGTACTCGACGTCGAGCGTCTTGACCACCATGAAGGCCGGATCATCACCCTCGGCCATGCGCGCCACCGTGACACTCCGTTCGCCGGCGTCCACGATCCGTTGCAGCTTGGCCCGCACGTCGCGCGTCCGCTGCGGATCGTCGAGCACGCCGTAGCGCGCACTGATGATGGTCACCTTGGGCGGCGAGTTCGGCGCGGCGGACAGCAGCACCTTCCCGCCGCGCGTGACTTCCACGATTGGATCGACAGCGCCGCGCGGCCGGTGGAACATGACGAACACCGATCCGGTCGCCGCCAGCGGCACGGCCACCTGTGTCACGCCTCCCTCTTCCCGGAAGACGGCCGCGGGTTCGATCCGTCCGGTGGCGGGGCACCAGAACTCGGGCCGCTTGCCTGTCACGCGGAAACTGCAGGAGGCCGCCAGCGCACACGGGTGCGGGTTGGCCACGAAGTAGATGTCCCGGTCGTCGAGCCGCCGGTGGATGTAGTTGAGCCCATGGCTGCTCGCGAAGTCGGGCGGCACGCCGTCGGCCTGCAGCGCGGCTTCGGGGGTCACGCCCCACATCACGCGGCCCCCGGCGAACGCGTGCTGCTGGACCGTTTTCCCATCACAATCGCCCCACAGCTCCCCGCCGAGCTGCGCGATCTCCGCATCACACGCGGGATAGTCGGTCAGGCTGGGCGAGCCGACCGGTCGGGGGCCGATCACGGTGGCGCCGGCCGCTACCAGCTCCTTGATCTTGCGGAGCAGCTGCGGTGTGATCGTCTGGGAGTCGGGCAGCACCAGCAGGCGATAGCTCATCCCGTCGGGCAACACGAGGCGGCCGTCCTGCACGGTCATCCGCGTGAGCACGACCTCCGGCGGGCACTCGTCCCAGCCATAACCGCGGCGCGGGAAGTTCCGCGGCCCCTGCGGCGGCGCTTCGGGTTGCAGGTAGCAGATGTCCGCCGCGTAGAGCCCCTGCCGCAGCAGGTGCTGGCAGCGCGCCAGGTAGAGATGCCAGGCGGCGCTGGATTCCCACCAGGTCTGCGTCCGCTCGTAATGCTGTCCCCACGGCCCCATGGTCATGCCGGGTACGCGCCGCTCGGCCCACGGCTGCAGCGCGTAGCGGTGAAACACGAAGCGGTTGATTCCCTCGCAGAAGGCGCGGTCGCCAAGCGCCTTGAGCGAAGCCGGATGCTCGCGCCACCGCTCGTGATCGCTCGCCGTAAACGCCTCGGCGCCAATGATGCGCTTGCCATACACGTGGCCTGCCGATGCCATCGTCCGGCAGGTCTCGATCGCGCCGCCGCCGGGCGTCCAGAACTCGCCCATCGGCTCATCGGCGCGGCCGGCAAACGGCAACGAATCGCAGGGGCAGCCGTAGGCTTCGACCGTGAAGCGCATGCCGTGCGCATGGGCCAACTCGCCGAAACGAGCGGCATAGTGGTCGAGCACCAACTCGGAGACCGTCTGGCGCAGGTCCCACAGGAACCGTTCGGAGATCTCCAGCGTGTCCACCACGCGGCCGGTCATCACCGGCAGGAACGGCAGCAGGTCGTAACCGCGCCGGCGCTGAAACTCGTCACGCATCGCCGCCGTCCAGTTCTGTGAACCGTTCTCCCAGCTGTCGATGTGCGTGGCCACCAGGCCCGCAGCGCCCACCTCCGGCCCGACGCCGTTGTCCGACGCGAGCCTGGCCATCATGCCCGCAAAATTGGCCTCGATGCCCTCCTTGCTGAGCTTGTCGCATTCGAGCCCGCGACCGCTGGCCGGCGCCGGTGCGTTCTCCACGCCCGTACAGGTGTGGCCGAAACGCACAATGGTCCAGGCGCCGGCCGGCACGTCCCACACCAGCCGACCCGCACCATCCATCCGCTCGCTCAAGACCACGATCGCCCGGCGATCGATCAGCTCGGAGGCCGGCAGCTCACCGCGTGCGATCCCGCCGACGCCGCCGATTTCGAACATGGCCTTGGCGCGGATCCGGTCGATGCGGTACTCGCCGATCTTGGGGAAGGCCAGCACGCAGATGTCGCGATAGAAGCCCGCCACGGTCTCCGGTTGAGGCAACGGGTCCGCGAAGCCCCGCGGCCCTTGGACCTCCGTTTCGCTCCAGACCACTTTCTGCATCGCCTGGTCGGGCCTGATCCATGGGCCGCCGCTGCCGTTCCAGCCCGCATCGTTGTTCATGTTGATGTCCAGGCCGAGCCGCTTCGACTCCGCATGCACGCGCTGGAACAACTCGCGCCAACGCGCGCTCATGAAGTCCACCGGGCCGACCGGCGCGCCCTGGTCCACCTCCATGATCAACCCGCCGCCGATGCCGACCTGCTGCATGGCTTCCAGGTCCGCCGTGATCCCTTCGGGCGTGATGTTGCCGTTGAGCCAGAACCAGTAGACCCAGGGGCGCGCCGAGTCCGGCGGTTGGACGAATTCGGCGGCCAGCCTGTCGGCCGCAGGAGCCGGCTCCGAGACTGCCTGCGACAGGCAGCGATTCGGCGCCAAGAACAGGATCGATACGCACAGAGTCAACCGGGATAGCGTACGAGGAATCGTCATAACAGGTCCGTTTCTGCTGGTGAACCAGCACGTTGGGTTTCGAACAGGTCGGCGCCTCATTCCACAACTACCCAGCGCCGGCAGATCGTCGGTTCGACCGCCGGCTGCCCGTCGAGTGTTGCCACGGCTTTGAGCGTGCACTTGCCCGGCACGCTCGGGATCGCCAGCGACAGCTCCACGCTGGTATCGCCGTCTGCCGACATCTCGAAGCGCTGCTCGGCCTGCACCAGCGCCGTGCCGCCGGCGTCTTCCAAGCACAGCGTCAGCTTGCCGGTGACCGCCTGAGAGTAGTCGTTGACCAGCATGACCAGGAACCTGCGCTCCGCGCCGGCCTTGAGGGTCGGTTGGAAGAAGTTGATGTAGACGCCCAGCGGCTGGAAGGCTTGCGAGACATAATCCGCAAACGCCGGATCCAGCTCGAGGCGCGTGACATCCTGGAAGTGATCGGAGGTGTACACGCCCGGATAGCTGCACGTGAGATACACGAAGTGGATGACCCCCGCGTACTTGCGGTGCGCTCGCCAGTACTCGGTCTTGCCGGCCAACAGGTAGGCCCACATGTCCAGCCGCTCACGCGCCGTCGTGTTGTCGCCCATGAGCTGGGAATAGACCCGCTCGGTCAGCCGTGTCGGTGACCCGTCGCGATTGAGCCAGAGCCAGCCGTACTCGTTGATCAAGGGCGGGTTCGTGTCCGTGGGCACCGAACCGGGCGCGGGCGAGCTGTCCCGAGTCTCCAGATCGCTCATCCGGAACGTCAGCTCACCGCGGTGCCCTCCGATCATCAAGTACGGGTGGCACTCCACAGGATCGTTCGGGTCCGCCGGCAGGTTGTAGCTGTTCTCCCAGGGGCGCCGCGACAGGTCCAGCGGCCGGACGGCCGGGATGATCTGCTCCCGGAACGTCGCATCCTCCGTCTCGTTGTTCGCGTCCCATACGACCACGCTGGGATGGTTCCATTGGTCGCGCATCCAGTCCTTGTACTGGCGGATCATCTCCAGCGTATCATAGGTGCGGGCGTATCCCTCGTACCAACCCGGCCGGCCGGTCCAGACGAAAAACTCGCTCTGTACCAGCAAGCCGACCTCGTCGCAGATCTCCAGCCACCGATCCGGGACCGGCCCGATGCAGAACCGGAAGTAGTTCCAGTGCATCTTCTTGGGCAGTTCGCCGAGCAGTTTGCGCACCCAGGTCTCCTTCCAGGGCAGATCCCGGCAGAGCGGGTCCTCCAGGAAGCGATGCAGCGTGATGTTCGAGCCGCGCAGGTAGTAGACCTGTCCGTTCAGCAGTGCGCGCTTGGTGGCGGCATCGAATCGAAACTCGCGCATGCCGAAGCGGGTCGCGAGCGAATCGCCGCCCGTGCTGGACCGCAACACGTACAAGAACGGATCCTCGGGCGACCACCAATGCGCGTGGGGAATCGCGATCGTCTGCGTAATGATCTGCTCTTCGCCCGCGGCCAACGAAACCGGCTGCGGCGTGCACACCGCCACCGACTCGCGCGTCTTCCAGGTCCGAACGGCATGCATGAGCGAACTCGTGACGGCCCGATCGCCGCAGTTCTTGACGGTCGTCTGCACGGTGATCTCGCCGCGCTCGATGTCCGGCGCTATCTGGACCGACTGGATCAACGGATTGTCGCAGCAGATCAACGAGACATCATCGTAGATCCCGGGCGTCCATTTGATCTTCTCGAAATCGGAACCCGTGGGGTAGGTGTCCGGCAGCACGGCCGGGTGGGCGCCGATGCGTATGAGCAGCGTATTGTCGGCCTTCCAGCGGATGGCCTCCTCGAGATGGAAGTAGCTGGCGGAGAAACACCCGGCGTACTCACCCAGTTTCCGCCCGTTGAGCCACACGGCGGTGCCGAACTGGGCCTTGTTGATCTTGAGCAGCGCGACCTGCCGCTGTTCCGGAGCCCGAAACACGCGGCGATACCAGAAATAGTTCCGCTCCTGATCCGATTTCCCGTTGGGGAACTGGGTGAGCCACTCCTTCGGGGACAAGCCCGCTCCGATGCGATTGGCCAGCTGCTCGCGACTCAGGAACGCATCGACGTTCTCGAATGCCGGCCTGGCCAGATTCGCCAGTCCGGGGACCGGGACGGCGTGCGTGAACGTCTCGGGAATCGCGTCCGCCAGGACGCTGTCGGCGATCTCCCACTGGCCGTTGAGCGACAGGGTCTGGCGGTCGGCCGACACGGCGGAGGTCGGCCATGCGCCGGACGCGAGGCCCACGAGACATACCAGGATCAGCCGCGCGCAGGGCGATGGGACATGGAAGCGGGCGGGGTACGGGCAGGTGGACATGGCGCGGGTGGCTCCTTCGGAATGTGCATGTGCGTGTCGCCGGGCAGGTGCAGACGATTGTACTTGTAAGACCCGTTCTCGGACAAGTAAAATATGGCCGCGCCCGCACTTCCGACACGAAGGGATCCCCGCATGGGCGGTTTTTTTGGTGTAGCCTCCAAGAGAGAGTGCATCCTCGATCTCTTCTACGGCACCGATTACCACTCGCACCTGGGCACCGTGCGCGGTGGGCTCGCCGTCAAGAACGAACAGGGATTCACGCGGCTGATCAAGGACATCACGACCTCGCAGTTCCGCAGCAAGATGGAGGGCGATCTGGGCCAGCTGCACGGCTCATTGGGCATCGGCGTGATCAGCGACTACGACGATCAGCCGCTGATTATCGGCTCCCACCTGGGCCCCTATGCGCTGGTCACCGTCGGCCGGATCACGAACCTGGAGGCCTTGTGTGCGGAACTGTTCAAGAGCCGCCGCACCCATTTTTCGGAAATGAGTGGCGAGGCGGTGAATCCCACCGAGCTGGTCGCCACGCTGATCAACCTGGGCGATACGTTTGAAGAGGGCATTCAGTATGCGCAGGAAGTGATCGAGGGGTCCTGCTCCCTGCTGCTGCTCGCCGAGAACTGCATCTATGCGGCGCGCGATCGGCTGGGGCGCACGCCGGTCGTCCTGGCCCGCAACGACCATGCGTATGCGGTGACGATGGAGACCTGCGCGCTGCCGAACCTGGATTATGAGGTGGAGCGGTATTTGGGCCCGGGCGAGATCGTGCGGCTGACCGCGGGCAGCACTCGGACGGTCAAGCCTCCGGAAAGCGAGATGCAGATCTGCTCCTTCCTGTGGGTCTACTACGGGTATCCCGCGTCGAGCTACGAGGGGATCAACGTGGAAGTGGTGCGGAACCGGTGCGGCGCCGCGCTGGCCCGGTCGGACGACGTCGAGCTGGACCTGGTCGCCGGCATCCCCGATTCCGGGACCGGTCACGCCATCGGCTACGCCAATGCGCGGGGCATTGCGTACGGGCGCCCGTTCGTCAAGTACACGCCGACCTGGCCGCGCAGCTTCCTGCCCCCCGATCCATCGGTGCGGGATCTGGTCGCGCACATGAAACTGATCCCCGTCCGCGACTTGATCCGCGGGAAACGGCTGCTGTTCTGTGAAGACTCGATCGTCCGCGGCACGCAGTTGCGCGATACCATCGAGCGGCTCTACGACGCCGGTGCCCGGGAGATCCACATGCGGTCCGCCTGCCCGCCGCTGCTGTTCGGCTGCAAGTTCCTGAACTTCTCGCGCAGCCGCAGCGTGCTGGAGCTGGCCGCCCGCCGAGCGGCCAAGGAGCTGGGAGCGCGCGAGGACACCCTGCCGGACTTCACCAACCCCGACTCCGAGCACCATGCGGCGATGATCGAGCGCGTGCGGCAGCGACTCGGGCTCAGCTCCTTGAAGCACCAGCGACTCGAGAACCTGGTCTCCGCCATCGGACTCCCCAAGCAGCAGCTCTGCACCTACTGCTGGGATGGCGCCGACCGGTGTGCCGCCTGCACGGTGTCCAACCGGTCCCAGCCCTCGACCGCCATGCACGGGATCCAGCATATCCTGTGAGCCCGACGCCGAGTCAACGCTCCCCGCCCGCCTGCAGCATGCTGACATCCAGCCGACGGAACGCCTCGCCGCAGGCGCGGTAGTTCGCGGCGGACATCCCCATGCAGCCGTACTCCTCCACGTAGCCGATGAAGCCGCCGCCGGGCGTCCCCAACAGCTGGTACATCCGCTGCGCTTCGGCCAGGATCTCGTCGGGCGTGCCCTGGATGGAGACCGTCTGGTAGCTGATCGGCATCATGAAGCACTGGCGACCGCGCAGCTTGCGGCTGACGGCGTCCAGATCGACGACATTCGGCTGCGAGATGTTCAGGACGTCGACGCCGATTTCATGGAAGTCCTCCGCGATGTCCGTCAGGTTGCCGCAGCAGTGGTACCAGACATCCAATCCCAAGCGATGCGCGTGATCGAACTGCCGCTGGTAGCGCGGCTTGAACAGCGCCCGCCACATCGCGGGCGAGATGATCATCCCCGATTGAGTCGCCCAGTCATCCGCGAAATGAATCCCGTGGAACCCGTGGCGGGCGGCCATCGTCATGAGCCGGCACTCGAAATCCATGATCAGATCCATCAGCGGTCCGAACTGTTCGGGGGCGAGCAGGAAATCCTGCATGGCGTTCTCGAAGCCGCGCAGGAACGTGTAGACCGTAAAGCCGCTCAAGTCCAGGCTGGCCAGCCGGTAGCGATCCTCGCACTGGGCCAGGAACTCCGGCACCGCGTGCATCCGTTCCGCCTCGCGCAGCTCGGGCACCCGCACCTCGTCCACGCCGGGCAGTTCCGGCCAGACCGCCTGCACCGGGTGGCCCATCGTGCCGTCGTCCATCGACTCGAGCCGATAGCCCCACTCGTTGGTCGACCAGTCCCACACGTTGGCCAGGGCCGTGCCGTCCCCGGGAACGCCGCGCGACAGGTGATACAGCAGCAGATCGCCTGCGGTCTGATCGCGATTCCAGAAGACGATCGGCACCCGGTCCGGGCGCCCGAACCGCATAGCCTGTTCGACGAGCTGTCGGCGTGAGGTCATGTGAGGCTCCCTGTCTTGTGCTTCCCGGCCCCTCTGACCATCCTACCGCCCCGGCTGGAACCTGGCAGGCCGGGGCGGGGCCCGGCGGGCAATTCGTGGCGGACCACCAGTACCCAGAGGCCGCGCCTTCGGACAGAATACGGTGCAATGCGGCGCTCGCAAACCACACCTGTCTGCTTCAAGGAGACCGACCATCATGTCACGTCCGATTACATTGTGCACTGGTCAGTGGGCCGATCTGCCATTGGAAGAACTGGCGCGCCTGGCCAAGGAATTCGGGTTCGACGGGCTGGAGCTGGCCTGCTGGGGCGACCACTTCGAAGTCGACAAGGCGCTGGCGGAGGACGGCTACTGCCAGCGGAAGCGGGAGATGCTGGCGAAGTACGATCTGCAGGTGTTCGCCATCAGCAATCACCTGGTAGGTCAAGCCGTATTGGATCTGATCGACGAGCGGCACAAGTCGGTCTTGCCGGCGACGATCTGGGGCGACGGCGATCCGGCCGGGGTGAACCGGCGTGCGGCCCAGGCGATGATGGATTCCGCGCGTGCGGCCCAGCGGCTGGGTGTGGATGTGGTCAACGGCTTCACCGGCTCGAGCATCTGGCACCTGCTGTACTCCTTCCCGCCCGTCCCGCCCGCCTGGATCGACCGGGGCTTTGAGCTGCTGGCGGAACGCTGGAATCCGATCCTCGACGTGTTCCGCGACTGCGGCGTCAAGTTCGCGCTGGAGGTCCACCCGACCGAGATCGCCTTCGACATCTACACCACCGAACGGGCCATCGAGGCGTTGGACGGCCGCCCGGAATTCGGGTTCAACTTCGATCCGAGCCATCTGCACTGGCAGCGGGTCAATCCGGTGGAGTTCATCCGGGCGTTCTCCGATCGGATCTATCACGTGCACATGAAGGATGCCATCGTGACGCTCGACGGCCGCAGCGGGATCCTGGCGAGCCACCTGAATTTCGGCGACTATCGCCGCGGCTGGGACTTCCGCTCGCTGGGCCGCGGCGGCGTGGACTTCGAGGCGATCATCCGGGCGCTGAACGACATCCGCTACCAGGGCCCGCTCTCCGTGGAGTGGGAAGACGCCGGGATGGACCGCTTGCACGGCGCCCGCGAGGCCTGCGAGTTCGTCAAGCGATTGGACTTCAACATCAGCCAGATCGCGTTCGACGGCGCGTTCGACAAGCAGAACCGGTGAGACGCGTGCGAGTTCGTGCGGACGCCCTGGGGGGCCGGGCTGCCAGCCTGCCGAGTCCAGGCCGGCGGCCCGGCGCTACACGGTGCGCCAGCTGGCGACCGAGTCGGCCCATTGCTGGAAGATGCCGAGCATCGGCATGAGGTTGCGGATCAGCGCGCCGCGGTTCTCTTCCTTGAAGGCCAGCTGGACGTTGATGTTCTCCCACAGCACCAGGCGGCTGCCGACCTTCATGGTCGCGCGCACATCGCCGTCCTGCGAGATGATGAAGCCGAGCGCGCCTTCATGCGCATTGCAATAGCGCATCATCGCGCGGTGCCGCGTGCCGAACTGGCTCAGCGATGCCTTCCGCAGCAGCCGCGGCGTCGCATGCGTGTCGTCGGCGATGAAGATGTCCACCAGGTCCGAGTCGGTCCGCAGCTCCACCCCGAACCCATGCACCACCAGGCTCTTGTCCAACAGCACGAAGCCGTCCACGCGCGACAAGGCCGCAATGAAACGCACGCAGCCCAGCGTCTCCGACTTGTGCTCGTCCAGCCGGTCCTCGCAGGTCATGGCGTCCACGTGCGTTTCCACCGGCAACACGTCGCTCGACATCCGGCAATGCTGCGCCACGATCTCCGCCGTGTCGCGCTTCAGCAGCTGGTACTTGGTCAGCCCGACCACCGCTTTGGGCAACCGGTCGTACGTCAGGTTGTACTTGACATTCAGGTCGGCGGACAAGTAGCTGGGCACAATCAACAGGCCGCCGCCGTGGCGATACTGCTGGATGCACGCCAGGATCCGGCAGATCGCGTTCTGCCAACGCACGAACAGCTCGTCCTCCACCAGCGCCAGGTCCGGGCCGGGCAGCCGACCCACCGGGATCGCCGCCTCTTCCAGAAGCGTGGCCTGCATGTTCACCTTCAGGACGTCGTGGACCGGTCCGGACCACATCACGTCGTGGTACTCCTGGACCAGGTTGTTCTGTTCGAGGCCTCCCAACAGCGTGAAGTCCTTGTAGACGCACAGGTTCGCCACGCCCACAATGGTCGTCTGAAACATCCCGGGCCGGCGCGGCGTGGAGATGGAATCGAGCGCCACATAGTCGGCGTGCCGCAACTCCTGGTCCACCATGCCCCAGATGAACAGATCGTCGCCGTCGGCGAACACGGCCAGCGACGACGAGGTCGGGTCCGTGGCTTCCGCCAGCTTCGTGACGGTGCGCACATCCAGCGCAAGCGGCTGCTCGAACGGCACGATCACCCAGCCGCCTTCCCGCACGTGGTGCGACTCGTCACGCATCGGATTCTGCGGGTCCACGTAGTTGACCGTGCATCGGCAAGGCCGACCCTCGTCGGTCTTCATGCTCGCGAAATAGAGCGTCTCAAACAGCTTGAGCAGGACCTTTTCCGTCGGCGCGCTCCGCGGCTGACTGGCATACAACCGCTCGGCGACCAGCTTGGCCAGGTGATACGGATAGTGACCATGTCGACCGGACAACATACGCTTCGACCGCCTGTTGGAGTCCCCAACCCCGTGAGATCGGCATCCTGCCCGTCCACGTGGGGCACGCATACTCGCCTGTCTTCCCTGCCCGACAGGCTGGCAGCCTATCCCACGACTGGGGCGGGATGATACCGAGATGTCCAACACGAAGCAAGGCGAATGTAGACGACAGACGACCCCGGCGACCCCGCGCGAACGCGCCGGCACAGCCCGGCTCCGACTTCCCTATTCCGGCCGGTGATCACTCTCCCAGTCGGCGTCCGCCGGCTCGCCTTGGGGCGCTTCCTGCGGCCGTTCCTGCCCCGCATCCAGGATGATGCGGATCCGCTTGGCCCGCGCCCCTTCCACTTCGATCACTTCGGCCCGGGCGCCTTGCAGCTCGATGATGTCCCCTTTCTGCAGCAGTCGGCCGACGCGTTCCACCAGCGCACCGGCGATCGTGTCGACATCTTCGGCTTCCAGATGCAGTCCGAGCTGTTCGTTCACCATCTCGACCGGAGTACTTCCCAGCACAATGAACTGCCGCTGGCCATCGGGCGTGATGGCGGGCGGTTCCGTGTCGAACTCGTCCTCCACCGAGCCGACGATCTGTTCCATCACGTTCTCCAACGTGACCACGCCGACGATCGTAGCGTATTCGTCGACGACCAGCGCCATGAGCTGATGGGTCCGCTGGAAGTGACGCAACAACTGGCTCATCGGCATGGTTTCCGGCACCTGGTGGAGCGGCCGCGCGAATTTGCGCAAGTCGACCGGCAGCTTCGGATCGACGCCCACCAGGTCCTTGATGTGGACGATGCCCACGACATGCTCCAGCGAGCCTTCGCAGAGCGGATAGCGGGAGTGTTTCGTGCGATGGATGATCTCGAGGCATTCGGCGAACGATTGCTGAACGTCCAGGAACACGGCATCCCGTCGCGGGACCATGACGCGGCGGCAGATCATATCGTCGAATTCGAAGATCGCGTTGATCAACCGGTCTTCAGCCCGCGTCAATTCGCCATGCACATGGGCCTGCCGCACCAGGGCGCGGATCTCCGCTTCGCTGTGCGGCACCGCGATCGCCTCGGTCGCTTGGATCCCCACCAGCCGCAGAATCTGCGAGGTGGTCACGGCCAGGGCCATCAGGAACGGGTAGGACAGCACGTAGAAGACCTTCAGCGGCACGGCGCACCAGAGGGCCACGAGCTCGGGCCGCCGGATGGCATAGATCTTCGGCGCCTGTTCGCCGATGATCAGGTGCAACGTCGTGATGATCGTGAACGCCAGGACAAATGACGACGTGTGCAGAGCCGCCGTGGAGGTGATGCCCAACGCCCGGAAGGCCGGCTCCAACAGCTTGGCAAATGCCGGCTCGCCGACCCAGCCCAAGCCCAGGGACGCCATCGTAATGCCCAGCTGGCAGGCGGACAGCGATGTGTCCAGCCGGGCACCCAGCCAGCGGGCCGTGCGCGCGAAGGGCTTGCCTTCCTTGACCAGGCTTTCCAGCTGGCCTTCCCGCACCTTGACCAGACCGAACTCGGCGGCCACGAAGAACGCGTTGAGGAGGACCATCCCTCCTGCGGTCGCCAAATAGACTGCGTTGAGCACCCAGTTGTCCATGTCCTGTGCGGCGTGCGCCGTCTCGTCAGGTCAGCTCGGTGGCCGCCCCCTTCACGAGGACACCCTACGGTGGATGAATCCGATCGCCTGCCATGATAATATGTTCTGGCCGCCACGTCGCTACGGGGACCGGCGCTTTGTGATATCCAGGCTGCTCGCGCGTTGTCACCGCGAGAAATCGGGGTGGCCGGGGCCTGCGGCGTTCCGCCATGGCCGCCCGGCTGCCACAGGCGGCAGAGGCCACCCTTCCGGGTCGCGATTGCAGGCCGGTTCGACCGCCCGCATCGCACCTGGACGTGTATTGGGCAGCTGCACAACTGAAAGGAGATACCAATGACCACGATCGCAACTCGTCGATGGCTGCAGAGGTTGCTGTGCGGACTGGCCGTCTGCTGTGGGGCTCCGGGGCTCTGCGCCGTCGCGGATGCGCGTGTGCCGGATCAGGAACTCAACCTGGCCGTGGTAGCCACGCCCGCCACTTCGTTCGTCTCCGGCCATGAGACGCTCGCGGCCATCAATGACGGCTATGAGCCCGAGAATTCGAACGACACGCGGCATGGCCAATACGGCAACTGGCCCGAGAAGGGTACTCAGTGGGTGGAGCTGCAGTGGAGTCAGCCGATCAGCACGTGCAAGATCGATGTCTACTGGTGGAACGATCATCGCGGCGTCCGGATCCCCAAGGCCTGCCGGCTGCTGTATTGGAAGGACGATCGGTTCGTCCCGGTCGCCGGCGCGCGGGGACTGGGCGTGGCCGAGCATCGCTACAACACCACGGACTTCGACGAAGTGACAACGACCCGGCTGCGTCTGGAGATCGATGCCGAGGGCGACTACTCGACCGGCATTCTGGAATGGAAGGTCTATGACTCGGGCAACTCGCCCGACTTTCCGCCGCGTGTGGACGCGGGCGTGGATCGCGTCGTGATGCGGGGCGGCCAGACCTATTTGAACGGCCGAGTGCAGTCGTTGTTGCGCGGCGGGGCGCAGGCGCCGACCTTATGGAGCAAGGCCTCGGGGCCGGGTGACGTGCGGTTCGCGGACCCGACCGCCGTCCAGACAACAGCGACCTTCTCCGAGCCCGGCCGGTACCTGTTGACGCTGACCGCCGGCACGCCGCCCGCGTCCGGCTCGGCGCAGTTGGCTGTCCGCGTGGCCGAGCTGCCGCCCCCGACCGCGCTGGAGCCGCTGGAGGTCCGACCGTACCGGATCGACAGCCCGTTGTGGAACCAGCGTGCCAAGGCGCTGATCGTCAACTGGATCCCCCATTGCATTCGCATGATCTCCGATCCGGACCTCCCGGAGGGCGGCATCCAGAACTTCATAGATGCGGCGGCGAAGCTGGCCGGCAAGCCGGTGAAGCCGTCGCGCCAGTATCCGTTCTGCAACGCGTGGGTCTACAACACGATCGAAGCCGCTTCGATCGCGTTGATGATCGACCCGCGCGGCGACCGGGAGATCATGCAGGCGCAGCAGACGATGCGCGAGGCCTTGGACGACTGGATCCCGAAAATCCTGGCGGCCCAGGAGCCGGACGGCTACCTGCAGACGGCCTTCACCCTCAACGGCCACGAACACTGGTCACCGCGTTTCCGCGGCGATCACGAGGGATACGTGGCCGGCTATTTCCTGGACGCCGCCGTGGCGCATTACCTGCTGACCAACGGCGCGGACGATCGGCTGTATCGCGCAGCCAGGCGGCTGGCGGACTGCTGGGACGACCACATCGGGCCGCCGCCCAAGAGACCCTGGTATGACGGGCACCAGGCCATGGAGATAGCGCTCGTACGGTTCGCCCGCCTGGTCGACCGTGTGGAGGGCGCCGGGCAGGGCGACCGCTATGTCGCGCTGGCCAGGTTCCTGCTCGACAACCGCCGCGACGGCAGCGAATACGATCAGAGCCATCTGCCGGTGACCCAGCAGTACGAGGCAGTCGGCCACGCGGTGCGCGCCGTCTATTCCTATGCCGCGATGACCGACATCGCCATCGCCACCCGGGACATCGATTACTTGAGCGCCGTCATGTCGTTGTGGAACAACCTGGTCCACGCCAAGTACTACGTCACGGGCGGCGTGGGCAGCGGCGAGACCTCGGAAGGGTTCGGCCCGAACTATTCGCTCGGCCACAACGGGTACTGTGAATCCTGTTCCAGCTGCGGAGAGATCTTCTTCCAGCACCGGCTGAACCTGTTGGAGCACGACTCCAAGTATGTCGATCTGTACGAACAGACGCTGTACAACGCCTTGCTGGGCTCCCTGGACCTGGCGGGCAAGAACTTCTACTACGACAACCCGCTGGATGCGAGCAGGCCCCGCTACCCCTGGCACGTCTGCCCGTGCTGCGTCGGCAACATCCCACGCACGCTGCTGGCGCTGCCGACCTGGATGTACGCGAAGGATCGGGACGGGATCTATGTGAACCTGTTCCTGGGTTCCACCGTCACGATCGATGGGGTGGCCGGGACGGATGTCGAGATGGTCCAGGACACGGACTATCCGTGGAACGGCCGCGTGTCGATCATCGTGAATCCTGCCAGGCCGGTGGAGATGTGTGTCCGGGTGCGCGTGCCCAAGCATGACGTGAGCGAGCTCTACCGGTCCACACCTGACGCGGACGGCATCACCGCGTGCGCGGTGAACGGCCAGGCGCTGGACCCGCCCGTGGTCAACGGCTATGCGGTGATCCAGCGGACCTGGAGGGCCGGCGACAAGATCGAGCTGGAAGTGCCGCTGAAGGTCCAGCGCGTCAAAGGGATCGATCAGATCGCGGCAACCCGGGGGCGCGTGGCGTTGCGCTACGGGCCGCTGATCTACAGCCTGGAGAGCGTGGATCAGCAACTGGGCAAAGTGCTGGAGCCCGGTGCGGACTTGCAAGCCGAGTGGCGTGGAGATCTGCTCGACGGGGTCGTCGTGATCCGGGGAACCTGGGCCGACGGCAGCCCGCTGCTGGCCATCCCGAACTATGCCCGACTGAACCGAAATACCTCGGCCGCGCGCGCCCAGGTCTGGGTGAAAGATGAATAGCTTCCAACGGGCGGCTGGCCTGGCGTGCTGCCTGCTGGCCGCGTGGACGACGACGGCCCCGGCAGAGGCGGGGCCGGCCGCCGACGTGGACCAGATCGTGGTGGTCTTCAAGACCCACTTCGACATCGGCTACACCGACATGGCGAAGAACGTCGTCGCGCGATACCGCACGACGATGATCGACGGGGCGCTGGACCTGTGCGATCGCAATCGCGATCTGCCGCCGGAACAGCAGTTTGTCTGGACGCTGCCCGGCTGGCCCATGAGCCAGATCATGTCGGATTGGCCGGGCCAGACGGCTCAGCGGGAGGGCCGCATCGAGCGGGCGCTCAGGGAAGGCCGTTTCGTCGTGCACGGGCTGCCGTTCACGACGCACACGGAGCTGCTGGAGCCGGAGGACCTGGTGCGGGGGCTCGGTTTCGCGTCGCGCGTGTCGCGCGCCGTGAGCGTCGCGCTGCCGCGCGACACGAAGATGACGGATGTCCCCTGCCACTCGTGGATCATCCCGACGTTGCTGCGACACGCGGGGCTGGAATTCCTGCATTTGGGCTGCAACGCCGCCAGCAGTTCGCCCCAAGTGCCGCTCCTGTTCTGGTGGGAAGGCCCGGACGGCTCCCGGTTGCTGACCATGTACGCCGCAGAAGGGTACGGCACCGGGCTCGCCCCGCCCGCCGATTGGCCCCACCGCACCTGGCTGGCGCTGATGCACACGGGCGACAACCAAGGGCCGCCCAAACCGGAAGACGTGTCGGCCTTGTTAGCCCAGGCGCAAGCGCAGTTCCCCAACGCGAAAGTCCGCATCGGCCGCCTGTCCGACTTCGCCGATGCACTTCTGGCCGAGAACCCGACGATTCCCGTCGTGCGCGGCGATATGCCCGACACCTGGATCCACGGCCCGATGTGCGATCCGCAGGGCGCGCGGCTGGCGCGCACCGTCCGTCCGCGGATCGGCGCGGCCGAGTCGCTCAACACGCTGCTGCGGTTGTGGGGCGTGGCGATCGACGACGCAGCGCCGACGATTGCCGCGTCGTACGAGAAGAGCTTGCTCTATGGGGAACACACCTGGGGCGGCGCATTGTCCTGGGTCGCCGTGTACGGCCGCCCTTCAGCGATGAGTTACGGCGACGCCTGGAGACAACAGCGCGCGGCGGGCAAGTTCGACCGGCTGGAAGCCTCCTGGGCCGAACATACGGCCTACATCGAGGCGGCCCATGAGTTGGTCGAACCGCTGGTGGCCAACCAGTTGCAGGTATTGGCGCGCGCGGTGCGTGTGGACGGACCGCATGTCGTCGTGTTCAACCCGCTCCCGTGGCCGCGCGACGGCTGGGTGTCGGCGCCGTGGGAGGGCCCGCCGCCGTCGGCCGTGCGCTCGGCGGACGGCGCTTCGCCGACCCCGGTGGACGCGCGTCAGGGCGTGATCCGGTTCGTCGCCCGCGACGTGCCCGCGCTGGGCTACCGCACGTACCTCGCGGCGGAGCCGGCCGAGGTTGACGATCCGCTGACCTGCGACGCCCAACACCACACGCTGGCCGGACCCCATTTCTCGGTGACGCTGGATCCCGGGCGCGGCGTGGTCCGCCGGCTTGTCGACCGCCGGGCGGGCCGCGATTGGGCGGACGACGCGGGACCCCATGCGTTCGGCCAGTACCTCTACGAGCGGTTCGACCGCGACCAGGTCGCGGCCTTCGTCAAGGCGTACGTCAAGATCGACACGGACTGGGCCATCAACGAGCTCGGCAAGCCCGACCTCCCGCCGGCCGCAGAGGTCCCCTACCAGGCCAGCCCGCCGACAGGGTTCCAGGTGCGCTATGAACGATCGCCGGTCGCGGTGAGCGCCGTGATGGATTCCGCGGCCGACGCGCAGTTGAAGCACCGCGTGACCACGCGCGTCACGCTCTATCGCGACCTGCCCTGCGTCGACCTGGAGATGACGCTCCACGACAAGCCGGCGGATTCCTGGCCGGAAGCCGGCTGGATCTGCTTGCCGATCCGGGCGGTTGCACCGCGCTTCCGGCTCGGGCGGCTCGGATCGATTGTCGATCCCGCAACCGACCTGGTGCCCGGTTCCAATCACCACCTGTCGGGACTCCACACCGGCCTGGCGGTCATCGACCGGAGCGGCGCCGGGTTGGGCATTTGTGCGTTGGACAGCCCGCTGATCAGCCTGGACGAGCCGGGCTGCTGGAAGTACGACCCGGTGTTCGTGCCGCAGCGCTCGCGCGTCTATGTCAACTTGTTCAACAACCAGTGGACGACCAACTTCCGCTTGTGGAACGATGGGACGTGGACCAGCCGCGTCCGCCTGTGGTCGCTGGCCGGGGAGGACGCGGACCTGTCCATGACCACCGCCGCCCTGGAGGCCCGGTATCCGCTGCAGGCGGCCGCGGCCAACGATTCGAACGGCTCGCTCCCCGCCGTCCAGGAAGGCCTGCGCGTCTCCCGCAAAGGCGTCCTGGTCACTGCGTTGGGCACGAACCCCGACGGCGCCGGCGTGGTGCTGCGCCTTTGGGAGCTGGCCGGACATCGCGGCCCGTGCACATTGCGGCTGCCGGATGGACTTGCCGGGCAACGCATGCACGCGGTGGATCTGCGCGGGCAAGCTGTCGGGGAACCCGCGGTGGTGCCGGGAGCGGAGTACGACCTTCTGCTCAAGCCGTTTGCGCCGATGAGCCTGCTGTTCGAGGCGCGGTAGTGCCGAGCGCCGGGACCTCGCATGGTGGCAGACCGCATCGCGGCGCTCATTCCCGGTCCGATCCCGGCGCACGCCCCGCGGCCCACTCGTGGACGGGCCTTGCACTGGCGGAACCCGCGGCAGTTGCTAAACTGGCGCGGGACCACATCCTCTCGCGGCCGCTTGCGAATCCGCGTGGCAGCCCGATGCCGCCTGGAACGCGGATTCGTCCAACGAGGTATGACGTGATGCCAGCCAATCCGTTCCATTACCAACCGCTGTATGAACTCGGGCCGGATGACACACAGTATCGACTGCTGACCCGGGAGCATGTCACGGTGCGGTCTTTTGACGGGCACGAACTGCTGTGCGTCGGCCCGGAAGCGTTGACGCTGCTGGCGGCTCAGGCCTTCCACGACATCAACTTCTTCCTGCGTCCGGCGCATCTGAAGCAGGTGGCCGCCGTGCTGGATGACCCCGCGGCCTCGGAGAACGACCGCATGGTGGCCCTGACCATGCTCAGGAATGCCGACGTGGCCAGCGCCGGGGTATTGCCCTTCTGCCAGGACACCGGCACCGCGATCATCCTGGGGAAGAAGGGTCACGCGGTCTGGTCGACCGGTGACGAGGCGGCGTTGGCGCGCGGCGTCTACCTGGCGTACACCGAGAACAACTTGCGCTATTCCCAGACGGCGCCGTTGACGATGTGGCGGGAGCAGAACACGGGCACGAACCTGCCCGCGCAGATCGAACTGGCGGCGTGTGACGGGGGCAGTTACGAATTCCTGTTCATCGCCAAGGGCGGCGGGTCAGCCAACAAGACGTTCCTGTTCCAGGAGACGCCGGACCAGCTCAACCCGCGCACACTGGCCGACCTGCTCGCGCAGAAGATGATGACGATCGGCACGGCGGCCTGCCCGCCCTATCACCTGGTGTTCGTCATTGGCGGCACGTCGGCCGAGGCGAATCTCAAGGCCGTGAAGCTGGCGTCGACGAAGTACCTCGACGCGCTGCCGACCTCCGGCAACGTACACGGCCGCGCGTTCCGGGACCTGGAGCTCGAATCGCAATTGCTCGAGTCCGCGCAGCGCAGCGGGTTCGGCGCCCAGTTCGGTGGGAAGTACTTCGCCTTGGATGTCCGGGTGATCCGCTTGCCGAGGCACGGCGCCTCGCTGCCCATCGGGATGGGCGTTTCCTGCAGCGCGGATCGGCAAGCGCTGGGCAAGATCACGCCGGAGGGCGTCTTCCTGGAACAGCTCGACTTCGAGCCGCTCAAGTACATCCCCCCAGCGCTGCGCCATCGCCGGGACGAAGGCGCCGTGCCGATCGATTTGAACCGGCCCATGCCGGAGATCCTGGCCGAGCTGACGCGCTATCCCGTCACAACACGCTTGCGGCTGTCCGGTCCGCTGGTCGTGGCGCGCGACATGGCGCATGCCCGACTCAAGGCACTGCTCGATGCGGGCGAGCCGCTGCCCGATTACTTCAAGGCGCATCCCGTCTACTATGCCGGCCCCGCCAAGAAGCCCGCCCACCTGCCCAGCGGCTCTTTCGGCCCGACCACCGCGGGCCGCATGGACGCCTATGTGGAGTTGTTCCAGCGCCACGGCGGCAGCCTGGTGATGATCGCCAAAGGAAACCGCGGGCCCCAAGTGACCGCCGCATGCCGGAAGTACGGCGGCTTCTACCTGGGCAGCATCGGCGGGCCGGCTGCCATCCTCGCCCGGGAGAACATCCGGCGGGTCGAGCTGCTCGCGTTCGAAGAATTCGGGATGGAGGCCATCTGGAAGATCGATGTCGTCGACTTCCCCGCATTCATCCTGGTCGATGACAAAGGCAATGACTTCTTTCAGAACCTCGGGCCCGGCTGCGCGCACTGACGGGCCGGCCATGCAGCGCGGCGCGCCAATGCGCGCCGCGTCAACTCAGGCCGGGCCGGCTGCACCCGCACCACGCGCCGCGCCGGAGACCCCCGCCGCCCGGTGCGGCGGCGCCCGGGCGGTGGGCGTGGCACGCTATTCCTGCTATCATACGGCCGGCGCGGCGGACGGTGCCGGTCCGCCGCAGGATCTACCGGGTGCGGCGGCCGGGATCGAGTCAGCCGGCCGGGGCTTTTCGCGACACTGCCTGACGATGAGGGAACAACCATGATGAATCGACGTGACTTCGTGAAGGCGAGCCTTGGCGGTGCGATGTCCATGGCGGCGTTACATGCCGGGGCATATGCGGCGGCACAAGAGCGGCCGCTGCGCGTGGCCCTGATCGGCTGCGGCTGGTACGGCAAGACCGACCTGTTCCATCTGATCCAAGTCGCGCCGGTCGACGTCGTCGGGCTGTGCGACGTCGATCGCCTGTCGGTAGAGGAAGCCGCGAAGCTGGTCGCTCAGCGGCAGCCGTCGAAGAAGGAGCCGCCGACCTATGGCGACTACCGCAGGTTGCTGGCCGATCAGCAGCCGGAGATCACGCTGATCGGGACGCCCGATCATTGGCACTGCCTGCCGATGGTTGAGGCCTGCCAGGCCGGCTCCGATGTGTACGTGCAGAAGCCGATCAGCTATGACGTGATCGAGGGCCAGGCCATGCTCGCCGCGGCGCGCAAGTACCAGCGGACCGTCCAAGTCGGCCTGCAACGCCGCAGCACGCCGCACCTGCTGGAGGCGCGCGAGCGGTTCATCGACAGCGGGAAACTCGGCAAGGTCGCCTACGTGGACATCCACAGCTACTATGGCGGGCCGGGCGAATTCCCGCCCAACGCGCAGCCGCCGGATACGCTCGACTGGGAGACCTATGTCGGACCGGCCACGTGGCGCGACTACAACCCGGGAATCCATCCGCGCCAGTGGCGCGCGTGCCGCGAGTTCAGTAACGGCCAGACCGGAGATCTGTGTGTCCACATCTACGACGTCGTGCGGTACTTCCTGGGACTCGGCTGGCCGAAAAGCATCTCCGCCAGCGGCGGCATCCTGATGCGCAGCCGCGACTCGAACATCAACCTGCATGACACGCAGACGGCGCTGTTCGACCACGGGGATGTGCAGGTCGTCTGGAACCAACGGAACTGGGGCGAGAACCCGGAGCCCGACTACCCGTGGGGAGCCACGCTCTACGGCGACAAAGGCACGCTCAAGATCAGCGTCTGGTCGTACGACTTCATCCCCGGCGGCGGCGGGTCGAAGGTGCACCAGGACGCCCTGGAAGAACCGGACAAGTATCCCGAGGACAAGCAGCACAAGCCGACCGAGATGTTCGCCGCGCCCGCGACGCGAGCGCATATGCGCAACTTCCTCGCCGCGCGCCGCGACCGGCAACTGCCCGTGTCGGACATCGAACAGGGCTACATCTCGTCCGCCTGCTGCATCCTGGCCAACCTGTCCATGGAATTGGGTCGCAGCCTCCAATGGGATCCGGCCGCGGGGCGTGTCGTCGGCGACGAGGAGGCCAACCGACGGCTGGCCCGAACCTATCGCGGCCCCTGGCAACACCCGACGCCGGACAGTGTGTAGCACGCTCCGGCGCGCCAGGCCGCTGGAGTGGACCTACAACCTCCCCAATCGCCGCAGGTGGCTCTCCCACAGGTCCATCCGCACCCAGAGTTGCAGCAGGACCCGTGGGCGCAGCTCGTAGTAGCCGGTCATGATGTGGGTCGCGTCGAGCGCCCGCGTCAGTGCCGCGTCGTACTGCGGTGAACCGATCACCACCGGCGCACAGGCTTCCTCAGGCCGCGCCGTCCACCACCCGACCTGCGCGAACTGCCGCAGGTACCAAGGCAGCGGCCAGTAGTAGGAATCCGTCCAAATCACCTGCACGGGCGTGTCGTAGCGCTGCGGGCTCGCCTCCGCCAACTGCCGCAACTGGTCTGCCAGACGCTCCACGCCCGACGATGTCTGCGCGTAGACGTACGGGTTGCGCACGTCGGCGGCCATGGCATAGCTCGCGCGATACGCCTGCCAGGCCAAGTGGGCAGTGCCCGCCAGCAACAGCCCTATGATGACGATCCGCGCCGGTGCGCGGCGCGCGGCGTCGATCAACAGGGCGGCCCCCAGGCCGGCCAGCATGACCATGCCCAGCAGGAACTGCAGCATGCACCAGGGTGTCTTGTAAGGGATCGCCGTGTAGATGACCGTCACGGCCAGCGTGTAACAACTGAGCCAACGCACGAACCCGACCTGGATGTCGGCGAGCCGGCCGGCCGCGGCGCGCCGGCCGGCCGCGCACCCGACCAGCGCCAGACCCAGGATCATGGCCTCCGACCAGCGTGGGCCGTCCGCAACGCGCCACCACAACAGCCGCTGCAGATAGAACGGCCAGGCGTGCACGTGCGGCGACTGGCCGCCGGCGCGGCTCAGCCAGGGCACATAGGTCAGCACGCCATCGAGGATCCCGCGCGGGTTGGTCAAGAACGACGAGAACAGCAGGGCCATCGTCAGCGCGGCGGCCGCCGCGCCCCAGGCCAGATGCGCCGCGCGCCAGCGAACGACGGCCGGACCCGTCTCCGGGGCGCGCCGGGTCGTCACGGCCACGACGGCCGCGGCGGCCACGGCGGCCAGGTAGGCGATGACCGCAGTCTCCTTCGTGGCTTGCATGAGGCCCAACATCACGCCGGCCGCGACAGACCAGGCCCATCGCCCGCTGCGCAGGTAACGCCAGGAACACCCGATCGCAGCCAGCGTGAAACAGGCCAGCAACGTCTCGTGAATGTAGTAACGGCTGTAGAACACGAAAGCGGGCGAGCAGCCCGCCAGGAGCGCGGAACACACGCTCCCCACTCTTCCCAACGCGTCGCGAAGCAACCAGAATAGGAGGAGCAATCCCACCCCAAAGACGACCGGCACCGCTCGGTAGGTGACCTCGCAGGTATCGGCCAGCGTGACGGCCCCGCCGACCAGCACCGAAGGAAGCGTGGCATACGCGAGTGTCGGGCCGTGATACTCGGTAGGATCGTAACGGTAATCCCCCTGGAGCCACAGTTCACAGAACCTGGCCACTTGCACGGCTTCGTCCGCGTGCATCGGGCGCAGACCCAACCGCGGCGCGCGGATCGCCACCGCGGCGACAAGCGCCGCGAACCAGAGGAACGCCACGATCCTCGGATGCTGGACTGACATGCGAACCCTCCCGCGGACACAACGGCGCGGAGTACTGACATGCCCGAGGCGCTGTCGCTCATCCTGCCCGCCTACAACGAGGCCTGCCGGATCCCGCCCTACCTCGCATCCATCCGACGCCACTGCGACACGCACTACCCGGACGGTTACGAGGTCATTGTTGTCGATGACGGGAGCTCTGACCATCTGCGGGAGACGCTGGAGCGGACCTGCGGCGATTGGCCCCAGCTCAGACTCCTCCGGCACCCGCGCAACCTGGGCAAAGGGGCCGCCGTGCGCACCGGGGTGCAGGCGGCACGTGGCGATCGCGTCCTGTTCGCCGACGCCGACGGCGCGACACCGATCGAGGAGGAGCCGAAGCTCAGCGCCGCCCTGGCGGCGGGTGCGGACCTGGCGGTCGGCTCCCGCCTGATTGCCGATCGTCGCGTGGTGCGGCAGAGGACCTGGCAGCGCGCGGTGGCGGGCCGCACCTTCGCCGCCCTGGCGCGCCGCCTGTTCGCACTGCCCGTGCGCGACACCCAGTGCGGGTTCAAGATGTTCCGTCACGAGCCCGCCCAACGGCTGTTCGCGCTGGCCCAGGAGAACGGATACCTGTTCGACATCGAGGTCCTGGCGCTCGCCCAGCGGCTGGGCTACCGCATCGCCGAAGTGTCCATCAACTGGGCCGATCGGCCGGGCAGCCGGCTGAGCCTGCGGCGGGACCTCCGGCCGATCCTGGCCGGGCTGCGGCGCGTTTACCGCCGCCTCAAGCGGCTGCCCGTGGATTATGATAGTACACGGACTGGCGGACACGAATCCGTGTGACTGATCCGAGCTTGACTGGAGAGGAGGAAGCAGCGCATGCTTCGCTTGACTGTGTTTCTGACGGGGGTCGCCTGCGTGGCGACCCTGTGGGCAGCGGACGAGAAGAAAGTGCCGTTGCAGACCGAGATCCCGCGCGAAGTGCTGGCAGGCACGCCACCCGACGCGCTGGCCCTGTTGTATCCGGACCTGGACCCGCCTCCCAAGAAGGCGCCCGAACTGCTCGTGCCGGAAGGCACCAGGAATCTGGCCCTGCACAAGAAGGTGACGTCGAGCGATCCGATGCCGATCCTCGGCGAGCTCCAGTTCGTCACGGACGGCAACAAGCAGGGTTCGGAAGACGCGTATGTGGAATTGGCCTCGGGCCTGCAGTGGGTCCAGATCGATCTGGAGAAGCCCGCCCGGATCTACGCGATCTACGTCTGGCACTTCTTCCGGGAAGCGCGTGGCTACGAGGATGTGATCGTGCAGGTGTCCGACGACGAGACGTTCACCAAGAACGTCCAGACCGTCTTCAACGCGGACACGGACGCGTCGGCCAAGATGGGGATCGGGAAGGATCGGCCCTACATCGAGACGAACCTCGGGAAACTGATCGATGCCAAAGGCGTGGTGGGGCGGTACGTGCGCCTGTACAGCAGTCGGAACACGGCCAACAGCCTGAATCATTACGTGGAAGTCGAAGTCTTTGGAAAACCTGCAGAATGAGTGAAGGGGATTGCGCCATGCCGAATTCGCAGACGACCGAGAAGCGTTCCGGGGAGGTTTCCGAGTTCTCCCGGCGAGGGTTCTTGACCAGCGCCGGCGCCGCCGCCGTGGGCCTGACCATCCTGCGACCGGAGTCGGTCTGGGGCTATCAGGCCCATGAGAAGGTGAACATCGGCTGTATCGGGTGCGGCGGCCGCGGCACATGGATCGCCGGGCTGTTCCAGGAGCATGGCGGCTACAACATCGTGGCGGCGGCCGACTATTTCCAGGACCGGCTGGACCATTTCGCCGGCACGCTGGGGTTGGATCCGAAGGCCGTATCGCTGTTCCCGGGACTGGACGGCTACCACCGCCTGCTGCAGCAGAAGGTGGACGCCATCGTCGTGGAGTCGCCGCCCTATTTCCATCCGGAGCAGGCGGCCGCCGGCGTGGCGGCGGGCAAGCATGTCTATCTCGCGAAACCGATCGCGGTGGACGTGGCCGGCTGCAAGACGGTCGATCAGAGCGGGCAGGCGGCGACGAGCAAGGGGCTGTGCTTCCTGGTCGACTTCCAGACGCGCGCCGACCCGTTCTACATCGAAGCGCTGCGGCGCGTGCATGCCGGCGAGATCGGGAAGTTCGCCTTCGGTGAATCGACCTACCATGCCGAAGTCCCATGGCAAGGACAGGTCACGTACGCCCGGGAGGCCAAGACGAACCCCGAGAGCCGCTTGCGGGCCTGGGGAGTCGATAAGGTCCTCTCCGGCGACATCATCACCGAACAGAACATCCACACGCTCGACGTGGCCAGCTGGATCATGCAGCAGCCTCCGATCTGCGCCTGGGGCACCGGCGGCCAGAAGGTCCGGGATTACGGTGACTGTTATGATACGTTCTGCGTCACCTACCAGTACCCCGACAACGTCGGGATCGCTTTCAGCTCGCGCCAGTTCGACGGGTTCGGAACGCAACCCGAGGGAATCCGGAACCGGATGTTCGGCACCGAGGGCGTCCTGGAAACCAGCTATGGCGGCAAGGTCGTCATCCGGCTCAAGGAGAAGGCCGAGCTGCTGGGCGAATCGCCGGGCATCTACAAGGACGGCACCGTCGTCAACATCGCGACCTTCCACAAGAGCATCCTGACCGGGGACTGCGCGAACAGGACGGTGCCCGAGAGCGTGCGCAGCAACCTGGTCACGATCCTCGGCCGGACGGCCGCCTACCGCGGCGAAGTGGTGTACTGGGACGCGCTCGTGGCCGGTAACGAGAAGCTGGAGATCAACCTCCAGGGCTTGAAGAGCTGAGTCCGGACTGCCAGCCGCCGGCCGGCGCCATCCGCGGTCCCGCGCGCGCTCCGTTGCGGAGCCCGCCGCGGCGGCCGCGTCACGGCGCCTGGTCGGTGTGCAGGACGGCGGCCAGGATCGCCTGGGCGGCCAGCCAGACATTCTCGTAGTCCACGCGTTCGGCGACGTCTCCTTCGCGATGATACTGCGGATCGTCGTAAGGGAACGAGCCGAGGTTGGCGATCGTGCGCAGGTAGCCGGCCTTCACAAACGAGCCGTCATCGTCACCGGGGCTCTGCCGCTTGATCACGCTCTGCCGCAGGCCGAGCCCGTACGATTGGATGACGTCCGTCATCAGGTCCGCCAGCGCCTTCCCTTCGTCGACCGTGTAGAGGGTCGCGTTGGACTTCACGCCCGCGTCGATGTCCGCCTGGCTCTTGCCCCCGATGCTGTCGGTGTTGAAGACCGCCACCAGGTTGTCGTTGCGCTGGCGCATGTTGTTGGCGGCCAGCACACTCGTCCACGGCGTGTGCTCTTCGTTGCACCACAGGAAGCGGATCGTCCGCCGCGGCTCGAGCCGCGCCATGAGGCGCGCGATCTCGAGGATCGCCGCCGTGCCGACCGCGTTGTCGTAGGCGCCCGGCGAGTGCACCCAGCTCTGGGAATCCTTGTGGGCCAGCAGCAACACGATCTCCTCGGGATGCGTCCGGCCACGCTGCTCGACAAGCAGGTTGTGTGCCGTGTACCACGGATCGTCGGCCGCCGGGGGCGAGTACTGGTGCGCTTTCGGCTTGCTGGAATCACAGCGGAACGCCTGCACGCGCGCGGCTTCCCGCGTCACCGTGTAGCCGCACCGCTCGAGCTGCAGGCTCAGGTACTCGTCCGCCTCGTCCAACGTGCTCTGCGCATGGTCCGGCAGCGTCAGGTTCAGCTTCCGCATCGGCAGCGGATTGTCCGCCAGGTAGAACACGTCGTCCCGGATGCGGCGCTGCTGGACGCCCTCCAGGGCGCGGGCAATGAATGGGTCTTTCTTCATGGTGTCTCCTTGTCGGTCACTCGCTGGTAGATGATCATGACACTGCCCGGCTGCTGGTCGATGGCGATCGACAGGCCCGGCTCGGCCAGCTCGCGGCCCGCCATCGTCACGCTGCCAGGCTCGTCCAGGTTGCGTACCGTATACACGGCGTCGGGCTCGAGCCCGCGGAGCCGGAACCGCGCGGACTCGTAGACGCTGTCGCCGCGCCGGAACGCCTGGACCAGGCCGGCGCCCTGTTCCGGACAGTCGAATTGCCACGCGATCCACACGTCGTTCTCCAGGCTGTACGGCGTGAGCGGGTAGTAGTCGCCAAGGAAGTACTCGGCCACCTCGCGCCACTGGCCCATCACACGGCGGAGCATCGCATAATCGAGATCGGTCCGCCGCACGTCAAAACAGGCCGTGAAATGCGGACACATGACGCTGCGCAGCAGGTACGGGCTCAGCTCGCCGGACCCCGTGCCCGTGCCGGAATAAGGGTACCAGAAGGACATGCCGTACGTGTGACACTGATTGCCCACCGGCTCCATGATGTAATCGCTGCGCAACAGCGGCACCGCGCGACGCATGGTCTCGAGATCGTTCCGGCGCCCGCCTGACGCGCACGAGTCGATCAGCATGTCCGGATGCCGCCGCCGCAGTTCATCCCAATACCGCAGGTACCCCTCCACGTACCGGATCTCCGTGATCCCCTGCCGCTCAGCCGTGTCGCCCGACCGCCAGAACTCCAGCGGATCGATGTTGAAGTCCTGGCGGTACAGGTCGATCGCCTGTTCGGTAAGCAGGCGATCCACGTGGTCCGTGATCCATTGACACGCCTCGGGGTTGCCCAGGTTGAGCAGCTTCGTGCCCCCGCCGCTCCCCAGCAGCCATTCCGGGTGCCCCTCGTAGAGCGCCGTTCCAGGCGTCACGCGCTCCGGTTCGAACCAGACGATCGTCTTCACCCCCTGCGCATGCGCGTGGTCGCAGATCGGCCGCAGGCCGCCAGGAAACCGATTCGTGTCGACTTCCCACGTCCCGACATTCGCCCAGCCGGACTGGTTCCAGTACCAGCCGGCGTCCATCCACCAGTAGTCCAGCTTCAGCCCCTCCTCGAGATACCGGTCGATGAACAGCTTCTGGTTGTCGCTGTTCGCCTGGATCATCTCGCCGAACTGGTGCGAGCTGCAGGCTGCCAGCTGGACCGGCGGCAGTCTCCCGCCCGGGCGCGGCAGGTTGTGCGCGATCATCCAGCGACGCCAGATATTCTGTGCGCGGATGCGGTCGCCCTGCCAGAACTGCAGCACGACCAGCGGCGTGCGGATCTCCTCGTCGGGATGGAGCCGCAAGTGCGTCGTCTCCTGGCCGGCGCGTACCTCCAGCACCCGGTCCGCATCGCGGCCGAATTCGGCAGCCCATTGCCCGGGCCAACCGACGACGGCAATCACCCCCCGCGTCCCCCACTGGATGTTGAAATAGGGCAAGTCGCTATTGGTCGGCCGCCCACCCGCCGCCGCGATCCGCTTCGACTCGCCAGGCCTCAACTCCGTTGCAAAAGGCTGGTAATCGCGCGCCTCGCTCGGGCTGCCGGTCTGGTGATGCAGCACGAACTCCGCGCCCGGGCTCCTCGCGAACTGCACATCCAGCGGCAGGATGCGCGTCAGCAGCGGCGAGTCTTCCTGGCCCGTGTTCCGCACATGCACGGTCCATTCGACGGTCGGGAAATCGTGGTACGCGATCGCCACGCAGCGCACCACCAGCTTCGTCTGCGGGTCCGCGAACGTCAGCGTGTGCTCGGTCCGCTCGTCGTCCAGCGCGCGGGCCACGTATGTCCGGCGCCAGTCCTTGAGCGACGCGAACCACGGCCGGCCGTCGATGGTGAGCGAGAAGGGCGGGTCCGTCGAGAGGGGTGTGGACCCCGCGTCGAGCACCGGCAAGTCGCCCAGCAGGATCTGCCGGCCGTCGGCGAGCATCACTTTCGCGTCAGCCCAATCCGCCTGGTCACACGCGATGCCGTCGCCGCCGTCGCCGACTCGCAGCACGAACGTACGGGCGCCGCCCAAGTCGATGTCGATCGGCACACCCGCCATGCCTTCGCGCATCAGGCCGGAACGAAACACCTCCGCGCCCGCCACTTCCACCGAGAAGACCACACTGCCGTGCCCCGGCACCGTGTTGCTGTTGCTGTCGACGCCCACCACAGCCGTCAGTCTCGCCCCGGGGCCCGGAAGCTTGACCAGCACATCGCTCACGGCATGACAATACAGGCCGCGCGTGAACTGGGTATCGACGATCTTCAGCGGCTTGCCCGCCCGGGCGTTCTTCTGCACCGGGTCGTTGTTCGCGCGGACCACCAGCCCGACGTCGATCGTCGGCGGTTCCGGCTGCCCGGCGAATTTGGCCGCCACCCATTTCTGCGCTTCCAACATCTCGTCGGATGGTGCCACGCCCGCCTGCAGCGGCGCGGCGCACCATGCCGCCAGGAGAACCGTCCAGACCCGTTGCTGAAGACTCCGCAGTCCCATGTAGGTCGTTTGCATACCCGAGGCTCCCGCGTTCTTTGTGGTCCGAAAAGCCGTACACATCCGATCAGTCCCCCGAACCGCGCGGAGCACCGACGGCACGCGACGAGTCGCCCGCCGCGGGCCGCCATCATGGCCGCGCGTCACTGCCGCCCGACCTGGTAGCAGACGATCGTGTCGGTGCCGCGGATGTACAGCCGGCCGTTGGCGATCGTAGGCTGCTGCGGTTTGTCGAGGTCGGCGGGCACCTTGACGCGACCCAACTCGCGGTATCCGTCGCGGCTGGCGTCGGCCAATACCAGCTCGCCGCCGCTGGTGATCGCGAAAATGAGCCCGTCCGCGATGACCAGGTTCTGGTTCTTGGTCCAGTCGCGGCTCTTCTCCTCCCACAACAGGCGGCCGTCGTCCAGATCGGTGCATTGCAGGCTCCCCACCCGCTCGCCACCGCCGAACCCGAACACGGCACCCTGGTGGATCGCGACCGTGTTGTACATGTTGGTCTGGTACTCCGTGCTGAGATACAGCTCGCGGTAGGTGATCTTCTCGTCCACCACGCTCATCTGCAGGCAGGTAGAGAAGTCCCGCCCCCTGCCTTCCCCGCCGGAGATGAACAGCCGCGATCCGATGGCCACCGGAGTGCTTATCAGCCCCATGACGATGTCCGCCGGGTACGGATAGCGCCACATGATCTCGCCCGTCCGCGCGTGCACGCCCAACACTTCACAGGTGCCGTACGTGGCCACGATGATTTGAGGGATGCCATCCACCTCTTGATAGGTGAGCGAAGCCGGCGCGCCGAGCTCGTGGGCCTTGTCGGACTCGGCGGCCACCGACCACTTCAGCGCACCAGTCCGTTTGTCCAGCGCCACGAGAATCACTCGCTGTGGATTGTCCGCCGCCACGTAGAGCGTGTCTCCCACCACCAGCGGCGTCGAACCCTCGGTCGCCCAGAAAGTCTCGTCCGCACGCCACAGTGGCGTACCATCGGTCTTGAGACAGATGATGGGACACCGCACCTCCCAGACGTCCTGCTGGAAGTTGTCGTACGGGATGACGTACAGCCGGTCCTCGTCCACCACCGGCGACGTCACGGGGCCCCATGCGAAATGCCGGTTGGGCTTGGGCAACAGGAGCTGCTTCCAACGCGTGGCGCCCGTGGCCGGGTCCAGACAGACGGCATACTGCTGCTCGTCCGTCTCCGTCAGCGTGTACGCGGCACCGCCGACCTCCACGACGGCACTCTTCCCCCAACCGATCTCCACACGCCACAACTCCACGGGCCCGCCGACCGGCCACTCGCGCAAGAGGCCCGAGACTTCGTAGACGCTGTTGCCATGCTCCGGCAGGAACCGGGCCAGGTCGCTCCGCCCCGGCAGCTCGACGCCGCGCACAACCCGATCTCCGATCGCGGGGGTCAGCAACAGGGTCAAGGCGGCGCCGGCCGCGAGCGCCGTTCGCCCAGGCGCGCACAACATCGTGATTCCTCCCGTCTCTGTCCCCAGGGCCCCACGATCCCGACAACCGATAACCCGGCAACCTGACAAGCTGACAAAAACCCGGCAAATTGATCTTGCCCGTTTGGCGCGGATTGACTATTCCCCGCTGGCCTAAACTCGGCAGGAGTCTCGAGTGGGGATCCCTGGGAATGATGCATGTCCAATGTGGTAGTGCTAGCACAACAGCTGCAGGATACGCAACTTGAGGTACGCATTCAAGCTGCACAGCAGCTGAGCCGATCCGGCGAGGAGGCATCCTTTGCGGCCGTGGCGTTGGTCGAGGCCTGTGGCGACGCGGAGCCTGTGAGCCGTTGGGCGGTCGCCGCACTCGAATCGTTGGGGCCGCCGCCGCCGGACGCGGTCGCGCCGCTGTGCAGGTTGGCGTCCGACGCGAACGAGTTGGTGGGTTACTGGGCCGTGACGCTCCTTGGCCGGTTGGAATCGGCGGCGGTGGCGGCCGTCGAGCCGTTGGCTTCGGTGCTGGCGACGGCGTCGCATCCGGCTGTGCGACAGCGGGCGGCCTGGGCGTTGGGCAAGATCGGCCGCCGCACGCCCGTGGTTCTGGCGGCGCTGGAACGGGCCAGCGGCGCCGCGGACCCGCGGCTGGCCCGGCTCGCGGCCCAAGCGATCGGGCAACTGCATTAGCGCGCAGGAGCGCCGCGGACTCTCACAACAGGAGATCTGCCGGGAGCTGACGTGACGGTACGGCAGGGAGGCCACCATGGCGCGCAGGAAGTCGACATCCAAACGCAAGAACAGAATGCGCACAGTCGTTCTGACGCGCATCGTCTGGATCGTGTGGTCGATCGTCACGGGCGGAAGCGTGGCCGGCTGGATGATCCCCAGCTTGCCGCTGGTCGGACCGATCGTACAAAGCATCCTCGGCAACGAGACCGTCAACAAGGCCCTGAACGATGACCGCGTCAGCAAGGTCATAGACCTCGCCCCGGATCAGGGCAACCTCGGCATCATCAAGGAAAGGCTCAGAGAACTCCGAGCCGCGTCCCAGACGGCCAGCAACCAAGGGATCCAAGTACCGACAGCTCCGGGAATCCAGATCCCGACCTACCAGCCACCCGCAGTCGCTCAGTCGATCGCCAAGCCGAGCGACGCCATCCGGATCGCCAGCTACAACATCCAGGTGTTCGGCGCCACGAAGATGCAGAATACGATGGTCATCGACATCCTGGCCCAGGTCATCCGGCATTTCGACATCGTGGCGATCCAGGAGATCCGTTCGAAAGACGATCAACTGCTGCCCACCTTCGTGGCGACGGTCAACGCCGACGGCAGCCGCTACGATTTCGTCATCGGGCCGCGCCTGGGACGCACCGCCCAGACCGAACAGTACGCGTTCGTGTATGACACGAACCGCATTGAAGTCGACCGTTCGTCGGTCAGCAGCATGTCGGACCCCAGCGACGCGCTGCACCGCGAGCCGCTGGTCGCCCGGTTCCGCACCCGGACCGGCAATACGGGACCGCCCTTCTCCTTCTGGCTGGTGAATATCCACACGGACCCCGACGAAGTGCCGGCCGAGATCAACGTGTTGGCCGGCGTGTTCCAGGTCATGCAGACGGCACACCCGGACGAGGATGATGTGATTCTCCTGGGGGACCTGAACGCGAGCGATCGTGAATTCGGACAACTCGGCCAGCTGCCGGGCATCGCCTGGGCGGTGACCGGGACGACCACGAACACGCGCAAGACCAAGATGTACGACAACATCCTGTTCAGCCGATTCGCCACCACGGAATACACGGGGCGCTGGGGGGTGGTGGACATCCAGTCCGTCTTCGGGCTGACTCTGGACCAGGCCCTGCAAGTCTCGGATCATCTCCCCGTGTGGGCCGAGTTCCGCGCCTGGGAATCACCCGCGATCGACAACACCGCACGCATGCCTGGTCGATTCTTCCAGTAGTCCGTGTATACTGGCTGCTGTACGGCCCATACGCTCATTCTGGCATGACGCGCTTTCACGGGAGTCACTTGCATGTCATCCGCTCGCGCATGTTACGGTTTTCTCTGCCTGCTCGTCTGGTTGGCCGGCCTGCCCGGGCACCGGGCGGCGGCCGGTCCGGCCGAGCCCGCTGATCGGGAGGGGTTCGCGCTGGCCGTCTTCTCCGCCGATGTCACGATCCCGCTCGACCACCGCTGTATGGGGATCCTGCCGACCAAGTCGGTCAAGATCGTGGACCGGCTCTCTGCGCATGGGTTTGTCCTGCTGGGCGCCGAGCAACCGATCGTCTTGTGCGCGGTGGATTGGTGTGAGATCCGCAACCGGGCCTACGACCAGTGGCGTGAGGCGTTGGCGAAAGCGGCCGGCACGTCGCGTCAGCGGGTGCTGGTCTGTTCCGTCCACCAGCATGACGCGCCGGTGATCGATGCGGAGGCGGCCCGGCTCTTGTCGGAGGCCGGGCTGCCGGGCGAGCTGTATGACGAGGCGTTCCATGACGACGCGCTGCGGCGCGTGGCGGCGGCGCTGCAGGAGGGCCTGGCCGCAGCGCGGCGCGTGACGCACGTGGGGCTGGGTCAAGCGCGGGTCGAATCGGTCGCCTCGAACCGCCGCGTCGTGCACCCGGACGGCAGCGTGGGTTTCGACCGGGGCAGCCGCAGCGGCGCCGAGCAGTTCTATCGGGACCAGCCGGAAGGGCTGATCGACCCCTGGCTGAAAACCATTTCGTTCTGGGACGGCGACCAGCCGCTGCTGGCGCTGCACTCGTATGCGACCCATCCGATGAGCTATTACGGGCAAGGCGAGGTCACCTGCGATTTCGTGGGCCTGGCACGCGATCGGCGGCAGCGCGACGACCTGGCCATCCAGCAGATCTACACCACGGGGTGCGGCGGCGACGTGACGGCCGGCAAGTTCAACACGGGCTCGCACGACGACCGCCTGGCACTGGTCGACCGGATGTACCAGGCGATGGTCGCCGCCTGGGCCAATACGCGCCGCGAGCCGCTGGTGAACGTGGACTTCCGCAACGCCGAGCTGACGTTGGATTTCTGCCCGGACGCGAGCATGAGCGAGCAGGCGCTGCGCGCGGCCCTGCACGATGCGAGCCTCAGCGTGGAACAACGCATTCTGGCCGCCATGGGGCTGTCGAGCCGCTTGCGCGTGGCGGCGGGCCAGCCGATCGATGTCCCGTGCGTGGACCTCGGCCCGGCCCAGATCGTGCTGTTGCCCGGCGAATCGTTCATCGCGTTCCAACTCATGGCCCAACAGACGCGGCCGGACAGCTTCGTCATGACGATCGGATACGGAGAATGCTGGCCCGGATATATCCCGAGCGAATCGGCGTTCCAAGAGGGATTCCGCGACCAGTGGCTGTGGGTCGCACCGGGCTCGGAACTGCGGATCCGCGAGGCACTCGAGAAGGTCGTGCCGCACCGGTAGCCTGCACCATGGCGGACTGACGACCTGCGCCTCAGGAGGGAGACCTCGACAATGCGACCTTGTTTATCGACCCTGCTGTGCTGCATGGCCATGGCCGCCACCGCGGCCGCGGTTGATTCCGAGCCCGGCCGCGCCGGCCCGCCGGCGCCGTACGGCCCGGTCCCCACGGCGCGTCAGCTGCGATGGCATGCGATGGAGTTCTACGGATTCGTCCATTTCACGGTCAACACGTTCACGGACCAGGAATGGGGGTACGGGGACGAAGACCCGGCCCTCTTCCAACCGACGGATTTCGACGCCGATCAGATCGCTCAGACGGCGCAGGAAGCCGGCATGCGCGGGTTGATCCTGACCGCCAAGCACCACGACGGGTTCTGCCTGTGGCCCTCGCAGTTCACCGAGCACAGCGTGAAGCGCTCGCCTTGGCGCGACGGACAAGGAGACGTCGTGCGCGAGCTGAGCGACGCTTGCCGACGACACGGCTTGCAGTTCGGCGTCTACCTGTCGCCGTGGGACCGCCACCATAAGGACTACGGCCGGCCGGAGTATGTGACCTACTACCGCAATCAGCTGCGCGAATTGCTCACCGGCTACGGCGAGATCTTCACGGTCTGGTTCGACGGCGCCAACGGCGGCGACGGCTACTACGGCGGCGCGCGGGAGACCCGGCAGATCGACAACCGTACCTACTACGACTGGAAGAACACCTGGTCGATCGTGCGGGACCTGATGCCGATGGCCGTCATGTTCAGCGACGTAGGGCCCGACTTCCGCTGGGTCGGCAATGAACGCGGCATCGCCGGCCAGCCCTGCTGGGCCACGATCAACGTGGGCGACGGCGTGCCCGGCAACACGCGCGCCAACTTGAACCAGGGCGAGCGCCCGGGGACCGATTGGGTGCCGGCCGAATGCGACGTGTCGATCCGGCCCGGCTGGTTCTACCACGCGGCACAGGACAGCCAGGTGAAGACCCCCCAGGAACTGCTCGACATCTATTTCCAGTCCGTGGGGCGCGGCGCCTGCCTGAACCTGAATCTGCCGCCCGATCGGCGCGGCCGCATTCACGAGAATGACATCCAGTCGCTGCGCGCGTTCCGCAAGGCCCTCGACGAGCTGTTCGCCCAGAACCTCGCGCGCCGGGCACAACTCGCACCCAGCAACGTCCGCGGCCAGGATAGGGCGTTCGCCGCGGAAAACCTGCTGGACGGCGACCGCAACTCCTACTGGGCCACGGACGACTCGGTCACCACCCCCGAGCTGGTCGTGGACTTCGGCAAACCGGTGACGCTGCGTGTCGTGAGCCTGCGCGAGCACCTGCCGCTCGGCCAGCGTGTCGAGGCCTTCGCCCTGGACCGCTGGCAGGACGGCCAGTGGTGCGAGTTCGCCGCGGGCACGAGCATCGGAAACCTGTGCCTGCTGCGCACCGACCCCCTCACGACCGATAAGGTACGCTTGCGGATCACGAAAGCACCCGTCTGCCCCGCGCTCTGCGAGCTGAGGGTCTACTGAAACGACCGGTCGTTGAGCGTGCCACGCGGCCCCCTGGACCAAACTGCCAGGTGTTAAGTGGCTGTTTGTCCGGTACCGGTGATTACGCCGCGAAAACGAGGCCTTCTGCTGTTTTCCCGGCGCATGTATTCTGAAGAAATCCTCGTGCGGCACAGGGTGCGCCGGCGCGAGGATGCCGATATTCCAATTGTTACGCTTTCCTTTCGAAAGGATGATTCGATGCAAGTGCGAGTCGACGAGACGCTCTGCACAGGCTGTGAAGTCTGCGTGGACACCTGTCCCGAAGTGTTCGAGATGAACGACGGTGTGGTCGAGGTCAAGGTCAATCCCGTCCCGGAAGAGCACCAGGAATCGACCCAGGAGGCCGCCGACGGGTGCCCGTGTGAGGCCATCATCATTGAGTAGCCTTCATCGTGGGAGAGGCTTCCAGCCTGTCGTAGAATAGGTTTCCAGCGTCACGTGGGATACGCTTCCAGCCTGTCGTGCATTGCCGACCGGCCCGGCGTCTATCCCACTTTTTCTTTTCTTGTTCCCGCAACAACACCCGCCCGGTGCGGCTGCCCCGCCCCACCCGGGCGTGGATGATCGGCGGAACGCGCGCGTTGGTTGTGCGCGGGTCGGAAGACTGGGTATGATGGGACGTGTCATCGACCTGTCATCCACAGGGGACCGACTCGTGACCAACATGCTGCACCGTCGTTCGTTTCTCCGCAGATCGCTCTCCACCGCAGGCGTCCTGTGCGCAGCGCCTTATTTCGTGCCCTCCACCGTGCTCGGGTACTCCGGGGCAGTACCGCCGAGCGACCGGATCACAGTCGGCTTCATCGGGACCGGCAGTCACGGCGCGGGCTACAACCTGCCGTCCTACTTGAAGCAGCCGGACGCGCGCGTGATCGCCGTCTGCGATGTGGATCGCAACAGCATGGCGGCAGCCAAGCAGGCGGTGGACGAGCACTACGGCAACACGGATTGTGCGACCGCTCAGGATTTCCGCCAGATCCTTGCGCGTGAAGACATCGACACGGTCATGATCTCGACGCCCGATCACTGGCACGTGCTGATCAGCGTCCTGGCGATGCGCGCCGGCAAGGACGTACAGTGTGAGAAGCCGACGCTGACGATCGACGAAGGCAAGGTCCTGGTGAAGACCGTGCGGCAACTCAACCGGGTGTTCCAGACCAGCACGGAGGACCGCTCGCTCCCCATGTACCACCGCATGGCCGAGCTGGTCCGCAACGGGCGGATCGGCAGGCTGGAACGGATCGAAGTCATCCTGCCTCGCCAGCCGCCCGCCCAGGTGCCTGCGATCCCCGAGCCGGTCCCGCCCGAGCTGGACTGGGACATGTGGCTGGGTCCCGCGCCGTGGGCCCCGTACGTGCCGGCCGGCGTGAAGTTCAACTTCCGCTGGATCTGGGACTACTCGGGCGGCATCATCCCCGATTGGGGAGCGCATCTGTTCGACACGGCCCAGTGGGCCAACGACACGGAACGGACCGGGCCGGTCGAGGTCGCGGGCACGGGCAGCTTCTGGGAGGGCGGGCTCTACAATACCGTCAAGGACTACGATGTCACCTACACGTACGCCAACGGCGTCGTGATGACCTGCACGCCGGGCGACCCGAGCATCAAGTTCATCGGCACCGACGGCTGGGTGGGCAACCGCGGCTGGACCGGCAGAGTCGAGGCGAGCTCCGACGCGATCCTCAACTCGGTGATCGGCCCGGACGAGCTCCACCTGTTCACCGAGCCGGCCGGCGAACACCGCAATTTCCTGGACTGCGTCAAGACGCGCAAGGACCCGTACTTCCCCGCGGACATCGGACATCGCGTGTCAACAATATGTCACCTTGCCAACATCGCGATCAAGCTGGGTCGGAAACTCGCATGGGATCCGGAGGCCGAGATCTTCCCGGATGATGAAGAGGCCAACCGGATGCTGTCGCGGCCCATGCGCGCGCCGTGGACCTTGGCGTAGTGGTCCGGGTTTTGGTTCTCAGCGCGGAAGGAGGCGTCTGGCGTGAAACGAGTGCATGCGTTCTGGCTCCTTACCGTCCTTGGCGTCTCCTTTGTCCCGGGCCCCTGCGCTCGGCCGGTGTGCCGTGCCGAGGACCCCGATTCGGCTCAGCCGGGAATCCGTCGCTCCGACGTCGTATTCATGTACGACAATCCGAAGATGTACGAGCCCTACGGGTGCACGGTGTTGGGGTGGGATGGGCGGGCGGATCGAGCGCACATCGACGCGGCCCACGCGCACGGCGTGCGGCTGTTCACGGTCAGCATCGGGTTTCTCACCGAGTTCCAACGGATGCTCGATTTCGACGCGGACTTTCTGGACGCGGCGGCGCGGGACTTCTCCGGCGAGCCGTTTGTGGTCCCCTGGCTGTGGGACCACAAGCACAAGGGCCAGCCCGCCTGGTGGTGGTGTACGAACAGCCCCCTGTATCGGCGGTACCTGGAGAGCCGCTTGAAGCAGGACATGGCGACCGGACCGGACGGCCTGCATATTGACGACTACCGCGGCTCGTCGGGAGCCGTCACCTGGCTCTCGGCCTGTTTCTGCCGGCACTGCATGGCGGGGTTCCGCCAGTACCTGGCGGAGCAGGTCGATCCGGCCGAGTTGCGGAAGCTCGGGATCACAGACCTGGAGCATTTCGACTACCGCCAGTTCCTGCTGGACCGCGGCATCACGGCCCAACAGTACCAGGAGCAGCGGTGGCGCCTGCCGCTGGCGGACGCCTTCCTGGACTTCCACGTGACCGCCAACACGAAGTACATCGGCGAGTACCGCCGGCTGGCCGAGCAGTTGCGGGGCCGGCAGCTGACGCTGAGCGTCAACTCCGGGCTGAGCGACGCGCAGGCCCTGGCGATCGCGCCGCAACTGACCTACTTCTGCTGCGAGGTATCACACGACGCGGCTTCGCTCGCGCCGGCCACCCATCCGATCTACATCTACAAACTGGGTGAAGGCCTGCAGCGCCCGATCACGTCCACGGCGGCGGGCCAGGATTGGGCGTTCATGGCGGAGCAGCACAAGCCGTGCCTGGTGCGCACCTGGATCGCCTTATCCTACGCGTTGGGCAGCAACCTGATGGCGCCGCACCGGCAGTGGTGCTATACCGAACAGAAGGGCACGCACTGGTACGACGGGCCGGTGCATGAATATGCCTTCATGTACCAGTTCGTCCGCCAGCAGGTAGCGCTGCTGGACGGCTATGAATCGCTCGCGCCGGTCGCGGTCGTGTACGACAACGCCGCTCAGCGCCGTTACCAGGGACGCATTGAGCCGATCTGCATCGAGTTGGCGCGTCGCAACGTGCCGTTCCGCATCGTCGTGGCCGGCGATGCCTGGCTCGATTACCGGCTGACCGCCGAGCAGCTCGACGGCTTCCGGGCCGTGATCGTGTCGCCGGACAACCGATGGCTGGACCACGAGCAGGCGGCGCTGCTCGAGGCCGTCGACTCCGCCGGCCGCCTGGTGGTCTGGCCCGACGACGACACCCTGGCTCGGCTGGTGCCCGAGCCGATCACGGTCTCTGGCAGCGACAAAGTGCTCGTCCTGCCGCGTGCCGTGCCCGGCGATGCAGCCGCGCCCGTCGTCCTGCACCTGCTCAACCAGGACTATGACGGCCAACGTGATGCCATGCGGCCGCAGCGCGCGTTGACCATCCGCATCCGCCGCGATCTGCTGCCCGATCGACCGTTCCCCACGGCGACCTGGCACGCACCGCAACAGGACGCTGCGGCACTGGCCGTCCGCACGGATGCGGCGCACGTCGAGATCGACGTGCCGGAGCTGACTCTCTGGGGGATGGTGGAGTTGTAGCGCGTGGGCGAGAATACGGGACCGGCAGTGGTCCTGCTCGCGAGAATGAACTTTGGTCCGTACCGGGAGAAATGCGCATGTCGCGCCACGAATCCACGAGTGTCTCCAGGCGTGAGTTTGTCCAACGCGGCGGCCTGCTGGCCGCGGGCGGTCTGTTGGCGGGCGCCGGCCTGCCGGGCCGGGTGACGGCCGGTCCGAGGTCCCCGGCGCCGGGCCAGCCGTCGTTCGATCCGCTGCCGCAGCGTGTGCTTGGCCGGACCCAGGTATCGATCACGGCGATGACGCTGGGCACGGCGCCGTGCGGTCTGTGCCCGGAGATCCCTCAGACCGAGATCGCGCGGATTGTCAACCTGGCCATTGACTTGGGCGTCACGGCGATCGACACGGCGCCCGCCTACGTGAAATCGGAGGAATCGGTGGGCATGGCGCTCGGCGCCCGCCGCAAGGACGTTTTCCTCTCGACGAAGGTGTTGGCCGACACGATCGAGGAGGCGCAGAAGTCGCTCGACAAGTCGTTCGAACTGATCAAGACGGATTGGTTCGACCTGGTCTACTATCACAGCGTGGGCGACCACGACGTGGACAAGGCGATCCAGCCCGGCGGCGTGTTCGATTGGCTGGTGCAGCAGAAGAAGGCCGGGAAGTTCCGCTTCCTCGGCATCTCCGGCCACCACCGTCCCCTGCGGTTCGTGCCGTTGCTGGAGACTGGCGAAGTGGACGTGTTGCTGACCGTCGTGAATTTCGTGGACCGCCACACCTATGGTTTCGAGGACAAGGTGTTGCCGGTCGCGCGGAAGCACAATGCGGGCATCGTGGCCATGAAGGTCTTCGGCGGCGCGCGGGCCAGCGCCGGCTCGTACCCGAACGCAGCTGCGCCCCCGGAGCTGGATGTGGCGCACCTGCAGAACGCGGTGCGTTACGCGCTGTTCACGCCGGGCGTCTCGACCGTGAACCTCGGCGTGCACAATGCCGACCAGTTGCGGCAGAACATCGAGCTGGTCAAGCGGGCCACCGCGCTCTCGGCGGACGAGGAGCGCGAGCTGGCGCAGCTGGGACGCACGCTGGCGCACGAGTGGAAGGACCATTTCGGGCCGGTGGCGTGAACGGCAATGGGCGGCCCGGCCGGCCGCGTGATGGCAGGGCGGCCGACCACGCAAGACCCAAGCACGAAAGCAGTCCGAATGAAGAAGCGCGAATACGGCCCATCCCTGTTCTGTCCCGCCGCCTGCCCGCCCCGCGCGGCTCGGACGACGCGCCGGGGTGCGCGGTGGCTGGTCCGGCTGGGTTGCGGGTGCGTGTTCGGTGCCGCGCTCCTGGCCGGCGCGGCGGACGGCCAGGACCTGGATGAGCTCGCGCGCACCGCGGCCCGCTGGCACGAAGATGCGTGGACCGTCGACACGCACGTCGACACGCCGCTGCGCCTGGTGGGCGGCGGCTTTGACCTCGGCGTACGGCATGACGTGCTGGCCGGCGGCGGACGTGTGGATCTGCCGCGCATGAAGGCCGGCGGGTTGGACGCCATCTTCTTCGCGGTCTACCTCGACCAAGGCCCGCGGACCGCCGAGGGAAACGAGCGCGCCAGACAGAAAGCTCTGCGGATCTTCGAGGCGATCCACAACGCGGTCGCACAGTACCCCGAGCTCGCTGCGCTGGCGACCGCCTCCGACGATGCCCAACGGCTGGAACAGCAGGGCAAGCGGGCGATCTACATCGGGATCGAGAACGGCTATGCCATCGGCAACGACCTGAACCTGCTCGAGACCTATTATGATCTCGGGGCCCGGTACGTCACGCTCTGCCATGTCCGGAACAACGACATCTGCGACTCCTCGGACGACCGGAATGGCCCGGAGCACCACGGCTTGAGCGCGTTCGGCAAGCAGGTGGTGCGCACGATGAACCGGCTGGGTATGCTGGTCGACGTCTCCCACGCGTCCGACGAGACGTTCTACGACGTGCTGGCGGTCTCCCAGGCACCGGTGTTCGCGTCGCATTCCTGCGCCCGGGCAATCTGCGGCAGCCGTCGGAACCTGGACGATGACATGCTGCGCGCGCTGGCCAGCAGCGGCGGTGTGATCCAGATCTGCATCCTGGACGCCTACGTGAAGGACCCGCAGCCCAACCCCGACCGCGAGAAGGCGCTCCAGGAACTCCGCGCGGCATACGCCGGGCGCGGCAGCCTGACCGACCGGCAGCAACAGGAGCGGTTCGAACGTTGGGAGGAGATCAACCTGAAGTACCCCCAGTCCAACGCCACGGTCTCGGACGTCGTGGATCACATCGACCATGTGGTCAAAGTGGTGGGGATCGACCATGTCGGCATCGGCACCGACTTCGACGGCGGCGGCGGCGTCGCGGATTGCCGGGACGTGAGCGAGATGGGCAATATCACGGTCGAGCTGGTGCGGCGCGGCTACACGGAGGAGCAGATCCGCAAGATCTGGGGCGGCAACTTCCTGCGCGTCTTCCGGGAGGTGGAGCGCCGGGCCGGACGGAATTCCCTACAAGACAAGGGAGACGCAGCCAACCCGCTCCAACGCCCCATTCGATAACCATCTGGGACACCCAATCCTCATGACAGTCAAATCAAGACAATCACGGACAGCTGTTTCGGGACGCTTCAATTCAACGCCCTTTCCACACATGTGCCTGTGAATTTCCGCGATTATTCGCGGGGCGCCCAGCCGTCTACAGGCCGTAGTCCTTCGAGGCCATCTTGAGCAGTCTCAAGATCCGCCGTTGCAGTCGTGTCAGGTCCGTGACGGACGTTTCCGTCTGGCGCGGGCCGGTCAACGCGTGCCGCTGGATCGACTCGAAGATCTCGATCAGACGGCGGGTGGTCGGGCGCTTACAGGCCCGCCGCTCT
>JBPOJB010000073.1:0-38257 GCA_052034005.1 Planctomycetota bacterium | reverse complement strand
ACGCCTGCGGCTCCTGTTCGGCTAAGCGCCGTATGGTGTAAAGCCGTCACCTAATACACGGGCCCTCGCCCCCGCCGCTGGGCGGCTGTTTCTTAGGTCTTTCCGCCGTATGGGAATCCAGGCTAGAGCGTCCCCATTGTCGGTGGCCGCACACCGTTGTCAACTCGTTCCACCGGCAATCTCGCTCCAAACGGCCACCCCGTCCCGCCCACGGGAATGCCCGAGATACCCGAACATTCGCGGTTTCCCCAGGTCGCCGGCTTCTGCGTAATCGCTATACTTGAGAGCGCCCGGAGCATTACTGGGTGGTGCCACGCGAGGTCGCGCGGGAGACACGCACCGCGATGGGACTTCGGCCGGTACGCTGTCTGGAATACGGCTTGGTCGAACATGTCTTATCTGCTTTGGAGACACTGGACATGCAGACATCCATCGACTTACCGCAGTCGTTTTCAGTCCGAGATGAAAACGAGATGTATCCGATTCAGCATCTGATGAGCCGCATGAATCCGAGGCTGATCGTGACCCGCGTGACGACGGGCCGCCACGTGCATGGCGGCCCGACGGTGGTCTGGGGGCTGGTGCACCTGGACGGCAAGAAGCCGTCGAAGAAGGATGTCGAGCAGGCGTTGAAGGCGGCAGGGTACGACTTTGAGCACAACGGCCCGGTCCAATCGTCGATCGGCTGGGGCGCGGAATCGTAGCCGCAGCGCGGGCCGCCGGCGCGGCCCTCACCCGGCCGCCCCGCCACCTTTGCCTGCCTGGAAGCCGCCTTCGGCACGGCGTGCGGCCGGGCGCCGCTACTTGAGTGGAATCGACACGACGGCAGCCGACTGAGCGGGAAGCGTGAACTGGATCCCGGCAGCCGTCTGCTCGACGGGGCCTTTTCTGCAATGGACCGACCCCGGTTGCTCGAGCGTGTTGCGAGCCCTCAATGAACCGGGCGCGACCAGTTGCAGGTCCACCGGGCCGGGCTGGGCGCTGCCGGCGACCTGGAGCGTCACGCGCTGGGCGGCATCCGACGGATTGACGGCCTTCAGGTAGCAAGTCCGTGCGTCCGCGGACCGGGTGGCGACCAGGTTCAGCGGACCAGCTTCCCCGTCCACCGCGATCCGTTCGGGGGCGTAGTGGTCGCGCCACAGCTTCATGACGACGTAATTGGGCGCGGGGAACCAGCCGCGTTGATCGAAGTTGATGAACGCGTTGTCCCAAGCGGTCGCCGAGGTATGCCGCAGGAACAGGGCCGGCCCGCCGATTTCCAGGAAGTCGCCGCAGCGCTCGAACGCGTTGAGCAATCCGCCGCAATAGAGCCCTGTGCGCCAATCGGTGCTCTGCGCATTCCATTCCGACACGTAGATCTTCAAGCTCGGATTGGCGGATTCGGCGATCAGCCGTGCCGTCTTGTGAAAGAACTCTTCGTAGTTCCGCGGGCCTTGCTCGAAGGCGTTCGGGTCCTCGTAGTGATGGATGCTCAGGTAATCGATGACCGCCGCGCAGCGCTGGATGATCGTACGGTTCCAGGGCAGGCCGTCCGGGTGGTCGCCGTACCCGGCGCTGCCGCAGGCCGCCAGTCTGATCGAGGGATCGGCCTGTTTCATGGCCGGGGCGAAACGGTTGACGGCCGCCGCATACTGCTCGGCGCCCATGTGCCAGGTCTCGTTGTCGATTTCCCAGTACTTCACACCATACGGCTCCGGATGCCCGTTCTCGGCGCGCACCCGCCCCCAGGTGCTGTCGGCCGGCCCATTGCAGTACTCGATCCAATCGAGCGCCTCCTGCAGGAACTGCTGCGGATCGACCTTGCCGTTCCAGACCTCCGTGCCGATATTGATGACGATCAGCGGCTCTGCGCCGAGGCCCTGGCACATCCGCACGAACTCGTCGACGCCGAACGAGTTCACATCCTGATCGTCCCAGATCTCGCGCGGGTAGATCTGCCGCTTGGATTGCGGGCCGATCGCGTCCTTCCAGCGATAGGGCGACGCGAAGCAGCCGCCCGGCCAGCGGATGATGGGCGGGCGCAGGTCCGCAATGGCGGCGCGCAGGTCGGGGCGATAACCGCCGGCCGACTGCCAGCTTTCGGGCATCAAGCTCACCTGGTCGATCATCAGGTCGCCGCGCCCGGGCAACACGATCTGCAGGCACGCCTCCGGCTTCGAAGCGCTGTCCGCGGCGTGGACCGGCAAGCGGAATCGGTGCTCGGTCCACTGCCGGTCGGAGATGGGCAACAGCCGGGCGGAAGCCACGGTCTGCGCGCCCTTGTTGAGCCGCACGACCAGCCCGTCGGGCGCGTCGCCGCGCGCCCACAGCGACCCGACATACGTCTCATCGCCGGCCGGCCCCGGGTGCAACACCATGTGCGCTTGTTCCACGCCGGTTTCACCGCCCTCGCCCACGATACGCAGACTGCACCGGCCGTTGAGGGCCTCGCCGGGCGCGATGTAGCACTTGCCCGACCCGAGCTTCGTCCAATGCAGCGCCGTGCCCTCCCGGTCCAGCACGTCCGGCAGCCCTTCGAACAACACGTCACCCTGGAGCGACGTGACCTTCAGCCGGCGGAACCGGGCCGTGGTGGACCATGTGCCAACGCCCACCGAGCCCGCCAGATGCGGCGCCGAGTCGGTGAAGTTGATCACCTGGCCGCCATTGAGCCAGACCTGGAAGTGAGGCCCTTCGCACCGCACGCGGATCTGGTACCACGGCCCGGTCTCGATCGATCCTGCCACGCGCGGTCCGACCCCATGCCAGCGCCCTTCACCAGTGCGGCCGCGTTCGAGCTGATGGGCCGTATTTCCCCACCCGCCCAGGTTGCACCAGTAGAAATCGTCCGGGCCCGCGCAGCGGAACAGCACGAGGAACCCTTCCGCGCCGCCCGTCTTCTGCGCTTCGAGCGTGAACTCGTAGTCCGTCCAATCGGCCGAGCCGAACAGGAGCCGCTGATTGTCGCCCAGGCCCTGCTGCACCACGCATTCGCCGTCGGACGACCAGCTGCCCAGGCTGTTCTGCTCGAACGTGCGGTTCCACACCAGCTCGCCCCACAGGCCGCCGTTGACCGAATGATAGATGTGCTCCAGGAAATGACCGTAGACCTTCTCGTCGATCCGGTTCACCACCTGGTCCGGCTGCAGGGTCAGCAAGATGTCCGCCGCACCCGCCTTGATCAGGCCGACGGCCAGCACGCCAATCACAATACATGCGAATCGCAGATGACACATGGCGGAATCCCTTTTTGCAGTTTCTGGCATTATGGTTCAACCGGTGAAGTAGAAGTAGGCCGCGAGGATGGCCACCAGCACGCCGAGCGACAGGATCACGTCGATCGGACCCCAACTCCCGCGCGACTCGCGGCGCTGCTCGTCCGTGATGGTCCCGAAGGTCAGGCCGGAGATGGCCTGGTAATCCGGTTTCCTGGTCAGGTAGCTGACGACGACCATCACCAGCGCGCACACGAGCAGGATCAGGATGCTGTAATACTGGAAGAAAATGTTGTTGACGATCCACAGGAAGGACCCTTCCGCATAGGTGAAGCCCTTCATCAGCTTCACCGGCGTATCGACAGCCAGGCGGAACAGGCCGAGCAGGAACCCGATAATGAGCGCCGCCAGGCAGCCGGCTCCATTGAGCCGTTTCCAGAACACGCCCAGGAAGAACACGACGAAGATGGGCGGCGCCAGGTACGCCTGCACGCCCTGCAGATAGTCGTACAGACCCTTGCCGCCCTGGATGACCGGGATCCAGAGCAGGCCGATGAGCACCATGACGGTCGTGGCCAGCCGCCCGATCCATACGAGCTGATGCTGCGACACGTTGCGGGCGATCTTCGAGTAGAAGTCGATTGTGAACAGCGTGGCGGACGCGTTGAAGGCCCCGGCCAGCGAACTCATCAGGGCGGCCAGCAGGCCGGCTACCACCATGCCGCGCACGCCGACGGGCAGCGCGTGGGCGACCAGCAGGGGAAACGCCTGCTGTGCCTGGTCGCGGATCACCTGGCCGTCCGCGCCGATGATCTCCTGCTGAAGCGTTGGATTGGCCCCGCTCTTGGCCAGCGCGAAGCAGATCATGCCCGGGATGATGAAGATGAACACCGGCAGCAGTTTCAGATACGCCGCGCAGATCGAGCCGCGGCGCGCCTGGGTCTCGTTCGGCGCGCCCAATGCGCGCTGCACGATGTACTGGTCCGTGCACCAGTACCAGAGACCAATCACCGGGGCGCAGAACAGCATGCTCAGCCAGGGATAGTTGGTGTTGAAATACCACGCCATGCGCTTGACCTCCGTGGGGCGGGTATCCGACGCGCCGGCCTGCGCCCGGGTCTCGTCCACGGGCGCCCAGGTCGCCTGCGTGCCCTGGGGGACGATCGGCTTCCACAGGTTGAACATCTCGGATCCGCAGACCTCCCGCAGGCGTCCCCAGCCGCTGGCGACCGCGTCGCCAAAGCCCGTGGCCGCCGCCTGCGGCGCCGCGACCGCCGCGGCCGGTGCGGCGGCCCCGCTGGGCGGCTGCCAGCCGCCCAGCGCGGCCAGGCCGTAGGCGCTGACCAAGGCCGAGCCGATCACCAGCACACCGGTCTGCATCGCCTCGGTGTACGCCACCGTCCGCAAGCCGCCCAGGATCGTGTACAAGCCGGTCAGCACCACCACCAGGATCGAACCCACCCAGAAGCTGTTGAGCCCGAAGAGGCCCAGGTCCGGCAACAGCACGGCGAACACCACGCCGCCCGCATAGATGCCCACCGCCAGCTTCGTGACGACGTACGCCACCAGCGTGATGAGCGAGAGCACCCAGCGGCTGGTCGGGTTGAACCGCCGTTCCAGGAACTCGGGCATCGTGAACACCCGGGACCGCATGTAGAACGGGACCAGCACCCAGGCCAACACCAGCAGGCACCACGCATGCAGCTCATAGTGCGCCATCGCCACGCCGTCCGTCGCCCCGGACCCGGCCAGCCCCACCAGGTGCTCCGACCCGATGTTCGAGGCGAAAATCGAACCGCCGATGATCCACCAGCTGAGATTGCGCCCGGCCAGGAAATAGTCGTCCGCCGTGTCGCGGCTGCGCAGAATCACCCACCAGGCCAGTCCGAAGAGCAACGCGAAGTAACCGCCGATCACGGCCCAATCGATCCAAGTCAAAGTCGACATCTTCCTCGCCTTTCGCTCAACGCATGCCGCGCTGCAGATAGTAGTAGACCTCGTTCCACCGCAATTCCTTCTTGAACTCCGAGAGCCGCGTCTCGTCGCCGATCACCACCCACTCGATATCCGCCATCTCCGCGTAGTCCTCCAGGTGCTCGGCTGTCACCGCCTGCGCGAAACTCGTGTGATGCGCACCGCCCGCCAGGATCCAGGCGGTGGCCGCCGTCGGCAGGTCCGGCTGCGGCACCCACAAGGCCCGGGCAACCGGCAGCCTGGGCAGCGGCTCGTCGGGCGGAATCACGTCCACCTGGTTCACGACCAGCCGGAACCGGCTGCCCAGGTCGACCAGCGAGGCGTTGACCGCCGGGCCCGGCCGCGCGTCGAAGACCAGCCGCACGGGATCCTCCCGGCCGCCGATCCCCAGCGGATGGATTTCGCAGCTCGGCTGGCCCACGGCAATCGACGGGCAGACCTCCAGCATGTGCGCGCCCAGCACCTGGTTGTTGTCCGGCTGCAAGTGGTAGGTGTAGTCCTCCATGAAGCTCACGCCGCCCTCCAGGCCGTGGGACATGACCTTCATCGCCCGGACCAGCGCCGCGTGCTTCCAGTCGCCTTCCGCGCCATAGCCGTACCCGTCGGCCATCAAGCGCTGAACTGCCAGACCCGGCAACTGCCGCAGCCCGCCCAGGTCCTCGAACGTGTCGGTGAAGCCGACGAAACCGCCCGCGTCCAGGAACGCGCGGAGCCCCGCCTCAATGCGCGCGGCCTCCACCAACGCCGCACGCTGGTCGCCCTTGGGGCGCAGGGCGGGCGCCATCCGGTAGCGCGCGTCGTAATCCGCACACAAACGCTTGAGCTGGCGATCCGTCACGGCTTCGACGTACGGCATCAGGTCGCCGATCCCGTAGCCGTTGACGCTGTAGCCCAACCGCGCCTGGGCTTCGACCTTGTCGCCCTCCGTCACCGCCACGTCCCGCATGTTGTCCCCGATCCGGGCGATCTTCGCCGTGTGCGCGTCGTGCCAGGCGGCCGCCGCACGCATCCACACCTCCAGCCGCGCTGGTACGGCCGGGTCCTGCCAGTGCCCCACAATCACCTTCCGGTTCAGCCGCAACCGGCTGCAGATGAACCCGAACTCCCGGTCCCCGTGCGCCGACTGGTTCAGGTTCATGAAGTCCATGTCGATCGACGACCAGGGGATATCGCGGTTGAACTGCGTGTGCAGGTGCGCCAGCGGCTTGCGGAGCGCCGACAAGCCGGCGATCCACATCTTGGCCGGCGAAAACGTGTGCATCCACGCCACGAGTCCGATACAGTGCGGAGCGCTGTTCGCCTCGAGACAGATGTCGGAGATCGACTCTGGCGTGGTGAGCACCGGCTTGAAGACCAACTTGACGGGCAGGCCGGCCTCCTGCAGGCCCCGGACGATCTTCTTCGAATTGTTTTCCACTTGCTTGAGCACGTTGGGCCCGTACAGGTGCTGGCTGCCGGTCAGGAACCAGACTTCCAGTTTCTTGTAGTCGATCACGGTGAGCGGCTCCGTTGACGAGTGTTCAGTGTTCAGTGTGCAGCGTCTGGGGATCGGGGTGCCTGGCCGTAGTAGGCGTGGGCGCCGTGTTTGCGGTGGTGATGTTTATCCAGCAGGTAGGGTTCGAGCGGTGCGACGTCGCGGCGGAGCGTCAGCGTGGCTTTTGCCATGGCCGCGACGGCTTCCAAGGCGACGGCGTTCCGGACCGAGTCGGCCGCGTCGCGCCCCCATACGAACGGCGCGTGGCCCGCCACCAACACGGCGGGCATGGCCAGCGGGTCCAGGTCGGCGAACCGTTGGACGATCACCCGGCCGGTGTTGTCCTCGTAGGCCGCTTCCACCTCGTCCGGCGTGAGCGGGCGGGTGACGGGGATCGGGCCGTAGAAATGGTCGGCGTGGGTGGTACCCAGGCACGGGATCTCCTGCCGGGCCTGGGCGAACGCGGTGGCTTTCGGGCTGTGCGTGTGCGTCACCCCGCCGATGCCCTGGAAGTGGCGGTAGAGCCACAGGTGCGTCGGCGTGTCGGACGAGGGGCGCAGATCGCCGTCCACGACATGGCCGTCCAGATCGACGACGACCATCTGCTCGGGCCGCATCGACGTGTAGGACACGCCGCTCGGCTTGATGACCACGTACCGGCCGTCGTTGCTCAGCCCGCTGACGTTGCCCCATGTCAACGTGACCAGCCCGTGCTCGACAAGCTGGAGGTTCGCCTCGCAGACGGCGTTTTTCAGTTGCCTCAACATCGCTTCACGGCTCGCCTAGGGCGGCTCGGGGGCCCCGAGCGTTCGGCTCGAGCTACCCGGCCTGGTATCAGCTCTGACGCACACGCTGCCGAATCGTGATCAAGTCCTTCATCACCTGGTTCAAGCGCCCCGCATACGTGCTGGTCCCGAACGCATCGTGGAGCGCGCGGTAGAGGCTGTACAGCTGCGAATAGACCGCGTGGGCCGCCTTGTTGGGACGGTAGTAGGTCGGCTTCGTGCCGGTCATCTTCCGCTGGGCCTGCTCCACGCTCGCGTAGGCTCCGCCGACGACCGCGCCGAAGATGGCCGCGCCGAGCGCGCAGGTCTGGGCGGAGCGGCTGATCTTCATCGGCCGGCCGGTCACGTCGGCGTAGATCTGCATGATGAACGGGTTCTTCTCCGCGATGCCGCCGCAGTTGACGACCTCCTTGACCCGCACGCCGTATTCCTCGAACCGGTTGATGATCGTCAGCCCGCCGAACGCGGTGGCCTCGACCAGCGCCCGGTAGATGTCCGGCGCGGAAGTATGCAGCGTCTGGCCGACCAGCAGGCCGGTGAGCCGCGCGTCCACCAGGACGGTGCGGTTGCCGTTGTTCCAGTCCAGCGCCAGCAGGCCGCTTTCGCCCGGGCGGAGCCTGGCGGCGGCTTTCGTCAGGTTCGCGTGCGCGTCGCCCCGGGCGGTGAACTCCGCCGGGGCCAGGTGCTTGACGAACCAGTTGAAGATGTCGCCCACGGCCGACTGGCCGGCTTCCAGCCCGTACATGCCGGGGATGATCGAGCCGGGGACGATCCCGCAGAGGCCGGGGATGTCGGGCAGCGGCGTGCTCAGAGGTGACACCATCATGTCACACGTGCTGGTGCCGATGATCTTCACCAGCGTGCCCGGCTTGATGCCGGCCCCGACCGCGCCCATGTGCGCGTCGAAGGCGCCGGCGGCCACCGGGATGCCCGCCGGCAGGCCGACGCGCTGCCCCACCTCGGCGGTCAGGTACCCGGCGATCCGGTCGGCCGGGACGGCCGGCGTCGCGAAGTGGTCGCGCACGGCGGCCAGCTCCGGATCGAGCGACTTGAGGAACGCGCGGCTGGGCAGGCCGCCCCACTGCTCATGGTACATCGCCTTGTGGCCCGCCGCGCAGATGCACCGCGGCATGGTGTCGGGATCCAGGTTCCCGGTGATGAAGCCGGGAATGAAATCGGCGCACTCCACCCACGCGTAGGCGGCTGCGAACACCTCCGGCGCGACACGCCGACAGTGCAGGAGCTTGGACCAGTACCACTCGCTGCTGTACGACCCGCCGCACTTCGTCAGGTACCCGTCCCGGTGGCGCGCCGCGCGCTGGGTGATCTCCTCCGCCTCGGCATGGCCCGTGTGATCCTTCCACAGCCAGGCTTGCGCCGCCAGGTTCTTGCGGAACTCGCCCTGCAGCGCCAACGGCCGACCCCGACGGTCCACCGGGATCGGCGTGGAACCGGTCGTGTCGACGCCCAGGCCCACGACCTTCTCCGGCGCGAAACCGCGATGCTTCCGGGCGGCTCGGATCGCGCCCCCCACCGAGGCATAGAAGCCCTCGATGTAGTCGGCCGGGTTCTGACGCGCCAGGTTCGGGTCGTGCGCGTCGAGCAAAATGCCCGCCTCGCCGCTCGGATAATCGTACACGTGCGTCGCCACTTCGCTGCCGTCGCGCAGGTCCACCACCAGCGCCCGGACACTGTTCGTCCCGTAGTCGACACCTACTGCAAACCGTCTCTCTGCGCTCTTGGCCATGGCTGATCACCCATCGAGTTGCGGAAAGGCCGTTACCAAGACAACTATCATGCCCGTAAGTCTACCCGAACGCCACTACCGGGCGAGCCAATCTCGCACAAAAATATGTCGAAATCGCGCAGGGCGGGATCGTGCGGCCGCGGCGGGCTGATGGAGTGGGCCTTCGTGGGGATCGAGGGGCGCGGCGGCGTCAGGAGACCTCCTGTGCCATCATCCGGGCCAAGGGGCCGCCGGTCCGTTTCCCTGCTCCGCCGCCTGCTGTGCCGCGATGGTCCGTTCGAGCTCCGCGATCTGATGCCGGATCAACCGGATATCAGCTTCCCGCTCACGTAATTCCTCGCGCAGCCTGCGCAGTTGCTTGTCCGGCGGGACGCGGAACAGCCGGTTGAGCAGGTTGAGCAGCAGCGTGGCGCGCAGCGCCCGCATGGCCAGGCCGCGCAGCCGGTAGAGACGTCCCATGCGAGCCAGCTGTTCCACACGCGCCAGTCGCGCAACACGCGTGGCGCGCACGATCCGCAGCGACCGCAGGAACGAGATGAACGGCAGGAGGATGATGGCGATGTCCAGCCAGTGCTTCCTGCAGTACTTGAGCTTCTTGTCGGACACGGAGAACATCACGATGAACTCGGTCGCGAACGCGAACCAGATGACGCCCAGGCTCGCATGCAGGACGACCCGCAGCCACCGATGGGTCATCACCTGCTGCCGCATGCCGAACTCGATCAGGAGCACCGGCAGGATGGCCAGCGCGATGAAGATCATCGGAACGCTGAACAGGCGCTCCAGCCGGTTGCGCAGCGACATGTTCGGTTTCCGCCACCGCAGCCACGGCAGCCAGATCTTGCCGTCCATGTCGGGAATGCGGGCACACAGGCGCAGCGGCGGGCAGAGGCATGGGACCAGCCCGGCACGATGCGTGTGCCAGCACGGCCGGCCCCGGTCCCGCACGAGGACGCGGACAACGAACTCGAGCACGACCACCAGCCAGAGCGCTTCCAGGCACTTCACGCAATGATAGCCGGCCCGCAGCGCCTGCTCGCCGTCCGCGTACGCCTCCGCGGGAACGAGGACCGGCGTGGCGGCGGCCGCGGCGGCAGCCGACTCGTCCGGGCCGCGCTCAAACATCATCGGCACGTCCACCCACAAGACGACCACCGCAGCGAGCAAGGCCAGATACAACAGCGACACGCCGAACATCGGCATCGCCAGGCCCTCAGCCAGACGCTGCCGCAGTGGTTTGCATGTCGCCATCATCGAGGGCTCCTGCCGCTCAGACCTCGGCGCCGAGGCATCATCACTGGCTCCCCACGCCGTGGACACGCATCCGCAGGGCGAACAGCCGGTCTTGCGCGGTGATGAACAGCGTACAGCGGTCCGGTCCGCCGAAACAGACGTTGGAGGTCCAGCCGGCATCGATCGCAATCGACTTGATCTTCTCGCCTTTCGCATTGAAGACCGTGACACCACGCCCGGTCAGATACACGTTGCCTTCATGGTCGATCGTCATGCCGTCCGAGCCCAGGTCGCAGAACAGGCGCTTGTTCTTGAGCGACCCGTCCGCCTGGATGTCGTACGCGAATGTCTTGCCGGCCGCGATATCGGCGACGTACAGCGTCTTGCCGTCCGGCGTGCCAATCACCCCGTTGGCTTGCTGCAAATCGTCGATGACGCGCACCAGCCGCTTGCGGTCGGGAGACAGGTAGAAAACCCCCTCCGCCTGCTCCTTCGGGCCGCGCTGCCAGTAGTCGCGGTGGTAGTACGGGTCGCTGAAATACAGGCCGCCGTCCGGCCGGAACCACAGATCGTTCGGCCCGTTGAACAGCTTGCCGTCGTAGCCTTTCAACACCACCTCGACCGTGCCGTCCGGGCGGATGCACCACAGTTCGTTTTTCGCGTCCGCACACGCCCACAGATTCCCCTCCTGGTCAAAACACAACCCGTTGGACCGGCCGCAGGGATGCATGAACGTGGACAGCTTCTGGTCGACCGACCACTTGAGAATGCGATCAGTGGGCTGGTCCGTGAACAGGACATTGCCGTCCGGGTCGCACGCCGGGCCTTCGGTGAACTTGAAACCGTCTGCCAGTTGGACGACGGTCGCGCCGGGCGCTACGATATCGTCCGCCGCCCGCGCCGCGCGTGTGCCCGGGGATGACAGGACGATCCAACAGCCCGCCACGGCGAGCACGATCAACCATCGACCATTGCGCACAAACTCATTCATGATCGCTTCGCTCCGGTTCTCAGAGGTGCCGTCAGTGGGATGCGCGGGAGTTCCGCGCTCACCCGCCATCCCAAAAAACCAAGTCAATTCTCGCACAACTGCCCCGGCAAGGTCCAGCCGTCGGACCGGTCTTCACCTGCCAGCGATTCAGAGCCGCTCCAGCGTTTCCCCGCTCAGCACGCAGCACGGTTCCCAACGCGCGACCTGCCAACAAGCGCCCGCACGTGGTACAATGGCAGAGCGTCAAGGGTCGGGAGGAAGAGCGGGCACGCATGTCGATCAAAGTAGTCTGCGGATGTGGCTTCTGTAGCCTGGTGCCCTCGGATTGGGCGGGCAAGCGAGTCCGGTGCAAGTGCGGCCGCACGTTCCTGGTAGGCAGTCCCGAACCCCCGGCGCAAGATACGACCCTGTCGCCGCTCCCCCCGCGCGCCGAACCGACCGCTGCCCGCGAGTCGCCCGGCGAGCCTACGCCGTCGGTCGCGCCTGCCGCCGAGCCGCCCACGCCGTCGGTCGCACCGGTCGCCGAGCAGCCCACACCGTCGGTCGCGCCTGCCGCCGAGCCGTCCACGCCGTCGGTCGCGCCTGTCGCCGAGCCGCTCACGCCGTCGGCCGCGCCTGTCGCCGAGCCGCCCACGCCGTCGGCCGCGCCTGTCGCTGAGCCACCGCTGTCCGCGCAGCCGCCGCCAGGCCTGTCGCGCTCGCCGGCGGAGTTGGCCCGGCCCACGCCCGTGACGGACACGCTCCAGCGCGGCACGCACCGATCGCGTGCAGGTCCGCAGGCTATGCTGGCATGCATCACCATGCTGCTGGCCTTGATTAGCCTGTCGGCGCTGCTGCTCGTCCTGCGCGACAACGACTGGTCCGTGACCGCGATGCTCGGCCTGGAGACGCGTCCGGAAGGATCCGGCTCACCGGCAGGCGTCTTGGAAGGCGGCGATGCTGCACCGGACCGGTCGACGGCGGGCGCGACCCAGGGAGCTCACACCGGCGCGGGCGACAAGGGAACGGCCGCATCGCGATTGGCCAGCTTGACGGAGCTGGTCTCAGACGACGGCCTGTTGCTGTCCGGGCTTTTCGGCGCGGACACGGACCACTTAGGTCTCAGCGCCGCGCAACAGGCGACGATCGCGGAGGTGGTCACGCGCCTGCGCGAGAACGAAGAGGCTTTGAAAACCAAGAGCCTCTCGCTCGAGCAGTGGTACGCGGCCTGCCACAAGCTGGGTGACGAGCTGTTGGCCGTGCTGACCGACGCCCAGCGGCAGCAGTTGCAGGTGAGCCTGCAGCGGCAGGAGATGGAGCGCGTGCATCTGGTCGAGTACGCCGCGCGGTTCGTGCCCGAACTCGCGATGGCCTTGATGCCCTGGGCCGCCCAGATGGCCGGCCGCTCGTTTCACGGCGTCGTGCGGTCGTCGTTCACCGCGCCGGCACAGGATCGCTGTTGCCGGCCGAGCGAACCGACCGGCATCCTGGCCACGCTCGCCGAGGCCGGGTCGGCGGACGCGCCGGGGAGGCTGACGACCTGGGACCTGGTCAAAGACCGTCCTGGCAACAGTGTCGAAATCACGTCACCGGTTACCGGGGCTTCGAGCCTGTTATCCCGAGACGGCCGGCATCTGATCCTGGTCCGCCAGCCGGACAGCGGACCGCAGACGGTCGAGGTCTGGTCCGCGGAGGCCGGAAAGCTGATCGACCGCAAGGAGCTTCCGGCGGCCCGGGGCGGCCGGTACACGGTGCGCGACTGCGTTGCGCATCGCGTGGTGGCTCTGGCAGACCGGAGCTACTGGGTCTGGGACTACGAGTCCGGTGAATCGCGCGAGATCGAATTCCCCGAGGGCCGGCCGGCCGCCGCGCCCTGCCTGGCCGTCAGTGTCGATGCGGCGCACATGGTGGTGGCCCATCCGCACGTCATCGCCGGAGAGCCCGATGATCGCTGTCTCGTGGAAGTCTGCGCCTATCGACTCAACACGGGTGAATTGCTGGGCAACCAGGTGTTCCACAAGGACTACCGGCGCTCGACGATCGGAGCCATCGCGTTGAGCCCTGATGGGCAGGAGCTGGCACTGCTTTGGGACTTCGGCCCCGACAATCCGGCGCGCAGCCTGGTGCACATGAGCGCCCGCAACGGCAAGATCATCAAGGTCGTCGACGGCCTGCCGGCGGCCGACCAGGGCTACGCCCGACAGCACCAGCTTCTCGACCGCGAGCTGGTGTGGCTGCCGGAGAACAGCGGCTGGGTGGTCAATCTGCAGAGCGTGGTCGATGCCGAGACGGCCGCCGTGCTCCCCCTGGAACTGCCGGCCCAGGTGGGCGGAGGCGCCAACGCCGCCCGGGAAATCGTCGAACTCGCGCCGACCGGCGACGGCCGGCTGCTGCTGATTGTCGCCGATCGGCCCGCCACGCCCGACCCGAAAGCGAAGATGGACGCCCTGTTTGTCGAGCTGCCCAAGCTGGGCCCGTTCCAATAGTGACGCGCCGTTACACCCGGTCCAATGCCGCGCGCAACAGGTCCAGCTCCTGATCGGCAGGTTCGCAGAGTGGCGCGCGGGGCGGGCCGACATCGTGCCCGGCCAGTCGGCAGGCGGCTTTCACATACTGCGTGTACTTCCCGCCCCCTTCCATCAACTCCAGCAAGGGGAGCATTCCGTAGAAGCACTCGCGGGCCGCCGCAAGGTCGCCGCTTTGCACAGCGGCGAACAGCCGTACGTGCGCCGCGGGCACGACGTTGACCACACCTCCAACCCAGCCAATCGCGCCGACTATCAGGCTCTCCAGGGCCAGCGTATCGCACCCGCAGAACACGCCCAAGCGCCGGCCGCAACGGCGAATCAACTCGGTCACCCGCGACATGTCACCCGTGCTCTCCTTCACGTACTGGATACTGGGCAACTGCGTCAGCTGCTCGATGAAAGCCGGGCGCATGTCCACCCCCGTGCGGCCCGGGTAGTTATAGAGCATCACGGGGATGTCGATCGCGCGATCGACCGCGCGGAAGTGCTCGAACAGTTCTTCCTCCCGGGGCAGCGAGTAGTAGGGCGCGGAGAGCATGACGCCTTGGCAGCCCAGCGCCTGGGCCTGCCGGGAATAAGCGACCACTTCGGCCGTCGAGCCGGCATTCGTACCGGCCAAGACGACGGCCCGTCCGCGGGCCGTCTCAACCGTCGTGCGGACCACCAGCTCCCGCTCCGCCGCCGTCAATGCGTAGTACTCCCCCGTGCTGCCCAGCGGGATCAGGCCGTGCACGCCGCAACCGATCAGGTAGTCGACAAATGCGGCCAACCGGGTAGCGTCCACAGCCCCCTCGGCGTTCAGCGGCGTGACCAGCGCGGCGAGAATGCCGTGAATCGGGAAGTCCGTACTGGTGGGGATCGACAGCGTCATCGTCGTGTGCTCGTCCTGTCTCGGTGCCGGCGTGTACTTGTCCACCGCCTCTGCGTGCGGCACAGCGCCACGCGCATGGCGTCCTGCCGGATATCCTAATGCCCGCGCTGCCGCGGGTCCAACCCGTTGGCCATGCCGACCAGCGAGCCGATGTGGGTGGGCGCGAGGGGAGGCCGTACCAGGTTGGCAGGCCAGCCCTTGAGCTGTCGCAGGGCCTGATGGCAGACGCGTCCTTGGCAGAACCCCATCCCGCACCGGGTCTGCAGCTTCGCCGACCGCAGGTCGCCATGCACCTTGACCTGCCGCCACGTCACGTCCTCACATCGGCAGACCACCGTGTCGTCGGTGGCCAGCATGCGCAGTTCCGCGCGCAGCCGAAACGCCTGGTGCAGTGCCCGCGCGAATCGCTGGTGCCGCTCGCGCCGCGCGAACAGTCGTTCCGCCGCGCGCTCGCGGCCGGCGGCCGCCAGCCCGGCGATCTCCCCTTGGACCAACGCCGACTCCACGCCGGCGATCCCCGCGGACTCGCCCGCGCAGAACACCCGCGCGACCGACGTCCGCTGCCACCGGTCTACACTCACCAGGTCCCCTTCAATATGACAACCCAACAGCAGGGGCCACTGCAGATTCGGAACCAACCCGAACGCGCAGGCCAGGTAATCGCAGTCGCGGGTCCACGATCGCGAACCGTTGGTGAATGTGACGCCGGTCACCCGGTCGCTGCCATGCGCTGCGATCGGCCAACAGCCGGCACGCAACCGCGTGCGCAGCAGGCTGCGTTGGAACCCGGCGGCCTGGCACATCTTGGCGGGCGCCAACACGGGCAGTCTCAGCGCGAAGCCGGTCAGCGATGACCAGGGCGCTTGCTCGAGGATATCCGTCACACGCGCGCCCTGCCGGACGAGATAGGCGGCCACGGCGATCGACAGCGGCCCGCTCCCGGCCACGACCACGCGCTTGCCCGCCACCGGCCAGCCGGACTTGCCCAGCAATTGCAGCCCGCCGGCCCCGATCACGTTCGGCAAGGTCCAGCCGGGGAAGGGCAGGAACAACTCCTGTGCGCCCACGGCCAGGACCAGCGCATGCCAGCCGATGTTGAGCATTTCGTCGCCGCGCTCGGTGTGCAACACGTCGGGTGCGGTGAAGGCAAACGCCGCCGTGCGATCGAAGACCTCGACACTCGAGCGCTCGAGCCGTGCGAGCCAGCGGCGGGCCAGACGCGGCGGCTGTCGGCCGGGCTGGTGCCGCCAGATCGGCCCGCCCAGCCAGGGGCTGCTTTCCAGCAATGCGACGCGACAGCCGCTTTCAGCCGCCGCACAGGCCGCGGCGATCCCCGCCGGGCCGCCGCCGAGCACCACCACCTCGTATTCGTAGTCACGTGGATGGCTAACCATCAGTCGCGACCTCCATTCCCTCCCGGCACAGCACGACGCAGGACCGCTGGTGGTGTACCCCGTCGATCGTCACGCGGCATTCCCCGCAGATCCCCATCCCGCACAACGGGCCGCGGGCGGCGCCGGTGACCGAAGTACGGAACCCCACCGCCCCGGCGGCCGCGACCGCGGCCGCGACCGTCGTGCCGCCCGCAACGGTGATCGGTTGACCATCAACACGAATCGTGACCGGCTCCACCTGGAATGGCTCCTCGTTGCTCGAATCGTCTGGGCAGAAAAGGCGCAACATCGATTTCGGTCGGCCGGCCGCGCCAGAGGTCGGCGATCAGCCGCGCCGTGGCCAGCGACGTGGTGATCCCCAGTCCCTCGTGACCGGTGGCCAGCCAGACACGATCGCTCGCGGTGCTCGGCCCGATCAGCGGCAGCGAGTCCGGGGTGGCGGCCCGGTGTCCGGCCCACATGCGAATGGCGACCAGGTCGATCACGCCCGGCAGGTACGCGGCCGCCCGGTTGACCATCTTGCGCACCATCCGCGTCTCCATCTGCGTCCCGGCCGCATGGAACTGGCGTGACGAGCCGATCAGCAGCTGGCCCGTCTTGCGCGGCTGGATGTTGAACGCGACCGACTCGTGGTCGGCTGCGTGAGTGCTCTTCAGATAGCCCAACTCGATCAACTGATGGCGGATGAACCCGGGATACCGGTCGGTGATCACCAGGTGACCTTTGCGTGGTTGGATGGGCAGATCGGGCGCGAGCTGCGGGGCCCAGCTCCCGGTGGCATTGATCACCAGGCGCGCGCGGATTTCCGTCCCGCCCTGCAGGACCACGCGGCCGTCCGGGTGCACTGCGGTGACTCTGGCGTGCGGCCAGAGCCGGCCCCCGGCCGCTGATGCGCGATCCAACAGATGCTGCGCTACAACCGGCGGATAGAGCACGAGGTCGTCGGGCACGAGCAGCCCGCCGGCCAGGCCACCACGCAGGTTCGGCTCCTCGCGGGACAACTCGCCCGCCGAGAGGATTCGCGCGGCGACCCCGGCCCGGGCCAACACGGCACCCTTGCGCTGCACGGCCGCCATCTCCTCCTCGCTCGCCGCGACCCACAGCGTGCCGCACTGGACGCACTCGGCGCTGGGCGGCAGTTGCGGGATCAGCTCGTGCCACAAGCGGCGCGCATAGGCCGTCAACGCCAGCTGAGCCGGTGAATCGTCCATGACCACGACATGTCCCATGCCCGCCGCCGTGGCGCCGCCTCCGATCGGGCCCTGCTCCACGATCGCCACGCGGCATCCGCGACCCGCAAGCTGTGCTGCACAGGCGGCACCCACGATCCCGCACCCGACGACCGCCACATCAAACTCTTGCGAGAGGGCTGAGCGAGTCACTGGCCAATGCCCCAGGCAAAGCGGTCTCGAGGATCGATCAGCAAGGTGGATTCGGCGCAGACAAACGCCGAACCTGTGATCGTCGGCACGATCCGATCACCCTCCCAACGATACCGACCTTCAAAGGTGCTGCCAAGGATGCTCTCCTGCACCCAGAGAGCGCCCGCCGCCAGTTCGCCGTCCGCCGCCAGGCAGGCGAGCTTGGCGCTGGTCCCCGTCCCGCATGGTGAGCGGTCATAGGCGCGACCCGGACAGAGGACGAAGCTGCGCGCGTCGGCCGTGGGCAGCGACGGGGGGCCAAACAGCTCCACATGGTCAACCTCCGGATAGCCCGCCGCATTGACCGCCTGCCGCACGCGCCATGCGAAGTCCGTCAACCGCGGAATATTGTCGATCGACAGATCCTGACCGTGCCGGCCCGCCAGGAAGAACCAGTTGCCGCCCCAGGCAACGTCGCCCTGCACCGGGCCGATCCCGGGCACCTGGACTGTCACTCCCGCCTCCCGGCGATAGCTGGGCACGTTCACCACGGAGACGCGACCGTCATCGTGGAGTGTCGCGGACACCACACCCACCGGCGTCTCGATGCGACAATCACCCGCGCCCAGACGATTCAAGTGCGCCAGCGTGACCACGAGCCCGATCGTGCCGTGGCCGCACATGCTCAGGTAACCCACGTTGTTGAAGTAGATCACCCCGGTCACGCAGGTCGCATCGTGCGGCTCCACCAACAACGCGCCGACCACCACGTCCGAGCCCCGCGGCTCGTTCACGATCGCGGACCGGAAATGGTCGAACTCGCTGCGGAATCGCTCGACGCGCTGCGCCAACGGCCCGCTCCCCAGGTCGGGGCCGCCCTCGATGACTACGCGCGTCGGCTCCCCGCCCGTATGGGAATCAATCGCCCGTAAACGATGCACGGAACCGGTACTCACGGTCGTCTCCTCGTCATGCCCGTCGCATCTTACCGCAGAGAGCCGTGAGGGAGGAAGCAGGGACCCGGCGTCGACGGGATGGTCGCCTGGCCCGGCAGGCGCGGGCTTGGCGAACCCCGTTCGCCCTGCGTGGGCGGCCCGGACTCCCGGTGACCCCTGTTGCCTTGGCCGCGATTTCCTCACACACTGGCGGCAGGTGGGAACGCGTGGGCAGAGTGGCGCGTGGGATGGTTGCGTGGAGGATCGGCAGATGACCGGGCAGCGGGCGCTGTGGCGTCGGGGCAGTCGGTGGATAGCGGTTCTCGGCTGGGCGACGCTGCTGCCGGTCGTGGCGGGCGGCGCCGAGCCTCCCGTCGTCCGCGTGACGGGCATTCGCCGCGTGTTTCACAACGGCCAACACAATGCGTTTACCGACCTGGTGCGGTTTCGCGACAGGTTTTTCCTGACATTCCGAAGCTGCCCCGACGGGCACATGGTCCACCCGACGGCATCGATCATCGTGTTGTCCAGCGCGGATGCGGAGCAGTGGGAGCCGGTGCATCAGTTCCACGTGGCGAAACGGGACACGCGCGACCCGCACTTCCTGGTCTTCCGAGACCGGTTGTTCGTCTACACCGGGACCTGGTACAGCGGCGAGACGACGATTCCCGCGTCGGAATACGAGTTGAACCTGCACTTGGGTTACGCGGCCTGGTCGGACGACGGCCGCACCTGGCACAGTCCGGTGCTGCTGGAGGGGACGTTTGGGCACTACGTGTGGCGGGCGGCCACCTACGGGGACTCGGCGTTCTTGTGCGGGCGCCGCAAGATCGGCTTCGAAGTCGGTCCGCGCGGCGAAGGGCACGACGTCGAATCACTGATGCTCGAGAGCTCCGACGGCCTGATCTGGCGCAAGCGGGCCGTGTTCCAGGAGATCGCCGGTGACGAGACGGCGTTCCTGTTCGAGCCGGACGGCACCGTGGTGGGGATCGGGCGGCGGGGCAACGCGCCCGCCCAGCTGTTGCGGTCGGCGCCACCTTATACCACTTGGGACCGCCGGGACCTGAGTGAGTATGTGGGCGGGCCCCTGCTGACGCGCTGGGGCGACTGGTATGTCGTGGGCGGACGGCGGACGACGGCCGAGCGCGGCCCGAAGACCATGCTGTATTTCCTGGTGGACGACCAGCTGCGGGAGCTGGCCGAGTTGCCCAGTGGCGGAGACAACTCGTACCCGGGTTTCGTCGCGTTGAGTCCGACGCGGGCCCTCGTGTCGTGGTATTCCTCGCACGAGCAGGACAGTGCGGGCCAGGCCATGACCGCCATCTACCTCGCGGATCTGGAGATCATCCCTTAAGCCGTGCGCATCGGCGTGCGCCCTGCCAACGGCGACCATGCCCGGCTCCTTGCGCTTTGACACTGCTTGGACACAGGAGAATTGCGATGCCGACTCCCCCGCAACAGCCACGCACCGATCGGCCAGTGAGCACGCGTCGTACGTTCCTGAAGGCCTCGGCCATCGCCGTGTCCGCGGCGGCCGCCACCCGGGCGATCCGGCCTCCGTTAGTGCACGCCGCCGGGACCGGGGACATCCGGATCGGCATGATCGGTTGCGGCGGGCGTTGCAGCGGCGCCGCGGCACAAGCGCTCAGCTTGGGACCCGATGTCAAGCTGGTCGCCATGTGCGACGTGTTCCGCAAGCGCATGGAAGAGAAACGCGAGTACTTCCAAGCGCAGGCGCCCGCCCAGTTCCTGGCGACCGACGACACCTGTACGCACGGCCTGGAGGGGTATCGGGCGGTCATCGAGGCGAGCGACGCGGTCCTGATCGCGTGTGCGTCGAAATACCATTCGTTCTACGCCGAAGAGGCCGTGAAGGCGGGCAAGCATGTATTCATCGAGAAGCCGCACGCCATCGACTCGGCCGGGTGTGTCCGCCTGCGCCGCGCGTGTGAGCTGGCCAGGGAAAAGGGCGTGTGCGTGGTGTCGGGGCACGAGAGCCGGTATGACATCGCCTACCAGGAACAAGTCCGACGGATCCACGACGGCGCGATCGGCGACGTGGTCGCCATCCAGTCCATGTTCCTGCGCGGACCCTACGGCCTGGTGCCGCGCGCAGCAGGGCTCTCGGAGATCGAATACCAGTTCTCCAACTGGTATCACTTCCGCTGGCTCTCCGGAGACGACGTCATCCAATCGCTCGTCCACAACCTGGACCGGATGCGGTGGGTGGTCCACGAGAAGAACCCGACGAGCTGCTTCGGACTCGGCGGCCGGTCCTCGTCGTTTGGTGAGGTGTACGGAGACATGTTCGACCATCACACGGTGGTCTACGAATTCGCCGGCGGGCCGCGTCTTTACGCGCTGTGCCAGACCCGCGACAACTGCTACGGCCTCTGGGACGATATCATCATGGGCACTAAAGGCACCTGCCACTGGACGGACTGCCGCATCGAGGGCGAGCGCCCGTGGCGTTACGAAGGCCCGCGCAATGACCCCCACACGGAGGAGCAGCGAATCCTGATCGGCGCGATTCGCGAGGGCCGCCTGGTCAACCACGGCGACACGATGGTGGATAGCACCTACATGGCGATCATGGGACAGGTGGCGTGCTACACCGGCCAAGTGGTGACCTGGGACCAAATCACGCGGTCGCAATTCGAGTTCGAGCCCCAACTTGCCCATGTGCGGCTCACGGGGGAAGCGCCGCTCCACCCCGATGCGCAGGGCAACTACCCGCTCCTCATCCCGGGCATGAGCCGACTGCTCTGATACCCCTCGTGGGATCGACTTCCGGCCGGTCAACCGGCACCGGCCGCCTGGGCGCCGAGCGAGCGCCCGTTGACGAGCGTGAACCTTTGACGATCCGGCAAGCCGTAATGCCTGGGCAAAGGCTGCCGATTGAAGCGCGTGTCATCGCGGATAACGTTGCAAGCGCCGTTGGGCAGCCTGTTGGTCGATAGGGTACTACGGGAGTGTAGCTCTCTCTGTACGTCAATTGCTGGCTCGGCGTGTGTCGGACTCGCAGGCGACAGCCTGCTGTTCACCACTCCGCCAGGTGTCATCCAGAACGGCGTCTGCTGACTCTTACCAACGGGAATTCAGAGAATGACAAGGATGCGTTTTCTTTCGACGTGGTGCTTGATGCTCGCGGCCTGCCTTTGCGTGGCCAGTGCCGATCGCGTCAGGGCCTATGACGGTGATCATGGGAATTACACGGATTTCTGCAGCCAATGCGGCGCCGCGGCCTGTTCGTGTGAAGGCTTGAACTGTGGCCAGATGTTCCTGTTCCCGCAGGCGGACGGCGGCTTCAACTTCCGCGGCTGGCTGGACGCCGGGTTCATGGGGAACATGTCGGATCCGGACAGCAAGTTCAACGGTCCTTACAACGCGGTGGACCGCAGCAACGAGCTGATGATGAACCAGGCCTACCTGGTTGGTGAACGTGTGGTGCCGGCCTACGGTTGGGGCGTGGGCGGCCGCATCGATCTGATGTACGGCGAGGACTTTCTGCTGGCCCAGTCGACCGGCATGGAGCGTTATCCCAGCGGATTGGAGCGTTGGAACTCCGAGTACTATGGGCTGGCGATTCCACAGGCGTATGCGACGATTGGCAGCCAGGACCTCTCGTTCCAGGTCGGCCATTTCTACACGTTGCTGAACTACGAAGGCCTGATGGCGCCGAGCAATTTCTTCTATTCGAAGGCTTACAGCTATCAGTTCGGCGGGCCGTTCACCCACTGGGGCGGCTTGCTCAACTACCGGGTGAACGACAGCTGGTCGATCCAGCTGGGCCTGGTCAACGGCTGGGACACCTTGGATCGCGTGAGCGACGACGCGAGCTTCATTGGGAAGATCAAGTACGAGAACAGCGGCACGGGCGTCTGGACGTCGTTGGCGCTCATCACGGGCAAGGAGGACAACCTGCCGGGGTTCGGCCAGGCTGCGGTCGACCGCGGCTACGAGAACCGGACGATGTACAGCTGGGTGGTCGGCCTGCCGCTCACCTGCCGGTGGGACTACGTCTTCCACCATTTCCTGGGCGCGCAACAGGAAGGCACCTTAACCGGCGAGACGGCGTACTGGTACGGGATCGACCAGTACTTGTATTACACGATCAACAACTGCTGGAAAGCCGGTCTGCGGGTCGAGTGGTTCCGGGACGAGGACGGCACTCGCGTGGGCCTGAATCGAGCGCGCAATTCGAACGACCCGCCGTTTGCGGGCAATTTCTGCTCACTCTCGTTCGGCGTCAACTGGAGCCCGACGACGAATTTCATCCTGCGGCCCGAGATTCGAGCCGACTGGTATGACGGCGACGCGGGACGGTACCCGTTTGATGACGGGACGGATTCCAGCCAGCTGATGCTCGGGTTCGATGCCATCCTCCTCTTCTGAGCTGGCATGTCGTTCCGGAGGCCGCGCACACAGCGCAAGTCGATCGCGTGACGGGGGCCGCCATCGATCCCAGGAGATGGCGGCCCTCGCTGTTGCGTCGCCCGCCCGGCGTGGGACGGCGGTGGAACGATGGACTCCGTTTCCTGGCTGCGACCTCCTCGTCCGCCGGACATCCGCGGCTTTCTTCCTGCCAGGGGGGCGCTGGACAAATCCCCGCCCTGCCGTAAGATTGCCGTCGTCGGGTCGGGGCGGTTTTTGTCTGCGCCAAGCCACGAAGGAGGCCGTTGTGACCAAACGTGTGCTGATCATGCTCGTGGCACTGGGATTGGGGGTCGGATGCGTCGGGTGCTATCGTGCGCCAACCGACCCGACGCGGCTGCGCCAGAACGCGGAAGCCCGCCGCGACGCGGCAGAACCGGCTGTGCCGAAAGACGCCCTGTCCACCCCGAGCGCAGATGCCCAGGACGCGACCGTCATGTCACGCGAGGTGGTGGTGGGCACGCACCGGCTGACAGCACCCGACCAATGGGTGCGCAAGCCCCTGACCAGCCCGTTCCTGCTGGCCGAGTTCGCGCTTCCGAAGGTGGAAGGCGATACGGACGACGGTCGGCTGACCGTGAGCACGGCGGGCGGGACCGTGGAGAACAACCTCGACCGCTGGAAGGGTCAGTTCGGCGGCACGCCGGAAAGCGCGTCGGAGGAGGTCGTGGAAGTGGGTGGCATCCAAGTCACTTGGGTCGACTATGCGGGAACATTTACCGACCAGCGGGGCGCTATGGCGGAAGTTACGCCCAAGCCCGGCTACCGGATGCTCGCCGCGATCATTCCGCTCGGGGATCAGCTCTTCTTCATCAAGGGTTACGGACCTCAGAAAACGGTGGCCGCCTATGCCGACCAGATCCGGTTGTTCCTCCAATCGCTCCAGCCGAACGCCACCGTGGAATCGACGCCGTCACTTCCCGGGGATGTGGATCGTTGAGCGTTCGTGTGGGGGCTGAGCGCCGGAAACCGGCACCGTATCCTTGACAATGTCGCGCCAAACAGTACGGTTGAAGGAAGATCAGCTGAAAGCCACGACTTGGCCGACGCGAAAGTGGTGCGTCTTTCGGGTTGGTGGTGGCGTTGCCGTGCATTCTGACTTTATGGGCACGGATGCTTCCCACCGGACTGCCTTTCCTCTCTGAATCTGCCGCCAAGGACGCGTGCGTGGATTGAACCAAAGACCGTGATGTTCGTTTGAAACGGCGAGGCTCCCGTGGTTTTTTTCACAATGTGAGGCGATTTCATGGCGCTCGACGGTGTGGTTTGTTGTTCGTGTCGCGAGGTGACCGACGAGGAGCGTTACGCCCAGCTTGATGATGTCCTGGCGCAGTATCGCGGGTTACCGGGGGCATTGATCCCCGTGCTTCAGATTGCCCAGGCCATTTTTGGTTACTTGCCGGATACGGCATTGCGGCGCATCAGTGTGGCGTTAGGCAAGTCGTACAGCGAAGTGGCCGGCGTCGTCGGCTTCTACTCGTTTTTCACGACGGTGCCGCGCGGCCGGCATCTGATTCGCGTGTGTCTGGGCACCGCCTGTTACGTGCGGGGCGGCCGGAACGTGTTGGCCGCTTTGCGTCACGCGTTGCGTGTGGAGGTGGGAGAGACGACGTCCGACCAGATGTTCTCGTTGGATGTGGGTCGTTGTTTTGGCGCCTGCGGCCTGGCGCCGGTGATCATGATTGACGACGACGTCCACGAGCGTGTTCGGCCTGGCCAGTTGACAGGCATTCTGGAGAAGTATCGCGCGGCCGGCGCGCGGGAAGCGGTGGTCGGTCAACCGACCCAGGAGGCGATATGAGCGAAGTCCTCACCAGCCAGCAGCAGTTGACGGACGTGCGCGACGCGGTGCGCGCAGAACGGGCCCGGTGCGAGGCGGCGGGTATCGTGAAGATTCGCGTGTGCATGGGCGCCAGTTGCATTGCTTCGGGAGCGCGTCGCGTGCAGGAGGCGCTGGTGACGGAAATCTCCAACCAGGGCCTGGACGGCAAGGCGCAGGTGTGCGAGGTGGGTTGTCTGGGACCCTGTTCGGGCGGTCCGGTGATGGTCGTCGGCGACGTGTTCTACGAGCACGTGAAATGGCAGGACTGTGCGGAGATCGTCCGCGAGCATCTGGGCAAGGGGGTGCTGGTCGACCGTCTGGCCCATCGCCGTCCGGATGGTCGCCACGTGCCGCGGTTGAACGAGATCGACTTTTTCCGGCGTCAGACGAAGGTCGTGTTGGAACGCTGCGGCCGGATCGACCCGCGGCGGATTGACGATTACATCGCCGAGGACGGCTACCAGGCGTTGGCCAAGGTCTTGAGCGAGCGGAACGCGGAGTCGGTGTTGAACGAACTGCGGGTTTCCGGCTTGCGGGGGCGTGGTGGTGCCGGTTTCCCGACGTGGCGCAAGTGGGACTTCACGCGCAAGGCGTCGGGCGACGTGAAGTATGTCGTCTGCAATGCGGACGAAGGCGATCCCGGGGCCTTCATGGACCGCAGCGTGTTGGAGGGTGACCCGCACGTGCTGATTGAAGGGATGGCGATCGCGGCGGCCACGATCGGCGCCGGCCGGGGGTTCGTCTATGTGCGGGCCGAGTATCCGTTGGCGGTGGAGCGGTTGAAGGTCGCGCTGGAGCAGGCGCGTGCGCGCGGGCTGCTGGGCACGGACATCCTGGGCACGGGTTTCCAGTTCGACATCGAGCTGCGGATGGGTTCCGGCGCGTTCGTGTGCGGCGAAGAGACCGCGCTGCTCACATCGATCGAAGGCAACCGGGGCGAGCCGCGTCCGCGCCCGCCGTTCCCGGCTCAGCGCGGCTTGTGGGGCAAGCCGACGCTGTTGAACAACGTGGAGACCTACGCGAACGTCCCGCGGATCCTGCTCCGGGGCGGCGCGGAGTACGCCCGCCACGGCACGCCGAAGAGCCACGGCACCAAGGTGTTCGCCCTGGCCGGGACCATCAAGAACTCCGGGCTCGTGGAGGTGCCGATCGGAATGCCGCTGGGCGATCTGATCTACGATATCGGCGGCGGGATCACGAACGGCAAGGACTTCAAGGCCGCCCAGATCGGCGGCCCCTCCGGCGGCTGCATCCCCAAACAGCACCTGTCGGTCCCGCTCGACTACGAGTCGCTCTCCGAACTGGGCGCGATCATGGGCTCGGGCGGACTGATCGTGATGGATGAGGACAGCTGCATGGTGGATGTGGCGCGCTTCTTCCTGGAGTTCGTCCAGGAGGAGTCGTGTGGCAAGTGCGTACCATGCCGTGTCGGCACCAAACGCATGCTGGAGATCCTGGAGCGCATCTGTGCGGGGCGTGGCGAAGAAGCGGATGTCGAACGTCTGATCCAACTGGGCGAGTGGATCAAGGAGTCTTCGCTCTGCGGCTTGGGCCAGACGGCTCCCAACCCCGTGCTCTCGACGATCCGGCACTTCGGGCGGGAGTATGTGGAGCACATCCGGGATCGGCACTGCCACGCCGGCGTCTGTCCGGACCTGGTGTATGCGCCCTGCTCGAGCGCCTGCCCGGCGAACGTGGACATTCCCGGCTACATCTCGCTGGTGGCCGAGGGTCGGTGTGCCGAGGCGCTGCAGTTGCACCGCGAACGGAACCCGTTCCCGGCCATCTGTTCGCGGGTCTGTTTCCACACCTGTGAGGCCAAGTGCCGCCGCGCCTCGTTGGACGAGCCGGTGTCGATCCGCGGCGTGAAGCGGTTCATGGTCGATCAGGAAGTGACGATTCAGCTGCCCGAGGTGCGGGAGAACGCGGACAACGCGCGGCGCAAGGTTGCCATTATCGGCGCCGGTCCGGCCGGCCTGTCGTGTGCGTATTTCCTCGCCCGGCTCGGCTATCAACCGACCATCTACGAGGCCGAGCCGCGCCCGGGCGGCATGCTGGTCCAGGCGATCCCCGCCTATCGACTCCCGCGCGAGATCGTGGCGCGCGAGGTCCGCATGGTGGAGAACATGGGGGTCGAGATCCTGACCGACATGCGGCTGGGCCGCGACTTCTCCTTGAAGTCCCTGCGGGCCGAGGGGTGCGAGGCCCTGTTCCTCGCCGTCGGCGCGCCGCTGGGCGTCGAGCTGGGTATCCCCGGCGATCACGCGGAAGGGATCACCGACGCGTTGAATTTCCTCCGCACCTACAACCTGCGCGGCTCGGTCAAGGTGGGCCAGCGGGTCGTGGTGATCGGCGGCGGCAATTCGGCCATTGACGCGGCGCGCACCGCCGTGCGGCTCGGCGCGCAGCAAGTCACGGTCGTGTACCGCCGCAGCCGCGAGGTGATGCCGGCTTACAAGGAAGAGATTGAAGAGGCCCTGCATGAGGGTGTCACGTTGCAGCTGCTCACCGCCCCCGAAGCGATCGTCTCCGAGGGGGGCGTCGTGACCGGTGTGCGCTGCAAGCCGATGAGGCTGGGCCAGTTCGACCGCTCCGGGCGGCGCCGGCCCGAGGAGGGTGGCGAGCCGTTCGTCATCCCGGCCGACCAGGTGCTGGTGGCCATCGGCCAGCAGCTGGACCCCCAGGAGCTGTTCGACGAGGTCACGGTCGACACGCGCAGCGACGGGTTCATCATCGCCGACGCCGTCACCGGTCAGACCTCGGCCAAGTGGATCTTCGCCGGCGGGGATGCCGTGAGCGGTCCGGCGTCGGTCGTGGAAGCGGTGGCCGCGGGCGAGCGGGCGGCGGTGGGGATCGATCGGTTCCTCACGGGCAAGGACCACGCCTTCTGGCGCGACCTGCAGGAAGTGGACACGTTTTTCGACCCGGAGGCCAGCCCGTCCGACGAGCGGCGCGAACACCTGCCGCTGATCCCTGTCGAGCGGCGCTGCAACAACTTCGACGAGGTGGAGCAGCCGTGGCGCGAGGCGGTGGCGATCCGCCAGGCGCAGCGCTGCCTGCGCTGCGATTACGGGCGGCGCTGCAACGGGAAAGAGGAATCAACCAGCAGTGCGGGGCGTCCGTGACACGCGTCCGCCGGCGCTGTGGAGAAGTGAGAGACCATGATCCATTTGACGATCAACGACACACCCGTAACCGTGCCGAACGGCACGACCATCCTGCATGCCGCGCGGAAGATCGGCGTGCGCATCCCGACGCTCTGCTATGTCGAGCGGCTGCAGGCGATCGGCGCCTGCCGCGTGTGCGTCGTGGAAATCGAAGGGATGATCAACCTGGCCGCATCCTGCTCCATGCCCGTGACCGAAGGCATGCGGGTCTGGACCAACACGCGCCGCGTGCGCCAGGCGCGCCGCCTCGTCGTCGAAATGCTGTTGTCCGAGCACGACGGAGACTGCCAGACCTGCGATCGGCGCGAGGACTGCGAGCTGCAGGCCCTGGCCGCCGAACTCAGCATCCGGACGATCAGCTACACCGGGCAGAAGACCCGCAAGCGGATCGACCTGTCGACGCCCGGCCTGATGCGCGACCACGGCAAGTGCATCAAGTGCCGGCGGTGCGTGAGCGTGTGCGCCGAGACGCAGCATGTGGGCGCCCTGTGGGCCCAGGGGCGGGGGTTCGACACGGCCATCGGGCCGGCCTTCAACCGCGACCTGGCCACGGTGGCCTGCGTCCAGTGCGGCCAGTGCGCCGCCGTCTGCCCGGTGGGCGCCATCACCGAACAGTCCTATATCGATCGGGTGTGGGACGCGCTCGACGACCCGCACAAGCACGTGGTGGTGCAGACCGCGCCGGCCATCCGCGCGGCGCTGGGCGAGTGCTTCGGCTACCCCCCCGGCACGCTCGTGACCGGCAAGATGACCGCCGCGCTGCGGCGCCTGGGGTTCGACGCCGTGTTCGACACGAACTTCGCCGCCGACGTCACGATCATGGAAGAAGGCACGGAACTGCTCGCCCGCCTGCGTCGGGCGCTGGTCGATCAGGAGCCGGTGGCCTTGCCGATGTTCACCAGCTGCTCGCCGGGCTGGATCCTGTTCGCCGAATACTTCCATCCCCAGATCCTGCCGAACTTGTCCACGTGCAAGTCTCCCCAGCAGATGTTCGGCGCGCTGGCCAAGACCTACTACGCCGAAAAACTCGGCGTGAAACCCGAGCAGATCTTCGTCACGTCCATCATGCCGTGCACGGCCAAGAAGTACGAGTGCCAGCGGCCCGAGATGTGCGCCAGCGGCACGCGGGACGTCGACGCCGTGCTCACCACCCGCGAACTCGCGAAGATGATCCGGTCCGCCGGGATCGACTTCGACGCGTTGCCGGACGAGGAGATGGATGCTCCCCTGGGGCTCTCGAGCGGGGCGGCCGACATCTTCGCCAATACGGGCGGCGTGATGGAGGCGGCGCTCCGCACGGCCTACGAGATCGTGACCGGCCGACCGCTGCCGATGGACAACCTGCACGTCGCGCCGGTCGCCGGCCTGGCGGGGGTGAAGGAAGCGGCCCTCACGATCGACCAGCCGCTGCCCGACTGGTCGTTCCTCGACGGCGTGGAACTGCGTGTGGCGGTGGCCCACGGACTGGGCAACGCGCACAACTTGATCCAGGCCGTGTGCACGGGCCAGAAGCAGTATCACTTCGTCGAGATCATGACCTGCCCCGGCGGCTGCATCGGCGGAGGCGGTCAGCCGCGGTTCACCGACGACAGCGTGCGGCAGGCGCGCATCGCCGCCATCTACAAGGAGGACGAAGGGAAAGCGATCCGCAAGTCACATGAGAACCCGGCCGTCGTGGCCCTCTACGAGCAGTTCCTCGGCCGGCCGCTGAGCGACCGCTCGCACCACCTGCTGCACACGGAATACATCGCCCGCAACCCGGCGTGAGGCGGGTGCGGGTCGGTAGCTGGCAGTCCAAGCCATCTCGTTGATCCCGTTCATTCCGTCTTCTCCGCTGCAGCCGGACGGTAGACGGGATCGACAGGCGGTAGTCATGACGGTGCAGCCTGGGAAAGTATCGTTTTGTCGATTCAATTGTGGCATTCCCGAGCGATCGCCGAACAGATGAGAAGGTGACGAGAAGGCAGACGAGGACGCAGGTCCTGAAAGGAGTCTTGCCGTGAACAACAAACCGGGGATTGTGGCGCTGGTATTGGCCCTGCTGCCCTATGTCAGTTTCGTGGCGCAGTTCATCTGCGGGGCCATGGGCCTGGGGTGAGGACATCCTCTGACGGTATTGTGTCAATACCTCATACTCGCCTACCCTGCGGCCTTCGTCGCGGTCGCCTATGCGCTGGCTGTCCGGCGCGGGCGACCGTTCGCGTGGACGGCATTCGGCCTGCTGATCGTCCCGGCCCTGTTCGAGTGGGCGGTCGGCGGCAAGGAAGTTGCCTGGTGCGCCCTGATCATTCTCGGACTGATTGCCATCCTCGGCTGGCTGAGAAGAAAGTAGAGAGGAGACAGCATAGAGTAGAGACGAATGCGGAAGACACGTCTCTCTCTTTGCTTCGTCACACTGAGCTCCTCTGCTCGTCACTCCCTCCCGCCTTCCGCCTGCTCTCCTCGTACACGGCCAACGCCGCGGGGAACGGCTCGAGCGCCCGCCGGAAGATGCCGAGCGAATAGGCGATCGCCAGGCCGTAGTTGGTGACGGGTACTCCGGCGCGGCGGCACTTGAGGATCCGCGAGAGCATCTCCCGGCGGTTGTGCACGCAGGAACCGCAGTGCACGACCAGCGCATATCCGGCCAGCTGGTCGGGGAAGTCGTGGCCCTGGTAGTGCACGAACTCCAGCTCCCCGCCCACGTACTGTCGCAGCCAGTGCGGGATCTTCACCCGTCCGATGTCGTCTCCAATGGGATGGTGTGCGCAGGCCTCACAGATCAGGATGCAGGCGCCGGTCCGCAGCGTGTCGATGGCCATGGCGCCGCGCACCAGCTCGGGCAGATCGCCCTTGTGGCGTGCGAAGAGGATGGAGAACGAAGTGAGTTTCACGCCCGGCGGCGTGTCGGCGGCGACGCGCTGGAAGGCCTGCGAATCGGTCACGACCAGCGCCGGGGGGCGCCGCAGCCGGTCCAGCGCGCCGCGCAGCTCGCGCTCTTTCACGACGAGGCAGTAGGAGTCGTTGTCCAACAGGTCGCGGATGGTCTGCACCTGGGGCAGGATGAGCCGCCCCCTGGGCGCCTGCACGTCGATCGGCACGACCAGAACGACGAGTTCGCCCGGCGGCACCAGGTCGGCCACGATGGCCGGCGGATCGAGGAAGTCCGCCGGGATCGATTCGACCAAGGCCTCGCGCAGGTCCAGCAGGCCCGCGCCTTGCGTGGCGACGGTCTCGACCACGCGCGTGCGCGCGTCGGCCAGCGCAGCGCGCAGGGCCGGCGCGGGGGCCCCCAGGTCCGCCTTGTTGAACACGACGATCCGGGGCGTGTTCCGCTCCGCCAGCTCCGCCAGCAGCGCCGACTCGAACGGGCCCCAGACCCCGGCCTCCGCCACGACCACGGCGATGTCCGCCCGGTCCAGCACGCCGCGCGTCTTCCGCACACGCTCGCCGCCGAGCGCGCCGCGGTCGTCGATGCCCGCCGTATCGATGAAGACGACCGGCCCGATCGGCGCCAGCTCCATCGGCTTTTCGACCGGGTCGGTCGTGGTGCCCGCCACGTCCGACACGATCGATACGTCTTGACGCGTGAGCGCGTTGAGCAATGCGCTCTTGCCGACATTGCGTCGCCCGCACAGCGCGATGTGCAGCCGATTGCCGCGCGGGGTCCGGGACGATGGTTCGCTCATGCGCGACGGCCTCGCTCAGGTCAGTAGTACAAGTCCCGTTCGTCCGTCGCTTCGATGCGCTGCAGGCGCCGCAGCAGCTCGCGCTTCTCCTCGTTGTCGGGCATCGCCGCCAATTGCTGGTCCAGCAACCGTTGGCCGGCCGCCCGGGTGGCGGGCGACGCGTAGTCGACCAGGTACTCCTGGAGCGTGGTCAGGGCGTTGGGCGTGCAGAGCCGCTGGATGAACCCGGGAATGGCGAACTCCATGAACTGCTCGCCGGTGCGTCCCAGCCGATAGCACGCGGTGCAGAAGCTGGGGATGTACCCTTCGACCAGCAGTTCGCGGATGACGTCGTCCAACGAGCGGATGTCGCCCAGCTCGAACTGCTCGCGCTCCTGCACCTGCTGCTGGGCGTCGCCCGCTTCCGTGTAGCCGCCCAACTCGATCCGGCTGCCCGCGTCGATCTGCGACACGCCGAAGCTCAGGATTTCGCGGCGCAGCGCAGCCGGCTCCCGCGCCGTGAGGATCAGGCCGGTGTACGGGACGCTCAACCGGAGAATGCTCACCAGCCGCTTGAAGTCATGGTCGTCGACCGCCCATTGCTCGCTGATCCGCACACCCGACGCCGGGCGCAACCGCGGGAAGCTGATCGTGTGCGGGCCGCAGTGGAACTTGTTCATCAGGTGCCGCGCATGGGTCACCAGGCCGAGCACCTCAAAGCGCCAGTCGTAGAGGCCGAACAGCGCGCCGATCCCGACATCGTCGCATCCGCTTTCCCAGGCCCGGTCGAGCGCGTCCAGGCGCCACAGGTAGTCGGCCTTGCTGTCGCCCGCCGGGTGCACCGCCGCATAGGTGGCGTGATGATAGGTCTCCTGGAACACCTGATAGGTGCCGATGCCCGCTTCGTGGACGGTCCGGAACCCCGCGTGGTCCATCGGTGCGGCATTGATGTTGACGCGCCGGATCTCCCCGTGGCCTTCCCGCACCCCGTACACCGCCCGGACCGTGTCGGCGATGAACTCGGCCGAGTAGCGCGGATGCTCGCCAAACACCAGGATCAACCGCTTCTGGCCGCGACGCTCCAGGGCCAGGACCTGCTTGACGATCTCGTCCTGGCCCAGCGTGCGGCGGATGGCGTCCGGGTTCGAACGCCGAAAGCCGCAATACGCGCAGTCGTTCGTACAGTAGTTGCCCACATAGAGCGGCGCGAACAATACGATCCGGTTGCCGTACACGTCGCGCTTCAGCTGCCGCGCCGCCTCGAAGATCGACTCGACCAGCTCGGGCGCTGTCGCGTTGATCAATACCGCCGTCTCCGACACGTCCAGCGGTTCCTTCGCCATGCTCTTGGCGATGATGTCGCGCACCTCCAGCGCGTCGGCCGGACGGTCCAGATAGGACAGCAAGGCGCGGTCGTCGATGTAGTCATACGCGCCCTCGCTCAAGCGGCGGTCGCGAGCAGTTGCACTCATTCTCATTCACTCCGTCAACACCTGCCCGGCCACGGCGTCACGCATCCGCTTGTTGAGCGAATCGCCGCGCCCGGTGCCCGCCCGGCGGCCCAGCGCGCCAATCAGCGCCCGCAGCTGGCCGTCACTGTCACTCTCCTCCGACGCCCGCTCCGACCCGGCCTTGTGCGGGTAAATCTCGTATCGGCGACGGTAGTCGAACGGCGTCAGGTTGGGCATCACGACGTTCGCACCGCGCTGCAGACCAAGCCGATGGCCGGCTTGCGGATCGACGGTCGTCAGCGCGGTCGTGCTGGGGATGTTCACCCGAGGGCACGCCAGACGCGTCAAGGCTATCATCTTATACGTCGCAAGTGCGTCGGCGGTTGCCTGCCCGGGACACCGCCCAGCGGCCGTTTCGCGCTGCTGAAAGAGGGGGGTCTGCGGGTGAGGGATGTAGGGCCCGATGCCGATCATGTCCAGATCCAACTGCTGGAAGAGCCGTATGTCGCGCGCTAGATCGGCGTAGGTCTGGCCTGGCAACCCCACCATGACCCCGCTGCCCACCTCGTAACCCAGCTCGCCTAAGACGCCCAGCAGCGCCAAGCGGCGGTCGGCCGACTCGCCGGAACGCGGCGGGTGCAGCCTGCGCAACAGGTCCAGGTTGGACGTCTCGAATCGCAGCAGGTACCGGTCGGCTCCCGCACGCCGCAAAGCCAGCAACTCGGACCGCTCACGTTCGCCCAGGCTCAACGTGACCGCCAGGGGCGTCTCACGCTTGATCGTGCGGATCACCTGGCAGAGCGACCCGATATCCAGGCCGAAATCCTCCCCGGACTGCATGACCACCGTCCCGTAGCCGCGCGCGACGGCCTGGCGTGCACCCGCCACCATCTCCTCCGGCGTCATGCGGTAACGTTCCAGACGCCGATTCGATGGCCGGAGCCCGCAGTAGAGGCACGACCGATCGCAGTAGTTGCTGATCTCCAGCAAACCGCGCAAGTGCACCTCGTCGCCCACCTGCTCGCGACGCACCCGGTCGGCGTCCCGCCACAGACGCTCAAGACGCTCCTCGTCGGCTTCATGCAGCCAGGACAGGATCTGGTCAAACGTCAGCGACACGCCGCACCTCGGTCAGGGACTCCCAAAGCAGGAAGCCGTTCAGGAGCTGGATAGTCCGCAGTAAATCTTAGGGGGTTACCCTGCGTGCTGCCTAGGGCATGGCCACCGCCGGGCCCGGCAAGGCGCGTGCCGACAGGCTGGCCATCTGGCCGCGGTTGGCCGGGCTGGCCGGTGGCCGGTCCTCGGTGCGTCATGCCCGGGGCTTCCGCCGCGTGATCATAACTGCTGTAATATGCACGAAGCGGTCCCTGGCCGCGCCGGGCACGACCTGTGAATGCATTGGAGTGGGGATGATCGCGCGATGAGTGATGGAAAGATACGTGGCATCGTACACCTTGTGGACCAGACGAAGACGTTCGGTCAGAAGGGTTTTCGCAAGCGGCTCGTGGTGCTCGAGCAGGACAACGGACGCTTCACGAACTACATTCCGCTCGAGTTCACCCAAGACGGGTGCGATCGAGCTGACCAGCTCAAGGTCGGCGACGAAGTGGAAGTGGAGTTCCGATTGAGCGGCCGCAAGTGGCAGCGGGACGCCGGGAGCGAAGTGAAGTACTTCCTGAACGCCGAGGCGATGAACTTCCAGGTGCTTGGCGGCAAACCGGCGGCCGACGCCCGGACGGTCAACGACGAATTCGCCGCGGCCCAACAGGGGGATGACGACATACCTTTCTGATATCCGGTCGCCGGTCAACGTCTCCATGGCGCGCGAACCAATGTCAAGCAGCGCGGCCGCAGAACTGAACCAGGAAAGGAGCTCGCAGCACCCGCTGTGAGCCAAGAAAACCAGGGCCTCTGCCGCGTCTGCCTGAGTGTCTGCTTCCGGCTATGCGTGGTGCGCGCTCTCTACGTTTCGCGGCGTGGGTCGCCCCATCGCCATGCAAGGCCCGCTCCCGGCTGCTGGCCAGGCGTGACCGGGAAGGACTTCCACCTCCCGGGCTCCGATGAAAGGTCTCCAAGTCGCCTCCTACGTCTCTTCCCCCTTTCTCAAGCTTCGCGGCGCAGACTCGCGGCGCCGCGGCACAGACTGTCTGAGTTCTTCCACGTGAGTTCTTCCACATCTCGTCGAAGAGGCGCGCCTTTCGTGCTTGATGCGCAAGGGACGACCGGCGGCGGGTCGCTTCAAGGGTTACACGGGGGTGAGCTCCATCGGGCACTCAGCCGGTGATGGCGATAGTCTCAAGCGCGCCAAATCGCTATGAAAACACACCGTGCCGCCGGCGGTATGCCCGGGAACAACACGACCCACATTGCGCCCGCCATTTGTGAGAGTCGTCGGCGTTGGTCCCTTCAACACGCGTACCAGCATGATAGAATACTACCATGTCAAGCGATGACTTCCGACAACAGGCCGGTTGCCGCCATCCGCAAGGCTTTGCCACGACACGGTGGAGTGTGGTAATGGCGGCTGGGAAGCCTGGTTGCGATGCGGCGCGCGAGGCGCTCGGTCGACTATGCAAGGACTATTAGGTACCTCTCTACGCCTACGTCCGGCGACGCGTGAGCGATTCGGCTACCGCACAGGACCTGACCCAGGCCTTTTTCGCCGAACTGCTGGAAAAGAACTATGTGGCCAGAGCGACTTCCGAACGAGGGCGGTTTCGCGCCTATCTGTTGACCGCCTTCAAGCACTTCCTATCGAAGCAATGGGAGAAGGAGCGAGCCGTGAAGCGAGGGGGCGGCCGACGCGTCATTTCGCTCGACTTCGCGACAGCTGATTCGGAACTGTCCCTCGAGCCGGCAGCCGGTTTGACGGCCGAACAACTGTATGACCAGCAGTGGGCCGTCACACTGCTTCGGCGCATCATGGATCGGTTGGAGGCGGAGGCTCGCCGCGCCGGCAAGACGGCCCAGTTTCAGGAGTTGAAGGGGTTCTTGATCGGCCAGCACGGGGACAAGACATTCGCGCAAGCGGCCATCGCCCTGGGCATGACGGACGCGGCGGCCAGGAAAGCCGCATCGCGCATGCGCCGGCGCTACCGGGAGTTGCTCCGAGACGAGATCGCGCAAACCGTGACGCGTCCGGAAGAAATCGAGGACGAGATACGGAACCTATTCACCGTCCTGACGTTGTGATCGGACTCCGGGAATCCCTGTCACCATCATCGCAGCTTCCGTCAGAAGGGAGTAGACAACGGAAAACCAGAGGCCCCGACGATGAACCCGCAGAATACGTGCCCTCAGTGTGGTCGACCGGTGCCCGCGAATGCTCCCGAAGGCATCTGCCCGAAGTGCCTTCTGAGGGCCGGCCTAAGGGACTTCCCGCACACGGAGTCCCGGCCGCATGGTGCCCGGACCGAGGCGGGCACCCCGGTCGTTGAGTCTCCGGTACCGGGGGCCTTCGTGCCCCCGGATATCGGGCAGCTGGCACAGCTGTTCCCACAACTTGAAATCCTCGGACTCCTCGGTCACGGGGGGATGGGGGCTGTCTACAAGGCTCGCCAGATCAAGCTCGACCGTCTCGTCGCGCTGAAGATCATCCGTCCCGACGCGCCCCACCACCCCTCGTTCGCAGAACGTTTTCATCGGGAAGCGAAAGCCCTGGCACGGTTGAACCACCCGCACATCGTCGCCGTCCATGACTTCGGCGAAGTCCTCTACGCTACGGCCGGCCAAGCAGGGTCCCAGACGCTCTATTATTTCATCATGGAGTATGTGGATGGGACCAACCTGCGGCAGGTCATTGCGGCCGGGACCCTGCAGCCTGACCAGGCGTTGGCCATCGTACCGCAGATCTGCGAGGCGCTGCAGTTCGCGCACGACGAGGATGTGGTGCACCGGGACATCAAGCCGGAGAACATCCTGGTCGACAAACGCGGCCGCGTGAAGATCGCCGATTTCGGGCTGGCCAAGCTGGTTAGGCGCACGCCGCAACAATACACGATCACCACGACGAACCAGGTGGTAGGGACGCCCCGATACATGGCACCCGAGCAGATGGAGGGGGCGCGCCAGGTCGACCACCGCGCTGACATCTACTCACTGGGCGTGGTCTTCTATGAGATGCTCACCGGCGAGGTCCCCGTGGGGCATTTCGAGCCACCTTCGCGCAAAGTGCAAGTGGACGTGCGGCTGGATGAAGTCGTGCTGCGTGCACTGGCGCGGGAGCCGGAACGGCGATATCAGCACGCCAGTGACGTGAAGGTCGACGTGGAGTCGATTTCGGGATCGGTCGCGCTTGCCGGTCAACGCCGCGCCGTGGCGGCGAAGCCGATCGATGGCTCCCAGCGCCCCGTGCGCCTATCGCGCGTTGCGGTCGCCGGCGCCGCGCTGGCCCTGATCGCGCTCCTGACTGGCGTATCGTCAGTCTACTTCGTACTGAACGACCCGCCACCACTGGATGCGCCGATCGGTATGCTCATCCTGACCACGATCGCCACCGGTCTATGCAGCACGTTGCTGGGCGCCGTGTCGATCTACCAGATACGCCTGGCGAACGGAACGCTTGTCGGGTTCGGGATGGCCTGCTGGAGTCTCCTCTGTGCCCCGCTGGCATTAGCCGATGCCGCTGTATTCGGAGTGATCCTGGCGCTGGCCCGGGCTAACGGGGTCATCCCATCGGTATCCGCGACCCTGGTGACCGCTGGCATGGTTTGTGTCACGTCCAATGCGTGGATCGCGCGGCGCGTCTGGCTTGCAGTGACAGATCGCTCAAAAGGGATCATCAAAAGGGGTCAGGACTGAATGGCACTGTCGGCAGTAAGCGGTTTGCGCTCCGACCTTTAGAGCGCGAGTCGCGGCGCCAGGTCGCGTTGTGCATGGTTACGACCGTTGCTGTTGTCATCAGCCGCCAGATTCCGTCACCAAGCATCGGTGCGTGGTGCATGCGCGCAGTTTCTACGCGGATCGCTATCGGCGACCTCATTTCAGCTGCCTGTTTGCCACCGACGCAAAGGGCTCCTCTGCAGTGTGTGTCGCCACGCGGATACCGGCCACCAGGCGGCCACGTGCCGCCGTCGGGCACCCGTGCTCAGGTCGCGTGTCGGCGCAACTCGGCGCGCAGGACTGCGCGTGATCGCTGCATGAGTGTCGATCGCGGTTTCGGCGCGGACCACTTTCGCGGCGTGGCCGGAATGTAGGTTGCGTGATCGCTGGCCGGTCAGGTCGGCGTTGGCGGTTGCAGATTCTGCATGTTGATCGGCTGACGATTGAGT
>JBPOJB010000012.1:0-199432 GCA_052034005.1 Planctomycetota bacterium | reverse complement strand
GCCGTTGCCATAGGTGCTGGTCGACAGCCGGCCGCCATTATCATAGGCCCGCGTATTGATCACGCTGCGGTTGTACTTCACCTGGTACAGCTGGCCCCGCGCGGTGTAGGTGCGATCCACCAGGCTGTCGTCCGGATAGGTCAGGCGCGACAGACGGCTCACGCTGTCATCGTTCCTCCCCACGGGTATCGGTCCGGCTGGTCTCCCGCCCCAGCGCGTCGAACACGGCGTTGTAGCTCACGCCATGGGGGTCGCGGCGCTCCACCACAGCACTCCCGCCATCATACTTGGCCGTCGACACCCGGGGCCAAAGGGTCGATGGTCTTGAGCGCGCGGCCCGCGCCGTCGGTGTGCGTCTGCGTCTGCCCCAGATCAAAAGCAGACGCTCTGGTTTCAGTTGACGCGTGAGGTTCTTACCCCCCCTTGCCCCCCCTTTTTTAAGGGGGGGAGATCAGAAGCAGACGCTCTGGTTACGGCTCTCTGGTTTCGGCTTCCGTGTGCGGCGCGCCGTTGTGTGCAGATTCGATCGGCTCACCAGGAAGGATTTTTCTCAGCTCACCGTCGAGGCTGGATCATTGACCGGGGAGAGCAACCGGCCGGACTGGTGGACGCCGCACACTCGCTTCGGGTCGGTCATGATGTGGATGCGCAGCTCCTTGGGGACCGAGCGCGGAGGAGCTCCATGCGGTCCCCAAGACGACCCGACAGGTCAGGCGTGTGTAGCAGCGCCTGTGTGATATCGCGATTGGAGCGCTTGTGTCGGTTATTCGACACTCGTTGCGGGAGGACGTTGCGCGGCGGCCGTGTGTGCACCCGGGGGAGGGCCTATAATTGCTGCGTCGTCGAGCCGGGGGAGAGGGTCGTGTCGCGTCGCGGAAAGCTGAAGCAGTTTGCAGAGTCGTTCAAGCCCGGCGTGGTGGTCGTGGAGCCGTGGGTGCTGCGGCGCATTGTCCGGCTGGACGGGCGGGTTCAGGGATTCGGCCAGCTGCATGCGCGGCGCGAGACCTATCCCATCCAGCGCAACCGCCTGCTGGCGCTGGTGGATTCCCGCGAGCTGGGGGTGACATCCCCCGGGGACATGCCGGAACGGCTGGTCGTGCTGGCGGAACCGGAAGACCTGGACCTGGGCGACCACCGGGACGACGCGGATCTGTTGGGGCGTCTGGCGCCTCCGCTGTTCCACGCTTGCATTTATCTTGAGCTGGAAGAGCACTTCGCGCGTCAACCGGCCCCGGAACTGGTCGTGGCGCAGCGGCGCGCGCAGTTGGGTGAGACGGTCTTTGCCGAGATCCGCGCGGTGCTGTTCCAGGACGAGCGGTTATTCTTCGGGGCGAGCGACATTGACGTGTACGTGGAGTTTGTCGCGTCGTACCTGGAGTTGAGTTTCTTCGCGCCGGAGGCGCTGGGCTGCCATTTCCCGGGAGTGCGGGACCGGCAGGTGGTCAACACCATTGTGCGGCAGGATGTCGATTACCAGGCCATCTATGACCGGCTGCCGGTGCGGGCCGGGGGTGCGGACGAGCGCGCGCCCGAGGAGCCTCCCGCCGCGATCAAGCCTGCCGCGTCGAGCGGATCGATAGCGCTGGCGGAATTCCGGCAGGTGCAGATGCGCGCCGAGCGCGCGGCGGCCATGGGGAACCAGGTCAGGTCGGCGCTGTTGCACGCAAACGCCTCGATGCACGGGCCACCGGCGCTCGCCGCCGAGGAGTATGCCGCGGCGCGCGCGGAACTGGCCACACTGGCCCAACGGCTGTGCGCGGCGCTCGATCTGCCGGCGGACCAGGCGGCGGACTGGGCCCACGCGCTCGAGCCGTTGCTCGGACCAGCGTGCGACCGGCTCGCATCGGTCGAGTCCCGTCTGCTGGACGACCTCGAGAAAGCCTGCGTCGAGCACGAGCGGCAAGTACATCGCACGTCCGTCTGGCGCTGGATCCTCTCGCGCGGCAAACGGCCTTACAGCCGCCCACTGCCCCTGCTCAGCAATGCGCTCTGCCTGCGCCACCTGCAGCGCGCTCAGCGACGGCTGTCCTCGGCTCGCGTCGCCGCCAGGTGCTGCCAGCAGTTGAGAACGCTGCTGGCCGGCGCCCTGACGCTCGTCGAGACGCGGACCCGCCAGCGCTTGCGGCAGATCATCAATGCGGTCTTTGAAGAGATCGGCTTGCTGCCGGAGAACGTGCCGGAACGTGTGGCGCGCGAGAAGATGGCGGAGGAGCTGATCGACGGGATTCTGGAGCGGGGGTACATGAGCATGGCGGACCTGCGGGACGCCATCTCGAAGAACGACCTGAAACTCCCCGATGTCACGGGACTGGGGAACTTCCTGCGCGGCGATCGACTGCTCAAGGCCGACCGTGCCTGCAGCGATGCGTTGGAGGGCGTGTATCGCAGCGGAGCCATCTACCAGCGCTGGCCCCAAATGCTCAGCTCGCTGGCCTTCGGTACGCCCACCGGCCGATTCCTCACCCGCTTCGTCGCCGTGCCCTATGGCGGCGCCTACCTGGCGCTCGAGTTCCTCAACCACCTGGGACGGCTCCTGCTCCTGGAAAAGAACGATGTGCAGGCGCTGGTCCAGCAGGTGCCCACGCAGCCCATCGGCCACGGATCGCCCGATTGGCTGTTCGTGGCGGCCGTGCTGTGCCTGGGAACCTGGATCTCGATGCTTGTCCATCGGCCCGCGTTTCGCGCGTGGAACCTGCGGGTGTGCCAAGCCTGCGGGCGCCATGCTCGAAAGTGGTTGGTGGATTTCCCGGTGAGCGTCATCCGCTCGCGATTCGTTCAGTTCATCCTGTCCAGTTACGCGTTTGGCGTGCTGCAGGACTATTTTCTGCAACCGGCGGCGTTGACGGCGCTGCTGGCGCTGCTGGCCCACTCAGGCGGCCTCCAGCTGAGCAATCGTTTCTGGTTGGAAGTCGCCCTGGTGGCCGCACTGTTTCTGAACTCGACGCTGGGCCGGTTCGTCGTGGAAGTGACGAACCAGTATCTCGGGCGGGTCTGGCGCGACTTGCGGATCCACGTGATCGGGTCGTTCCTGCAGTGGATCGTGGATGTGTTCCGAGGGCTGGTAAGCGCTCTGGAGCGGCTGATCAACCTGATCGACGAACTGCTCCGCCTGCGCATGGGCAGCGGCCGGCTGGTCAGGACCTGCAAGATGCTCGGCGGCATCGTCTGGTCGGTCGTCGCCTACGTGCTGGTCTTCGTGTTCACGCTGCTGGTGGAGCCGCAGATCAACCCGATCAAGCACTTCCCGGTCGTGACGGTGTCGCACAAGCTGATCCTCCCGACGGGTCCCGCGATCGTACAGAAGTTGAGCCCGGTCCTGGGCGGCCCGCTGGCCAATACGCTGGTGTGGTCCACCATCTGGCTGGTCCCCGGCGCGTTCGGGTTCCTGGTCTGGGAACTCAAGGAGAATTGGCGTCTCTACGGCGCGAACCGTCCCCGTTACGTCCGCGCGGAGATCGTGGGCAGTCACGGCGAGAAGATGTTGCGGCTCTTGCGACCGGGGTTCCACTCGGGAACGCTTCCCAGGGCGTTCGCCGCCTTGCGGCGGGCAGTCCAGCGCGGCGAACCGTCGAGCGGGAAACGGTCTCGGCGGAAGTGGGCTACGATCCGCCGGGTCGAACTCGACGTGCAACGGTTCGTCACGCGGGAGTTGTTGAGCCTGCTGTCGAACAACGGATTCCTCTCGGGCGCCCCCATCAGCGTCCTCGCCGTCCGCACCTCGACCAACCAGGTCGATGTCGAACTCAGCTGCGATGCGTGGCCCGGACAGCCCGTCACTTTGGCCTGGGCCTACATCGATGGCGTGCTCAGCGGCCGAGTCTCACAGTCAGGATGGATCGGCCACCTGACTCAGGATGATCTCACCACGTTCGCCGCAGCCGTGTCCGGGCTGTTCCAACGTACCGGCGTACAGGAGACGGATGGACCGCTCCCCCTGACCGTGACGCCCCCGTTCGCCTGGACCGACTGGGTCCGGACGTGGCAAGCCGAAGGGGTCCGGTAGCGGGTGCGGGTGCCGGTGAGCCGGATGCACCGTCTCCGCGCCACTGCGGCTTCGCTGCGGTCGCCCCCCTTTGGGGCCATTGTCGACGCCCTACGATATCAGGGCAAGGCGAAGGTCCGTCCGTTGTTGGTGTCCGATCTGTAACCAATCGGGCCGGTCGGGCATCAGTCTGAGAACGGCCTTGCGGTGCGTGTTTCAGAAGGGGAAGGATACAAGGTATGGATATTCGACCGAAGCGGAACGTATCATTGGCGGTCGTCGCCACCAGTTTAATCGTATTGGCGGGCGGGTTGGCCGTTTGTCAGGCCACGCCGATCTGTGCGCGGAGGGACAAATCTCGCGTGGCGACGCCCGTATCGAATATTGTTACAAAGGACATCGGAGAGAAAAGCATGACCGCTAAACCAGGTCAAGATGCCGTCAAGCCGGAGCAGAAGAACCAGGTGCAGCACGCCGACGACACCAGCTTCGCCGATCTGGTGCTGAAAGCCGAGAAACCCGTCCTGGTGGATTTCTACGCCGACTGGTGTGGTCCGTGCCGACAGTTGGCGCCGGTGCTCGAGGAGCTGGCTGCGGAGACGCCGGACGCGGCGATCGTCAAGGTGAATGTGGACCACAGTCCGAGCCTGGCCAGTGAATACCGTGTGGATGCGATTCCGAAAATCGTCGTATTCAAGAACGGCAAGGTTGCCGGCCAGACGGTCGGCCTGGCGACCAAGCGCGAGCTGCAGAAACTGTTGAAGCGTTAACGCACTGCGTTGGTCATGGCAGCCCAATGAAGTGTGAAGAACTGTTGGCTCAGTTGAACGAGTATGTGGACGGGGAGTTGGAGCCGGGCATCTGTGCGCCTTTCCAGCAGCACCTGGAGGGCTGCAACCCATGCCAGGTTGTCATCGACAACATCCGTCAGACGATCCAGCTCTACAAGGCCGACGAGCAGTATGCTCTGCCGTCGACGCTCCACGAGCGGCTGAGCCGCGCGCTTCGCGAACAGTGGAAGGACCGGGCGGTTGCCGATCGGCTGCTGGTCGGGCAGGCCAAAGCCGGCGATTTCGCCGCCATGGAAACGCTGCTGGGCAAGTACGAGCACCAGGTCTACGGCGTCGCACGGCGCATCGTCCAGCAGCATGAGGACGCCGAGGAGGTCACGCAGCAGACGTTCCTGAGCGTGATCGAGCATCTGGGCGAGTTTCGTGAAGAGGCGCAGTTCCGCACGTGGCTGTTGCGCATCGCGACCAACCATGCGTTGGGGTTGCTGCGCAAGCGCGCGGTTCGGTCCACCGTGTCGCTCGACCAGGCCGAGTCGCCGGACACGTACGAAGGGATCCCGCGCCCTGAGTTCATCGCAGTGTGGCACGATCGGCCCGAGGAGCTGGCCGCGCGGCGGGAAGTGCGGCAGCACATCGACGAGGCGCTGGCCGCGCTGGACGACAAGTACCGGGCCGTCTTCGTGCTGCGGGACATCGAGCAGTGCTCGACGCGCGAGACGGCCGATGTCCTGGGCCTCACGGTCCAAACCGTCAAAGTGCGCTTGCTCCGCGCACGACTGATGCTCCGCGAACGACTCACACGATTGTTCGGCGACAAGTCCACTCGGGTCGCGCCCCACGACCATTCGGCCGCCGCGACGGCGGCATGGCCATCGACGCAGCGCTATCGACCGACCTCTTCCCTCCGGTAACCTGGCGTCGGGTGTCTGCGCATCGCAAATCGCACGCCCGCCGGGCACCCGGGGCGGCGCCGTCGCCAGGCCAACAGCCCCACCGCGCCCGACACGAGCAGGAGCCAGGACGCGGGCTCAGGCACCGCCGCCACTGCCACCGTCACGCGCCGCAACAGGATCTCAGCCGATGCCGAGGTCGTGTCATCGCCCAGGAACAGGAAGCTCGGAGTCCGGTAGGGGCTGACCGGCCAGTCGATGTCGTGATCGAAGTGGTCGTGGAGCACGCCGGCCAAGATGAGGTTCGAATTCGCCGTGAGTTCGTAGCTCGAGCCGCGCACCGCCAGTTCGTAATCGATGAATTCGCTTCCCACCGGATTGAAGGAGCAGTTCTCGTCGGCGACCGTCGTGCCAAAATCATCGCTCTGCGCAAAAACCCGTCCCGCTTGGAAGCCGATCTCAATGCTCGACGCGACCCCGCTGGCCACGTCGCTGCTGACCGCGATGATGCTGAAACCGGCGCGAGCTGCCGAGCTGTGACTCTCCGACACCATGCGCAGCGAGAACGCGATCGTGTACCCGAGCTGCCGATTGAGCTCGGGGAATCCCGCGTTGACCGGCCGGCCGGCCGGCGAGTGATTCGCGTACCCGCCCATGCCCCGCATCGAGCTGGTCGTGTCCAGCTTCGTGGCGGAGTGCTCGCCATCATAGGCCTGGCTGGCCATGAACCCGTTGAACGTGAGCCATGTCGGGCTGTACAGATCGGGCGTCGTCTCCTGCAACGTCCCATCATACAGCGTCTCGCGGACCACGCCGCCGAGTGCGTTCTGGCCGCCGAGCAGCAGCACCAGGAGCACCAGCAGCGGTATGACAATCGTGCCAACGCGGCGGACGAGCCGGCCCGCGCGGCGGTCCACAAGAGACGACGGGTCGCCGACAGCTGCATGCACACTCATGAGATGAACTCCCGTTGGCGCTCGCCTGTGAGTCGTGTCGCGCCGGGCCGCACAAACTCGCACTCCGCTCAGGTCAGAATAGTCGGCCCATCCGGCGGGTCAAGAGCAACGCCGAAATCCCCCTGAAAGGACGCCCGGCGCCGCAGTCCCGGGCGGGCCCGCGACGCCGGCGCGGACGGCGGAGCCACCCATCGCGCGGCGCAGGCGTCGTGCCTCAAGGTGCGGCCCGATGCGGCGGCACGGCGCGTTCTTTCCCGACGCCACAGCCGATGGCTCGGACGGCCGAACCGATAGACTCGCGGTTCAGGTCGAACATCGTGAACCCGGCGGCGCCCAGCTGCCGCGCGTGGAAGATCTGCCCGACGGTGCGGTCGTCGGTCAAACGATACTGCCCGATGCCCGGGTAGACCGGGATCCGGCCGTCGACCAGTTTCAATTGGTTGGTCACCAGCCCGATGAAGCCCAGGTCGCTCTCCGTGTAATCCATCGGGCAGACGAAATCCAAGTAGCCCGCCTTGATCCATTCCGGCCAGTCCTGCGCCACCGATTCGCGGCAGTTCGGGTACCCGCCGAAGACCGCGGCGGAGATGAGGATCTCCGGGCGCACCTTCTTCGCCTCGTCATGCACGGCTTTCACCAGTCGTGTGATCTGGTCACAACGCCACTGGGCGTACCGGTCGTGCAGGGTGCCCGAGTAGCAGTCGGCGGGCCAGTTGGCCACCGTGGTCCCGGTCTGCTGTTCGAATCGCAGTCGGCATCCGTCGCAGTAGCACTTGTCGCGGTCCGGGTAGCGGATGTAGTCGAAGTGCAATCCGTCGACATCGTAGTTGCGCACGACCTCCAACAGGCTGTCGAGTTCCAGCTGGAAGTTCTCCGGATGCGATGGGCACAGCCAGTCCTCCGCTTCGCCGCGGACGGACACCTGGTTCCGGTGTTCGCGGCGGATCTGGTCCACGAACGTCCGTGGCGCGGTGGACAAGTTGTAGTTCACTTTCCAGACGTGCACCTGCAACCCGTACTTCCTGGCCGCCGCCACGCATTGGGCGATCTGATCGCCGTACCGTTGAAACGTCTGGCTCCGCGGCAGCAGGTTGCTCGGGTAGTGCGCGACGCCGCCCCACAGCATATTGGGCAGCACCATGTTAAAGCCGTTCTCGGCGAGTTCCCTGGCCGTGCGGTCCCAATCGCCGTCGTAGGCGCCGGTCCCCGAGTGGTTCCAGCAGGCACGGCCTTCGACCGGCCGGCTCGGCTGGGCCCGCACGTAGGCGTCGACCAGTTGCTGGTGGAAAGCCCCGGCCAGTTGCACCACTTCCGCGTACTGCGCCGCCTGACGCTTCGCCTGGACCTGGGCCCGGATCTTCTCGGCTTCCGCCAGCCGTGCGGCGACCTCCCGGTCGCCGTGGGCGGTCAGATACTCGACCAGGCCGGCGTAGTCGTCCAGATGGCCGACTCGCTCGCTGCCGGCCGTCGCGCTGTCGGCCATGTCTTTCCAGAGCGACGGGGCCAGGTGTCCGAGGACGGCGGCCAGCATCTCTTGCTTCTTGTCGAAATCCTGCCGCAGGATGATGTGCGAGAAGAACGCGCCTCGGTCGCTCAGCAACATGGCCGGCAGGCCGGTGGCCTTGCCGGCATCGTCGTACCACTGGCCGATCACGCGGGCGTTGAACCGGCTCGGCTGGGTCCGCATGATGTTCCAGGAGGCTTGGCGCATCGATGTCGGCAGGCCGACCACGTCCGGCGCGTCGAAGCGCACCTCGGCCAGTTCACCGGGCCGCGGCGGGCGATAGTACACCGGCTCGGCAAAGCCCAAGGCCGCGGCCAGCTTCGAGGGCAGCTGGTAGCAGCAAAGCAGCTTGCCGCCGTCGGCGACGAACGTCGCGAGCAGGTCGACCGCCGCATCGGGCAGGTCCGGGTTGTAGGCGAGAATGGCGACGCGGCGGTCCCCCAGTACGCCGCCGGCCAGCGCCTCGTCCTCGATGGCGTCGCTGCCCAGGCCGAGCCTGGAGAGCATGTCGCCGACATCCTCGGCCGCCCGCAGCGCCGAGGACAGCTCATCCTGGCCGCGCGCCGCGGGGATGATCAGCGCCACGTCATGCTGGACCGCGCGCAGGCCGCGCAGCCGGATCTGGAAATCCACCGCCGACTCGCGCCACACCGCGATCCGGACGCCGTCAATTTGGCGCCAGCCGTCCGGGCGCCCTTCGACCGCGAACGCCGCCTTGGAGAACCGCAGCGTCTGCCAGCCTCTGGCGGTGAGCCCCTTGCTGCCCGCATACCAACCCGCGCCGCTGCGAAAGTACAACGAAATGCTGCCCGACGCTTCGGGTGCCGTCGAGGACAGCTCCAGATCGATCTCACCGGCGGCCGACAGATCCAGCTGCAGGTCGCGGTCGATGTAGACGCGATCGAGGTCCGGCAGGGTCGCAAACGGCACGGGCAACTCGACCACGTTCCGCCCCGCATCGGTCGCCAGGCGAACCGCCTGGGCTGCGCCACGATCCGCCCTGGCGTGCCACGCCGCACGAGCATCCGCCGCCGTGCTGTAATCGAACGAGTCAATGAGCTGGCCTTCCGGCGCCGCGCCGATTCCGGCCAGCCAGGTGCATAACCACAGCATCATGATCGGGATCCCCCATGTCCAGCGGTTGCAAATCGGCCGTCGCCAGGTGCGCACATTGCCGGTCTCGGGTGCGTGACAGGCTGGAAGCCTGTCCCACGTGCCCAGTGTATCATATGGATGATCCATTGAACCATGCGCGAGGCGAACCATGAAGGTCCTGATTGCCGACAGACTGTCCCGGAAAACCGAGGAAGCGCTCAGAGAATTGGGGGCCACCTTGCAAGTCCAGCCGGACCTGACGGCCGACGAGCTGCCCGCCGCGATCGGCGACGTCCAGGTGCTGGTGGTGCGGTCGACGAGAGTCACCGCCGCGACGATCGCGGCCGGCGCGCGGCTGTCGCTGATCGTGCGTGCGGGAGCGGGCGTCAACACGATCGACGTGGAGGCGGCCAGTCAGCGCGGGATCTACGTGACCAACTGCCCGGGCAAGAACAGCGCCGCGGTGGCCGAGCTGACGATCGGGTTGCTGATCGCCTGTGATCGGCGCATCGTCGACGCCACGAGCGACCTGCGCGGCGGTCGATGGCGCAAGAAGGAGTACGGCAAGGCGCGCGGCCTGCGCGGCCGGACGCTGGGGGTCCTCGGCGTGGGCATGATCGGCAAGGAGGTCATCCGGCGCGCCCAGGGGCTGGGGATGCAGGTCGCGGCCTGGAGCCGCAGCCTGACGCCGACGGTTGCCGACGAGTTGCGGGTGGCGTACTGCGCCAGCCCGCTGGAAGTCGCCCCGCGCAGCGACGCCGTGTCGATCCATGTGGCCGCCGCGCCCGAGACGAACGGCATGGTGGGACGCGAGTTCCTCAATGCCATGAAGGACGGGGCTATCCTCATCAACGCTGCGCGCGGCGAAGTGGTCGATCGAGCAGCGATGCTCGAGGCGATCAGGCAGAAAGGGCTCCGCGTCGGACTCGATGTGTTTGCCGACGAGCCGAAATCGGGCGAAGCGCCCTTCCCCGATTCCGAGTTGGCTCAACTGGTGACCGCCACGCCCCACATCGGAGCATCGACCGACGAGGCGTCCGAAGCGATTGCCGAGGAAGTCGTGCGGATCGTCCGATCGTTCCGGGAGACGGGCAAGCCGGTGAACACCGTCAACATGTGCGCCCGGTCACCGGCCACCCACTCGCTCGTCGTGCGGCACTACAACCGTGTCGGCGTGCTGGCCGGCATCCTCGACTTGCTGCGCGAGGAAGGCATCAATGTCGAGGAGATGGAGAACACGATTTTCGCCGGCGCCAAAGCCGCCTGCTGTACGGTGCAGCTTGACACGGCTCCCTCCGAGAGGGTGCTGGCCATACTCAGCCGGCACGATGCGATTCTGCAAGTGTCGCTCGAGTCGCGTTAGGGCCGGCGCGGCTGCACGATGCGACGCGCTGTCGGCCCCCACACCCCCGCGGTCCTGGCGCCGCCCGGTGTGGGCCGGACGAGGCAGGAGGCGATTCGGCGGCCTGGGCGCGGCAGCCCATACAAACGCGGCGCACGCCGATGCTACACTACAAGAGAGCCCCAGTCCCTGCGGCCGGGATGGGGACAGACTCGCTTCAGCTCGTGCGACGAGAACCACATGCCGGAACGGCCCCCCCGACAATCCGAACGCACGCGCGATCCGCGCCCGAACGGGCCGGGCATGCTGGTGGGCGTGCTGTGCGCGATTCTGCTCCACGCCGCGCCGGCGATCGCGGGCGGCGCGGCGCAGACGCGGGGGGATTCGGACGAGCAGTTCCAGGACGCGCTGGCGGCACTGGCGGCCAAGTGCGACGCGCTGGACATGCAGGTGGAGGCGGCCGCCACTCGGAGCTGGGCCATACCGCGCGATCCGCGCCGGCATTACCTCTTCCTGCCGCCGGCGGCAGATCCGGCCCGGCCGCCTGAGGACGCCGCCACGCGGGTCAACCAGTGGTACGCCAGGTTCAGTTCCATACGTCGGCAGGAGGCCGAGCGGCTGTTCGAGCTGGCGCGGGCTCAGGCCGCCGCCGACCAGGAGGGCGACGCGTTCCGGCTGCTCCACCAGCTGCTGCGCGAAGATCCGGATCACGCCGAAGCGCGGCGGATCCTCCGCTACACGCGCGCCCAGCCCGGCTGGCGGCGCCCGGTGCGCCGCGCGATACGGCAACGCAACCGGGCGATTCATCCCCTGTTGGGCTGGCCCGCGGATCAGCACTGGGTGGTGAACAGCGAACACTTCGAGGTGTCCACCAACCTCAATGTGCGGGCCGCGCGGCAGGTGGCGGAATACCTCGAACGGGTCCACTCGGCCTGGCAGCAGTTGTTCTACGAGTACTGGACGGTGCCCGGCAGGCTCGCGGCGCGGTTCAACGGCCAGGACGTGTCACTCGGCCCGGATCGCACGTTCGCCGTCGTCCTCTTCAAGGACCGTGAGAATTACGTGCAGGAACTCAGCCGATTCGAGCCGCAGATCGAGATGAGCATTGGGTACTATGCCCAGAGCCACAAGGTCGCGTTCTTCTACGCCGGTGACGATGCGGCGCACACCACCTGGGTTCACGAGGCGACCCACCAGTTCTTCCAGGAAAGCGGCCAGGCCGCGCTGCAAGTGGGCGAACAGGACAACTTCTGGATTGTGGAAGGCATCGCACAGTACATGGAATCGCTTATCGATCACGGCGACTACTGGACGGTCGGCGGCGTGGATGCGGATCGGCTCCAATATGCACGGTATCGGCGGTTGAATGAGGGGTACTACGTGCCGCTCGAGACGCTGGTCGGGTACGGACGCCAGCAGGTGCAGAAGGACGCGGATGTCGCGAAGCTCTACAGCCAGTGCGCGGGACTCGCCCACTTCTTCATGGACGCCGACGGCGGCCGGCTGGCACAGCCGCTGATCAACTACCTGCGGACCATCTATCGGGGCGTGGGCGGGTCGCAGACGTTGAGCCGCGAGATCGGTCGGGGTTACGGCGAACTGGATCGGTTGTATGGCGATTCGCTCGACGTCACCGACCAGGATCTGGTGTTTGTGGACCGCCACGTGCGGAGCCTGTGCCTGGGCCACTCGCAAGTCACCGATGCCGGGCTGAGTCGGCTGCGCGGCCTGGACCAGTTGCGATGGCTCGACCTGTCGTTCACGGCGGCGGGCGATGAAGGCCTGGCGAACTTCACGGCCGCTCAGCAGCTCAGCCAATTGAGCCTGGAGAAGACGCGGATCACGGCCGCAGCTTTGGACACGGTGGGCATGTTCCGCCAGCTCGAAGAGCTCGACTTGTCGCAGACCGCCGTGGGCGACGGCGACCTGCCGAAGCTCGCACGGCTCACCCGGCTCAAAGTGCTCTGGCTCACCGGTACGCAGGTTACGGACCGCGGGCTCACCGCGCTCGCGGCGCTCCGCAACCTGGAGCAACTGGATGTGAGCGGCACGGCCGTCACCCCGGCCGCCTTGGAGGACCTCAAGAAACGCCTGTCCAAGTTGAAGTAAGCGACTCCTACAACCACGAAATGCTTCCCCAGGAGACAATCATGCGCCCGTGGATGCTTGCCGAGACGAACTACACGCATACGAAGGCCCATCGGTACGAGGTGGCGGTGCTTCCGCTGGGCGCGACGGAACCGCACAACCTGCACTTGCCCTATGGCATGGACATGTTCGAGGCGGATCTGGTGGGCGAGAAGGTCTGTGAGGCGGCCTATGCGCGGGGCGCGAACATCGTGCTGCTGCCGACCATCCCGTACGGCACGCAAACCAACATGCACGAGATGCCGTTGGCGATGAACCTCAACCCCTCCACGCTCCAGGCCGTGATCGTCGACCTGGTGGAATCGCTGGAACGCAGCGGGATCCGCAAGATCGTGTTGCTCAACAGCCACGGTGGCAATGAGATCAAGATGGTGCTCCGCGAGTTGTGCGGCAAGTCGAAGACGCACTTGTTCCTGTGCAATTGGTACCAGATGTTCGACGACGAGTATGCGAACATCTTCGAGTATCGGGACGATCATGCGGGCGAGATGGAGACGTCGTTGGCGTTGGCCTTCTTGCCGGACCTGGTGCTGCGTCGCGCGGACGGCACGCTGGCGGCCGACGACGGCACGCCGGCCGAGCCGCGGTTCGAGGCGATGCGGCGGGGGTGGGTTTCCATCACGCGGCCCTGGCACCTGCTGACGACCAATGCGGGCGTCGGGTTCCCGCACAAGGCGACGGCGGAGAAGGGCCGCCGGCTGATGGAGCTGCTGGTGGAGCGTCTGGCGGCGTTCCTGGTCGAACTCTCCGCCGCCCCAATCGACGCGTCGTTCCCCTTCCGCACCCATGTCCCATAGGCTTCCAGCCGGTCGCGTGGGATCGTCGCCCAGCCCGTCGTTCCGACCGCCCGGCCCGGCCCCAACCCCCACAACCCGGCACACCTCCGCGCCTCCCGCCTGGACGCCCGCTCCGTTGACCGTTTTTCCGAACGCGACTACACTGGTCGTCTGCCCGCGGTGGATGTAGCTCAGCCGGTTAGAGCACTGGATTGTGGATCCAGGTGTCGGGGGTTCGAGTCCCCTCATCCACCCCTCATCCGTGGATAGACCACTTGACGGCTGCGTCAACACGCGGCGGCAGCCGACGCTGCCGTGGTGGTGCGTGCGACCCGGCGCGGCCGTGACGCCGCCCGAGTCTCCTTGATGCAGGTGTGTGCGCCCTCCCGGCGCGGCTTCCGCGCGCGCCAAGTCGGCGGCGGGCTGAGGTTTCAACCCGCCGGGGGCGGAGCCTCCTGGAACCCGCCGCGAGAACGCGTCAGCCCGCTCGCTTCCGCCACCAACTCCATCCGATCCCGGCCATGCCAAACAACGACCACAGGGTGAGCGTGCCGGGCTCGGGCACCTGCGAGAACCTCTGCTCGAACTGCGTCAGGTATGCGCCGTCATTGTCGCCGGGCCCTACGATGTCGATGTACTTCTCGACAAAGATGATGGATTGGGGTGAGAATTGTGCCGAGTCAAAGTGGTCCGGGTCGCCGGACCCGGGAAAGTCGTTGGGCTCGGCGAACACGAACTTCGTGCCCAGCTGAAGCCCACTCGCATCGACAATCGTCTCACCGATTCGGATGATGGCATTGGGGCCGGCATCGAAGACGAAATCCTTGAGCCACAGCGAATTGTCCTTGATCAACGGTTGACCGTTGATCGTCTGCACGGAGAATCCAAAACGCAGCTGTACCGATGACGCTCCCACGTGCCCGAAAGGCGTTCCCAGCGCTCCAACCGGCGCATTGAATTGCAGCCCGGGATTGAGCGGATCATCGGACAACCCGACGACCGTGATCCGGGATGTATCGGCTGTTCCGCCATTCTGCGTCTGCAAACCGAGCAAGGTCCAGTTGCTGAACAGCTTGTCGCCCACCGTCAGCGTATCACCGCCAAACAGGTCGGAGAGAATGGCGGCGCGTGTCACGCCGGTTGCCAGCGTCAGGAGAACCAGGACGACCAGCGCAGGAATCAAACGGAGACACTTCATACAAGCTCCTTTGCTCTAGCTAAAGCCCATAGTGCCAGGACCCATCGCGTGCCATACACGGATGTCGCAGAATTCGCACTGCTTTTCCGACTCGACCGACGAAGTATCGTAGTAAGCAGCGCCCGCACGGACAAGGCGCAACGCGAGAGAAATCAACCCGCGATGGTTTGCGGTTTGCCGCGACCTGCAGCGGCGACGAACCGGACTGGTCAAGGTCGGCAGACGAATCCGCAAGACGGAGCCCCCCCGCGACCGGTCTGCCGGTCGCGTCACTCCGGATGCCCACCGTCCGTCAGCCACGGCCTCCCCCCGGGCCTTCGACGGCATGCCATCGGCCAGGCGTTTGCCGGGCTCCCGCCGCACGCGTTCAGGCTCGACTGAACAGACGTCCGGCATGTCGTCGGCTGAGACGGGGCGGGTAGGCGAGCGGCACGGCCGGGACCTGGTGGGCTGGTCCGGCCAGGTTGCCGGGGCCCTCCCAGCGGGACAGTCGGGCACGTGCGTGTCAGGATTCTCGGCACGCCGTATGTCATTCCTGCTCGAAACAGCGTACAACGACTGTCATGTGCGCGGGCTATTCAATCGACCCTGTCCAAGAACGAACGACGGATCCCGTCGCTCATCGCTCCGCGATGCGCCATGTTTTCGCGGGGGGCGAAACCCGACGCTGACGGTCGTACAGGGCGCCTTTCGTAGCGATGGAGCAGTGGGGACTATGGCTTCGGACCAACCCGATGGCGAAATAGCGTTTCCCGCTGTCGCTCACGGGCCTGGTCGTGCGTGCTTGTGTCCGGACCGGTTGGCTGCCGACTCGGATGGCCTGCCGCTTCGGCTCAACGCGTTTGAACGCTACATGTGGGCGGACGATCGGGCGGCGCATCCGATGTCCTATTTCGTGCAGCTCGCATACTCGGGGCGGTTGGACGAGCCGACGTTCGGCGAGGCGCTCGAGCGGACGTTGCAGCGGCACCCGCTGTTGCATGCCCGGATCGCCGGCCAGCGCAACCAGGATCTGACCTGGGTGGCGTCGCCCGACCTGCGGCCCTACTTCGACTGTGCCGACACCTCGAAGCCGATGCGTTTTCCGAGCCGCTACCGGATCGATCTGCGGGAGGAGAACGGTCTGCGGATCTGGGTTCGGCGGTCTGCCGCTGGGGGCGTGATACGCATGCAGTTCCACCATGCGTGCTGTGACGGCATCGCGGCCAATCAGTTCCTGGACGAGTTGCTGCGCGCGTATGACCATCTTGCGCGCCGGGCCATCGACGATCCGGCGGCGGCGGCGCTGCCGGCGGTGGATTTTCGAGGCCTGCGGCGTCGGAACCGCTTTGGCGCCAACTGGTGGGATTGGATAGGGCGCCGCATGGTTGATCTGTGGGGCCTGGCCCTGGGGCCGGCGATTTTCCTGCTGGTTCGGCCGGCGCCCCTGCAGTCTCGGGACGCCTGCGATGACCCGGCGCCGCCTGGAGATGTCGTTCCGGACCTCGTGACCTGGCGGTTTACCCGGCCGCAGTTTGCCAGCTTGCTGGCCCGGGCCCGCGCGTCGCGCGCTACGTTGAACGACCTGTTGCTCCGCGATGTCTTCCTGTCCATCCATGCGTGGAACCTGGACCACGATCCGCGCCTGCGCCATGAACTCATTCGGATCATGGTCCCGTTCAACTTGCGGGGGCCGGAGCACCGCAACCTGCCGGCCGTCAATGTGGTGGGCATGGCGAACCTGGACCGCCGCTTCCGCTGGCCCTGGTATCGGAACCGATGGTGGCTGTTGCGCGGAATCCAGCTGGAGACCACGTTCCTCAAGCGGTTCCGGATTGTCACCTGTTTTCCGAGCATCATGTGGGTGCTGGGCGGCCTGCCGGGCGGTCTGCACAGGTTCCTCGGTCCCGGGCGATGCCTCGCCACGTGCGTGGTCAGCAACCTGGGCAGGATCTTCGTGGACAGCCCGTTGCGTCAGGGCGACGGCAAGCTGGTGGCCGGCGAACTGATCGTCGATGCGGTGGACACGGCGCCTCCGGTCCGCTGCGGATCCGGCGTCGCGCTCACGTTCTACACCTACGCGGGGCAACTGAGCGTGAGCCTGAACTACGACCTGTGCCGGCTTCGCCGTCCGACAGCCGAACAGCTGCTCCGGCACCTGGTGGCGCAGATCGAGCGGACCGCGGACCTGCCCGGTGGCGCCGAGTCCTGAGGCGACGTCGCGAGCGCCGGCGCTTGTGTTGAATCGTCCGGCAGCGTAAAAATACAGTAGCGCGCCGGCGGGAGACCAACGCCCGGCGCGGTGTACCAGCGCTCGGCTTCTGCGGGAACCCCGCTTGGAGATGTCCCATGACAAGTGAAATCACACGGCGACGGTTCATCGAACGTACGGCCCTGCTCGGGGGAATGGCCACCGTGGGCCGCGCCTGGGCCGGCCACATGGTGGAGGACGCCTGCGCGCCGCTCCAGCCGATCGGCCGGGCGCGGGGCATCCATCCGGGGCGAGTGGTCTGGGTCCACGACCCGGAAGTGACCGATTGGAAGGGTCCGGGGGACGGGTTGTGGTACGAAGCGGACCGCACGAAGCAGGAGCGGGTGGATGGCATGATGACGCGCGCCGTGTGCGAGCTGACCGGCGAGGGTTCGGTCTCGCGCGCTTGGGACGCGTTGTTCCGGCATTTCAACCGCGCACGAGGCGGATCGGACCTGTCCTATCAACCGGGGCAGCGGATCCTGATCAAGCCGAACTGGGTGGGCATGATCTGGCATGAAGGGGCGGTGGATCCCGAGACATACCGGCTGGTGAAGCGTCTGAACTACATGAACACGGCGCCTCAGATGCTCCTGGCGCTCTTGCGGCAACTGGTGGGGGCCGTCGGCGTGCGCGCGGCCGATATTACCGTGTGCGACACGTTGGCATACATTGTCTCCGACTATCACGACCTGCTGCAGGCCGAGTATCCGCAGGTGCGGTTTGTGGACTATGCGGGCAAGTTCGGCCGCCTCAAGGCGCAACCTTCCTCGGAGCCGTTGTATTGGAGTTGTCGCCCGGAAGGCGTGGCGACGGACACGGTGCCGACGTGTTTCGCCGAGGCGGATTACCTGGTCAACTTCGCGAACTGCAAGGCGCACGCCGGCTCCGGCGTGACGCTCTGCGGCAAGAATCATTTCGGGTCGCTGGTCCGGTGGCCGGCGGAGAAGGGCTACCACGACATGCACCCGAACTCGTTCTCCAGGGAGACGGGGATCTATCGCGAACAGGTGGATTTGATGGGCCACGCGCATCTGGGCGGCAAGACCGTGCTGTACTTGATCGACGGATTGTATTCGGGAGTGCACTCGGTCGACACCGAGCCGCGCCGCTGGCAATCGCCGCCGTTCAACGGCCACTGGACATCCAGCTTGCTGGCCTCGCAGGATCCGGTGGCCATCGATTCGGTCGCGCTCGATTTCCTCCGCGCCGAGTGGGACGACTTCCCGCACCATCCGGGCGCGAACGATTATCTGCACGAAGCGGCGCTCGCCGACAACCCGCCGTCGGGCACGTTCTACGATCCCAATCACGCCGAGCCGACGCAACGGCTGCCGAGCCTGGGTGTCCACGAACACTGGAACAGCCCCCGGGAGAAGAAGTATTCGCGCAATCTGGGTGTCGGCGAAGGGATCGAGCTGGTGGCGGCGGACTTGGCCTGACCGGTGCCCGAGGCGGAGCCAGAGCAACGAAGGGTTGTGCGAGCCCGGCTGGCATTCGCATGGCCCGTGGGCGATAATCAACAGGACGTTTGGCGACGTGCCTCGACTCCACACATTGTATCCCTCCTCGCAGGTGTGACCATGAATGACAAAACAACGCGCCGTGATTTTCTGCGTCAATCGGCGTTGGCCAGCGCCGTGTTCGCCGTGCCGACCATCGTGCCCGCGCGGGTCTTGGGCCAGGGTGCCGGCGCAGCGCCCAGCGAGACGATCGTGTTGGGGGTCATCGGGATCGGGCCGCGCTGCAGGTATGACTTGGGTGCGATCCTGGGCCTGGAGGATGTGCGGTGTGTCGCCATTGCGGACGTGCAAGCGAGTCGTCGGGCGGAGGGCAAGCAGCTGGTCGATACGCACTATGGCGACGAGGGCTGCCGGGTCTACCGCGACTTCCGGGAGCTGCTCGCCCGCCAGGACATTGATGCCGTGCTGATTGCCACCGGCGATCGCTGGCATGCGCCGGCTTCGATGATGGCGGCCGAGGCGGGCAAGGATGTCTACAGTGAGAAGCCGTGCGGCTTGACCATCGACTTGTGCCAGCGTCTGGACGAGACGATCCGGCGTACCGGCCGCGTCTTCCAGGCGGGCACGCAGCGCCGGAGCGTGCCGAATTTCCAACACGCCGTCGAGTTGGCTCACACGGGGAAGCTGGGCCGGCTCCACACGCTGTATGCGAGCATCTACACGCCGCGGATCCGGACGGAATGGCTGCCCGCCGAGCCGACACCCGATCCCGAAGTGTGCGATTGGAACCTGTGGCTGGGCATCGCGCCCTGGCGACAGTACAACGCGGGATATGTGCGGGGCGATTGGCGCGGCTACTGGGACTTCGACTCCGGCGCCCAACTGCTCGACTGGGGCGCGCATACGCTCGACCTGTGCCAGTGGGCGAACCAGGCGGACGATACGATGCCGGTCGAATACGAGCCGTCGGAGACGAAGATCACGTGCCGATACGCCAACGGCGTGCAGCTGATCTTCGATTTCCTGAAGGAGCCGTTCGGCAATCGCGACCCGCACTACGTCACACGGCTGGGCACCTGCCCGGTGCGGTTTGTCGGCGACGAAGGGTCCGTGGAGACGGGCGACGAGGGCGAGATGTTGATCAAGCCGGAGTCGCTGTCGGCGGCGGTCCCCGACTCGGTCAAGCGCGTCAAGGGCCTGGATGTCTCGGCCCACGCGCGGAACTTCTTCGACTGCGTCAAGAGCCGCAAGCCACCGGTCTGCAATTCGTCCGTGATGCGGCACTCCCACGTGGCTTGCCATGCGGCGGCCATCTCCTGGATCCTCGGCCGCACCCTCAAGCTGGATCCCAAGACGGAGACGTTCGTCAATGACCGGGAAGCGAACGGCTTGAAATCCCGTCCGGAGCGGGATCCTTGGAGCGTCTAGCCAGCTCGAACGCCCGGACCACCTCGGGGTTCGTCAGACAGATCAGCCCGTAAACGCCCAGTGCGATCGCGCTGGGCGCGCAGTAGCAACACAACAGCGTCGCGGCCATGCCGACGACCAGGGCGATGATGCCGAGCACTCGCGAACGGAACTTGTAGTTGCGGATCCCGGCCACAATGTGCAGGACCGCCGCGCCGAGCACCACAGCGCCAAACAGGCCGTACATCGCGCCCATCAACCAGAACATCTCCGGTGGAGCCTCCTGCCTTGGGGGGGCCCATTTATCGCCCTGAGCCTCGCCAAGGGCCATCATGGCCGGCCAGAACGCCCCCATCCCGATCAGCACCAGCGCCATGCACACTTCCAACCCGCCCTGGATTATCATGAGGATGCCGATCAACGGCACGTGGCGAACCATGCCCGTCTGGGACGGCGGCGCGGGAGGCACTGAAAATGGAGTGCCGCCGCTGGGCGACGCTGGCGAAGCATACGGATTGTCACGGAACGGGTTTTCATCGCTTGGCGGAATCATGAGGTCCAACAGCTCCCAGGGAGCAAATCAGTTTCCGAAAGAACATACGGCTGCGCGTCCGGTTGTGAACAGGCTTCTGCGTGAAACGCCCGGAAGCAGAGGATCGCAATAGTGGTATCATCATGGCCGAACCGAGTGTCCGAGTGCAAGCCGTGCACCTCGGCTGCTGTCTTGGGCACCCCCCGCGTCGGCCATCATGAGCCGCAGTGGCGCAGCACGAAAAACGCGAGCGACATCCATGTGCGATCCTCAGAGCCGGCATATTGATATTGCGTGCGGACGGCCCGGCCATAGGAGAAGTGAGGTCATGATCAGTCGTCGGGACTTCGTTGTCGCGGCCGGTGGGTGCGCGGCGGCCATGGCACTCGCATCCTGTGCGCAGGATGCTGCGGAAGCGCCCAGCCCCTCGACCACGGGCGGTGGTCCTCCCGCCACGCCGCCGCCGGTGCTGGCCGACAGCCTGCCCCGGCCGGACCTGCTGGAGTTCCTGGATGCTCAAGCGGACATCAACATGGGGCGGTGCCATCACTGTGCTCAGGCCACGTTTCTGACGCTGCGCCAAGGGTTCGGCCTGCCGGGCGAAGGGATCTTCCGGGCGCTCACGCCGTTGCCCGGCATCGCCGAACGCGGCGAGACGTGCGGGGCCGTCATCGGATCGCTCCTGGCCGTCGGACTGATGTTCGGTTCCGATCAGGCGGGGGACATGGCGACATGGCAGGCGTGCCTGGTCCCTGCGCGGGCCTTCTGTGCGCGTTTCGAGCAGGAGTTGGGCAGCACCCAGTGTGGCGATCTGCTGGAAGAGCATTTCGGGAAGCGCTATAACCTGGCCGACCCGGCCGAGCGCGCGGAATTCCTGGCCGCCCGGCCCGGCCCGAGCGAAATCTGCGGCCGGGTGGTGAAGACGGCGGTGCGGATCGCCGCAGAGACCATTTTGGACCACCGGGCGTCGTGAGGCACGCGCGCCCGACGCGGTCACAGCCTGCGCAGATAGATGTCTTTGAACTGGACCAGCATCGGGTCGCCGACGTGCACCTGTAGGGCAAGCCAACCGCGGGTCAATCGTTTCGGATCCCGGTCGTCCAGTTCGCACATGGTCACGTCGTTGATTTTCAGCACCACGTGCCCTTTCTCGGCGATGACCGTATAGCTGTTCCACTGGCCCGGTTTGACGACCTGCAGCAACTGGGCCGGATCCCCGACGGAGCCGGTGACCTGCCTCCGACCGGCCTCGTCGATCACGACCTTCTGCCCGCGCTCGGCCAACACGCCACGGAGCAGGTATTCCATGATCACGCCCGTCCAGCGGCCGGTGGCGTCCAGGTCCGCTTGCGTGCCCAGCAGCGGGTCACCCGTCGAGTCATCCGCCGGGCGCTTGCGCACGCGGTAGTAGATCCCAGAGTTGCCGTTCTCCAACCGGAACTTCAGCCGCAATTCGAAGTCCTGCACTTCGTCCTTCCAGACCAGGAAGTTGTTCTCGGTGAGTCGCGTGTCGGCCGTGGTCTGGCCGGTGATCGCGCCGTCACGGACCGACCAGATCGAGCGATCACCCTGCCAGCCATTGAGCGTCTCGCCATCGAAGAGGGCCATGAATCGCGGCCCTTGCTCCGGCGCGGGTTGCGAGCCCGGCACCTCACGCACCGGGCGGCTGGCGCGCGGCGCGGTGGGGGCCTCCAAATCGCCGGTCGCGAATTGGATCGCATCCAGGAAGAACTGGAGCATCTGCGGATGGGAGTAGAGGCTGGCCACGTGGCCGAACGACGTGTTGAAGACCCGACCCTGGCCGTAAGATTTGACCCAGGTGAGCGCGAAATCGTTGTCCTTCCGTTTGATCCACTGCACGCCCATGTTGGTCTGGGACGGGTCGAGCGACATCAGGACGCGCAGCTTCGCACGGTCGTAGGGGGGGCCGAATTCGTAGATCTCGTCGGTCAACCGGAAATCCTGGCCGCCGAAGGCCGCCACCAGCGGATGGTCGGGCTCTTCCACCATCACGCCGACTTCCTCGTTCCACGGGTGCCCCGTGTACTTCGCGCCGAACAGCTCCGTGAACTCGGGCCAGTGCGCGTTGGCGGCGATGGCATAGTGCAGGCCGACAATGCCGTGGCCGCTGCGGACGAAGTCCAGCAGGGTCTCGCGGAGCACTGCTTCGACCGCCGCGGCATCGGTGCCATATTTCCGGAGCGCCTCTTTCTCCAGGTCGGCGGCGGTGGGTGTAATCCACCGGCCCGATGCGTTGTTCAATACGATCGCATCGAACTGCCGAAGATGCTCGGGCGTGTACATGACGATGTCGTCGCTCACGACCGGCCGGAAGGCGCCGCTGATCTCGCCCAACGCGCGCAGCGCCTCTTCCCCGTACGGGATGCAGTATCCTTTGTGCGGATCCTTGTCCATGAGCGAGGGCGGTGTGTTCCAGATCAGCACGGTGCGAGGTGCCTGGGGCGCGACGCGCGGCGCGACCTGCGATGCGGCCCGGCGGATCTTCTGGGCCTCGTGCGGTGGGACCTGAGCCCCGGCCGGCACGGACAACAGACTCGCAAGCAGGCCGGCCAACAGGGCCAGACAGACGTGCCGCACTCTCATGGAAACGCTCCTTTCCCGTTCGTGTCGAACCGTTCGCCGACAGCCGCGAAGTCGCCGGTCGGTCAGTGGGTCAGTGGGTCAGTGGGTCAGTCAGTCCATCAGTCCATCAACCAGGTCCATCAGTCCTTGGACCACGATTACAATGTCCAGCCTTGGCGATATTCGCGTTGGAGCAGCGCGTCGGCTTCCGGATGGTTTGTGATCTGGCACGCCAGCGGGTCGAACTCCAGCATCTGGCCGCACTGCGTCGCGATGTTCACGAGCAGCAGGAATTCGATCAACGGCGCGGCGTAGTCGAAGTTCGACATGGTAGCCGGTCCGCCTTTGCAGGCCGCCGTGAACTCCCGCTCGTGGCTGCCGGACCGGGGCAGCGTCTGGGGCGGGCCCGCGGCGCCGGCGAACTTGTCCTCGGGCAGCAACGTGTACGAGGAGTTGTGTTCGGTCGACTTGATCATCCCTTCGGTCCCGACGACCAGGCAGCCGCCATGCTCCTTCCACTGGCGTTCGCCCGCATCGCCCCAATCCAGTCGCCGGCCCAGGTGCGCTTCCACGCGCTGCCGGCCCTCCTGCGCTCCGTAGTAGTGGTGGAAGTCAATGGGCGGAAGGTCGCCCCGCGCCGGGATCTCGTAGCGGGCGGACGCCCAGCGCGGGAATCCGACCCGTTCGACCTCCGACATCTCGACATGCAGGCGAATCCGCGGCCGCGTGGCCGGATCGGCGTACCATAGCGAGTCGATCCGCAGCGCTTTGAAAGGCAAGTTGGCGCTATGCGGCCCCCAGTTGCCCACGTTGCCCGTCGCGAAGTCCCGCCAGCCGTGCCATTGATACCATTGCGGATGGAAGGGGCGGTCGGCCGCCGGGCCGAGCCACAGGTCCCACGCCAATCCCTCGGGCACCGGCTCGCTACCGACCGGCGCCGTGCGGGGCCCCGAGTCGCCGCCGTCCCACACGTGGATCTCCCGGATTGCGCCGAGCGAGCCGGCCTGGATCCATTCGACCGCGCGGCGGAACGCTTCCGTGGCCGTGCCCTGGTTACCCATCTGGGTCACGACACGGTGTTCGCGCGCCAGCGTGCGCAGCGCGCGCGCTTCGGCCACGTCATGAGTCAGCGGCTTCTCGCAGTAGACATGCTTCCCCGCCCGGATCGCGGCCGCCGAGATCACCGCATGCGTGTGATCGGGCGTGGCCACGACCACCGCATCGATCCGCCCGTCCTGCTGGTCGAGCATCTGGCGGAAGTCCTGGAACTTCGGCACCTGGGGGAACAACTTGAATGCCTCGGCCGCACGCCGCTCGTTCACGTCGCACAGCGCAACCACCTGTTCGCCGATCCGCGGGATGGTCTCGACGAACCAGCCACCGCGCCCCGACAACCCCACCAACGCCACTCCCAGCTTCTCGTTGGCCGGATAGCCGCGGGCGGAACGGCTGTCGCGCAGCACCAGCAGTGACGCGCTCGACGCGGCTGCCACCTGCAACCAGGTTCGACGACGAAGGCGATGTGGCTTCATGGTTCAGTTCCTTTCGGTCTCGACGGTTCTCCCGCCTGTTGGGAGACCTGTCACGCCACGCCGATCACAGCGTGCACGCGCAGCGCAGGATCCACTCTCCTGCTGGTTGGCGTCGTGATAGAAGGCCTCTTCGCGCAATCCACTCTCATCGTAGCAGTCTGGCTTCAGCCCAGTTGGCATGATCACCGATGATGCCGTCGCCCGCGTCGTCGACCAGCAGACGCAGTTGTCTGGCGCCCGTGATGTCGATATCGACCTGCTGAGGGGCATCGCCGCGGGTCATGATGCCGGACTCCCATCGCGTCTGGCCGTCGACAACCACCCGGAAACCAACCGTGCCGCGCGTCGCGCTGTCCGGGCCGGCCCACGCCTGGAAGCGGCGGTACGCGCCGTCCAGGTCATAGACGATCTCGCTGTCTGCGTGTGTCCCGAGGCCGCGACGAAAATGCATGTCGCCGATCACCAACTCCGTCTCCCACACGCTGCGGTTCTTCTGGAGCGTGCCCCAACCTTGACGGTACTGGGCCGGCCCGAGCGCGTCAAGGAACACGCCGTCGATCTTCTCGATCTCGGCCTTCCGGTGCGTCTCCTCAGACAGGCTGGTGAGCGGCGTGGGCGCCAAGATACAGGCGCTGTCGCGCCAGATCCATTCGGGCGACGGCAGGTCGCGCGATGCGGCTGCTGATGATAGTGGTGGTAGTGTGTCTTCGCCCGGGTTATCCGCCACGACCCAAATCGAGGCGACGGCCTCGAGATCCGGGACGTTCAATCGCATCGAGATTTCCACCTGGGGCGGCCGACCTTCCTCCGGCGCACCGAAGAGGGCGGGTGAGAGGGTTCCTTCCAGGAATTGCCAGCATTCCGGCGCTTGCGCGCCGGTCGCGACGAATCCGGCATCGGAACGGATGGGCCGCACGGGGATTTCCCGTCCGTCGGCGGTCAGCGCGCCGCGCGCATCGGGAACCGACTTGCCTTCCAGCAGCGCGAGCACACGCAGGCGCGCGTCGCGGGCGGGTCGGTTCAACAGGAAGTCCGCCTGGACTTCCACGGCTTTGCCCGACGGCGGCGCCAGCGACGTGTAATCGACTCCGAACGGCTGATCGAGTTGTTCATAGACCACGCGTCGCATGGTCGGCTGTGCCGGCTTCACCGCGTGGGCCAGCAGCGAACCGACCGCATCGTCCGCAGGTGGCAGCTCGGCCGGCGGCCGACCTGCCGCGAACAGCAGCACGAGCGTCTCATAGGGCGCCAGCGGGATCTCCACGGCGTCGCCCGCGCCCAATGCCTCGGCGTACAGGCGCGGCTCGGGGTACAGGCTCACGGCAGAGACCGGGCACTGCAACTCGGGGTCAAGGGTCAGTCTGTACGACTGCCGCTCGACCCACGGATTGCGCAGCAGCACCAGTCCGCGGTCGGCGCTCCAATGCGCGTACCCGTACGGTTCGCGCGGCATGGGTGCGGCGTGCGTCAGCCAGGGCGTCCCTTCGCGCAGCCACGTGGCGGGGCGCAAGGGCTGCGTGCCGGGCGCGGTCAGCAGCGGGGCGTTGGCGCGCGACCACTCGATCAACCGGGCCAGCATGGCCCAGCGCCGGTCGTTCATATACTTGGGGTTCACGTAGAGCGAGATGAACGCATGCCCGCGCAGGACCGTCGTGACGGCATCGTTCATGAAGCTCTCGTCGCTCTGGTGGATGATGCCGAGGATCTCCTGGGCCGGGATCGGCGACGGCAGGCGGTCCGCGCCCTGCAGATTGTAATAATCGCGCGCCGTGGTGTAACTCTCGCGATACACCGGGGAGGGCACGCGGCCATGCGGCGAGTCGTCGCCGAAGCAGCCGATGACCGAGTTGACGTGGACCAGCCACCAGGGGCTGGCGTAGGCGCTATAGGTCGCCTCGAGCCAGACTTCCGCGCCGGCGGCGCGCATCCGATCGAACGCCTCCGCGGCGCCCGCCGCCGTGGCCTCGGCGGGAAACGGGCCGGCCATGTAGTCGGGTCCGCCGAGGTAGAGCCCGTCCAGCTTGACTTGCCCCAGCTTGAAGCGCCCGACGTAGTCCGCGATCGTCGCGCCGTACTTGTTCCGGTACTTCTCGCCCGCCAGGCTCAGCATCTGGTTGATCGCACGCTCGTAGCCGTGCTCGGTCGCCCACTGCGGATCCACAGCCGGCGGATAGCAGGACGAGGGCGACGTCCACAGGCCGAGCCGCGAACCCATCGCCTCCGCGCCCGCCTGGATCTTCGTGAACTCGTCAGGAAACATCCGGCGATCGATATCCCACACCCCGTGCGGGTCCGACCAGCCCATATCGATCGTGAAGGAATCGAACGCCACACCGTGCTGCTTGTACAGGTGCTCTTCAAACTCCCGCATCAGCCCGAGGATGTCCGCTTCGCTGAACGGGACCGGCGCGGTCCACCACGAGTTGTAGTTGAAGTGCATACCCTTGGGCGCCGGCCGATGCCGTTCGATGTACTCGTGGAACGCCAGCACTTCGCGGCCGTTTCGCGCCGGTCCGAACACCGCGCGACGGCTCTCGTACCACTTGCCCGCCTCCAGCGTGCACCGCGGGCGATGGCCGAGTATCGCGCGGCCGTCTTCCACGCGCGTCGAGGCGACCGGGAACTCGATGCCGGCGAACAGGCCGCGGACAAACAGCGGATAGCTTTGCGGCGGGCCGGGGCGGAACTCGCGCGTCAGCCGGGAAGCGGCAAACGTGTCCAGCGTGATCTCGTCGACGTTCACAGGCGCATCGCCCGCCGTCATCCGCAGCCGCAGCCACTTGCGCAGCACGCGCTCCTCCGCGGACCACTGGGCGCAGAGCACGCGTTCCAGCGTCGTTCCGCCGGCCAGCTCCACCGGCGCATAGCTGCACTCCCATCCGCTGTCGGGCTGCGCCAGGGGGCGAATCTGCCCGGGCTCGTCGCCGCCGAATGCGCCGGCGTCGCCGGCCAGCCGGACGTGCGGGCAGCGCAACGTCACGTCAAACCGCTCGTCGTCGCACAGGAACACCAGCGCGTGGGCGTCCGGATCCAGTTGCGGCGAGACCACTTGTTCTTCTCCCGCGGCGGCAGCCGCGGACAACATGGCGATCGTTAGCCAGGCAGCGGTCATGGCTGGGGGCTCCGAGAGGGTGAGGGGGCTTGGCCGACAGGTTCATCCACCAGCCGGATCCAGCCGAACGATTCCGCGACATGGAAGTCGGGCTGGGGACCGCGGGCGTCGACCCAGCAGATCCAGGTGGGGTCGTCGGCGCGGTCGGGTGCGAAGTCCGCGCGGAACAGGCCGCCGCGGAATTGTGCACCCGGGCGCAGTTGGAAGTTGGCGGCCTCCAAGGCCGCGCGCGGCAGCGCCGCCTCGACACAATAGCCTGCGGGCGTGCGTGTCACCGCCACCTGCAATCCGACCGGCGTCCAAGCGTCGTCGAACTTCCGGTAGAAGCGCGCCGCGTAATCATGCACCGCGCCGCGCGCACCGATCTCCAGGCAGTAGTAGGTTTCGTCCTTGTCGCCCGACCAGAGGAACAGCTCCACGCGGTCCTGGGAATCCACATCCTGCTCTCGATCCGAAGGCTCTCGAGCGACCACCTGCTGATCCTGCACCTCGAACGCGAACACCAGGCGGTCCGGGTGCCAGAAGAGCCAGGCGCGCGTGGGCTGCGGGCGCGCGTCGGGCGCCCCGGCGACGCGAAAATCCGACACCGTCGGCGGACTGCGGTAACACGCTTCCTGGAGCCGGCCGTCGATACGGACCTCGTCCGTCAAGCGGTGCACCAGCAACCAGGGCGGGTCATCGGCCGCCCGGCAGCACGTGACGGCCCCGAGCAGGGCCACGATCCAGGTGCACAAGGGCCCGAACCGGTGGGACCCGAGGGTGTTGCAGGAGTGCCTTCGGCCGGGGTGCATGCCGGGGGAAACCATGGTTGTTGCCGCTATTGAATGCTCATGCCATCCAACCAGATGCGCAGGGGCGGCGCGCCCCAGGAGTCGCAGCCGATTGTCACATAGTTGAGCGTGGCGGGCAAATCACCCGTCCGCTCCCATTGCGCGTCGCCGGCCAAGGGCACGACGAAGTAGCTCCAGCCTTCCCGCTCTTCGTTGTTCGGCCGGGAACTCAGGAGATCATCGGCCGGCGTGAAGACCGCGTACTGATCCTCCGATTCGTGGAGCGCGACGATCGGCTGGGGGCCCTGCCAGGCCGGCACGTTCTCGTTGAGCGCTTTGATCCAGAACACGAGGCGGGTCTTGCCGGCCAACGGGATGTGAGCGTCCTTGGTGCGCGGGTACAGCAGGTTCACGAGGGCGCCGCCGTACGGGTCGACATGCGCCTGGATCGAAGACGAGCCGGCGATGCGCTGCGGGTCGTCGGCGTACGTCACTTGCGACTGCGGATCGACCCAGTCCCAGTCCGCCGCGTTGCCTTCCGTGCCCCATTCAGCCCCCTCGCCGACGACGTAGAAGTCCCGCCACGCCAAGTCGGACAAGAGCCCGTTGTGGACGGTCAGCCCGATGCGATAGAAGCCCGGCGCCTGGAAGACATGGGCGATCCGCGGCTCGTGCACGACCGTCCCGTCACCGAGGTCCCAACGGAAGGTCAGCGGATGTCCGTCCGGGTCCTGGCTGTTGGACGCGTCGAGCACGATCGTGCGGCCCACCTGGCCGGCGGACGGGCCTTCCAGCACCGCCTGCGGCGGGCGGGTGATGCCCGGCTTGTCGGGATGGCACGTCAGGTTGGTCACGTGCCCCGCGTCGTGTACGTCTTCCTGGTTGTTCTCGAAGACATTGGCCGCCACATCGATCCAGTCGGCGCACTGCATGTGAATGCCCCACCGGTTCTCACGCAGCACGTTCTGTTCGATGATCCAGTGGAACGCGCGCCACTTGCGGCCTTCCGTGCCCTGGTCGCCGCTCAGCGCGATGCCGGCACCGTTGTTCCCGACACACGTATTGCCGCGCACCAGCGTGTGGCTGGACGGCCCGAACATGAACACGATCCCCGCGTGCGTGCCGTCCGGCAGGTGGGGCGAATTGTGATGGCCCGAAGGGAGCCCGTTGTACGAGGCCTCGTTGCCGATCAACACGGTCTGGTCGGACGCGCCGAGCCAGAATCCGTAACTGCCGTGGTTGGCCTTGTTGCCAATGTAGGTGTTCCGCGGACACCAGGCTTCAAAACAGTTGTTGTGGGCATACGATGCGTCGTTCCCTTCGAATAGGTTTCCGCTGCTGACCCAGTTGTTGAGTGAGCGGACGAATACGCCGTCGCCCCCATGCGTGCAGTCGTTGCCCGTGAAGCGGTTGTCGTTCGACCCGCTCTCGATCAACACGCCCGTCGAGTCCCGGGCATGCACCTCGCCCGGACTGATGCGCAGGCCGTAGCTGAGATTGTTCTTCTCGACCCGGTTGCGGCACGAGTTCCACATCTTCAGGCAGGTGTTCGATGTATGCGAGAAATCGTTGTCCACCACCAGGTTGTCGTGCGATTCCACCAGCACGCAGGCATCCCACACGCGGTTGGCACGATTGAGGCGCACGGTCGAATTGTGGATCCGCGTCAGCACCATGCCGCCGCGGCGGCCGTTTTCGCCCCAGTCGAAGTCGGGGTCGTGGAAGTTGTCGGAGAAGTCGCAGTTCTCGATCAGCCACCCGTGGCCGTCCTCGATCTCCAGCCCCGTCTCCCAGCCCCGGGCGCGGATGTTCTTGATCGTGACGTGCGATACGCCGCGGGCACTGATCGCGACCTGTTGGTAATCCTTGGCGGCGCCCTGCCGGGCGCCGATCAGGGTCGCGCCGCGACCATCGAGCGTGACGCCCGAGGCCTTGATCTCAATCCGCCCGTAAGACGCGGCCGGATCGAGCACCGTATCCTGGGTGATGACCAGCGGCTGGGGATCCGCGGCACAGGCCCGCGCGCCGGCCGCCGGCAGGCCGACGGCGGCGGCGCTCCAGCAGGCGAACAGCAGGAACACCATCTTGCGGGCGCATCGCGGACGGCGGCTCACGGGATCGTGCCGCCGCGCTGTGAACAACTGACTACAGAAGCGAGATGTGGGCATCGGGAGGTCTCAACTGGTTCCGCGGGCCGGGCCGTCGAGGGGGGATATCGAACGGTATTAATCTACCCTGCCCGCAGCTCGGTTTCCACCGAACCCGCAGAGCCGCCCGGCCGGACGGCACGGATTCCCAAGCTGGGTGCAAGGGGCCGCCATGGTCACGCCGCCACCGCCCGGATTTCGGGGAGGTCTGCGAGCCGTCGGGGGCGGACGGCGGTGGGCCGGTCGACAAACGGCTTGGACTTGCGGACAATTGCGAAGGTCGATAGATGTCCTGCTTCTGATCCTTGTATCTGGGGATAATCCACCATGGAAAGCCATCACACGTTGAGCCGACGCGCGTTGATCAAGACGGCTGGTTGCGGGCTCGGCCTAGCGGCCGCCGCGGCCACGTGCGCGACCGCGGGCGCGGCCCCCGCGAACGACGACAGGCCGCCGCCGAAATTCGACAACGCGGAGTTCTACGACGCCGCGGGCGAGTTCCAGGTCGACAGGGCCAAAAGCGCCATCCTCCGACTCTGTGACTACCACAAGTATCCGGTGTTCCCGGATCTCGCGGCCAACTTGTGGGTATCCGACTACGGGGTCGGCCAATTCACCACCCTGGGATTGGCCGCCTGCATCTTCGTCAACAACGTCGAAGACCGCTACATGATGATGGACCTGTTCATCCTGCCGGGCCAGATGTTGCCGGAGCACTGGCACGTGGCGGCGGACGGGAACCCCACCAAGATGGAAGGCTGGCTGGTGCGCTGGGGCTTGAGCCACATTGTGGGGATCGGCGAGCCGAACCTGGGCAGCGACGTGGTTGTGCCGAAGTGCCATTGGGGCGGGAAGGTGACGGTCGCGCACGAAGTGGTGGCGAAGCCGGGCATGTTCGTGCCGCTCGCCAAAGCCGAATCACGGCACTGGCAGTTCGGCGGGCCCGAGGGCGCGATCGTGACGGAAGTCGCCAACGTCCACACGGGCGCGGGCGTGCGCCACACGGATCCGGTGCTCAACGAGTACTTCCTCAAGTCGCTGTAGCGGAGGGCGGCCGGTGCAATCGGGGGTGAGTCGAGATGGGAGCGGGGGTCGGGCGGGGAAGATCCACGCGCGCCGTTTGCACAGCAACAAGGAGAAAGCAGGGCATGGCACCTCGTTACCGCGTGGTGATCACGGACCTGATCGATGATGACATGGCGCCCGAGCGCCAGGTGCTCGGCAAGCTGGCGGACGTGGAGGCGTTGCGAGCCGGCAGCGAAGCGGAGCTGCAAGGCCGCGTGGAGGAAGCCGATTGCCTGATCGTGTACCACCTGATCCACCTGACCGAGGCGACCATCAGCCGCTTGGATCGCTGCCGGGTCATTGTGCGCGGGGGCGTGGGATACGACAACATCGATCAGGCCCTGGCTCGGCAGCGCGGGATACCCGTGTGCAACGTGCCCGATTACGGCGCGGAGGAGGTGGCCGACACGGCGGTCGGCATGCTGCTGGCACTGACGCGTGGCATCCACCGGGCCAACTCGCATTTGCGTGCGAAAGCCGACAACTGGTCGTACACCGTCGCCGTGCCGCTGCTGCGGCTGCGCGGCCGCGTGTTGGGGATCGTCGGGCTGGGCCGCATCGGCACCGCAGTCGCCCTGCGCGGCAGATCGCTGGGCATGGACATCGTCTTCTACGATCCTTACAAGCCGGACGGTTACGACAAGGCGTTGGGTATCCGCCGCGCGGAGACGCTCGACGAACTGCTTCGCGAGTCGCTGGTGGTCAGCCTGCACTGCCCATTGACTGACGAGACCCGGTACATGCTCAACGCTCGGACCATTGCGCTGATGCCCGAGGGCTCCTACCTGGTCAATACCGCGCGCGGGGGCGTGTTGGATTGCGCGGCGGTCCCCGCGGCGCTGGCGTCGGGCCACCTGGCCGGCGTGGGCATCGACGTGCTGGAAAACGAACCGCCGCTGCCGGGCGATCCGCTCGTGGCGGCCTGGCAGGACCCGCAGCATGCGGCCCATCATCGGCTGATTCTCAATCCGCACCTGGCGTGGTACTGCCAGGACAGTCAGTTGGAGGTGCGCCGCAAGTCGGCGGACGTCTGCCGGCGCGCGTTGCTGGGGATGCCGCTGCGCAATGTGGTAAACTGAGTGGCTCAAGGGCCCATGTGATCGTCATCAAACCAGACCGTTCAACCATGCACCCATGGAGGTCGCGATGTCGTCCACACACCGAGTCATGATAGTCGGCCTGTTGTGCGTTTGCGGGGCGGCGGCGCGCGCGGCTGGTGGCGACTGGACCACGCTCTACGGCGCGGCGCGTGACGAGGCCCGGCAGGTGTCCAGCGCCTCGCTCGCCGTGCCGTTACCGCCCGCGCAGTGGGAAGCAACCGTCGCCCAGCGGCGGGAGATGTGGCGCGAGATGCTGGGGCTGTCGCCCCTGCCGCCGCGCACGCCGCTGGCGGCCACCGTGACGGGCGTGCTGGAGCGTGGCGACTATGTGGTCGAGAAGGTCCACTTCCAGAGCCTGCCCGGCGCATACGTGATCGGCAACCTGTACCGTCCGGCGCGGCCGGAGGGTAAGCTGCCCGCCGTGCTCTACTTGTGCGGCCACTCCAAAGGGAAAGCGAACCCGCCGTACCAGGCCAACCCGCGCTGGTTCGGCCAGCACGGCTACGTCGCCCTGGTGCTCGATCCGATCCAGCTGGGTGAATCGCAGGGCTTCCATCACGGCACCTACCGGGACGAGCGCTGGGACTGGCCCAGCCGCGGATACACGCCCGCGGGCACGGAGGTCTGGAACGCCATGCGCGCGCTGGATTACCTGGAGACGCGCCCCGATGTGGATGCCGACCGGATGGGCGTCACCGGACTGAGCGGCGGCGGCGTGATCTCCTGGTGCCTGGGCGCGGCCGACGAGCGGGTCAAGGTCGTGGTGCCGGTCTGCCAGACCGGCAGCATCGAGCATGTCGTGACCGACCGAGCCACTGACGGCCACTGTGACTGCGCGTTCTGGATCAACTACTACCGCTGGTGCTGGCCGGACATCGGCGCGTTGATCGCGCCTCGATCCCTGCTGATCGCCGCCGGCTCGGAGGACGTCTTGTGGAGGCCTTATGGATATCGCGACGTGGCGCACCGGATCCGCCAGCAGTACGCCGCGTTGGGGGCCGGCCGCCACTTCGACCTGGTGGAAGATCTGGCGCCGCACGGCTACACGCCGAAGCTGCGCCGCGCGATCTTCACCTGGTTCAACACCCATTTGAAAGACGACCCCACTCCGGTGACGGACGATGTGACCGAGTTCGTGGAGCCGGAGGAGAACCTGCTGGTGTTCGGCGGCCAGTTGCCGGCGGAGGACGCGATGCGCCAGGTCGACAGGCTGCTGGTCCGACGTGCCGACTTGCCGGAACTCACGGACGAGGCGGCCTGGCGCGCACACCAGGAGGCGGCGATCGGGCGGCTCAGAGAGACGACGTTCCGCCACACGTGGCCCGACCGCGTGCCGCGTCGCCGGGACTTCCGAGCGGACGGCAGCGATGCCGGCGGCACCTGCGCGACCTACGTATTCGACAGCTTCGACGGGATGACCATCGGCCTCAAGACGCTGCGGTCGCGCGAGACTCCCTGGCCCGCCCCGACGCTCGTCTGCGCCGCGCAACCGGATGCGCGGAGCACCTTTGAAGGCGGCGGCCCGTCACGGCCGAGGATCTCAAACGCGTTTGCGACCGCGACCGTCGAGGTGCGCAACACCGGCGTGACTTCGGTGGGCCCCGGCTACTTGTGGACGGCCCGACGCACCTATCCGCTCCTGGGCCAGACGCTGCCCGAGCGTCAGGTCAGCGACCTGCTGGCCGCCATCGCGCTGCTGCGGCGCGAGGCCATGACCGGGCCGGTGGCCGTGTTCGGCCAGGGCTACACCGCCCCCGTGGCCATCTATGCCGCAATCCTCGATCCTCAGATCGCCGAGATCGTGCTGGCCGATTGCCCCGTGACGCACGAGGACCCGAAGACGCCCGAGTTCCTCGGCGTCCTGCGCATCGGCGACTTGCCGCATAACCTGGCGCTGGCCTACCCCCGTCCGATCACGTTCGTGGGGGGGATGCCGCCCGAGTACACCTGGACGCGACAGGTCTACGAACGATTCGGCGCGGGCGACCGCATCCGGGTCGTCAGCAGCACGTCGCAGTGGCGCCCCCGTTGAGCCCGGCACAGGGGCACGACCGGGCAGATCCGGGACCGGGAACTTGACCAGGAACTTGACCGGAAACCGCCCGACGGTGAGAATCGCGGGTATCCGCTGCGTCAGGCGTGATGTGCGTGGCGAGAGGCCTTTCGACCGGGGATCGTGCCAACCATGATCAATGTTTTTTCTCTGCTGCACGTCTGCTTCGCGGCGGTCCTGATCCTGTGGCCGACCTCCGTTGTCGGCCAGGCGCCGGAGCCGGACATCGCGCCGACGCGCGAATTCGAGATCCGGAACGATCGCGCGTACCTGGGCGGCGAGCCGGTGAAGCTCTGGGGCTTGCGTTGCGGCAACGCACTGCACAGTGACGCGATCACGGAACGCCACATCCGCAACCTGGACAACATGACGGCCCACGGCATCAATCTGCTGGGCGTGTACATCCAGGGGAGTCATGGCGGGTGGCCGAACGCCGACGCGGGGACCAACGGCTTCACGCGAGACGGGAGGCTCAAGCCCGAGATCGGCGCGCGGCTGGAGAGCCTGGTGCGCGCAGCCGATCGGCATGGGATGGTCGTGATGGTGGGGCTGTTCACGCCGCGCAAGGACCAGGCGTTTTACGACGAGGCAGCCATCCGGCGGGCGATCGAGCAAGCGGCCGGGTTCCTGCGCGATCGCGGGCTCAGGAACGTCTTCGTCGACATCATCCACGAGTACAACCACGCCGAGCGGATCGATCACGAGATCTTCCGCGAGCCGGACGGCGCGGCGAAGAAGGCGCGACTGACCGCTTGGTTCAAGGCCGTCGCGCCGGACATCGAGGTGGGCGTCTGCCCCACCGCCAACTCCGAGACGGCCGATACGTACCCCGGCATGGACGTGCGGATCATCCAGAAACAGATGCCGATCCCGGACAGCGGGTTCGTGGTCAACGTCGAGACGCTCCGCCAGGATGTCTATCAGAACGACGGCGTCTTCAACCAGGCGAATCGGGACTACATTTTCGCCGATTGCCGCCGATACCGGGACGCGCCCAACGCGGCCATGCTCTTCCACGCGGCGTTCATCCAGGGGATCACCAACTACAGCGGCAGCGCGCCGCACGCGGAAATGGGAGGTTACGGGACCGGCGCCAAGGACCGGGGCGTCCGGTTCTACTACGAGTGGGTCCGCGACAACGTGGGCCGTTGGGAGTACCCGCGTCACGTGACCGCCTCCCATTGATCGCCGAATTCCGGAAAGGGGCACGCGGTGAAGCGACATGCATTCACACTGGTCGAACTGCTGGTGGTGATCGCCATCATCGGCGTCCTGGTCGGCCTGTTGCTGCCGGCCGTCCAGGCGGCGCGGGAGGCGTCCCGGCGCACCGCGTGCAGCAACAACCTGAAACAGCTTGGGCTGGCCATCCATCACTACCATGACAGCGCCGGGAGGCTGCCGCCCACCGCGCTCATCGAGCCGCGCGCGGACGGCGGGTTGTGGACGAGCTATCTGGGGCCCCACGCGCGCATCCTTCCCTTTCTCGAACTGAACAACATCTTCAACGCGATGGACACAAGCGCGGCCTACGGCGACATCCGCAACCGGGCGGCCGTGGGGCATGTCATCCCGGTGTTCGTGTGCCCGAGCGAAGCCCAACCCGAGCCGAAGTCGCACGCGGCGTTCGGCGACATCGGCGGCGTCAACTACGGGTTCAGCATGGGCGACTGGTATGTTTGGGGCGGCCCGGGGCGGTCCAGCCTCCCGAACCGGTCGGCGTTCGGCGTCAACTACTGCCAGCGGTGGACCTACTTCAGCGACGGGCTGAGCCACACGCTGCTGATGTCCGAGGTGAAGAACTACCAGGTGACGATCCGTGACTGCGGCGTGTTGTCGCAGATTCAGGACCCGGAGAACGTCCCGCCGCCCAACGCCGACCCGCTGACCGTCTGCCCGGAATACGAGGGCAGCGGCTGCTCGCTCTTCCGCAACGCGCACACGCAATGGGCCGAGATGTCCGTGCATCACAACGGGTTCACCACCGCCTGGCCGCCGAACCGGCGAACGCCCGGCGGACCGGGGTTGAGCGAGCCGGATGTCGACGTGCTGAGCCGCCGGGAACGACTGGGTGGACCGACCTTCGGCGCGATTACCTCGCGCAGCTACCATCCCGGGGGCGTGCAGGCGGTGCTGGCCGATGGTTCCGTCCACTTCTTCGGCAGCACGATCGACGGGGCGCTGTGGCGTGCCCTGGGGACCATCAACGGACAGGAATCGATCCCGGACGACTTCGATTGAAGGTGGCTGCGATGAAGCTTCGCTGCACATGCCTCCTGCTCGGCCTGGTCGCGTGGTTGCCTGGTTGCGGATCCCCGCCGCCGCCGCAGAACTACGATGCGGCCGAGGCCATGAAGGTGCTCACCGCCACGCTGGACGCCTGGAAAGAAGGCCAGGCGGGCGCGCTGGCCACGCGCCAGCCGCCCATCCGATTCGAGGACGAGGACTGCCGGAATGGGTGGCGCCTGGTCGCGTACCGGCTGGAGTCGCCGTCAACGTCCATTCGACCGTTTGATGATGTGGCAGTCCACCTGTCCTTGCGCGATCAGCGGGGGCGCGAAGTCGACAAGCCGGTCGTGTACCAGGTCTGCCTCGAACCGCAGCTCGCGGTGTTGCGGAACGACTGAGGAGGATTCAGGCGGCTCGCCGCAGGCGCTGCGCCACGAGGTTCTCCCATTCTCCGTTCGCTGCCGGATCGATCGCACATGGTATGGAGAATTTCCCGGCCACCGACTTTGCGGCTCAGGTGGTCATGCGCCATACTGGCATATTGTCCATGGAGACCTACAGGAGAGCGAGTGTGAAGATAGCGGTGTTGGGAACGGGCAACGTGGGTGGCGCGCTGGGCTGCCGGTGGGCCCAGGCGGGCCACGAGGTGTATTTCGGAGCGCAGGACCCGGAAGGGTCGGAGGCGCGCGGGGTGTTGACGCGGGCGGGGTCGCGGGCCAGCGTGGGCAGTTGTGCCGACGCGATCGCGGCGGCCGATCTCGTGCTGTTGGCGATCCCGTGGGACCAGGCGCGCGCGGTGCTCGAGTCGGCTCGCAGCCTGCAGGGCAAGATCCTGATCGACTGCATCAATCCGCTCACGCCGGACTTGCAGGGTGTGAGCATCGGCCACACCACGTCGGCCGCCGAGCAGATCGCCGGGTGGTTTCCGGAGGCGCGGGTGGTGAAGGCTTTCAACACGCTCAGCGCGGCGACGATGGAGGACCCGGTCTACGGCGACCTGCGCGCGCACGTGTTCATCTGCGGCGATGACGAGGCGGCCAAGATCGCGGTCAAGCAGTTGGCGGAAGTGCTGGGCTTTGACCCGGTGGAATGCGGGCCGCTGCAGATGGCCCGCCAGTTGGAGCCCTTGGCCGCGCTGTACGTGTACCTGGCCGTGTTCCAGGGCTGGGGCGGGGACTGTGCCTTCCGGATGCTCAGGCGTTAGGCGTATGAGACAGGACCCAGCTGCGCAAGGGGCGGCGATTCGTCCCGCGAATGCGGGCACCCATGTGCCGGCCGGCGGTTCGGCCGACATCGCGCAGTTGCACGGCGTGGTCAAGAACTATGGGCGCGTGGCCGCGCTGCGTGACGTGACCATGGCGATCGGGCACGGGATCACCGGTCTCCTGGGTCCGAACGGCGCGGGCAAGACGACGTTGATTAAGGTCTTGTTGGGCCTGGTGCGGATCTCGAAGGGGCACGGATCGGTGCTGGGTTACGACCTGCCGCGGGAAGCGCGTCTGATCCGCGCGCACGTCGGGTTCATGCCGGAGGACGACTGTTACATTTCCGGGTTGACGGGCGTCGAGATGGTGCAGTTTGCCGCGCGGTTGTCGGGTCATCCGCGCACGGAGTCGCTGCGCCGCGCGCACGAGATGCTGGACTTCTGCGGCGTGGAGCAGGAGCGGTACCGCGAGGTGGACACGTATTCGACGGGGATGCGGCAGAAGGTCAAGTTCGCGCAGGCGATCGTGCACGATCCTCAGCTGTTGATCCTGGACGAGCCGACGGCGGGGCTGGACCCGGAGGAGCGGGTGGCGATGCTGCAGCGCATCCAGACGCTGGCCCGCCGGGCGGGCAAGGCGGTGTTGTTGTCGACTCATATCCTGCCGGACGTGCGGGCCATCTGCGACATGGTGGCGATCCTGGCCCAGGGCGAGGTGCGGGTGGTCGATACGCTGGAGAGGCTCAGTGAGCCATCGTCGCCGGCCGTCCATGTGCGCACGTCGGGCGACGCGTCGCCGTTGATTCGGCGGGTGGAGGCGGCCGGTGGCAGCGTGACGGTGGGCGAGCACGGGACGCTGCGCGTGGTGGTCGGCGGGGCGGAAGCGGCGGCGTGCGTGTGGCGGTGGGCGGCGGAGGCGGGGGTGGGGATTCGGTCGTTGGTCCCGTCGCGGAATTCGCTCGAGCAGATCTTTCTGGACGCGGTGCGAGGAGGCCAACGTGCCAATCCATGACGTGGGCTATCGACCGTGGACGGGTGCGACCGGCATACCGCTCTGGCGTTGGACGGTGATCTCCGGCGCCGGCATGCGGCTGGTCTGGAAGAACCAGTGGCTGCGTCGGATGTTGTTTTTCGCCTGGCTGCCCGCGGCGGCGTTGGGCATCTGCATCTTCGTGTACGAGCAGAGTTTCGAGCGTAGCGAGCTGCGCCGCGCGGTGCCGGTGTTGCTGCATCAACTGCCGTTGTCGCACGACGCCATCTCGGCCTGGTATGAGGACGCGGCGTCCGCGCGGCACAAGGTGTGGTCGCTGTTCCTGTTGACCTATTTCCGCTATCCCCAGGCGGTTCTGATGGTGTTGCTGATCGGCATGATTGCGCCGCCGCTGATTTCGCAGGACTTCCGATCGCGCGCGTTTCTGCTCTACTTCTCCCGGCCCATCACGCCGCCGGAATATATCTGGGGCAAGACGATGGTGATCTGGAGTTACCTGGCGGCGGTGACGACGTTCCCGGCGTTGATGCTGTACGTGATCGGCGTCATGTTGTCGCCGTCGATCAGCGTGGTGCTGGACACATGGGACATCCCGCTGCGGATCCTGGCGGCCTCGGGCGTGCTGTTGATCCCCACCACCTCGCTGGCCCTGTTCTTCTCGTCGTTGACGACCGAGAGCCGCTACGCGAGCTTCTCGTGGTTCGCCGTCTGGGGGCTGGGATGGACCGCCCATTTCTTCCTGGACCGGCTGAGCCTGGAGCCGGCCTGGAACATGCTGTCCCTGTACCATGTGCTGGGCTACGTGGAGTCGTGGGTGTTCGACCTGTCGGCGGGCGCGCGGGAGGTGGGTCCGGCCGCGATCCTGCTCGTCCTGGTCACCATTCTGCCGCTGACGGTGCTGTTGGCGCGCGTCGCGGCGCCGATGCGTGTGTGAGTGGGCGCATGATTCAACTGCAGAACGTCACCAAGCTGTACGGGACGGTCATCGGCGTAAATGACATTACATTGTCATTAGCTCCGGGCGCGTACGGCCTGGTGGGCCCGAACGGCTCGGGGAAGACGACCCTGTTGAATCTCATCACGGGCCAGCTGCGGCCGACCATGGGTCGCATCCGGGTGATGGGGGATTCACCCTGGCGGCGGGACCGGTTGCTCCGCACGATTGGCTTGTGTCCGGCCGTGGATGTGCTGCACCCGAACGTGTCGGCGCTGGAGTGGATCAGCTACCTGGTGGAGCTGCACGGGTTCCGTCGTCGGGAGGCGCGCGAGCGGGCCCGGCGGGCGCTGCGGGAGGTCGGCATGGATGGGGCGATGCGGCGCGCCATGGGCACCTATTCGCTGGGCATGCGCCAGCGCACGAAGCTGGCGCAGGCATTTGCTCACGACCCCACCCTGCTGATTCTCGACGAGCCGTTCAACGGGCTGGATCCGATCGGGCGGCACGAGATGACGGAAGTGCTCCGCGCGTGGACGCGCGACGGGCGCAGCCTGATCGTGGCGAGTCATATCCTGCACGAAGTCGAGGCGGTGAGCCCCAGCTTCCTGCTGATCCGCGGCGGGCGGCTGCTGGCATCCGGGCCGTCCGACGAGATCCATGCGCTGCTGGCGGAGGTGCCCAACGAGATCCACATCCGCTGTGACCGGCCGGCACGCTTGGGCCGCGAGTTCGTGGAGTCGGGGCTGGCCGAGTCCGTGCGGCTGGCCGACGACGACCAGACGCTGGTGATCGCCACCCGCCAGCCGGTGGCCGTGTTCGAGCAGTTGCCCCGTTGGCTCGCCACGCTCCAGATCCAGGTGCGCGAGATGCGATCGGCGGACGATTCGCTCCAGCGCCTGTTCTCGTCCCTGATGCGCATGCATCGAGGAGAAGCCTAGTCATGTGGCGCGGCGCGCTGTCGGTATTCCGGTTCGAGGTGCGGCGGACGATGACGGTCAGCCGCATCGCCGTCTGGCTGCTGTTGACCCTGTTCCCGGTCTTCATCACCAGCGTGTTGAAGCACAACGAAGAGGGCATCAAGCGGGGCATTCTGGCGGAGATCGCTGCCGACCTCGATACACCGCGACTGCAGTACCAGAAGGTGCCGCTGCGGGACAACGTGAAGCGCGAATTGGACCGTGCCGTGCGGCCCGGGGCCGCGGCCGTCGGCGACGAACCGCTCGCCGCGAAGAAGGCCGCGCACGAGAAGGAGTTGTCCATCTACATGGCGCGGATGTGGAGCGTCGTCTTTTTCGTGCTGATTCCGGAGGTGATCACGCTGTTCGGGCTGCTCTTGTGGGTGCCCGCGCTGGTACATGCGGAACTCGAGGGGCACACCTGGATCTACCTGGCGGTCCGCCCGCGGGGGCGCGTCAGCGTGCTGTGGGGCAAGTATCTCACGGCGCTGGCCTGGACGGCGCTGGCCGGTTGGACGAGCGCGACGGCCTGTGTGCTGATCGCGAAACCGGAAGGCGCGCTGCGCCTCTGGAGCACCCTGGTCGGGCTGGTTGCGTTGGCCGGCGTCGCCTACGGGGCGATCTACAGCCTGATCGGGGTGTGCCTGCACCGCCGCGCCATGGTCATCGCCGTGGCCTATACGTTGATTTTCGAGTTCCTGGTCTCGTTTATCCCCGCCGTCATCAACAAGTTCACCGTGCAGTATCGGCTACGCAACCTGCTGTTCGCCTGGCTGGACTGGTGGGATATCATTCCGCCGGAAGCGACCACGGTGTTCCTGGGCAACGAGCCGGCCTGGCTGCACATTCTGGTCCTGATCGCCGCCGCGGCGGCTGTCATGGCGATCGCGGGGCAGGTGATCCAGCGCAAGGAGTACGTCGGCGCGGCGGAGGCCTGACCGGGCCGCTCCCACGACAGGCCGACCCGGGCGGCTGGCCCGATGCCCGACCGGCCGAGCGCGTCGATCGTGCGACAGGCTCTGACAGGTCACCGCTCCGGGGATGCCGGGGTGGATACCGTGACCAGGGGCCGTGCTGTGAACGCTTCGAGCAACGGGCGCGCGACCCGGGCAGGGATCGCGTACGTGGCCACGCGGCTGGCACGCGCGATGTTGATCCCGATCGCTCTGCCGTCCAGGTCCACCAACGGCCCGCCGCACTGGTTGGGCAACAGCGCGCAGTCATGCTCCAAGGCGGACGGGAACAGCACCCGCCGCTGGCTCAACGGGCTCCCCATCTGATCCTGGTAGCGGGCCCGCTGGCTGGCGAGCGTGCTGGACACGCTGCCCAGCACGGCGCGAACCTGGTGCGTCTTGCCGGCGCGCTGGATCGTCACGGTGACGGCCTCGCCGGGCAACAGCGCGCTGGTAGCGGCCACCAGGGCGTCGGCCGTCTCGACCGTCTCGTCGTTCAGCCGGGTGATGACGTCGCCACAGAGGAGCCCGGCATCCGCCGCGCCGCTGCCGGGCACCACCGCCACGACGCGCGGTCCCAGTCGATCCTCAGTGAGCTGAACGCCCAGGACCGCGCCGCGCACCGCGTGCGGCGCCACACTGGCGATCCCGACGGCCTCCGGCAACGTGCCGGGACCGGGCGTGACGAGCCAACCGCCCACCTCCGGCGGGTCGCCGTCGCGCCAGCCGATGGCGGGCAGGCCCTGCACCGGGATCTTCAAGACGGCCAGGTCGCTCCCCCGGTCCACGCCCAACAGTTCGGCGGCGTACCGCGTGCCGTCCGCCAGCTCGCACTCGGTCGGCCCGTCGAGTTCGCTGCCCTTGGTGGCGATGTATCCGTCCGCGTCGAAGATGGTGCCGAGTGCGACCTGCTGGCCATGGCACAGCACACGGACCGTGCATTTCGTCGGTCCGCCAACCACGTCGCGAAAGGCCTCCAGCACGGTCGCGTGATTGCGCGCATGTTGGCTCGGGTCCTCGTCCGCCCGCGCGGCGACCCGCAGCCGGCTCTCCCTGCGAGGGCTCTCTCCCGGCTGCAGTGTGTCCGCGCTCGCCCGCTGCGCGCCGATCAAGAGCGGCAGTGCCTTGGTCTCGGCGCCGCGCGCCACCTCGATCGTCACCTCGTCACCCGGGTTGCATCGACCCACCAACTGCTTCAGATCGTCGAACGTCTTCACGTCCCGATCGCCGAACCGGATGATCAGGTCGCCCGGCTGCACGCCGGCCGCCTCGGCCGGCGAGGCGGGCAGCACCTGGACCACGCGCGGCTCGTTGCTGTCGCGGGCGCCCAGCACGCCGATCATCGGGCGGCCGACTAACTCCAGCAGGCTGCCCCACGACTCGCCGCGCGCCAGCCGCTCCCACTGGTCCCGGAACGCCTGGACCGGCACGTGCAGGTTCTTGGTCAGCTCGTTGCCGATCCGGCTGTGGATGCCGACCACGCGCCCGTCCATGTCGAAGAGCGGGCCGCCCGAATCGCCGCCCACCAGAACACAGTCGGTCTCGATCTCCCGGCTGGTCACGGACAGGACGCGGCCCAAGCGCGCGGCCGCCTGCCGGTTGCGCTGATAGCCGCCCGGATGGCCCAGGCCCAGGCACCAGCTGCCCGGCTGCAGCGCCCACGCGTCACCCATCTCCGCATACGGCCATGCCGCGGCCGCCGCCGCGGACTGCCCCGCCGCGGCCGACGGCGCGTCGGTGATTTGGATCAGGCCGGCGTCCATACCCTTGTGCAGGCCCAGGGTCCGGCCGCGCCAGCGGCGGCCATCGGAGGTGATCACCCAGACGTCGCGACCGGACTCGCCCGCGACGTGCGCGGCGGTCAACACATACCCGTCCCGACTGACAATCACGCCGCTGCCCTGCGTCGGCCCGATCTCCAATCCCACTGTGACCCGCAGCAGGTGCTGGACGAGCGCGCGCTGGTGCTCGTCCATCTGCCGCAAGTCGTCGACCGAAGTGGGCACGCCGCACGCGTAGATGTGTTCGAGCGAGGTGGGCTGCGTCGTGACGCGGTCCGCGCCCTCGGACGACCTCCAGGGCGCAAGGCCGGCAAGTATCGCACTGACGGCCCACGCGCACAGGGCCAGGCGCCGGAGATCGGGCCCGGCCGACCGGCGGCGGCGCGGGCCTCTGGCTGGGCCGGGCATCGGACCGGAGTGTGTCATAGGCAGGTTTCCTTACGGGCGCGGCACCGATGACGCAACGCGGCCGACGCGGCGTCAGATCGCTCCGTGGCAGCCGTTACTGATCATACCGCTTTTTGTCCCGGCGTTCTCGACTTCTGCCCGAGGGCGGTGAAAAATGAGCCTGATCGCGTCCCGCCGCGTGACTGTGCCGCCTACGAGTGCAAACATGCGAAGACTAATCGCCGGTTGTGGTTACCTCGGATCCCGCGTGGCCCGACTGTGGCAGGCGCGCGGGGATGAAGTCCACGTCCTGACGCGCTCGCCGACGCGAGCCGGACACTTCGGACAACTTGGATGGCACGCCTGGGTCGGCGACCTGACCCGCCCTGACACGCTGCCGCAACTACCTCCCGTCGATACGGTGCTCTGGAGCGTCGGGTTCGAACCGGACACCTCGCAGTCCGTCCGCGCCGTGAAAGTGGCTGGACTCGAACACCTCCTGCAGAAGCTGCCGGGCGACCAGGTGGGCCGGCTCATCCATGTCAGTTCGACCGGCGTCTATGCGCAGTCGGATGGGAGTCTGGTGGATGAGCTGACCGAATGCCGGCCGGCACGGGCGAGCGCCCAGGCCGCGTGGGAGGCGGAACAGCGGTTGTGCGCGTCCCGGTGGGCTGATCGAACCGTCATCCTGCGATTGGCGGGCATCTACGGACCGCACCGGCTGCCGCGCCTGAGACAACTGGTGGCCGGTCAGCCCATCGGAGCCGGCCCGACGGACCTGTTGAACCTGATTCACGTGGACGACGCCGTCCAGGTCATCCAGCGCGTGGCGGACTGCCGGATGCCCCAACTGCCGCGCGTATTCCTGGTCGCCGACGGGCACAGTGTCGAGCGAGCCGCGTTCTACGCGGAAGCCGCCCGGCTGTGGCACACCCCTCCGCCCGTTTTCGGCGGCGACGAGCAGCGCAGGGCGGATCGACATCGCACGCCCGGCAACAAACGCATCAATAACCACCGGATGCGGGCCGAGCTGGGAATCACGCTGCGCTACCCGTCCTATCGCGAGGGCCTGGCAGCGATCCGGAGCGATTCACAGCGGCAGGAGATGTAACGTGCGGTTTTTTTTTGAAGTGCGGAAGATGTCCCGCTCCGATCTCCACTTCCGGACTCGAAAACCATGTACCGTGTAGTGTGTCATCTCAAGCCGCTTTGTTCTACCGTGTTGCTCTGCAAAGTTGCCGCAGTATCCCCATTTTACGCGACCGTCTTGTCGTGCCGGATCTGACGGATATTCCCTCAATCCGCTGCCGACCGAGTGCCGATGGGTAGTCTAGATCGGAACAGCCATTCCGCGCCTTAGCGCGGCTCTATCCGACCCAGGTCGATATCCAGGGGGACACTCGATGATTCGTCGCACGATGATAATCCTGCTCTGCGCGGCAGCCGTCTGCGTCAGCCTGTCGGCGGCCCGGGCACACGCTGATCAGCGAGCCTATGGCCGAGTATGGGGCAATGCGTACGGCCGATACGATTGGGACCGTTTCTATCACTATCCCTACGTGTTCTATCCCCAGAACTTCTGGGGCAGCGAGTATTACCGGAGCGCCGAGAGCCTGTACTATCGCTATCCGCCTGAGATGCGGATCCCGGTATACAACAAGAAGTGGCAGAACGAGTATCCGCAGGAGCGGCGGTATCACTACGGCCACCAGTTCATTCTGGATGTGTTCTAACCGTCGAGTGTGGCGCCGCGTCCCACGGCGGTGAACAGATCGGTTGCCGCGTGCAGCTGATCGATCGAGATCCATTCATCGGCCGTGTGTGCCTGCGCGATGGAGCCCGGCCCGAAGACGACGGTCGGCGCGCCGGCGGCGGCGTAGAACGGGGCGTTGGTGCCGTAGGGCACGCCGACCTGGTGGGCCGTTCCGCCGCGGGCCTGGATCATCTGCTGTAGGCGCGTGGCCAGTTGGCGGTTCTCGCGGTCGCTCAGGCCGGCGCTGATCAGGAACGGCGGCTCGTGTCGTACCCGGTCGGCGTCCGGCAGATGCTGGGCGAGCCAGTCGAGCGCCTGTTGTCGTGCGGCTTCGGGGGTCTCGTCGGGCAGCACGCGTCGATCGATCTCAATGGTGCATTGATCGGGCACCGCGTTGACGCAGATGCCGCCGTGAATGGTTCCCACATTGAGCGTGGGGGGGCCGAGTCGCGGATCGCCGGGCGCGCGTTGGAGTGCGTGGGCGAGGCGTTCCAGTTCGAGCACTGTGCGGGCCATGTGGTAGATCGCGTTCTCGCCGCGGTCCGGGCAGGCGCTGTGGGCCGCGCGGCCGGCCGCATGGCAGCGCCAGCGCACCAGCCCCTTGTGTGTGACGACCACCTGCAGGTCGGTCGGCTCCGCCACGATCACCTGGTCCGGCGCGCGGTCGAGCAGGGGGAGCGAGCCGTCCTGCCAGGACTGTGCCAGGCGCTGGGCGCCGGTGAATCCATGTTCCTCGTTCACGGTACAGGCCATCAGGAGCGTGGGCATCTCGGGCGGGCGGGTGTCCGAGAGCTGTGCCAGCGCGGCCAGCATGCAGGCCATCGCGCCTTTGACATCGCAGGCGCCGCGCCCGAAGACTCGCCCCTGCTCGATCCGCGGCTCCCAAGGGTCGATCGTCATGCCGTCGGCCGGCACGGTATCCTGGTGCGCCTCGAACAGGATGACGCTTCGGCGGTCCGCGTCGTAGGGCGCGTCGAGGCGGGCGATGATGTTCTCGCGTCCCGGGGCCACCGTCTGGCGGCAGCAGGGGAGTCCCAGCGCCCGGAAAGACTGTTCGAGGAAGTCGGTCAGGGCGTGTTCGCCGTACGGCGCCCCGGCCACGCTGCGGCCCATCGGGTTCACGCTGGGGATGCGGATCAGCTGCTGCAGGGTCGGGATGAGTTCGAGAGTCGCCATGGGAAGGCATGATATGTCCTGGGGCGGGGCGTTCAAGCGGGCCGGTGCGGACTCGACGCACGGCGTTGGGTTGACCCTGGCTAATCCCGTCGATAGGATGCAATCGCGCCGTTCCCGGCGGCGTGGAGTGCGGTGTGGCGGGGCCGGCCCGAGGCGCGGATGGATCAACGATAAGTGTTTGGCGAGTAAGTCATTATGGCTGCGAATCTGCTGCCCATCATGATCGTGATCCTCTGTGGGACGATCCTGGCCGTCGGCATGTTCGTCGTGGGGCAGCTGGTGGGTCCCCGGCGTGTGACGGACGTCAAGCGGATGCCCTACGAGAGCGGCATGGACCCGGTGCACGATGCGCGGCGGCGGTTCGATTTCCGGTTTCACGCGGTGGCGATCGCGTTTTTGGTGTTTGACGTGGAACTGTTGTTCCTGTATCCGTGGGCGGTGGCCAACAAGGGTCCGCACGCTGGTCCGGCCGCGGCGGGCCTGGCCGTCGGCGACGGTTGGAGCGGGGTGCTGGTGTTCGCCGAGGTCCTGGTCTTCGTCGGGCTCTTGGCGGCCGGTTATGTCTACGCGTGGCGGCGGGGTGTGTTTCGATGGCGTTAGAGACACCCGATAACGTGCTTGTGACCCGGTTAGACGCCTTGGCCAGTTGGTGTCGCGTGAACAGTTTCTGGCCGATGCCGTTTGCCACGGCCTGTTGTGGCATCGAGTTGATGGCGACGGGTGCGAGCCGCCACGACCTGGCGCGGTTCGGCGCGGAGGCGATGCGATTCAGTCCGCGGCAGAGCGACTTGATGATCGTGGCCGGGCGGGTGGTGATGAAGATGCTTCCCGTGCTGCAGCGGATCTGGCAGCAGATGAGCGAGCCGAAGTGGTGCATCTCGATGGGTGCGTGTGCGAGCACGGGTGGCGTGTTTGACACCTATGCGGTGGTTCAAGGCATTGACCGGTTCTTGCCGGTGGACATGTATGTGCCCGGCTGTCCTCCGCGTCCCGAGCAGCTCTTGCAGGCGATCATCGACCTGCAGGACAAGGTCAGGCGGGAGGGGACTGTCTCGGGGAAGGAGTTCGGCCGGCGTCAGCCGGTGCGTGCGCTGCAAGAGCTGCCGGTCCTGGGGCCGACCGCCGGGATGCGGCCGCGGCCGTCGGTGGGATAGGCTTCCAGCCTGCCAGGCGGGGCGGCCATTGACCGGCCGGCTGGAGACCGATCCTACGGGGAGGAAAGGTGGACGTGTTAGAGCGAGTGATCGAGGCGCTCCAGCAGCGGTTTCCTGGGGCGGTGTCCAGCGTTTTCCGCGGGGATGTGCGCGTGTGCGTGCCGCGCGCAGGGATCTACCAGGCGCTGCAGTTCCTGCTGGACGAGTGGGGATTCGACATGCTGGTCGACATCACGTGCGTGGATTATCTCCGCTACCGGGGAGCGACGGAGCGTTTCGCGGTGGTTTACCAGTTGTGTAACACGCGCGACAATCTGCGCCTGACGGTTCGCGTGATGCTCGACGAACCGGATCTGGCGATCCCCTCGGTGACGTCGTTGTGGGAGGCCGCCAACTGGCTGGAGCGGGAAGTCTTCGACATGTTCGGCATCTTGTTCACGTGCCACCCGGACCTGCGGCGGATCCTGCTGCCTCCGGAGTTCACGGCGCATCCGCTGCGCAAGGACTATCCGCTGCAGGGGTGGGGCGAACGGCACAACTTCACGGCGCTGACCCGCGAGGGAGGCTGAAATCGCAGATCGTCGGCCCATGACCACGCAACAGGACTACCTCTGGACTCTGAACTTCGGTCCGCAGCATCCTGCGACGCACACGACGCTGCGCCTGCTGCTGACCCTGGACGGCGAACGCGTGGTGGACGCGGTGCCGGACATCGGGTATTTGCATTCCGGGTTCGAGAAGATCGGCGAGCACCTGAATTACAACCAGTACGTGACGGTGACGGACCGGATGAACTACATCTCGCCGATGGCCAACAATGTGGCGTGGCATCTGGCGGTGGAGAAGTTGCTGGGGATCGAGTTGACGCCGCGGTGCAAGTACCTGCGCGTGATCGTCTCCGAGCTGGCGCGGATCAGCGATCATCTGCTGTGCGTGGGGGCGATGGGCCTGGACGTGGGGGCGTTCACGTTCTTCCTGTACGGGTTCTACGAGCGGGAGAAGATCTACGATATCTTCGAGTCGCTGTGCGGGGCCCGGTTCACGAACAGCTACACGCGCGTGGGGGGCGTGATGCATGACATCACGCCGGTGACGATCGAGAAGATCCGGGCGTTCATCCGGCGGCTGCCCGCCACGCTGGTCGACATGGAGCGCCTGCTGACGCGCAACCGCATCTTCGTCGACCGCATGCGGGGTGTCGGCGTGCTCACCCCGGCCGCGGCGATCAATCGGGGCGCCAGCGGGCCGGTGGCTCGGGCCTCGGGCGTGACCCGCGACCTGCGGAAGGACGAGCCCTACCTGGCGTACGACGATTTCGATTTCCAGGTGTGTTGCGCGCGGGACGGCGACTGCTACGCGCGGTACCTGGTGCGGATCGACGAGATCCGGGAGAGCCTGCGGATCGTTCACCAGGCGATCGAGAACCTGCCGGCCGGGCCGGCCAACGTCGCGCTGGACGAGCACGTGTGCCTCCCGAAGAAGACGGACGTGTACCAGACGATTGAAGGGTTGATCACGCACTTCGAGCTGGTGATGACCAACCGGGGGTTCACCACGCCATGCGAGGAAGTGTACGGGGCGGTGGAGGCGCCGAACGGCGAGCTGGGGTTCTACCTGGTGGGTGACGGGAGCAACGTGGCGTACCGCGCGCGCTGCCGGCCACCGTCGTTCCTCCACTTCGCGTTGTTCCCGCATCTGATTCGCGGGCATACACTGAGCGATGTCGTGGCCGTCCTGGGGAGCCTGAACATCATCGCCGCGGAACTGGACCGATGATCGACAACGCGTGGGATAGCATGGATCCGAGACGACAACAGATGGCTGGCCGCCAGCGTGGGGATCGCCATGAACACTGAGGACGGTCTGAGTCCGGCACTGGCCGCGGAGCGGGTGTTGACCGACGAGATGGTGGCCCGGATCCGGGCGCTGTTCCCGCGCTATCCGTCCCGCCAGGCGGTGACGCTGCCGGCCTTGCACCTGATCCACCAACAGCTGCGGCACGTGCCGCCGCAGGCCGTGATCGAGCTGGCCGAATTGCTGGAGTTGGCGCCGTCGCAAGTGCAGGACACGCTGACCTTCTATGGGTTCTTCAAGCAGGACGCGCCGCACGGCCGGCGGCGAATCTGGGTCTGCCGCTCGATCAGCTGCCACCTGCGCGGAGCCGGAGAACTGCTGGACCATCTCTGCCAACGGACCGGCATCCGGCCGGGAGAGACGACGGCGGACGGCGAGTTGACTGTGGAAGTGGCCGAATGCCTCGGCGCCTGCGAGCACGCGCCGTGCGCTCTGGAGGGCGACACGCTGCACACCTGCCTGACCCCCGAGAAGCTGGACGAGATCCTCAAGACGTGGAAGTGAAACGAGGCCCATCGTGGCGGTGAACGAACTGGTACTGCTGGCGAACATGGCGCACCCCGAGAGCCACACGCGGGCCGCCTACGAGGCCGCGGGCGGGTACCGAACCTGGCGCTCCGTACTGGCCACGCAGTCGCCCCAAGAGGTGCAGGAGGTGGTCAAAGCCAGCGGTCTGCGCGGGCGCGGCGGGGCTGGGTTCCCCACCGGACTGAAGTGGTCGTTCCTGGTCCAGGACCGCCCCGGCCCGATCTACTTCTGTCTGAATGCCGACGAAAGCGAGCCGGGTACGTTCAACAACCGGATTCTGATGGAGCAGGATCCGCACCAGGTGCTCGAGGGGCTCCTGATCAGCTGCTATGCCACGCGCGCAGCGACGGCCTATTTCTATATCCGCTACGAGTACCCGCTGGCGTACCGCCGCGTCCAGGCGGCGGTGGACGAGTGCTACGCGGCCGGCTACTTGGGATCGCACATCCTCGGCTCCGATTACTCATTGGATGTCTACCTGCACCGGGGCGCCGGGGCCTACATCTGTGGCGAGGAGACGGGCTTGATCGAGAGCCTGGAGGGCAAGCGTGCCTGGCCGCGGGTCAAGCCGCCGTTTCCGGCCGTGGAAGGTGCGTTCCGCCGCCCGACGGTCGTCAACAACGTGGAGACCGTCGCTTGCGTCAAGCACATTTGTGAGCGGGGGTCCGGCTGGTTCCGGTCGCTGGGCGTGCCCCCCGATCCCGCCAATCCGCGCGACCCGGGCAGTTTCGGCCCGAAACTGTATTGTCTCAGCGGGCATGTGCAGCGGCCGGGCTGCTACGAGGCGCCGTTGGGGCTGACGGTCCACGAGCTGATCGAGCAGTACGGGGGCGGAGTATGGCGCGGCCGGCGGGCCAAGGCGGCCATCCCGGGCGGCATCAGCATGGGGTTGCTGCGCGAGGACGAGTTTGGCTGCCGCCTCGACTTCGCCGACCCTCTGAAGTACGACTGCCTCGGCTTGGGGACCGCCGGGGTGGTCGTGATGGACGAGACCGTGTCGATGGTGGATTTCCTGCACAACAGCTGCCAGTTCTTTGCCCACGAGAGCTGCGGGCAGTGCACGCCCTGCCGCGAGGGAACCAGGTGGGCGCTGCGGCTGCTCAATCGCATCCGAGCTGGACGCGGGCGGCTCAAGGACCTGGAACTCCTGTTGGACATCGGCGACTCGATAGGGATCATCCCCGGCACGACCATCTGCGGCCTGGCGGACGGCGCCGCCTGGCCGATCAAGAACGCCATCCGGAAGTTCCGGGACGAGTTTGAGCAGTACATCCAGCGGACCAATCCGAGCGGGTACCGGGAGACGCAACCGGTGTGGGCGATCGACGCGAAACCAGCGTGGCTGGGTGAGGGTGTGGCCGGGGTCGCCGGCGGCGCGCGGCCCGTTGCGCCCGGAATCGAGACGGGATGACTATGGGTACTGTGATTGTTGATGGACGGGAAGTTGAGATCCGCGACGGCGAGCGTCTGAACGGGATCCAGGCGGCGGCGCGCGCGGGGATCGAGATCCCGCATTACTGCTGGCATCCCGGCCTGTCGGTGGTGGCCAGTTGCCGCATGTGTCTGGTCGAGGCCGGCCGGCGCGACCCGTCGACCGGCGAGATCCACATGCAAGGGAAGCTGGTGCCGGCCTGCCAGACGCCAGCCACGGATGGCACGGTCTTCGTGACGGACAGTCCGAAGGTGCGGCACGCGCGGGCGATGGTGGAGGAAGGCCTGCTGTTGCGTCATCCCATCGATTGTCCGATCTGTGACAAATCGGGCGAGTGCCGCCTGCAGGACTATCTGTACCAGTATGGCTATCCGGCGCGGCGTGCGGACATCCAGCCGTTTACCAGCCGCCGGCGCTCGGTGGGCGAGACGGTGACGCTGTTCGTCGAGCGATGCATCATGTGTACGCGCTGCATCCGGTTCTGTCGCGAGGTGTCGCAGTCGAGCGAGCTGATGATCATCCACCGCGGCACGCACCAGGAGATCGCCGTGTTTCCCGGCTTTCCGTTGGACAACCCGCTGGCGGGCAACGTGGTGGACCTCTGTCCGGTCGGCGCCTTGGGGGACCGGGATTTCCTCTACCAGCAGCGTGTCTGGTTCATGCAATCGCATGCGCACGTGTGTGCCGGCTGCGCGACCGGCTGTTCCATCTACGTGGAGGAGAACCAGGACCGCATCTATCGGCTGCGGCCGCGCGAGAACCTGGAGGTGAATCGCTGGTGGATGTGCGACGAGGGCCGTTACGGGTGGAAGCATGTCTTCGACCAGCGTCGGCTGGTAGGGCCCCGGGTACGGCAGGACGGTGTCTGGAGGCCGGTGGGTTGGGAGGATGCGATCAGCGGCTTGGGCGCGGCGCTCCGCGCCGCGTCGCGTCTGGCGGTGGTCTTGTCTCCGCATCTGACGGTCGAGGAGGCCTACTTGCTGGTCAAGTACGCGCTGAGCGTCCAGCCGTCCGCCACCCTGCTGCTCGGGCCGATCCCGAAGCGGGGCAAGGACGAGTCGTTCGCGGGAGGCTTCACGATCCGGGCGGAGAAGTGCCCGAATCGGCGCGGCGTGGAGCATGTGCTGGCCGGGCTGACGCAATGCCGGGTCACCTGGAACGAACTGCTGGCCCAGCAGGCGGCCGGGCCTGTGTATGACGCCATCTGGATTGCCGGGGGGTACAAGACCGACTGGAACGACCAGCAGACCGTGTCTCAACTCGGCAACACGCCGTTGCTGATCGTGCAGGACCTGTTCCCCTCGCCGCTGATCCAGCGGGCTCACTGGCAACTGCCCGCGACCGCGTTTGCCGAACGGTCCGGGTCGTACGTGAACGGATCGGACCGGTTACAGACCTTCGAGTGGTCGGTGCGGCCTCCGGGCGGCGTGTTGGGTGAAGGGCAGTTGTTGTGGCGGCTGTTGGGGCGAGGCGGTCTGTATAACGCCGCTCAGGTGCGGGCGGAAGTCGCGGAAGAGATCGACGTTTTTCGCCCCGCGCGCGGACCGGTGCCGGCCAGCGGCGTGGAGCTATCGATCGACCGGATCGCGTGAGCAGGCGCGCCTGGCAGAAGGGACCCGATGGTGATGAATCAGGCGACGATCATGGAAGCGCTCATCAAGACCGTGATTGTCATCGGCGGGCTGGCCACGGGTGCAGCCTACCTGGTGTTGCTCGAGCGCAAGATGGCGGCGTGGGTTCAGGACCGGATCGGTCCGAATCGAGTGGGGATTCCCCTCACACGGATCCGCCTGTTCGGGCTGGGTCAGCCGCTGGCGGACGGCTTGAAAATCGTGTTCAAGGAGGATTTCACGCCGGCGCACGTGGATCGGCGGCTGTTCACGCTGGCACCCATCCTGATCCTGGTGGCCGCGTTGGCCGCATTCGCGGTGATCCCGTTCGGCAGCCTGATGCCCGGTGTTTCCAGCGCGGGAGGTGCGGGGGAACCGATCCGGCTGGTCATTGCGCCGGGCGTGAATGTCGGGGTGCTCTATGCGTTTGCCGTCTCGAGCGTTGCCGTGTACGGGGTGATCCTGGGCGGCTGGGCCAGCAACAACAAGTACAGCCTGCTGGGCGGACTCCGCTCGAGTGCGCAGCTGATCGCCTACGAGTTGCCGCTGGGGTTGGCGCTGCTGGGCGTGGTGGCCGCGACCGGGACGCTGGATCTGGAGGAGATCATCGCGCGTCAGGCGTCGGGCGGTTGGCACGTGTTGTTCCAGCCGTTGGGGTTCCTGGTCTTTGTGGTGGCGTCGTTCGCGGAGGCGGCCCGGCTGCCGTTCGACTTGCCGGAATGCGAGCAGGAGTTGGTGGGCGGTTACCACACGGAGTATTCCGGCATGCGGCTGCTGTTGTTTCTGCTGACCGAATTCCTGCACTTGATCATGGCGGCGATGCTGATCGTGATCCTGTTTCTCGGCGGCTGGCACCTGCCGTTCGGGATCACGGGCGCGACGGACGATGTGGGCTGGCTGGGGGCTGTCGTGCGCGTGCTGGTGCTGTTGGGCAAGGTGCTGGCGGTGATCGTGTTCTTCATGTTGGTGCGGTGGAGCTGGCCGCGCTTTCGGTACGACCAGTTGATGGCCCTGGCCTGGAAGATCATGCTGCCCTTGGGGATGATCAATTTCGTGGCCGTAGCCGTTCTGGACCGGGTCCGTACCGTGTGGCACCTGGAAGGCGCGTTCTGGACCGTCGTGCTGGCCGCGGTGGCGTGGGGGATCTGCCTGTTGGCCGGTCTGGCGGTGGCCGTGGCGAGGCCTCGGGTGGCTGACAATCGTGCGAGCCGATTCGTGGAGTTCGAGGAGCAGACGGTATGAAGTCCGACGATCCGCACGTCCGATGGGCGGAACGTTCCGAGCTGGGGTTGGCCGAACGGCTGTACCTGCCGCTGGTGGTCCAGGGCCTGGCGACCACGGCGCGGCACCTGGCTGCCGCCTTGGCCGGCCGGACGGTCACGGTCAGCTATCCGGAGGAGGAGCCGCGGATCGACAACCCGTTGATCTACCGGGGTGTCCATCGGCTGAACAAAGACGAGCGCGGCCGGGTGAAGTGCGTGGCCTGCTTCCTCTGCGCGACGGCCTGCCCGGCGCATTGCATCGACATTGTAGCGGCGGAGAGTCCCTGGCCGGACCGCGAGAAGTATCCGGCGAGTTTCGTGATCGACGAGTTGCGGTGCATCTTCTGCGGGATGTGCGAGGAGGCCTGTCCCGTCGACGCGATCGAGCTGACGAGCCTGTACAACCTGACGGGGCGGAGCCGCGAGGAGATGGTGTTCGACAAGGAGAAGCTGTTGAGCGTGTATGATGCGACGCGTGACCGCGAACCGATGCGGTCGGATCCGGGAGGCGGTTTGCCATGAACGCTGTCGGCCCGTTCTGGTTCGCGTGCGGCGCGCTTGCCTGCGGCGTGGTGGCCTTGTGCCTGCTGTTGCCAGCGACCACGGGTCGCCGGCACCTGGCGGGTGCCACGCTGGGGGCGTTGAGCGTCCTGTTGATCCTGTTCGGGATGATGTTGCCGCTGGTCTCGTTCTCGGCCGAGTGCGTGTTCTGGGCGTTGGCCACGGTGACGGTCGTGTCGGCGACGGCCGCGATCGCGACCGTGCGTCCCGTCTACACGGCCCTGTGGTTCGGGTTGTCGCTGTTGGGCACCGCCGGGCTGTTGTTCTTCGACGGCGCGCAGTTCCTGAGCATTTCGACGCTGGCGGTCTACGCCGGCGCCATCCTGGTGACGTTCCTGTTCGTGATCATGTTGGCTCAGCCGGAAGGCCAGGCGCCCTACGATCGCATTACGTGGGGTGTGTACACCAAATCGGTCGCCGCGCTCGTGGCGGCGCTGCTGGTCGGGCTCTTGACGGTCGCCATCTCGGGGGCGGCCGTGTCGCAATCGCCGGCCGCCTCTTCGGCGGCGGAGTCGGACGTGATGCAGCCGGCGCACATGGCGCGTTTCGGGACCGAGTTGTTCACGCGGCACTTGTTGAGTGTCGAGGTGGCGGGCGCGCTGCTGCTGGTGGCGCTGGTGGGCGCCATCTCGATCATGATCCAGTCCAGGCAGTCGGCGTGCGCGCCGAGCGAGGAGGTGGCGCGATGAGCGGGATCGACGAAGCCGCCTTGCTGCACGACTACCTGATCGTCGGCGGGCTGCTGGTGGCGATCGGGATGACCGGTTTCCTGGTGCGGCGCAACATGATCGTGTTGTTCCTCTGCGCGGAGATGATGCTGCAGGGGGTGGCGATCAGCCTGGTGGCCTGGTCGCGTTTCTGTGACGATTGGGGCGGCCAGATGCTGGTGTTGTTCATCATCACGGTGGCGGCGTGCGAGGCGGCCATCGCGCTGGCCCTGATCCTGGCCTTGGCGCGCCGCAACAACACGCTGGATATCGTGCTGTGGCAGGACCTGCGGGAAGAGGGGCTGCCTCCGCACGTCGACCGCGAGGTGCCGGAGCAGCGCGAGGCGCCGGCCGTCTGGCCCGCCTTGCCGCGGGCGGGCGTGCGGCCGCCGGGCGGCGAGCAGGAACCGTGGTACCGCAGCGAATTGTGACGACATGGATACGATGCTGAACCTGCTGATGATCCTGGTGCCGGGGCTGCCGTTGGCGGCGGCCGTTCTGGTGGCGGTCCTGGGGCCGCGGGTGCTGCGCGCGCGCAGTCATTGGCCGGTGGTCCTGGCGCTGAGCGCGTCCGCGCTGTGCAGTCTGGCGCTGCTGTGGCACACCGCGCGGCAGCCCGCCGGGTACGAGCGAGTCGTGTCGTGCTGGACGTGGGCCCTGATGGAGGGCGCGTATCAGCCGGCGGCCGATCCGGCCGCGGGCCTACTCAGCGCGCGGGGTGCGGCGTGCGACCTGGCGATCGACGTGGCACTTCGTCTGGACAGTCTGACCGCGATCATGCTGGCCATGGTCACCTTCGTCTCGCTGGTGGTGGCGGTCTACTCGGTGGGGTACATGCGCGCCGACCGGGGCTACTGGCGTTTTTTCGCCTACATTGGCCTGTTCGTGTTTTCCATGACGATGCTCGTGTCGGTCAGCAACTTCCTGTTGTTGTTCGTTTTCTGGGAGGGGGTAGGCCTGTGCAGCTACCTCCTGATCGGCTTCTGGTACGAAAAGCCATCGGCCGCGGCGGCCGGGCTGAAGGCATTCCTGGTCAATCGGGTGGGCGATTTCGGGTTCATGCTCGGCGTGTTTCTGATCTGGACCACGTATGGCACGCTGAACTACCACGACACGCCGCGGGTCTTGCCCGCCGCGCTGGCAGGGGACGCGTCGGCGTCCGTGTCGGCGGCGCCCGGCGCCGGCTCGATTCCGGGCGTTCTGAGCGTCTACCGCACGACGTCGCTGGGCCATGTCGGCGGCGCGACGGGGCTGGCCATCTGCCTGCTCCTCCTGCTCGGGGCCTGCGGCAAGAGCGCTCAGTTCCCGCTGCACGTCTGGTTGCCGGACGCGATGGAGGGGCCGACGCCGGTCAGCGCGCTCATCCACGCGGCCACGATGGTGACGGCGGGCGTGTACATGATCGCGCGCTGCACGCCGCTCTTCATGGCGGCCCCGGCGGCGCAGCTGGCGGTGGCCGGCATCGGCACGTTCACGGCGCTGCTGGCGGCCCTGATCGCGCTGACCCAGTTCGATCTGAAGCGCGTGCTGGCCTATTCGACGATCAGCCAGCTGGGATACATGTTCCTGGGCCTGGGCACCGGCACGTTGGCCGGCATCTCGGCGGGCATGTTCCACCTGTTCACGCACGCCTTCTTCAAGGCGTTGCTGTTTCTGGGCGCGGGCAGCGTGATGCACGCGATGGGGAACGTGGTCGACATGCGCCGGTTCGGCGGGCTGCGCAGGGTGATGCCGCGCACGTTCGGGACGTTCCTTGTCGGTTGCCTGGCGCTGTCGGGGATCGCGCCGCTGGCAGGGTTCTGGAGCAAGGATGCGATTCTGGCGGCGGTCCAGGGCAAGGCGCACCTGTCGGGCCAGGGGGCGGGATTCGCGTCGGTCTACGAGCTGTTGTATTACACGGCGCTGGCGACCGCGTTCCTGACGAGCGTCTATACGTTTCGCATGCTGTACTTGACCTTTTTCGGGGAGCGCCGGGTGCCGGCCGAGGCGGGCGGCCATGCCCGCGAGTCGCCTGGCGTGATAGTCTGGCCCTTGGTGGTCCTGGCGGCGGGCGCAGCGGTGGTCGGCCTGCTGCTCGACCAGAGCTACCTGGGGGGCGGGCATCCGTTCGCCGCGCTGCTGGCCAGGACGCCGTCGCTGGCCGGGCCCGTTGCCCGGACGGAAGCGCTGGGCGCGTTCCACTTCGGCGTGGCGGCGATGAGCATGCTGGTGGCTTCCGCGGGCATCGGCCTGGCGTCCTATCTGTATCTGGGGGACCGCCGCCTGTTGGCGCGTCTGCGGTCCCTGCTGGACTTCGAGTGGATGGCGGCGGCCAGTGAGCAGGCGCGGCTGGTGCGGCTGACGCACGGGCCGTGGATGCAGGGGATCTACCGGGCGGCGGCAGCCGTGCGGCTCCGCTGGCTGGTGCACGCGTTGGTGAGCGTCGTTTTGCTGACCGCGTTGGTCCTGTCGACGCCCTTGCTGGCGGGCCGCTTCCTGTCGCCCTATCACCTGGCCTACGGCAAGTTTTTCCTGGACGAGCTGTACCACGTGCTGATCGTGCTGCCTCTGCGCGCGCTGGCGTGGCTCTGTGGGGTTGTGGACGACTGGGTGGTGGACGCCCTGGTGAACGCCTTGGGGCGCGTCCCGCTGTACGTGGGCGCGCTGTTCCGGTCGCTCCAGACCGGTCTGGTCCAGTTCTACGCGCTGGGGATGATCGCGGGTGCGTTGGTGCTGGTGGTCGTGTTGCTGGCGGCCGTCGATGGGCAGCTCAGCGTCCGGGTCGTCGAGTGGTTGGCGGCGGTGTTGGCCGCAGGTGGGAATCGGTAGCAGGGGTATCGGATGACGACAATCGGTCATTTGCCACTGGTCACGATCCTGGTGCCGCTGGCGGGCGCCGTCCTGATCGGCCCGTTGTCGCGTCTGGGGCACGGAGCGGTGCGGGCCGGCGCGCTGTGCACGACGGTCGTGACGCTGGTGTTGACCTGCGTGATCGTGGTCCAGTTCCCGGCGGACGGGATGGCAGGCGACGGGTTCGGCGTGACGACGTTGGCCTGGATGGGGCCCGGCTCGCCGATGGACATCCGGCTGGATGTCGGATTGGACGGGTTGGGGCTCTGGTTGTTCGCGTTGTCGGCGCTGTTGATGTTCACTGCGGTGCTGGTGAGTTGGGAGGCGATCGATCGGGAGGTGGCGTTGTTCTACGCCATGTTGTTGCTGCTGGAGGCGGGTTGTCTGGGCGTCTTCGCAGCGCGGGACATCATCCTGTTTTATATTTTCTTCGAGTTCACGTTGATTCCGTTGTTCTTCCTGATTGGGATCTGGGGGAGCGAAGAGCGGCAATATGCAGCGCGGAAGTTCTTCGTCTACACGTTGGCGGGCAGTCTGCTGACATTCTTGTCATTGCTGGCGGTCGTGCTGTGGGATGCGCGGCACACGGGCCGGTTGACGTTTTCGATCCCGGAGCTGACGGCGTCGCTCCAGGTGCATCCGATCGCGCCGTTGTCCTGGCAGCTGGCGGTGTTCTGGGGCCTGTTTGCCGGGTTCGCGATCAAGGTGCCGTTGTTCCCGCTCCACACCTGGCTGCCGCTGGCGCACGTCCAGGCGCCGACGGCGGGCAGTGTGTTTCTGGCGGGGATCATGCTGAAGATCGGCACCTACGGGTTCTTGCGGTTCAACATGGCGATGTTGCCGGCGGCGACGGCCGTCTGCATGCCGATCCTCCTGTGGTTGGCGGTGCTGGGCATTTTGTACGGGGCGTTGGTGGCGTTGGCCCAGCGGGACATCAAGCGGCTGATTGCCTATTCGAGCGTCAGCCATTTGGGCTATTGCATGTTGGGGCTGTTTGCCGCGAATCGGCTGGGGGTGCAAGGCGGCACGCTGCAGATGGTCAACCATGGGATTTCGACCGGTGCGTTGTTCGCGCTGGTGGGGATGCTGTACGAGCGTTACCACACGCGCGAGATGCGGCAGTTGGGCGGGTTGGCGCGCCGGCTGCCTTGGCTGGCGTTCTTCATGCTCGTGTTCACGTTGTCGAGCATTGGCCTGCCGGGTTTGAACGGGTTTGCCGGCGAGTTCCTGGTGCTGTTGGGCATGTTCCAGCGCGCGTGGGGCTCGCTGCCGCCGATCCTGCCGGCCCAGTTGCACGCGATCTCGGTCCTGGCCGTGGCGGGCGTGGTGCTGGGCGCCTGGTATATGTTGTGGATGATCCAGCGCGTCTTTTTCGGGCCGCTGCGGGAGCCGGCCGAAGGGGCGGGCCGGGTGGTGCGCGATTTGAGTCGGCGCGAAGTGGCGGCGCTCGCCCCCCTGGCGGCGCTCGTGGTCTGGATCGGCGTCCAGCCGAGTTTCTTCCTGCACCGCATGGCACCCACCTTGGATCGTGTGACGTCGGTGGTGCAGGGGGCGATCGGCGGCGAGTACGGGGAAGTTGCCGGGACGCCGGGAGCAGGTGTCACGGAGGCCTCGCACGTCGTTCTGCGGGAGGTGCGCACAGGTGGTCGTTGATCTTTCCACGGTCAGTCTGATATGGCCGGAATTCATCCTGGTGGTGATCGCGACGTGGATCTACGTCGGCGGCACCTGGTCGCCCGGTCGGTCGATCTGGAACGCGATGGCGATCGCCACGTATGCGGTTGTGTTCCTGGTCGTGCTCCGGAACGAGGGCGCGCTCTGGCAGCAGGTTGCGGAGGGTGCCACGCTGCTCAACGGCCCCTTGATCGTGGACTACTTGGGCCAGGCGAGCCGGATCTGCTGCCTGGTGGTCGGCCTGTTGCTCACGTTGATCGCGTCGCGCGCCGGCCGCGACTGCCTGGCGACCGAGGTGCTGGCGACGATCATGATGTTGACGGCAGGGATGATGCTGGTGTGCCGGGCCAACGAGTTGATCTTGCTGTTCGTGGCGCTGGAGTTGATTTCCATTCCGACGTATGTCCTGCTGTTCCTCGGCCGCACGGACCGGGCCAGCGGCGAGGCGACGGTGAAGTATTTCTTCTTGAGCATTGCGGCTTCCGCGCTATGGCTCTATGGGATCAGTTTCCTGTACGGCGTGGCCCGGGGCACGACGCTGATTTCCGGTACGGCGCAATGGCCGGGGATTCGCGAGGCGATCGAGGGGTTGCCGGCCGAGCAGGTGACGTTGTTCCTGCTGGGCCTGGTGCTGATCGTGTCGGGCCTGGGCTTCAAGATCGCCGCCGTGCCGTTCCATTTCTACGCGGCGGACGTGTATCAGGGGACGACGAACGTCAACGCCGGTCTGCTGGCGGCGGCGCCGAAGATCTGCGGCATCCTGGCGCTGATCCGCCTCGTGGTGGCCATCCTGCCGGCCGATTCGGCGTTCGGCTGGCCTCTGCTGTGGGTGCTGGCCGTCCTGACGATGACGTTGGGCAATGTGTGTGCGTTGTGGCAACAGAACCTGCGCCGGCTCATGGCCTACTCATCCATTGCGCACGCCGGCTACATGCTGATCGGCCTGACGGTGGCGTTGGCGTGCTCCCGGGCGGGCGGGATCGGCGCGACCCTGCTGTATCTGGCGGTGTACGTGCTGGCCGTGTTGGGCGTCTTCGGGGCGTTGGCCTATTTGAGCAGCGACCGGCAGGAGGTCAGCAGCGTATCGGAGCTGGCCGGGTTGGCGCGTTCGCATCCGTGGGTGGCCGGGGCGTTGGCCCTGTGCCTGTTTTCGTTGGCGGGTCTGCCGCCCCTGGCGGGTTTCTGGGGGAAGCTGACCCTGTTCACGGGGGCGATTCGGCTGGCGCTGGCCGGTCCGGGAGGCGCGAGCGTGTGGCTTCTGGTGCTGGCCATTGCGGGCGTGTTGAACGCGGCGATTGCGGCGGCCTATTATCTGCGTGTGATCGGTTGCATGTACTTCGCGTCCCCGGTGACTCGGCTGGATCCGCAGGGCGGTGCGGGTGTGCTGTCGGGCGTCATGGCCTGCTGTCTGCTGGTCGTCGTGTTGAGCCTATGGCCGGGGATCGCTTTGCGGACCGCCGCCTCGGCCGACCTGCTGCTGGGAGCCTCGCGTACGGCCGTGGCGGCCGGGCCGCACGGCGAGTCGGCCGGCGTGTGGTTTGAGGAGGGCGGTTGGGCAGGCCGGCCGTGGGAGGGTGGTGGCTGACCATGGCTGGCGTACGCTCCAGAGAGCATGCCCTGGGGAAGCTGCTGGATGCTTCCGCGCGCCCCGTGTATGCGATCGATCAGCGGCGCCGCCTGATCTACTGCAACGCGGCCTGCGCCGAGCTGGTGGGGCTCGACGCCGACCAGCTTGTCGGACAGCGTTCCGACTATCAGGCCGTGGGGGCGGGCTCGGTGCCCGGCGACATCGCGTCCAGTCTGTGTCCTCCGCCCGAGGTGTTCAGTGGTCAGGCGGCCACGTTCCATGTCTTGGCGCTGCATCTGTCGGGCGAACTGCGGGCGCGGCGCGCGCACTGCATGTCGCTGGGGGATGATGCGGCAGGTTTTCCGGGGGTCGTTGTGATGTTGTCCGCCGCGTCGGACGAACGCCGTGGCGAAGAGGCGGGGGGTTCGGAAGCGTCGGCCCTGCATCATCGCCTGGCCCGGCTGCGCCGCCGGTACCCGCAGGACGAGTCTCTGGATGAGCTTGTCGGTGTCAGTCCGGCGATTCAGCGCGTGCGTGATCAGTTGGCGCTCGCCGCGCGCGGCAAGACGCACGTGCTGGTGCACGGTCCCGCCGGCAGCGGGCGTGAGCACGTCGCGCGGCTGTTGCATCGTCGCGCCATGCCGGGCGTCTCGGACCTGCTTGTGCCGCTGTGGTGCCCGCTATTGGACGCGGAACTGATCCAGGCGACTGTCACGGGCCTGCTGCGGCAGCTCAGCGCGTCGGACGGTGAGCGGCCGGGGGGCATGTCGGAGCCGACTGTTCGGGCGGCGACCGTGCTGTTGCTGGATGTCGACCAGTTGCCGCCGGACGCGCAGGCGGAGTTGGCGGGGTTTCTGGCGCTGCCGGATCTCGAGCTGTATACGATCGCCACGAGCGGGGATCCGCTGCTGGCGTTGGCGGAGCAGGGGCGTTTCCGCGCGGACCTGGCTCACGTGCTGAGCACCTTGGTGATCGAGATCCCGCCGCTGGCGGCCCGTCCGCAGGACATCCCGCTGTTATGTCAATGCCTGGTGGAGCGGTTCAATATGCAGGGCGGCCGACAACTGGGCGGGTTCACGTCCGAATCCCTCGATGCGCTGGCGGCGTACCCTTGGCCGGAGAACGTGGAGGAGTTGACATCGGTGGTGGAGTGGGCGTGCCGGGCGGCCGATGGGCCGCTGGTGGAGCCGCGTCACCTGCCGGACAAGATCCATTGGGCGCACCAGGCGGCGGCGCATCCGCGTCGGGAGGAGCAGCCGATCGTGCTGGCCCAGTTGCTGGAGGAGATCGAGAAGGAGCTGATGGTGCGGGCGTTGAAGCGTGCCAAGGGGAACAAGACGAAGGCGGCGCGACTGCTGGGTGTCACCCGTGCGCGTTTTCACCGCCGGCTCGAATACTTCGGGCTCTCGGGCTAGGATATGCACAGACGCGTTGAGGCGCACGGCAGTGGCACACGGCATCATCATTTGTGAGCGAACGGACAGGTGGGCGGCGGCGCTCCGCCGGCCGCTCCAACAGGTGGGGCACCGCATCCTGCAGACGCGCAGCCTCGATGCGTGCTGGAGCGAGGTGGCGGCCCGTCCGGCGAGCCTTGTGGCGGTCGAAGCGACGACGGTCAATCTCGAGGCGCTCCTGCCGTGGCTGCCGCGGCTGATGGCCGGGTTCCCGCGCGCCCGCGTCGTGGTGCTCGGCCAGCGTGCGTTGGAGTCGGCCGAATGGCTGCTGCGCGAAGCGGGGGCGGTGCACGTGGTGTTTTCGCCGCGGCAGTGGCAGCCGATCGTCCGCATCGCACAGCGGCACTTGGGCGCTGCGCCCCGCCCGGATGACACGGACCGCCGGCGCATCTGGCGGCGGCTCCCCTGGGCCGATGGGGCGGGCGGCGATTGAAGGACAACGTAAGGCAACCCGACGAGACTACTGCAGGGAGAATGAGCCATGGCCGAAGGCCAGATCACCCAGGCCCGCGTGCAGCAGGCACTGGCGGACTTTCCAGACCCGGAAACCGGGCGCAGCGCCCTGCAAGCGGGCCAGATCCGGGACATCCAGGTGAACGACGGCGTGGTGTCGTTAACGCTGGCGCTGACCACGCACTCGGCACCGCTGTGGGCGGACACCCAACAGGCGCTCGAACAGACGCTGCGCACGGCGCTGCCCCAGGTGCAGACTGTCCAGATCGCGCACGCCGTCCACGACCGGCCGCCCATGAAAGTGGGTGAGATCGGATTGGCGGCCAAGAGCGTGATTGCCGTCGGATCGGGGAAAGGGGGCGTCGGGAAGAGCACCGTGGCGACCAGCCTGGCGATCGGCCTGCAGCGTGCGGGTTGTGCGGTCGGGCTGATGGATGCGGATGTGTATGGTCCCAGCATTCCACATCTGCTGGGTATCCACGGCCAACCGGAGATGATCGATAACAAGAAGATCAAGCCGGTGATGGCGGCCGGCATGCCCGTGATGTCGATGGGCTTCATGGTTCAGCGCGATCAAGCGGTGGTGTGGCGCGGGCCCATGCTGCACGGCGCCATTACGCAGTTCCTGCGCGACACCGACTGGGGAAACCTCGACTACTTGATCATCGATCTCCCGCCGGGCACCGGCGACGTGGCGCTGAGCCTCTCGCAGCTGCTTCCTGTATCCGGCGCGGTGGTCGTGTGCACGCCGCAGGACGTTGCGCTGCTGGATGCGGCCAAAGCGATCGCCATGTTCCGGATGGTCAACATCCCCGTGCTGGGCATGGTCGAGAACATGAGCGGGTTCGTGTGCCCGGGATGTCAGAAGCGATACGATATCTTCGGCAGCGGCGGCGCCGCCAAGGAAGCGGCGGCGGCGGGCGTGCCGCTGCTGGGCGAGATACCGATCCACATGCAGATCCGCCTGCATGGCGACGAGGGTCACACGGCGTCGAACTACCTGGACGCGACCATCGCGCCTTACTTCGACACCATCTGTCACGCGCTGGCCCGGAACCTGGCTGAACGGGCCGCGCAAAACCCGCCCGCCGTCTCGCTGCCGGTGCTCGGCTGACGCCGGGCCGGCCAGTCCCGTGATCCATAAACATTAGAGCCGTCAAGACTTAGGTGTCTTGACGGCTCTTTCTCGTCGGATTCAAGCTCGCCACGAAACGTAGCGGAAGGCAGGCTACTTCTTCTTGCGCTTGACGGCCTTCTTGGCAGCCTTCTTCTTGGCCACCTTCTTCTTGACGGCCTTCTTGACGGCCTTCTTCGGCGCCGCCTTCTTCACTTTCTTCTTCTTGGCCACAGTACGTCCTCCGTTAAACAGGTTCCACGGCGGACTCCGTCTCGCGGCTTCCGTTTGCCTAAAGCCAACGAGTCAGGTTCCACCTACAACTCGAAAACCACTCTCCGTTTGCTCGGTCTCTTGTTCGCGATGAGATCATGTCAGTGATCGTTGTGCTCGCAACAGACCATGTGGTTACCGATCCTCACACAGTATTTGTACGGATGCGCACGATTTATGCAACACGTCTTCCATGTTTTTTGGCGAAAATTTTTTCGCGCTCACCATGGCACATGACGCGTGCGCGAGCGCTGGTCGTGCGCATGCGACAACGCATTGACCGCGCGCCACGCTGCGCAACGATGCACATGCCGAACGCGCTGCGCGCTGTGTGACGACCACGAGGCGATCGCGACGCGCTCGCGCAAGGCGCGTTGGTTGAGTGCGATTTCACTCGGTATTTCCCGCAGAATACCCGCAGGCGACTGCGCGTGACGGCGCGGGTCATGCCCATGCAACCGTCAGTAGAGAGACAAGGTCGTACCGTCTGGAAAGCGCGCAGTCGGCTGTTCGCGATGATGTGCGATGCCAAAGCGTTTCCAGTGCAACGGCCGCGCTCGCCGCGCTATCACCCACCGACGCAGAGATTTCGGCGGGGGAGAAAAATTCTCTCCGTCGGTCCAGCAAGCCAGATAATTCTGCCAGGCGACGGCGCGAAACGCGCGCGCGATGTGCAGTGGGTCCCACGAGTACCAGGCGCTCTGAGGCTGCACGATGTAGGCGCGATAGGGACCCGCGAATGAAACCAGTTGGCGATCCAACGCGTTGGCTTTCTCCAGCGCTTGACCCCGATCAGGCCGTGAGCTGGGGAAAAATAGGGAGATTAGCAAACGCAGCCGCCAGTCTGGTGCCCGGCTGAGACTGGCCATGGGCAGCCGCGTCACGACGAGTCGGTCGGCGATGCGGTGGAGGCGTTCCAGGCAGGTTTGGACCCAGCGCAGGATCTGGTCGACATCGCGGCCGTAAATGATATCGTTGCCGATATCGGTTACCAGCGCGGCGGTCGGCAGGTGCGGGCGGCGTTGCAGATCCTCCCAGAGCCCGCACTGTACGATTCCGGGCAGGGAACGGCCCAAGACCCGGCTGGTGGCCCCGTAGGAACGGCCGTGCCCGATGGCGGCCATGATGTCCAACGGCCGCCCCCACGCCTGCTGGGCCGTGGCAATCACCGTCGGCAGGCCGAGCGTCACGTTGCTGGCGCCCAGAATGATGACCCGGCGCTCGGGTTGGGCGGCTGGGCCGGTCGGCACGCGGTCCTTCACCACGGTGAGCCTCCCGAACCGCCGCCGCTGATCTGCTGGAGCGTCATGAAATTCGAGGCGGCCAGCGACGCGAACAGCAGGGCCATGAAGACGCTGTGCAACATGGCCCAACCGGCCACCGCCACGACGGCCCCGGTGAGGACCGACAACCACAAGCACCGCACCAGGCCGTTGCCGGGGTCCGCCAGTTCGAATAACGAGCGCGCCACTTGCCCGCCATCCAAGGGCAGCACCGGCAGCAGGTTGACCAGTCCCCAGAAGATGTTGATAAACAGCAGCCCGTGAATCGCGATCACCATCGGCATGGCCATCGCCTCGGGGAAGACCGCCTGGTAGAAGAAGGGCAGGTTGGAGAGCTCGAGCCGGAATTCGCCGCCCTGGGCCACCAGCAGCGCGGCGGTGAGGCTGGCCAGCAGGAAACCGGCCGACGGCCCCGCCAGGCTGATCACGATCTGTTGCTGCGCCGTGCGCCGTCCCGCCGCACGCATGCCCCAACGCGCACCCGGGTCCGTGATCGCCAGGCCGCCCATCAGGTACAGGACGATCCGGGGAGACTGACCGAAATAGCGGATGACCAACGCATGCCCCAGCTCGTGTACCAGGATGGACACGAACAGCACGCCCGTCCAGATCAGCAGCTGCATGCCCGCCTGGGAGGTCGCGGTGCCTTGACCGGACGCGCCGAGGATCAACGCGGCCAACCAGAACAGCGGGTGCACGCGGACCGGAATACCGGCGATTCGGAAATGCAGGTCGTAGGCCGTGGACGGCGGCTCGATCGACAGCATCGGTCGTCACTTTCCAGCTGGGACCCTCGTCATTGGCACACGTCCCGCGGCAGCTCACGGGTCGGCGGGACTATGGAGATTATATGGGGTGACCGCCGCAGGGTGGCAGGCCGGCAGCGCGCGGCGCCGGAAGGCCCCGCGCCGCCACTCGGTCTCCCGGCCGATTTCTGCTAGTCTTAGCGGCAGGTCCGCGCGGTTGGCGGGGGACGGTGGCATGCGGTTCTTTCTGGCAGGCATCATGCAGGGTTCGCACGTGGACGACGTGCTGCACCACCAAGGATACCGCGCGCGGCTCAAGCGGCTGCTGGCGGACCACTTCCCGGCCGCGGAAGTCTACGATCCACTGGCCGACCACCAGGATTCGCTCGGCTATGACGATGTGCGGGGCCGAGAGGTATTCGAGCGGCACAACGCGATGTGCCGGACCGTGGATGTCGTGATCGCGTTCGTTCCGGAGGCATCCATGGGCACGGCCATCGAGATGTGGGAGGCGCATCGGCATGGCCGGTTCGTGGTGGCCGTCAGTCCGCTGGTGCACAACTGGGTGGTTCGGTTCTGCAGTCACCGCGTGTATCCGGACCTGGAGGCGTTCGAGACGGCTCTGACCTCCGGTCACCTGCAGGCGACGCCCGGTTTCCCGAGCGTCCCGGGGTGATGTCGGGCGTCCGGGCGGGGAGGGCGTGTGATGTGCGCGGCGACCATGACCGGCATATTCGAACCCAGCGTGGATGCGCTGGCCGCGTGGCTGGCGGCGCGGGGCCAGGCGGCGTACCGCGCGGAGCAGATCCGGCACGAACTCTACCACCGCCGCGTGTCCCGTTGGGACGAGATGACGAGCCTGCCGAAGCGGCTGCGGACGGAACTGGGTGAGTCGTTGGCGCTGTGGACTACGCGCGTCGCCGCAGAGCGTCGCGCGGCCGACGGCACACAGAAGCTGCTGCTCGAGCTGTCGGACGGCGGCCGCATCGAGTGCGTCTTGTTGCCCGGCCGCCGGCGGTGGTCGATCTGCATCAGCACGCAAGTCGGCTGCGCGATGGGCTGTGTCTTCTGTGCGAGCGGTCTGCAGGGCGTCCAGCGCAACCTGACGGCCTGCGAGATCGTGGAGCAGATGGCGCGGCTGCAGCGGTTGTTGCCGCCGACGGACCGGTTCAGCCACATCGTCGTGATGGGGATGGGCGAGCCGCTGGCGAACCTGGATCGGCTCCTGCCGGCACTCGATTTCGCGCGCCGCCCGGACACGTTCGGCATCGGGACGCGCCGCATCACGATCTCCACCGTAGGGCTCCCGGCCGCCATCCGCCGGTTGGCGCGTCACCCGCACCATTATCACCTGGCCGTGTCGCTGCATGCCGCCCAGGACGCGCTGCGAAGCCGGTTGGTGCCGTCCGCCGCGCGCATCCGCCTGCAGGATGTCCTGGCGGCGGCCGACGAGTATTTCGAGCGGTCCGGGCGACGACTCACCTACGAGTATGTCCTGCTCGCGGGCGTCAATGACCAGCCGGCCCACGCACTGGACCTGGCGCGACTGCTGCGGGGTCGCCCCGCGCTGCTGAACGTGATACCCTACAACCCGGTGCCGGGGCTGCCCTACCGGACGCCTGATCAGGCGTCGTTGCGCCGATTTCGCGAAGTGCTGGAGCAGAGGGGCGTCCAGATCCAATTCCGCCAGAAGAAGGGGGACGCGATCGATGCGGCCTGCGGGCAGCTGCGCCGCCGGGAGGCGGGGGGGGAGGGCGCGGAGCCGCAGTGAAGGGCGGGAAACCGACCTCACCGCGGGCGGCCGGCGGTCCGGGATGCTCGGCCCGGGGTTTCATGGTAGAGAACCGGTTGCAGCGGTTGGTGCTTGGACGTTCGCGAGGCATGGTGTGCCGCCGGTGGGTGCCTAGAATAGAGGGATTGGTGCCAGCAAGCAGGTAGGGCGAGGAACGACGATTGGCCCTCAGCGATACGACCGCTCCGAACTATGAGCTGCGTGATCCGGACGTGCGGCTGATGTTGCAGGTGCGCGCCGACAACGCGGCAGCGTTCGAGGAGCTGGTGTTGCGGTACCAGGGTCGATTGGTCACGGTTCTGGAACAGCTGGTCCGCCGCCGGGACGTGGCCGAGGACCTGACGCAGGAGGTGTTCCTGCGGGTCTTCCGCGCCCGGAAGACTTATCAGCCGGGCGCGAAGTTCTCGACCTGGTTGTTCACCATCGCGAACAACGTGGCGAGCAATGCGCTGCGGTCCCAGGCGCGCCGCCGGGAAGTGAGTCTTGCTTCGCGGAGTGACGACGACTCACAGGCCATGCCGCTCGAGCAGATGGCGCTGGCCGCCAGCGGCCTGATGCCGACGCGCCAGCTGGACCATCGCGAGCGGGCTCAAGTTGTCCGGCAGGCGATCCAGGGTTTGGGCCAGCGGCAGAGGATGGCGCTGATGTTGTCCAAATTCGAAGGTATGAGCTATGCCGACATCGGACAAGCGATGGACCTGACCATCCAGGCGGTCAAGTCGCTGCTGTCGCGAGCGCGCGAGAACTTGCGTGTGGCCTTGGAGCCCTACATGACCGAAGGTGCACTGCGGGAAGATCAGCCCGATGAGTGAGTTCGAATCGAGCAGCACGCCGCGCGGAGCCTACGAACAGCTGGTCGCCTACCTGGACGGCGAGCTGGACGGGGAGGCGTCCCGAGAGGTCGAGCGGCGGCTGGCGGAGGACGCGGAGTATCGGCGCGAATTGCAGCAACTGCAACGCGCCTGGGACATGCTGGACGAACTCCCGCGCGCGGACGTCAGCGACTCGTTCACCCAGGCGACCGTCGAGATCGTGGCGCTCTCCGCCGCACGGGAACTGACCGCAGCCCGAGGACACACGCGCCGGCGCGAACGGCTGCTGTGGTGCGTCGCCGGCGCCGGCACCGTGATCGCCGCCGTGGCCAGCTACATGGCCTGCCACGCCTACTTGGCGCGTCCGAATACCCAACTGACGCGCGACCTCCCGGTGATCGAGAACATCGAGCTCTACGAGGTCGCGGACAGCGTCAAATTCCTCAAGCAGCTGGCAGAGACCGGGTTGTTCGACGAGGAGGCCGATGATGTACCCTGAGCCGCGCAGGAACGGCGCCGGCCGCCGGCGCGGGACCCCTGTCGCGCCGAGACGGCAGGCGGGACCGGCGTCGCGCCGCTGGATCACCCGCGTCGCCCCGCTCGTGGCGGGCGCCGCGGCCATCCTCGGTTGTGCCGTGCCGGCCTGTGCCGACGAGACCCTGCAGCAGCGCGCCGAACGCCTGGCGCGGATGTCGGACGCGGAGAAGATGGTCCTGCTGCAGAAGAAGGACCGGTTCACCGCCCTGCCGCCCGAAGAACAACAGCGTCTGCGCGAGATCCATGACCAGTTGTCGCGCGACCCGGACGCGGCGCAACTGCAGCAGGTCCTCCAACGCTATTACGATTGGCTGAGCATGCTCACAGCGCCCGAACAGGCCAAGATCCTCAGCCTGCCCGCCGACCAGCGCATCGAGAAGATCAGGGAATTGGTCCGCGCTCAGGATGCCCGGCGCGTCCGGGCGATGGCCAGCGGGTTCCAGATGAGCCCGCGCGACCTGGAGGTCATCCACGATTGGTTCCATGCGTTCCTCGAGAAACACGCCCAGGAGATCCTGGACAGGCTCCCCGATCCGCCCTTCGGTCACTTGAAGAAGACCTATGATCACCAGCGGGACCACGTGCAGCTGGGCTGGCTCTACGTCCAGAGCATGTCGCCCGACCTGCCACGGCCTTCCCGGGAAGAAGAGCGTCAGCTCGAGGCGCGCGTTTCCAAGCACGCGCGGGAAGTGCTGGATCAGGCCGGTAGTGACGAAGCCCGCTCGCGGATCATCCGCTGGTGGATCGGCGCAGCCGTCCTGAGCCGGCGTCGCATCAGCCCGAGCATCGAGGAGCTGCACGAGTTCGCGCAGAAGTCCCTGAGCGACGACGAGCGCGCCCGGCTCGAGAGCCTGCCCGTCGAACAGATGTACCGGGACCTGCGGATCCTGTTCTACCAACACCGCTACGGCGCGGATCGCGGCCGGCTGTTCCCGTGGGGGCCCCGCGGCGGCGGTCGCCTGCCGGGGCCGGAAGGGACGCCCGGATTCGGCAGCCCATTGCCGGGCGGGCCGGGCCCTTGGGGACCTCCCGGGCCGCTGCCGCCCGAGCCTCGGGAAGCGCCTGCGGACGGGCCGGGGCCCGCCGGCGCGCCGGCCCGCGTCCCGGGCGACCCCGGCCGGTAAGGGCGCGGCAGGCGGGAAACCGATCCCGCCTACTGTTGTTGTTCCAGACGGCCGGTCGCCAAGGGTAGCCAGGAGCTGGTCAGGTAGTAGGCGCGCGGCGTACTGAGTTCCAGCAGGGTCTCCAGGTTCCCGCTGCGATCCGACGCCTCGGCCATGCCCACCAGGTTAGCCAGCGACACGGGACGTTCAAACTCGACGACCCGCACGTTGTCGGCATCCAAGCCGGCCAGTTCGACGGCGCGGGCGATCGCGTCTTCGATGAAGCCGATCTCATCGACCAGGCCGAACTGGCGGGCCTGCGTGGCCGTGAAAAGTTCGCCGGTGGCCAGGTCGCGCCCGCCGGGTCGATCCAGCAGGCGCTGGTCGGGGTTCGCCTCCCGCAGGCGCGGCCGGCCGGACTTGACGATCTCCTTGAAGCGCTGGAACGACTCGTCGACGTATCCCTGCACGAGCGTGCGGTCCTCGGGCGACATCGTGCGGGTCATGCTCAGCAGTTGCTTGCGCGGATGGCTGCTGATGGAGTCCTCGCGGACGTCGAAGCGCGCCAGCAGCCCGCTCAGGTCGTAGTGGGGCAGAACGACGCCGATCGATCCGGTAGTGGTCGTGTGTTCGGCGAAGATCGATTTCTCCTGGTCGCCGACGGCCATCGACACATAGTAGCCGCCGCTCGTGGCGATACTCCCCATGCTCACCACCAGCGGCAGGTGACGCTCCTCGCGCAGTTTCTTCAGATGGTGATGGATGTAATCCGAGCCGGTGACCGTCCCGCCCGGCGAGTCGACGCGGACCACGACCGCTTTAACGCGCGGGTCGTCCCGCACCCGGTCGATCTGCCGTTTCACGAACCCGTCTCCCTCCATGATGATGCCGCGCACGGAGATCACGGCCACTTTGTCGGTGCCCAGTTCGGCGCCGGAATGGAACCGTTCGCGAATCCCGTGCGACCGGTCGAAGTAGTCGCGGCGCGCCGACCACTGGCTCGCCAGCATCACGCCGCAGGCGAGAAATCCCAGCCAGCCGATCCAGGCGAGGAGCCGGCGTCGCGGCCGAGCGGGCTGCGCCCAGACGATCGGTCCGGCGGGCAACGGCGGCATGCGGGCGGGCTCCGCCGCGGCCGATGGTTCGCGACCGGGCGAGGGTGCGGGTCGCGGTGCTGACGAGGCGTCGTTCGTGTCGTTCATGGCGCATGCTCCCAGGTGACAGGTAGTGACCGATACCCGTTGATTATAGCGGGCCGGACTCGCTAAGCTATGGACGCTTGAAACCCGCCGTGAGCATGCTTCTGCAGGAGGAGTGAGGCAGTGTTAGTTGCAGCATCGACGGACTGTTTTCGGGACTTGCCGTTGCACGAGGCTATCGGGCGACTCGTGGACCTGGAGTTCGCGAGCGTCGAGATCGCTGTCGATGAGGAGGGGATCCAGCTGCGTCCGTCCGAAGTCGAAGCGGACTTCGATCGAGCGGTCGCCATGTGTCGCGAAACGCATCGCTTGAACGTGGTGGCCTATTCGGTGAACATCACGGCGGCGGGCGACGACTATTATCGGCAATTCCGCGCCGTCTGCCGGTTGGCCAAGGCGACCAAAGTCGTGACGCTCGCCATGCCGTCGAGCGAGCTGGGCACGCCATTCAACCAGGAAGTGGAACGGCTGCGGCGTCTGGTCGACGTGGCCGCCTTGGAAGGCGCGCGAGTCGGCATGAAGACGACGATCGGTTGCCTGACGGAGGATCCGGACACGGCCGTCGTCCTCTGCGACAACGTGAAGGGGCTGGGCGTGACGTTCGACCCGAGCCACTACGTGTGCGGGGCGCATGCCCGGCGCAACCTGACCAAGCTGATGAAGTATGTCTATCACGTGCACCTGCGCGACTCGGCCAAAGACCAGCTCCAGGTCCGCGTCGGGCAGGGCGACATCGAATACGGCCGGCTCATCGGCCAGCTGCGCAAGGCCCAGTACACACGCGCCCTGAGCGTGCAGATGCACGAACTGCCCGGCGTGGACCACACTGGCGAACTGCGCAAAATGCGATTGCTGCTCGAGAGCCTGTTGTAAGGGGGGCCGGAGGCGCGGGACGCCCGGCGGCCGCGACCTTGGAGATCCTCAGGTCGCTCCCGGGCCGTCCTCCGGCGTCTCGGGCTCGACCTGCCGGTCGGCTTCCGCTTCCTTCGGCTCGGCGGCCGTCGGGGCGTCCGCGTTCTGCGGTGCCTTCTCGGTACGATCGGAGCGCAGTTGTTCGAGCTGAGCGCGGAGTTCCTTGAGTTCCTGTTGGATCCGGTCGAGCGTGTCAGCGGGGATGCCGGCGCGGGCCTGGTCGAGCTGCTCCTGGACTTCCTTGAGCTGCGCGTCGATCTTCTCGCGCACCTCCGCCGGGGTCTTGGCGGTCAGGCTGCGAAGCTCCCTGCGCAGGGCGGGCGCGACTTTGAAGGACTTCTTCAGGATCTCGGGCGCGACTTTGGGCATCACCAGCGGTCGCGGGAAGGCGGACGACCAGTTGACCGTGCCGCCACCCACGGAGACGCTCAGCTGTCCACCGAGCATCCGTTGGACATGCGGACGGATGTCGTCGGGCAGCTGGTCCAGCGAATTCGAGTCGACTTCCCATTGCTCATCATCCCGTTTGACCGTGATCTTGGCCGGTGCCTCGCCCTTCTTGAGGATCGTGACTTCCAGGTTCTTCGGGAAATCGGTCGCCTGGTCGGGGAGGACGAAGCCGGGCATGACGAAGAGCATCTTCGTGCCGTCTCCACCGCTGCCTTCCTCCTGGATGATCTGCGGCATCCAATGGCCGTGCAGGGAATCCTGGAGCAGCCTCCATTCGTCGACCGTCTCCTTGTCCGGCGCGGTCATCACGGTAATCGACGATGCAGGCCGTTTGACCGGCGTCACGTCGACCGTCTGGCGCTGACCCGCGCGGATCAATGTCAGGGTCAGCGGGTTCTCCTGGGTCTTCTCGACTGTCTCCACCAGGACCTTCAGGTCGGTCAGCGGCTCTTGGCCGACCTGGATCAGGATGTCCTGCGGTTCCAGTCCGGCCTGGGCGGCCGGCGAATCCTTCACGATCTCTTTGACGACCAGGCCGTGTTCGATGCCCAGGTGCTTCTTGAGCAGCTCATCTTCGACCGGCGTGCAGACGATGCCGAGCCAGTACTCGCCCGGCTTCACCATCTCGACATCCAACGTGATCGTGGCGGACGCCTTGCCGTCCGGAGCGTCTTTGGCTTGGACCACGATCGCATTCTGAAGGCGTTGGCCGATCCTGCCAGATGGCTTGGCTCCGGGCTGCTGCTCCTGCAGGGTCACGGCGATGGTCTTCCGGGCGGGCGTGGCGGGCGCGGTCGTCGGTTCGTCCGCGCGGGCCCACATCGCGGTCGCCAGCAGCATCGCCAACGGTACGAACGGACTCCCGGGTTTCCTGAGCGCTTGTTTCATGTCAAACACCTTTGCCTTTCACCTTTCTGTCTGGCTTCCTCGTGTCACCCGAATGGCCCCACTGGCGGTCAGTAGGACGTGTCACTCACGCGCGTAATGTCGACCTCCTGGACCGGCACCAGGATTCGCGTTCCGTCCTCCAGCTGCATCGGCACCAGGCTGCGCGAGCTGCGCAGGTTGTGGCGTTTCAGCTGGCGGACCAGGTGCGGCGGTAGCGGCTGGTAGCGATACAGCAGCTCTTCCACCGCCTGCTGATTCCAATCGTAGACCGGCAGGTCGATCTCGCTGCCGGCGTCGTTGACCAGCCGCAGGCTGCCCCGGTACAGATCGTCGGCCGGTCCGGGCGGCGCGCCGGCCGACGCGTGGCCGACCTGCGCCAGGCCTGCTCCTGCGGGGAGCGCCGGTGCGGCCGGTGAGGGCGGCGGTCCGGGTCCCGCCCGGTCGCCGCTGCTGGGCAGGAAGCTCCCGACGGCGAAGGCCAGCAGGAACGTGGCGGCGATCGTCACGGCCCAGGTCCACGGGCGTGTGCGCCAGCCCTCCGCAGCCCGGCCGGCGCCCGGCGCGTCCGGCAGCTCCCAACAGGGTCGCGTCACTTCCCTCGCGCCCCGCTGCCAGCAGCGGCTCTCCAGGAAGGTCAGCGCACAGCGCCGCCAGCCGTCGGGCGTTTCCTCCAGGCGCGCGATCAACGCGCGCTCCTGCTCGTCGTTCAACTCGCCGTCGACCAGCAGATCCAGGAGCCGCTGCTCGACCATCTCGTCGTGCTCCCCACACCGTCCCATCATCCGACCTCGGCGTAGCGCATCGCCAGCAACTCGTCGCGGAGCCGGTTCCGTGCGCGATGGAGACGCGTCTCCACGGCGCTGTGGCTCACACCCAGATGCCCGGCGATCTGGTGATAACTCCAACCTTCACTGTATTTGAGCAGCAGGATCTCGGCGTCGCGGATGGCCAGCCGGCCCAGCGCGTCGCGCACCAACTGACGGCGTTCGGCCCGCAGCAGCCAGTCGAGCGGATTCGGGGGCGACCCGTCGCGCTGAAGGGTCGACATCCGATCCGCATAGCGGCTGGTCAACCGCCGGCGCCGGCCGCACTTGCGCCGAAACAACAAGGCCTGGCGCACGGCGAGCCGGTAGAGCCAGGGGGCCACCTTGGTGGGGTCGGCCAGCGGCGCGGCCTGGCGCACCGCGGCCAGCGCCACCTCCTGCATCACCTCCTCCACGGCCTCCGGTTCGCGCACGCGCGCGTACACCACCGTTCGCAACCAGCGATGGTGGGTCTCCAGAGCCGCCTGCCAGTCGACCGACCGTCCACCGGCCCCGTGCGGCGTCGCCGGGAAAGAGGGCTTGTTCCACATGGCTGCCAGGATAGTTGCCGTCCGGAACGAGTTCTTGCGGGCCGGCGCCTAGTGCCCGCGGTCTGCTGGACGCGCCCCCGCACCCTGTCCATAATACGCTGCGCGTGGTCGCCAGGGACGGGGCTTGTGCCGACGGAGTCCCGCGCGCGCTTCGTGAGATGTCCAACGTGAGGTGGGAGATTCAAGACGATGAGACGGTTCCTCGTGCCCGGTGCCGCCGCGGCAGGCGGCTGTTGTGTGCTTGCTTTGTCGCTGGTTGCCGGCGCCGCGCCGCATCCGAATCCCGGCACAGCCGATCGCGTCCAGGCCCGTGCCCAAAATGGAGGTGAGATGAGTGTTACCAAGTCCGCCTTCGGCCAGACCGCCGACGGCCAGCGCGTCGATCTCTATACGTGCGTCAACGCCCACGGCCTGACCATGAAGATCATGACCTATGGCGGCATCCTCGTCGAACTGCAGGCGCCGGACCGCCAAGGCAAGCTGGAAGCGGTCACGCTGGGCTTCGACACGCTCGAAGGGTACCTGGGAGACCACCCTTATTTCGGCGCCACGGTCGGCCGCTACGCTAACCGCATCGCCAAAGGCCGATTCACGCTCGATGGGAAGGCCTACACGCTGGCCACCAACAACGGACCGAACCATCTCCACGGCGGCAAGCTCGGATTGAGCCGGGTGGTGTGGGCGGCCGAACCGGTCCAGACCGATGCGGCGGTCGGCGTGAAGCTGACTTACACCAGCCCGGACGGCCAGGACGGCTATCCGGGAACGCTCACGGCGACGGTCGTCTATACGCTGACCAACGACGACGCGCTGCGCATCGACTACACGGCGACCACGTCCCAAGCCACACCCGTGAACCTGACCAACCATACCTACTGGAACCTCGGCGGACCCAGCTCACGCTCGATCCTCGACCACCGCCTGATGCTCGCCGCGGACAAGTACCTGCCCGTGGATGACACGCTCATCCCCACCGGGGAACTTGCCAACGTCGCGGGCACGCCGTTCGATTTCACCCGGTTGACGTCGATCGGTTCGCGGATCGCACAGGTGACGGGCGATCCGCCCGGCTACGACCACTGCTTCGTGCTGCGCGGCCAGGACGGCGCCCTGGCCTTGGCCGCACGCCTGGCCGACCCGGTGAGCGGCCGGACGATGGAGATCTACACGACCCAGCCGGGGATCCAGTTCTACACGGGGAATTTCCTGGACGGGAGCGCCGCCAATGGGCACTACCCGCGAAATGCCGGATTGTGCCTGGAAACCCAACATTACCCCGATTCCCCCAACCGCCCGGAGTTCCCCACGGTCATTTTGCGGCCGGGCCAGATCTACCGCCAGACGACCGTGCATCGGTTCGGCGTCCAGGAACCGGATGATCAGGGGACCAAACCGATTGGCAGCAGGCGAAAAGCGCATGAGGCGCCTTGAGACGAGACTATGATCGCATCCGTGGTGGCTGGGGCTGGGGCACAAAACGGGCCTGACGGTCCCGCCAAATGTGTCCAACAAGCGTCGAAAATCTCAGTGATCTTCCCCTATTAAGGGGGGATTGCGTGCATCGTGAGAGCATATTCTTTGCTTTTCGACTTGATAGGCACTTTGCACGGGTTAGAATCGAGCGTGTTGTATGGGCGGGATCCTGCCGGTGTTGGGCAGCGATGCCGCTCTGATTTATTTTCCATTTTACTTCCTCAATGTCAGGTGTATCGGAGTCTAAATATGGTGAGGTCTTCTGGGCGAACACGAAGAAGTCGGCGGCTCGGCTTCACACTCGTGGAACTATTGGTGGTGATTGCCATTATCGGTATTCTTGTGGCGTTGTTGCTGCCAGCCGTGCAAGCCGCGCGCGAAGCTGGCCGTCGCATGCAGTGTTCGAACCATCTCAAGCAGATTGGTTTGGCTGCGCACAACTTCCATGACGTCCATAACCGTCTTCCGCCGGGCTATAACGGCATGGTGGATGATACGCGGACGAGGCCGGAGTACCACATGTGGGATGAAGCCGCCACGATGTGGTCGGTGCCGTGGCTGGGCGTCAATGCGTACCTGCTGCCGTACATGGAGCAGCAGCTTCTGTTTGACAACATTTTTGTAGAGTTTAACCCGGACAAGTTCCGCAACAACGGCTTCCCGCCGGACTGCGAAATCTGCTATTGGGACGACGGCGCGACGTGGAACGTGGCGTGCTCCAAGATTCCGGCGTTGTTGTGCCCCACCAACGATGCGAAGGCCGCTCAGACCGGGGTGTGGGCTCTGTTCCATCAGTTTGGCGCGCGAAACGATAACAGTGCGTCGATTGGTGGCGGGTACTTCGGTATTGAGGATGGCTTGGCGCTGTCGAACTACATGGGCGTTGCCGGTGGTCTCGGCACGATCCCGACGAACGCTTGGGACGTGTTTCGCGGCTGCTTCGGCAACCGCACCAAGTACGGTTTCCGCGACATGGCCGACGGCACGGCCTACACGTTGATGTTCGGCGAGCACGTGGGTGGCAAGGCCTGGACGCGGGCGAGCGTGAACTCGCAGTGGAACATCGTGTATGAATTCGCCAACTCGTGGATCGGGGCCGGCTGCATGGCAACCGCCTGGGGCCTGAAGAATCCGCCGACGGACACCGAATGGGATTACCAGGACTGGTACATGTTCGGTTCGGAGCACCCGCAGCGCGTGCTGTTCACGTTTGGCGACGGCGCGGTGCGGGGCATCGACGAGAACATCGCCACGGCGGCGTACATCTACATCAGTGGTATGCGCGACGGGCGGGTGGTCGATCAGAGTCAGCTGCCTGTTGATTAGTCTCTATTGCATTTCCGACGCTAAGGAATCGTTATGTTGAAGAAGCTGTGTGTTGTGTTGGTCGGTGTCGCATTGGGTTTGGGCTTGGCGGGCTGTAGCGACAACAAGCCGGCCCAGTTGCCGAAAGAAAAAGTCGAGACGCCCAATGCGCAGCCGAGCCAGCAAGTTAAGCAAATCCAAGCTCCCGATTAACTGAGGATTCGTGCTCAACCGACCCCCGGGCAGCGCCGCGGCGATGCCCGGGGGTTTTTTGTTGTTGGCGCGGAAGGGGGGCGGAACTGTACATTTGCTATTGACTCTGTACACCCGTATATTATACTTGAGGCGGGTCCAACGGCTGAACTCGTTCCGACGGTCAGGGGGGGTACTCGGTCATGTCCGTACACGATCAGCTCACGCTGCGCCAGGCGGAGGTCTACCAGTTCATCCACGAGAAGATCACGCACCGCGGCTACGGGCCTACGGTCCGGGAGATCGGCCAACGGTTCAACATCAGTTCGCCTAACGGCGTCATGTGCCACCTCAAGGCGCTGGAGAAGAAGGGGTTGATCCTCCGCAGTCCGAACAAGTCCCGGGCGATCGAATTGACGCGGGAGGCGATCGATGCCGAGAAAGGGCTGCCGTTGGCCGGCCGGGTGGCGGCCGGGATGACGCAGCTGGCGTTTGAGCAACCGGAGCGGGTGGACTTCGGCGACTTTTTCAACCGGCCGGACCTGTTCGTGCTGCAGGTCTCGGGCGACTCGATGATCGAGGCACAGATCGCTGATGGCGATTATGTGGTCATCCGCAAGCAGAAGACGGCCCAGCCGGGCCAGATGGTGGTGGCCCAGACGCCGGAGGGCGAGGCGACGCTGAAGTATTGGCATCCGGAGAAGCATCGTATCCGGCTGCAGCCGGCCAATGCGTCGATGGCGCCCATTTACGTCAAGGACGCGCACGTGGTGGGTGTCGTGGTGGGTGTGGTGCGGTCGATGCGGTAGCGGGTTTCGCCGGGCTTTCTGCCGGTGGTCGCGTCGGTGGCGGGCCATCGATGGCTGCGGCGCCTACGCCGTCTTTTCCAGGTTGGCCGCCTGGTTGAGCTTGTTGTAGAGCGTCTTGAGGCTGATGCCCAGCTCTTCGGCGGCGGCCGATTTGTTGCCCTGGTGGCGTTCCAAGGCCTGATCGATGGCCTGGGCCTCCAATTCGCGCAGGGACTGGGCCCGGCGCGGCGCGCGCGCGCCGCGGCGCCCGGTGAGTCGATCGGGCAGGTGATCGACGGTGATGGGGAGTTGATCGGCCAGGATCGTGGCATGTTCGATGACGTTGGCCAGTTCTCGCACGTTGCCGGGCCAGGGGCAGGTCTGGAGGACCTCCAGTGCGTCGGGGCTGATCAGTTGCGACAGGTTGCCGACCGCGCTGGGGCGGAACCGGCGGAGCAGGTGTTCGGCCAGTGCGGGGATGTCACCGACGCGGTGTCGCAGCGGCGGGATGGGGATCTCGAACGTGTTGACGCGGAACATCAGGTCTTCGCGGAAGGCGTCCTCCGCCACCATCTGCTCCAGGTCGCGGTGGGTGGCGCACACGACGCGCACATCGACTTGGAAGGCATCGTTGTCTCCGACGCGGCGGATTTCGCCGCTTTCCAGGACGCGCAGCAGCTTGGCCTGCATGGCTTTCGGCAGTTCACCGATCTCGTCGAGGAACAGCGTGCCGCCGTGGGCGACCTCGAACAGCCCGACTCGGTGCTCGTCGGCGCCGGTGAAGGCCCCTTTGCGGTGGCCGAACAGCTCGCTTTCGATCAGGTGTTCGGGCAGGGCGCCGCAGTTGATGGCCACGAATGGCTCTTCAGCCCGCCAGCTCTGGTCGTGCACTGCGCGGGCCACCAGTTCCTTGCCGGTGCCCGTTTCGCCGAGGATCAGGACGGTGGAGGTCGTGGGCGCCACTTTGGCGATCAATTGGCGGACGCGCTGCATGGGCATCCCGTGGCCGATCAGGCGGGGTTCGCCTTCGAGCCGTTCGAGCCGTCGTTTGAGTGCCTGATACTTGTGGGTCAGTTCCCGTTTCTGGGCGACCCGCTCGAGCAGGGCTTGGAGTTCGATGAGTCGGCAGGGCTTGGTGAGATAGTCGAAGGCGCCGAAGCGGAGCGCCGCGATGGCGGACTCGAGCGATGACTTGCCGGTCAATACGACGGCTTCCGTGTCCGGCATCAGCTCTTTGGCCCGCTCGATGACCTCGATCCCGTTGAGCCCCGGCATGTCGAGGTCGACGATCAGGCAGTCGTACACGTTGCGTGCCAGCGCCGCGGCCGCGGTCGTCCCGTCGGGGCAGACGGTCACTTCGTGGCCCATCCGCGGCAATTCGATGCTCATCAGCTCCTGCAAGGCCGCTTCGTCGTCCGCGAACAGGATCTTCAGGCTCCTAGGCGGCTTGCTGTTGTCTGGGCTTTTCTTCTTCATGGTCTCTCAGGGGTAGTGTCACATGAATCTGAGAACCTTGACCCGGACCCGCGCTGGTGGCGTTGATGCGTCCACCGTGGTCCGTGACGATCCGGTAGGTGATGGACAGGCCGAGCCCGGTGCCTTGACCGCCGCGTCGGCGCGTGAAGAACGGTTCAAACAGGTGCTTCAAGACCTCTGGGGTCATGCCGTTGCCGTTGTCGCTCACGGTCAACACGGCGGACCCGTCCTCCCGTCGCAGGTGCACCTGGACCGCGCCCCCGTCCTCCAGGCTGTCCAGGGCGTTGGTGATGATGTTGAGCACCACCTGCTTCATTTCCTGCGCGTTGGCGTGCACGACCACGTGCTCGCGGCACTCGAACCGGATCTCCTTGCGGCGGTGCCGCCCCAGGTGCTTCACCATGTCGATCACCCCCTGCACCACCTCCCGCAGGTCCGTGTCGTGCCGCTGGATGTCGCCGAGCCGCGAGAAGTCCAGCAGCCGTTCGGTGATCCCTTTGCAACGGAACGCTTCGTCCTGGATCCGGCGCAGATAGCGCCGCAGCAGGTCGGACTCCTCCTGATGCTGGGCGTCCGCGGCCCAATCGGCCGGCAGCAGCTGCTGCAGGCGCGATTCGAGCGACTCCGCCGCCCAGGCGATCGAAGCCAGCGGGTTGTTGATCTCGTGGGCCACGCCGGCCGCCAGGAACCCGACGCTGGCCAACTGCTCGCTGCGCACCACTTCCTTGGTGCGCTGCTGGACCTGCGCGTCCAGCTCATCGCGGATCTGCTGGAACCGCTCGGTCATCGCGTTCATGGCGTCGGCCAACTCCGCCACTTCGTCATGCGTGTCCAGCTGGATGCGGTGACCGAAATCGCCCGCCGCCACGCGGCGCGAGGCGGCGATCAGCACGCGCAGCGGGCGGAATATCCAGACGTAGAACAGCCGCACCAGCCACAGCAGCACGATCGCCGCCAGGACCGTGGCCGTCGACGTCAGAAAGATCCAGGTGTGGTATTGGCCCCGCACCTGCTCGCGGAACGCCCGCATCTTCTCCCGCAGGAACTGCGGCAGCTCGCCCGATAGCGTCGCCAACTGCTCCAGCTCGGCCTTCAACTCGCTGCTGGTGACCGGTTCGAGGATCCAGTCGTTCTCGCTCTTGAGTTCCGTGATGCGTTCCAGACAGTGACGAATGTCTTGGACGGTCCCAATCTCCTGGCGCTTGTCGCCGATGTACGAGTCCTCCGCCGTGCTGCCGTCCAACGCATCCTCGTAGCTCTGCAACGCACTGCGGACGGCAATCAGGTTCGCCTCGAAATGCTCGCGCATGGCCCCCATGTCCACGCGCCGCCGGCCCGGAAACTCGGCGCCGCCCGCCGCGTCCGGCAGCGACAGCTGCAACTGACCTACACGCGCCGTCAGCTTCGAGGCCGGCTCCAACTCCGCCGATCGCTGGCTGATCCCGCGCACCAACTGCCGATACGCGTACACGCCACGAATGCTGCTGAACGACAGGATCGCCACGATCAGGCAGAGCAGGGTCGTGCCGAACAGCAACTTGTAACGGATGGGCCAATACGAGAACACCAGCGACCTCCTTGTCGCGTCTCCAGCTCCGGGCTCGGAGATGACGCGGCGCCGCGCACGCGCGTCCTACGCCGCCACCGCCGGTCGATCCGAGCCGCGGGAGTGTACCAGAGGGCGTCCCGCAGGGGAAGGTGGTTCGCGCCCGGCTGCCAGCGGTCCGATAGCCCGGTGGCGGGACCTCAAGACCTTTCGCCGCATGACGCGAAGCGCCCAGCTTGCGGGGTGCTGTCCCCTGCGGTGCCCCTGCCGGGCCGGCAGTGCGCCCTGCGCGCCCCGCGTCGGGCAACGCGGCTCACCGGCGGCGCACCGTGTGAACCAGCCAGACTCCGGCACCGAGCAGCACGAGGTTCCCCAGCCAGATGCTGTAGGGGGGCAGCGCGCCGCATTTGGCGCGGTCCAGCCCGTACATGAGCAGGGGGTAGTAGACGAGCAGGATGGGCAGGAAACACAGGCCGAAACTCGTCCAGATGTCGGCGTTGCGCAGGCGGATGGCCAGTGGTGCGCCGACCAGGACGAAGAACAGGCAGCTGAACCCGTTGGCCCACCGTCGCCACGGCACGAGTTCCAGGCGGTAGAGTTGGTATTGGGCGTCGCGCAGCTGCAGCTGGTAGCCGCTCCATTTGGGGCTGGCCAGCGCCCCGAAGTCGCCGGTGAGCATTTCAAAAGCCGCTTGGGCGGCGAACTGCTGCTGCATCCGCTGCAGGTCGTCTTCCTGGGCGCCGATCCGCTGCGGAATCTGCTGCATCCGGGCATTGGCCGGACTGGTGGCGGCTTCGCCCTTGCGGGAGGCGGCGGTGAGCGGGATCTCCTGCTCGGCCACGCCCGGGATGACGCCCTCCCAGTTCTCCCAATCGAATCGGCTGTTCGTCAACAGGATGCTCAGCGCGGTCTTGTCCTCGTTCAGGCGCAGTTCGGCTTCGTCCGCCACCAGTGTGAAAGGTGGCGCATCCCCGGATGCGTGGAAGGTCACGGTGGGGTAGAGGAGTTTACGCCCCTGGACACCCACGACGTTGATCGAGAACCGGGGCGTGCTGTAAGCGCGGTGGGTCCGCAACATGCCATAGGCGATCTGCTCGAGCGACTGCTGTACCACGCGATGGACGCCGGTTTGCCCCCAGCTGGCCGCCACGTCGTTGAGCCACACGGCGGCCAGGCTGATCAGGAAGGCCAGGATGAAGCCCGGGATGAGAAACGTGGTCGGGCTGATCCCGATCGACTTGGCCGCGATGATCTCGTTGTCCGCGGACATGCGCCCATAGACGCTGCAGGCGGCGAACAGGATCGTGCCCGGTACGGCGAACACCAACGCGTTGGGCAGCAGGTAGGGGAGCAGCTGCAGGATGGGCAGCAATCCCAACCCCTCGCGAATCGCTTCCTGGGCAATGCCCGCCAACAAGAGCACCACCGTCATGCCCGCGAGCGTGACGGTGAACACCTTGAGCAGTTCAGCCAGGATGTAGCGGGACAGCAGGGGGATCAGAGGTATCAAGGGCCGGCCTCGTGCGAGATGTCACGGCGCAGCGACAATGCCCAATGCGCGACGACGCTACGACGATACCAAGTCGACCCGTTTTCGCAAACGGCAGTTTCATAGGGGCGTCTCGCCCGTCCGGCGGCTCTGCTCGCGCAGCTCCGACATCATGTAGGTGATCGCGTGCATATAGTGCTTGAGCGCCTCGTCGTGCTTCCCGGCCCCGCTGGCCGCTTCGGCACGCTGGGCATGCTGATTGAACCCTCCCAGGTCGACTTTCCAATCCCCGCCTTCCGTGGCCGAGCGCAGCTGGTCGACCAACGCCGCCAGGCGACCGGTGAACTGGGCATTGACGGGGCAACTGAGCCGCACGTGCGGACCTCGTCCCAGCCGGTGCGTCTCGCCCAGGGCGATGCGGCGCGGCAAGGTGGCCCAGCGGTGCAGGATGGCGACCAGCACGGCGATCAGGCCGCCGGCCAGAGAAACCAGCGCGGGCGTGTGTTGGCCGAGCACGGCCATCGCCAGGGCCACGAGGAAACACACGCTCGCCACGATCCAGAGCACCGGCTGCGACTTGTGATGCCGACGGTCCCGGACAATGGTCATCGGCTCCGCGCCGGCCGCCCGCGTTGTCAGCTGCTCGCCGGTCACACGCACCACCAGCACCGTGATGTTGTCGTGGCCGCCGCGGAGATTGGCCAGGTCGGTCAGCGCCTGAGCCGCTTCCGCCGGCGGCAGCGTGGCCAGGATCGGCCCAATCTCCTCGTCCTGGACCAGACCCGTCAGCCCGTCGCTGCACAGCAGAAACGTGTCCCCCACCTCGACCGGGAACGGGCCCTCAAAATCGGTCTGGACGGTCGCGTTGGGCCCCAGCGAACGCGTGATGATGTTCTTGGGTACTACCTGCGCGAAATCGACCGGCGAGCCCGCGGGACCATGCCCGCGCAGTTCCCAAACCAGGCTGTGGTCGAACGTCAACTGTTCGAGCACCTGGCCGCGCGCGCGATAGACGCGGCTGTCGCCGACGTGGGCCACCAACGCGCCTTGGGGGAGCAAGGCCAGCACGCTGGCCGTCGTACCCATGTTGTGGAAATCGGCGTTCGCCTTCCCCCGTTGGTGAACCTCCGCATTGGTTTCCTGGATCGCCCGATGGAGGGCTTCGGGGGGGGACAGGTCCTGGTACTTGGGGTAGCGGTGGGCGATCCCCGCCACAGCCATCTCGCTCGCCAGCTCGCCGGCCGCGTGGGCGCCCATGCCGTCGGCCACCACGAACAGGTGCCCCGACCGCTGCCACGCCTCCAGATCGTTCGCCAGCACGACGGCGTAGGCGTCCTGGTTGGTCATCCGCCGCAGGCCGATATCGCTCACCTCGGCATGCTGCAGGCAGTCGTCCCAGTTCACGGCCGTTTCCATGTGGCTGTTGGTTCTGTGGGGTCCGATGGTGCGCCGGACCGTTTCCCCGCAATTCTCTCTGGCGGTGGTCCGCTATGTCCACTATACTCCCTGCCCCATCGTTTTCTCAGAGGGCCGAATTCCGTGAATCGTGCACTTCTTCAGCGGTCGTCCCGGAGATCCGTCTGGCTGGTGCTGGCCGTCCTGGTCATCGCCGCGGCGCCCGGCTGCGTGCGGCGGCGCATGACCGTGCGGAGCAACCTCCCCGGCGCGGTTGTCTTCGTGGACGAGCGTCGCATTGGCGTCACGCCCGTCTCGACCAACTTCACCTATTACGGCACGCGCCACGTACAACTGGTCAAGGACGGTCACGAGACGGTCACGGAAGCGTACAAGTTCCGCACGCCGTGGTACCAGTACCCGGTGATCGACTTTTTTGCCGAGAACCTCTGGCCGTGGGAGATCCGAGACGAGCGGATCTTGGATTTCAACCTGCCTCCGCAGCAGGCGGTGTCTCCGACGCAGGTCATCCAGAACGCCGAGCAGCTGCGCGGCGAGGCGCAGCGGGGCCTGGTCACTTCCCCGGTCGCGCCCGACCACGGTCCGCCGCAGTTACCGGAAGGGCGATTCTAGCCGCAGGTCGCCCAGGCGGGTGCGCGGCGCCGAGGGCTCCTCCGGATAGACCGGGTACTTCGTGCCCGCGCCGTGCGGCCGCCGGTCCAGCAGTCCGCGGACGCCGAACTGGCCGGGGTCCCGGGCCACCTTGTCGCTGATCACCCGCACGTCATCGATGATCGGTTCGAGCTTCCGCACGAGTGTCTCGATCTCGCCGACGGTCCGGTTCAGGCGGTTGTAGAGCTCGGGGTTGTGGATCAACTGGCCGATCGTGCCGTCCTTGTTCTGCAGCGAACGGCTCATGTGCGCGAAGTTCGCCAGCAGTTCATTGGCGCTGCGGACGGACTGGATCAGGTTCTGAGTGATCTCTTCGCCGTGTGCGCCCAGGGGCGCCGTGAGTTCCTCGATGTTCGCGAGGTTATGTTCCGCGCGGGCGGCCACCGCGTTGAATTTCTGGAGCGTGGTCTGGAACTCCGCCAGGGAGTCTTCGGTCTGGTCGAACAGTCGGGGTACTTTGTCCACCGATTGTTTCAGCCGGCTGCGCAGCTGTTCATCCCCTACGATCGCATTGACGTTGGTCATCGCTTGATTGAAGTTGTCCAGCGCGGTTTCCACCTTCCTGAGGACGCCCTGCAGCTGATCGTCTTCGGTGCCGAGCAACGTGTTGACGTTGCGGGCGAGCGTGCCGATCTCGTCGCCGGCCGTCTTGATCGACTCGAGTGTCGCCCGGAACTGCCCCTCCATCTTGGTGATGACCTCGAACGGGCTGGCGTCCACTTTCCCTTGCTGGGTGTAGTCTCCGTCCTGGACAATCTCGTCGCTCAAGCTCGGATCCTCGGACGCGACGAATTCGAGCACGGCATCGCCCGTGACCAGCGAGCCGGTGCGGATGTGGCAGATGTCGTTGGCGCGGATCGGGTAGCTGGCGTCCAGCTCCAGGGTCAACCGGACGCCGCGCTTGACCAGCTCCAGGGCCTTGACGCGCCCGATCTTGACGCCGTTCTTCCGGACGGGCGTGTCGACCGCGACGCCCGGCGCGGCGGGGAAGTTGATGAGCAGGGTATTGCGCGCGGCGAACGGGTTGGGCCAGGCGCCCAACAACGTAATGAGGAACATCGTGATCATCGCAGCGGCGACCACGACGACTCCCACGCGGAACCTCAGTACCCGATCGTCCATATGCTTGGTCACTCGCTATGCGCCGGTCCGCCCGCCGCGGCAGCCGCCTGCCGCATCTCCATCAGTCGTTCGCCGGCTTCCCCTTGCACGAACTGCCGCACGCGGCGGTTCGTCGTCCGCTCCAGCTCGCTCGGCGGTCCATCGAATATGATCTGCGGCTCGCCCGGCTCCAGGCGCGAAATGGGGAACACCATGACCACGCGGTCGGCGACCTTGCGGGCCGTGCGCATGTCGTGAGTCACCACGACACTCGTGATCGCGTGGCGATGGCGGGCGCGCATGATCAGTTCATTGATCACGTCGCTCATGATGGGATCCAGCCCGGTCGTCGGCTCGTCGTACAGGATCAGCTCGGGGTTGACCACCGACGCCCGCGCGATGCCCACCCGCTTGCGCATGCCGCCTGACAGCTCCGCCGGCTTCATGGTCACGACGGAGTCGGGCAGGCCCACCTCAGCCAGTCGTGCCAGCACCGCGCGCTGCATGTCCTCCTGGCGCGTGTGGCCCTGTTGGCGCAGCGGGAACGCCACGTTCTGCCCCACCGTCATACTGTCGAACAACGCCGCGCCCTGGAACACGAAACCGTACCGGAGCCGTTGCGTGGCCAGCTGCCGGTCGTTGAGCTGCGCCAGGTCCTGCTCGTCAAACAGCACGCGTCCACGGGTCGGCCGCACCAGCCCGATCATGGTCTTGAGCAAGACCGTCTTGCCGCACCCGCTCTCGCCGATGATGGCCAGCGTCTGGCCGCGCGGCACGCGCAGGTTGATCCCGCGCAGCACCGGGCGGTGGGCGAATTCGACGTGCAGGTCGTCCAGCTGCAGCAGCGGCGGTTGCCCCGAATTATCCTGATTCATCCGCACCATATGCGGCACGTCAAAACAGACGCGCTCCCGCCGGCCAAATGGCATAGTAGATGCTGTCGAGCACGATGCCCATGAACAGGTCCAGCATCAGGATCAAGACGAAAGAGATCACGAACGAGGCGGTCGCCGCACGCCCGACTCCTTCCGCGCCCGGCGTGCAGTTGAACCCGCGATGGCAGCTCACCAACGCGATGGCCGCCCCGAAGAACACGCTCTTGAAGATCCCCACGAACAGGTCGAAACCGCCGATGAACTCGCGCGAATTGTACAGGTAAAAGTGCTGGTCGATCCCCAGAATGTAGATGCTGTAGAAATACGCCCCCATCACACCCATGAAGTCGGCCATGATCGTCAGCGTCGGGATCAGGAAGATGCTGGCCAGGAACCGCGGCACGACCAGGTAGTGGATCGGATTGGCGCCCATGCTCTCAAAGGCGTCGATCTGCTCGGTCACACGCATCGTGCCCAACTCGGCCGCCATCGCGCTCCCCACCCGGCCGGCCAGCATCGTGGCCGCCAGCACCGGACCCAGCTCCCGCACCAGCGACATGTTGATCACCGCCCCCAGCCGCGTCTCCAAGCCGATCTGGCTGAATTGGAAATGGCTCTGCACCGCCAGCACCATCCCGATGAACGTCCCGGTCAGGGCGACCACCGGCAGACTCAACACGCCGATCTGGTACAGGTTCGGCAGGATCGTCTCCGGCCGAGGCAGCCGCGTGCACAGCCACACCGCGGTCCGCCACACGAAGACCGCGAAATCGCCGGCGGCCAGGATCCCATCGAGCACCATGCCGCCCCAGTCGTGGAACCACTGCACGATCGGAGACTCCTGGACGTGCGCGTCCCGGTCCGGATCGGTTGTCGAGTGTGTTGCAGAGGCCATGATCTTGCCGTGCTAGCACGCCATGCGGTCGGCGCAGGGTGAACCCACCATGCCGGTTTCTTCTTTCGTCGTTTCGACCGTAGGGCTTGAGAGATCTTGGGAGGTGGCGGGTTTTTTTTCGGTCCGGCAAGCTCTGCCGAAGAAAGGCCGCCGCGCAGTCCGGGCGGGCCGTAGGGGCGTGGCACGTCGGCGGCCGCGGTCCGGCGCGCTGGTCCGGGCGGAGGTCCCCCTGAGTTGGCCCCCACCCCGGGGTTCCGGCGTGCGCCGCGGCGGCGGCGCCCGCCTGCTGCTGCCGGGACTACTCGTCGGCGGCGCCGACCGTCTGTTGCGGCTCGTCGGCCGCGACGTGGCCTTCGAACTTCAGGTGCAGGATCTTCTCGTGGTTGGAGTCCCACACCACGTCGACGACGATTTCGTCCATGCCTTGGAATTCGCCGCGCAGCAGTCCTTCGGAGAGCGGGTCTTCGACCCGGTTCTCGATGGCGCGGCGCAGCGGGCGGGCCCCGTAATCGATGCTCTTGCAGCCCTCCTTGATCAGGAACTCCTTGGCGTCGTCGGTCAGGCGGAGCTGGTGGCCCCGGTCGACCAGGCGGGCGCGCACGCTGGCGAGTTCCATGTCGATCACATCTTTCAGGTCCTCGGTGGTCAGGTGCCGGAAGACGATCACGTCATCCAACCGGTTGAGGAATTCGGGGCGGAACACGCGTTCGATATGTTCGGTGACGCGGTCCTTCATGCTCTCGTAGCTCGCATCGTCATCCGGGCGCTGGAATCCGAACGCGGATTCGTTCTTGATCGCTTCCGCCCCGGCGTTGGTGGTCATGATCATGATGCAGTTTCGGAAGTCGACGTTCCGGCCGAAGCTGTCGGTCAAGCGGCCTTCTTCCATGACTTGCAGGAGCATGTTGAACACGTCGGGGTGTGCTTTTTCGATCTCGTCGAGCAGCACGACGGCGTACGGGCGTCGGCGGATCTTCTCGGTCAACTGGCCGCCTTCCTCGTAGCCGACGTAGCCGGGCGGGGCGCCGATCAAGCGGCTGACGTTGTGCTTCTCCATGTACTCGCTCATGTCGATATGCACGAGCGCGTCGGGGTCGCCGAACATGAACTCGGCCAGCGCCTTGGCCAGGAGCGTCTTGCCGACGCCGGTGGGTCCGGCGAAGATGAAGCAGCCGGTGGGGCGCTTGGGGTCCTTCAAGCCGCTGCGGCTGCGACGCACCGCGCGGGACACGGCCTTGATGGCGGCGTCCTGGCTGACGACCCGCTTGTGCAGGTCCTCTTCCATGCTCATCAGGCGCAGGCTGTCCTCGGTGGACAGCCGGGTCAACGGGATGCCGGTCATCTTGGAGACGACTTCGGCGATCACTTCTTCGTCCACGACGCCGTCGGTCTCCCGGGACTTCTCGCGCCATTCGCGCGTGATGGCGTCCTTCTTCTTGCGGAGCTTATCCGCCTGGTCGCGCAGCGCGGCGGCCTTCTCGAAGTCCTGGTTGGCGACCGCCTCTTCCTTCTCCTTGTTGAGCCGCTCGACCTCGTCGTCGATCTCCTTGAGGTCCGGCGGGCGGGTCATCGCGCGGAGCCGCACGCGCGCCCCCGACTCGTCGATCACGTCGATGGCCTTGTCGGGCAGGCAGCGGGCGGAGATGTAGCGCTCGGACAGCTCCACGGCGGCCGCGATGGCATCGTCCGTGATCTGCACCCGGTGGTGTTCCTCGTACCGCTCGCGCAGCCCCTTGAGGATCTCGACCGTCTCGACCTTCGAGGTCGGATCGACGATGATCTCCTGGAAGCGGCGTGCCAGCGCGCTGTCCTTCTCGATGTACTTGCGGTACTCGTCGAGCGTCGTGGCGCCGATGCACTGGATCTCGCCGCGTGCCAACGCCGGTTTCAGAACGTTGGCCGCGTCGATCGCGCCTTCCGCGCCGCCGGCCCCGACCAGCGTGTGCAGCTCGTCAATGAACAGGATCGTGTTCTTGGCGCGGCGGACCTCGTTCATCACGGCCTTGATGCGCTCTTCAAACTGGCCGCGATACTTCGTGCCGGCGACCATCATCGCCAGGTCCAGCACGACGATCCGCTTGTCGGACAACAACTCCGGCACGTTGCCGCTGACCACCCGCTGGGCAAAACCCTCCACGATCGCCGTCTTGCCCACGCCCGCCTCGCCCAGCAGCACCGGGTTGTTCTTGGTGCGGCGGCAGAGCACCTGAATCGCACGCTCGATCTCCCGCTCGCGACCGATCACGGGATCCAGCTTGTTCTGCTTGGCCAGCTCCGTCAGGTCGCGGCCGAAGCTGTCCAGCGCGGGCGTTTTGGACTTGCCACCCTTGGCGGCCGTCGACGACTCGCCTGCCGCCTCCCGCCCGCCACGCTCGCTCTCGCCACTCTCCAGCCCGTGTCCGAGCAGGTTGAGAACCTCCTCGCGCACTTCCTCAAGCTTCAAGCCCAGGTTCATGAGCACTTGGGCGGCCACGCCCTCCTGCTCCCGCAGCAAGCCGAGCAGGATGTGCTCGGTGCCCACGTAGTTGTGATTCAGATTACGCGCTTCCTCCATCGAGTACTCGATCACCTTCTTGGCGCGCGGCGTCTGCGGCAGCTTGCCCATGGTCACCATCTCCGGACCACTCTGGACCAGCTTCTCCACTTCCAAGCGGATCTTGCGCAGATCGACATCCAGGTTCTTGAGCACGTTCGCCGCCACGCCGCTGCCTTCCTTCACCAGGCCCAGCAGGATATGCTCCGTGCCAATGTACTCGTGATTGAACCGCTGAGCCTCCTGATTGGCCAGTTGCATGACCTTTCGAGCGCGGTCTGTGAAGCGTTCATACATGGGAGAATCCTCTCACACTGCCGGTCGAGTCGACCGACAACCAAGCTATCAGCCTTCTGCGAACGTCGGTCCGCCTCGTGGGCCGTTCACCACATGGCCCGTTTTCCACACCCTGCCTTGCTACTACACCGTACCTCGCAATTCGAGGAGATCCCTGACTCCCCACGGATTTGGTCACGTCGGATGGGTGCCCTGCAATGCCCGCCCAGAACGCTCAGGCCGCACGGACATTCTCCACCGGCGGCGCCTGGAGGGTTGCCAGTTCGCGGCCGATCTCAAAACGCCACTTGGCTGCACCGGGATGGTCCTGGAGTTTCCGTAACTGGCGACGAGACAAGTCGATACGTCGCGCTCTCCGGTACACCGAGGCGAGCAACAGATGGGCCTCTACGTCGCCTGGATCGCGTCCAGTCAGTTCCTCAAGCAGCATTTGGGCTTCCATCCAATGTCCCCTTAAGTATTGGGACTGCGCGCGAATAAACAAGTCCTGCTGGCTCTCCTCACCCGGCTGGCCCCCTGCCGGGGAGGGTTCCCGGCCCCCTTGCCATAGCCCGAACAACCAGAACAGGGCCAGCGAGAGCCACGCCCCGGTGCGCCAGGCGGTCGAAACGGTGTCGTAACGCACGAAGCTGGCCCAGAGCGCCACGTTCAGCAGCGCGGCGAACGTGGCCGCGACCGCCAGGCTCGAGACATCCGCGTGGTACCACAGCCGGCGCAGCCCCGGCCACAGACAGGTGATCCGGCTCTCTGGGGGCGTCTGTCGCACGTTGGTTCGCTCCCTTGCTCGACCGGCTCGCAGGCGCATGGCCCCGGCGCGTCGCGGGGCAGGGCGGGGCGGATTGTAGCGGCTGGGGCGCCTGGCGGCAAGGCAAAAGGACGCCGATCTGCTACAAACTAAGGGTCAGACTCCACGGGCGCCTTGGGGAGCCGCCATGCCTGCTCAGATGCCGCCGCCGATGATGGACCCTGCCGGCCGGACCACGGTCCTGCGGATCGTGGATGCGAACCGCAATCGTTGCCTGGAAGGCCTGCGCGTGGTGGAGGAGTATGTACGGTTCGTCTGGGAGGATCCGCATCTAGTCTCGTTGTGCAAGCAGATGCGGCATGACCTGATCGGTGCGCTGCAGGGTGTGGCGGCGGAGGATCTGCACCTGGCTCGTGACACGCTGCGGGATGTCGGGACGGGCGTGCGGACGGACGGCGAATATCAGCGGGGTGATGTCGGTTCGGTGGTGGCGGCCAACTGGGGCCGCGTGCAGCAGGCTCTACGCAGCTTGGAGGAGTATGCCAAGATCCTGGCGCCGTCGGCCGCGCCCCGGCTCGAGGCGCTGCGGTACCGCGCCTACACGGTCGAGCGTGCCATCACGTTGTTGGGCACGAGCGTCGACCGGCTCGCCGCGGCGCGGCTCTACGTGCTCGTCGACGGACGCGCATCGGTCGGCGAGTTCAGCCGGCTGGTGGACCAGCTTCTGCAGGGCGGCGTGGACGTGTTGCAGCTGCGGGACAAGCGGTTGAGCGATCGCGAGTTGCTCGAGCGGGCGCATCTGCTGCGCGCGGCGACGCGGGCGCATCACGTTCTGTTCATCATGAATGACCGCGCGGATCTGGCCGCGCTGGCCCACGCGGACGGCGTCCATGTGGGGCAGGACGAAATCAGCGTCCAGGACGCTCGGGCGGTGCTGGGCGTCCAGGCGCTGATCGGCGTCTCGACCCACACGATCGATCAAGCGCGTCGGGCCGTGCTCGACGGCGCCAACTACCTGGGGTGCGGGCCGACCTTCCCCTCGGCGACCAAGCAGTTCGCGCAGCTGGCCGGCGTGGAGTTGCTGCGGCAGGTGGGCCGGGAAATCCGGCTGCCGGCGTTCGCGATCGGCGGGATCGGGCCGGCCAACATCGCACAGGTGTGCGCGGCCGGTTTCGCGCGCGTGGCAGTCAGCCACAGCCTGATCAGCGCGCCCGATCCGGCCGCGGCCGCGCGGGAACTCAAATCCGCCCTTGCCTGACGGAGTCCGGCCATGTGGTACGAAGTGGAGAACAAGTTCCCGGTGAGCGACCTGGCGCCGGTGGCTCAACAGCTGATCGCGCTGGGGGCGCACTTCGGCGAGACGATCGAGCAGGTGGATCACTACTTCGCGCATCCGACACGGGATTTTGCACGGACCGACGAGGCGCTGCGCATCCGGCGGACCGGGCGGGACAACCGGGTGACCTACAAGGGCCCGAAGCTCGACCGGGCCACCAAGACGCGCCAGGAGCTGGAGTTGCCGCTGGCCAGCGGCGAGCAGCTCACGCCCCAATACGTGCAGCTGCTCCACGCGCTCGGGTTCCGGAGCGTGGCCCAGGTGAAGAAGCGCCGCCGCTGCGGCCGCTTCACGTGGAATGGCTGGACCGTGGAGGCGACGCTCGACGACGTCGAGCAACTCGGCCTGTTCGTCGAGCTGGAGATCCGGGCCCGCGCCGACACGCTGCAGGATGCCCAGGCGAACCTGGTGGCGCTGGCCACCCAACTGGACCTGGCCGCCCCGGAACGGCGCAGCTACCTCGAGATGCTGCTGGCGGCTCGGCCGCACGCCTGACGCCCAGGCGGGCCGCGGGGCCGGCTGCGCGCCTCGCCGGGGGCGCCCACCGTCGGTAGGTCCGAGCCGCCCCGCTCGGTCCAGACGCACGGACCGCGAACCGGGCAGTCCTGCAGTCCTGATTTTTGGCCTGTTCCCGTTCCTTTCGTTCTGGCATACTTCCCGGCCATCCGGGAGGACGAGCGGGCCGGGGACGGGATGCAGACGATGACGACGAGGAACTTGACCGTTTTTTTCTCGGTGGGCGAGCCCAGTGGCGATCTGCACGGGGCCAATCTGATCGCGATGCTCACACAGCAACGGCCGGGGCTGCGTGCCGTCGGCTTCGGCGGCCCGCGGATGCGGGCGGCCGGCATGGAGATGCTGGCCGATCTCACCGAATTGGCCGTGATGTGGTTCGTCCGGGCGATCGTGAACCTGCCCAAGTTCTGGCGACTCCTGAGACAGGCGGATCGGTATTTCCGCCTGGAGCGGCCGGACGCGGTCGTCCTGATCGACTACCCGGGTTTCAACTGGTGGATTGCCCGCCGGGCCAAGGCGCGCGGGATTCCGGTGATTTACTATGGAGCGCCGCAGATGTGGGCCTGGGGCGCCTGGCGGATCCGCAAGCTGCGCCGCCTGGTCGACCACGTGCTGTGCAAGCTTCCCTTTGAAGCCGAATGGTATCGGCAGCGTGGATGTGCCGCAGTCCATGTGGGCCATCCCTATTTCGACCAGCTCACGAAGCAGGTGGTCGACCGCGAGTTCCTGATGCGGCATGCCGGGGATGCCGAGCAGCACCTAGTTGGAATCCTGCCGGGCTCGCGCCTGCAGGAGGTGCGTACCAACCTGCCCGTGTTTCTCAGGGCCGCCGCGCGGATCGCGGCGCAGGTGCCGGGCACGCGGTTCGCCATCGCCAGCTTCAACGAGCAGCAAGGGGAGATGGCCCGCGCGATGCTGGCCGGCAGCAGCCTCCCGGTGGACGTGTTTGTCGGTCGCACGAGCGAGGTCATTCAACTGAGCACGTGTTGCCTGGCCTGTTCGGGGTCCGTGTCGCTCGAGTTGATGTACTACGCGAAGCCGTCCGTCATCCATTACTGGGTCGATCCCCGCATGTATTTCATCGCGAAGCACTTCCTGCTGCGTTGCAAGTACATGACGCTGGTCAACCTGTTGGCCTGCGACGACCGGTTCGACCTGACTCATGCGCCCTACGATCCCAGCCACCCCGGCGCAGAGCGCGTGCCGCTGCCCGAGTATCCGGCCTGTACGGATAAGTCAGTCCAGCTGGCGGACCACATCATCCACTGGCTCCGGACACCTGCCGAGTACCGCCGCCGCGTCGATCAACTGACCTCGCTCCGGTCGCGGTTCTGCAAGCCCGGCGCCACGCGTCAGGCCGCGGAGTACATCTTGCGGCAGCTCGAATGGCGGCCGGCAACCGGCCCCCGCCGCCGGGCCGCCTGAGCGCGTTCGCGGCGCGTTCCATCCGGCCGCGTCTGACCCCGGCGCGCCCGGCACCCGCACGGCCGGCGGCGCCGCGCCTGCCGGTCCCGTCGCGCGTGGGGCCCTGACAGGCCAACTGGCCATCGGGCTCGGAATGGGGTACGATGAGCCCAGGCAATCCCGCGGTCCCGTGCAAGACGAGAACCCATGGCGAGAAAAATAGTAAACCGGAAAGCGTTGCGCGAAGAGGTCGAAGCGGCGGAGAAGGCCGAGGAGGGCAAGAAAAAGGCGGTCGTCAAGAAGACCACCAAACGCGCCAGCCGGGCCAAGGAGCCTGCCGAGCTGCGCAAGAAAGTCTACTGGGGCGTGTTCAACCAGTCGCTCAAGCGCGTGGCGACGTTCGAATTCAACCAGAAGAAAGAAGCCGACAAGAAGGCGGAAGCCCTGAGCCAGTCGGGTAAGACGCCCCATTTCGTCCAGAAAGTCAAAGAGACATTTGGTGCCTGATCTGGCGGCCGCCTCGCGCGAGATCCGCCGGGCCCCGCGCCGCACCGGCCGGTAGTCCCCAGTCTCTGCTGAGGACCGTGTGATGACCCACGAGGCTCCCTCCCCCAACGGTGGACGCCGCCCGTGGCGGCTGCCGTGGTGGCACACCCTGTTTGCTCTGGCGCTGGTCGGCCTGACGGTCGCAGCGGTGTATCTGATGAGTCATCGAGGGCGCCCGGTCAGCCTGCCGGCCGGCGCGGCGGCGCAGGTGTCGGCCGAGACGTTGGAGGTCTTCGCGTACTCCGCGGACGAACTGTCTGCTTTGGCCGACTTCCTGCCCGACCTGGATGAGGGCCGCGTGCGGGCCGCCCCGCCGGTCGACTGGCATGTGGCATCGCGCGACCCGAAATGCGTCGCGCGATTCCTGTTTGACCGGGCATTTCCGCTGCCGCGTATCACCATCGAGGCGCGTGCCGCGAGTTTTCCGCAACCGCGCGATGTCCGCCGCGAGAATCTGCTGGAGTTCCGGGAGCGGCTCCTCGGCTCGTTGGAAGGCAAGATGCGGCAAGCGATGGAAGGCCAGTGCTGGGCGCTGGTCTTGGGGGACGTCCCCTGTATTGCGTACCGGACGCAGCAGGTCTTTCAAGTGGGCAGCGGGCGATACGGGGCCGACCGCGAAGTGCTCGTGACCCTGCGCAACGGGCGGCTCTACACGGTCATTCTGGATGTCCAGGCAGGCCAGTTGGACGACTACCGCGCGGATGCCTGGGCCGTGATGGCCGGGTTGAAGTTCCTGTAGCGGTCAGGGGCGGTCCTGCGGCGCCTGGATCGCGAACAGGCGCGTCCGGGTGGCGATGTAGAGCACGCCGTTGGCCACAATGGGCGTGGTGTAGATCGGGTCGCCCATATCGATTCTCGACACCGGCTCATGCTGCTCCTTGCTCAGGTTGAACACGGTGACGTCGCCGTTTTCGTCGCCCAGGTAGACATGGCCATCCACGATCAAGGGCGAGCCCCACACGGCGGTCATGAGATCGTGTGTCCAATAGACCTGGCCGCTCTTCGCATCCACGCAATGCACCAGCCCGCCGAAGTCGGCAACCACCAGCAGGTCATCCTTCACCGCGACGCTGCCGCAGCAGCGGTGCATCTCCTCCTCGAAATCGATTGTGCCGTCGCCGTTCCGGTCTACCTGCGCATATTCCCACACGGCGGCCGAGTTGGGGTTGGGGATGGCGGCTTCACCCTCTTCGGGGATCACGGCCTGGACGCGTCGACGCGGCAGGATCTGGGAATGATCATCGGCACGCACCGCCAGCGTCGGGCTGACATCGCCGCGCCGCGTGGGGTCGATGCACCAGAGGCGCCCGCTGCCGGCGCCCGACTCCGGATCGTCGCCCACGGCGACGTAGACCAGGCCGTCGTAAATGACCGGCGTGGCGATGATGATATTGCGCGTTCCGGCGCCGCCCCCGACCCACTTCGATTCCTTCGGGTTCGCGTCGAAGCACCACAGCAGCTCCGGGTGCCCATCCCGGCCGCCGTCGGCCCGGAAGCTGTAGACCCAGCCGTCGCCGGCGCCGAAGATGACCTGCGGGACGCCGCCCAGGACTCCGGCCGCCGGCGAGGACCACTGGCCATGCAGGATGTTCTCACCCGGCGCATGGTCGGTCCACAGGATCTCGCCCGTGTGCTTATTGAGTGCCAGGAAGCTTGGCGCCGTGGGCGCGGGGACGACCTTCTCCGACTCGTCGACGCCGTTGGACGTGTTGACGAACAGGATGTGGCCCAGCGCCGTGACGCTGCAGGCCGCCATGTTGTGTTGCCGCACCTGGAGCTGCTGCATCATGTCCAGCGACCAGATCAGATCGGCCTCCTGCCGGTCGGCTGGCGAGATGACCTTGAACACGGAGAGCACCCGATCGGTCGGCTCGGCGCCCGCCGTCAACTCGGCAGTGAACTCCCGCGACACGCCGTCCAGGTCGGCTTGCAGCGACCACGCCGCGCCGGGTCGGATCGACTGCACGTGCACCGTCGCGGGCAGTTCCATCCCCGCGGCGGCGAACCGCTGCCGCAGCTCGGGTGTGACATCTCCCGCCTGCAGTGCGGCGATGGCGGGCGTCAGCTCATCGGTGTCGGACGTTCGCGGCGCGCGCAGGTCGAACAGGCGGCCGGGCACCTGCCGTGCCGGACCGTCGTCCTGGCCGTCATAGAAGCCTTCCGTGTCCAGGCAGACGACCTCGCCCCGGCTGGTGACATACCACAGGCGATCCCCTTCGACCAGCGGCGCGCAGCAGATCCCCTGCAGCGGCCAGTCCAGCGCGCCGTCCGGCAGCTTCTCGCTGGAGTGCTGCCAGAGGAAGCGGCCGTCCGATTCCTGGAAGCAGAGGAGGCACCCCAGGTCCACGCGGGCCGGGTATCGGGCCAGGTAGCCGGCCGCGTTGTTCGTGCCGACCCAGACGCGTCCGCCCGCCACGACCGGCGTCCCGTAGGTCTGGCTGCCGAGGCGGGCGACCCAGCGGATGTTGCGGGCCTGGGAGGAGTCCCACCGGCCGGTCTGGCGATCGAACTTGCCGGGCGCCCACCGCGTCGGAATGCCCACCGCCTCGGACGTGTTGTTGCGGGAGGGACTCCCGGCCCACTGAGGCCAATCGGCGGCGGGCACAGCTCCTGCCAGGGATGTGGCCAGCGCGCACAGAAGTACAAGGTGCCGTGAAGCCATGAGCATGCATTTGGGGATCAGAGCATGGGTCGTCGTGCAGCTTACTATAGCAGCTGGACGGCCTGTCTGCCACAACGCCTGGGGGGCCTGCGCGGCAAGGTTTCGCCAGTTCCACCAGGCCGTAATCTCGACGCAACAGTTGATCTAAACCACTTGCCGAAAATTGTTTCCGCTCGCTCAAGGCCGTGCGCCGGCTGGACCGATACGGTACATGTCACTTGACGCGAGTGCCTCTCCGTGAGCGGCACGCAACGACGCGTCAGGCCAACCGGAGCGGACTTATCGGGTCAAGGAATGGCTCGACCGGTTCTGGCGTATGACACTGCGTGGTTTGCGGTGTACAGCACCACCGACCTCCGCATAGCCCACCCCAGTAAGGCACACCCCGATCGATTATCTCCAAGAGGGAGAATCAACTGACAGTTTGAGTTTTCCGGCGAGTGACTCAGTACGCCGATCAGCTCAAGTGCGCAGGCCGACCCGGGAAATGCGCCAGTTCGAAAGTTCCATCGTAAAGGAGACGTGGCTCGATGAAGTGGAACATCTTAGTTGGATCGTTGGTGCTCGGCTTCGGCCTTTGCACCCAGAGCTTCGGGTTGGATTTACTCGACCGAATGCTCGGAACGCATTACAACGGTTGCTGCGACAAAGTGACCTGTTGTGACAAGCCGTGTTGTGTGGATCCAGGACCCAGCTGCGGCTGTGATAATGGATGCGATGCGTGCTGTGTGGCCTGCAAGCCGAAGTGCCGCAGGACGCCGCTGTTGAACCTGCTCCGCAGCTGCAAGTGCACCAAGAGCTGCTGCGATTGCTGCGACGAGCCGGTGTGTGGTTGTGAGGATCCGGGCTGCGGCTGCGAGCAGCCGACGTGTGGCTGCGAGGCGACTTGCTGCTGCAAGAAATGCCGCCGGACCCCGTTGTTGAACCTGTTCCGCAAGCTGCACAGCAAGAAGCACTGTCGCGTCACGAACTGCTGCGACTGCTGCGACGAGCCGGCGTGTGGCTGCGAGGATCCGGGCTGCGGCTGTGAGGATCCGGGTTGTGGTTGCGAGGTCAAATGCTGCAAGAAGCGTTGCCGGGTCGGTCTGTTGGACCGCATCTTCGGCAAGCGCTGCTGCAAGAAGAGCTGCTGCGAAGTGACCTGCGGCTGCGAGGACCCGGGCTGCGGCTGTGAGGATCCGGGCTGTGGCTGTGAGCCTGTGTGCGGTGCCGAGAAAGGTGCTCGCGCCAATGCGCCCAAAGAGGTCGAGCAGAAGGACGAGGTCGGACCGGCTCCGGTAGTCGATCCTTCCGCGTTCCTGCCGGCCCAGCGCCGCTTCATTCAGACTACTTTTGTCCGTTAAGTCCGCCAGTTCATTGGTGACCATAACCAGCGGCCTGCCCGTCCACCAGACGGGCAGGCCTTTTTCGTTTAGGATAGGGGGCATGGACGAGTCTTCCCCCAGCTACCGCCGCTTGCGCGTGGCCGCGTTCGAAAGCCGGCACGCCGCGGAAGTCGCCCGGCTGATCGAACGGTTCGACGGCGTCGCATCCGTCACGCCGTCGGTGCGCGAGGTGCCACCGACGGATTCGGCGGCGGCCGCCGATTTCGGCGGCCGACTCCTGGTCGGAGATTTCGGCGTCGTGATATTCCTGACCGGTGTCGGCTTCCAGTACCTGCTCACGAGCGTCGAACGCCGACTGCCGCGGGACCGCTACCTGCACGCGCTGGCTGATACCGTCACCATCGCCCGCGGACCCAAGACGGCCCGCGCCATGCGGGAAGCCGGGCTGGTGCCGACCCATGTCGCGGCCGAACCGCACACCTGGCGCGAACTGCTCAGCATCGTCGATCGGCATGTGCCGGTCGATCATCAGGTCGTGGCGGTCCAGGAGTGTGGCGAGTCGAACGTCAGCCTCATCGCCGGCCTGGAAGCGCGCGGCGCACGCGTCGTGGCGATCCCCGCCTATCGCTGGGAGCTGCCGGACGACCCGCAGCCGCTGGAACAGGCCGTGCGGAACCTGGCGGATGGACAGGTGGACGTGGCGCTGTTTGCCTCCGCCGTCCAGGTCACCCACGTGCTGCGGACTGCTCGGCGGCTGGGGATCGAGGCCCGGTTGCGACAGGCCATGTCGCGGATGGTGGTCGGGTCCATTGGGCCGACGACCAGCCGCATGTTGCGGCAGCATGGCCTGCCGGTCGATGTGGTGCCCGCACAGGCGAAGCTCGGACACCTGGTGCGCGACGGGGCGTGCCGCGCAGCCGCCCTGCTGGAAACCAAGAACCGCATCCATGTCCAACTCGTGGACGGGACGGCACGCACGGTCGATCCTCAAGCGCCCTGGCACGACAGCCCGTTCATGAAGGCCTGTCGCCGCGAACCGACCGACGTCACGCCGGTCTGGCTGATGCGGCAGGCGGGCCGCTATATGGCCGAGTACCGCCAGGTGCGCGAGAAAGTCACGTTCCTCGAGTTGTGCCGGGATCCCGCCCTGTGCAGCGAAGTCATGTGCACGGCCGTGGCACGGCTCGGCGTGGACGCCGCCATCGTGTTCTCCGATCTGCTGCCGATCCTCGAACCCATGGGACTCGACCTGGAATTCACGGCACACGGAGGGCCGGTCGTGCACAACCCCGTGCGGGACCCGCGCGATGTCGACCGCATCCTGGAGCTGGAACATGTCGAGGCCTTGCACTTCGTGATGGAGGCGGTGCGGCAGACGCGCCGCGACCTCCCGCCACAGATCCCGTTGATCGGCTTCGCGGGCGCTCCGTTCACCCTGGCCAGCTACACGATCGAAGGCGGATCCAGCCGCAACTACATCCACACCAAGACGATCATGTATCGCGATCCGGGCGCCTGGCAGGCGCTGATGGACCGCTTCGTGCGGGCGGTGACGCGCTACCTCAACGCCCAAATCGCCGCCGGCGCGCAGGCCGTCCAACTGTTCGATTCCTGGAGCGGGTGCCTGAGCGTCGGCGACTACCGCCAGTTCGTGCTGCCGTACGTCCAGCAAATCATCGCCCAGATTTCGCCCGGCGTGCCGGTGATCAACTTCGCAACGGGCAACCCGGCCCTGAACCCACTACTGGGCGAAGGCCACCGCGCGGTGGTCGGAGTGGACTGGCGCATGCCGTTGGATGACGCATGGCGGGCCGTTGCCACGGACCGCGCAATCCAGGGGAACCTTGACCCGTGTGTGCTGTTGGCCGACCGCGCGTACGTGCGCCAACGCGTGGCGGATGTCCTGGCCCGGGCGGCCGGACGATCCGGTCATATCTTCAATCTCGGACACGGGGTCCTGCCGCAGACACCCGTCGACAACGCCATCGCACTGGTCGATGCGGTGCATGAACTGAGTCGGCGCTGACGCGACCAACGGGCGCGTCAGGCCGATGGCCGCCGGAAATGCTGATAGGCCAGAATGACCTCGTACAGGTCCGTCGAGATCGTGACTTCGTCGTCCTCGAAGTCGCTCAACCAGGTCCGGCCGCTGTGGACCGCGTCCATCAGCCAGCCGAACACTTCGCGCAGCGGTACCGTCACGCTGTGGGCCGCGCGACCCGGCTCGTTCAGCGTGGTTTCCGAAGCCGTATCAGGCCCGTAATAGATGCGCAGTCGCGGTTCCGCCATAGAGAGTCGTCCTTTGCTTCGACCGCATGTGACGAACGCCCATACATCCGCGGTTATCGGCAGATCGGACCCTGCAAGTTTCAACTCTTATCGGAAAAGTGCCGCCTTTTTCGAAAAAAACCCTTCTCGCGTTCGTAACAGTCCTATCACCCCGGGGGCGCCCCCACCCCGCCACCGCCCGCACGACCGATGATCCTTGACAACCCCCCTAACAAGCGCTAGATTGCCAACCAGACAACTAAGTGCAAACCAGCGGAGTATTTGCGCCGCTTCCTCGGTAGCCCTCATTGGGGCCCCCAATGGACAACACGATCGAAATCGACTTGAGCCAGGCAGCTCGCGAGCTGGGCCTGCCACTCGAAAGCGTACAGAACACCGTGGCCCTGCTGGACGATGGCAACACCGTCCCATTCATCACCCGCTTTCGGAAAGACCAAACGGGGGCGCTGGATGAGCAACAGATCCGCCAGGTGCAGGAGAAGGTGGGCAAGCTGCGTGCCTTGGCAGAACGTAAGCTGACCATCCTCAAGTCGGTTCAGTCGCAGGGAGTCCTGACCCCCGAACTGGCCGACCAGATTCGCGCGGCGCATTCACCCAAGCGCCTGGAAGACCTCTATCTGCCGTTCAAGCCCAAGAAACAGACGTTGGCCACCGTGGCGCGTCAACAGGGTCTGGAACCCCTGGCGCGAAAAGTCCTGGACGCACACCCAGACGCGGCCGATCTGAGCGCTTGCGCAGAGAGCCTCGTGGCACCCGAACACGGGTTGCAGCACGCCGCCGACGTGCTCGCCGGTGTCCGACACATCATTGCTGAATTGTTCGGCGAGCGGGCCGATGCGCGCGGGAAGCTGCGCAAGGTTCTCCAGCGCACGGCCAAGCTCGTGTGCAACCGTATCGAGACGCCTCTGCGCCGCGAGGTGCCTCCTGACACCACGCCGTCTCCCGCCGTCGCTGCGCCGATCGACCAGCCGGCGCCGGACAATAGCCCGACGGGCGATGCGGCCCCGCCTGCCCAAGAGACGGGCATCGCGCCGGCCGCTCGCGAACCGTCGCCATCTGCTGTTGATGCCGAGGCACCCGGTGAGCCACCTGTGGTGCCCGCCGAGAGGCCCGCACTTGCGGAGGCACCCGGCGAGCCACCTGCGATACCCACCGAGAGGCCTGCACTTGCGGAGACACCGGCTCAGACGCCGACGAGCGCGGCCGCGGAGGTCCCGGCTGCTCCACCCGACCCGGCCGGCGCGCGGCCGGCACCGGTCCCGGCCGCTGCGGCTGTCGGCAACGCGCCGGGCCGTCCTCCGGGCGGCCTGGCCAAGGTGATGGCCAAAAAGAAGCGCGGTCCCCTGTCGGACGCAATGTCCAAGAAGGAGAAGAAGCGGCAGCGACTCGAGGCCGCGTTCAAGGACTATTTTGCGTTCCAGGAACCGATCGCGCGGATCCCGCCCCATCGCGTGTTGGCCATCAATCGCGGCGAGCGCGCACGGATTCTGCGCGTGAAGTTGGAAATGGATGTGGAAGCAATGGCGGCCGAAGCGGAATCGCTGTTGATCCGCCCGGAGCATCCGCATGCCGAGTTCTTGCGGAGCTGCATCCGGGACGCGCTGAATCGGCTGCTGATCCCGAGCTTGGAACGCGAGCTGCGCCGTGAGATGGCGGAGATGGCGGAATCGCACGCCGTGGAAGTGTTCGCGCGCAACCTGCGAAGACTCCTGCTGCAGCCTCCCGTGCACAACCGCCGCGTGTTGGCCATCGATCCGGGATTCCGCAGCGGCTGTAAACTCATCGCGCTCGACGAATTCGGAAATGTCCTCGGCCACGATGTCATCCATGTGATCGGCAGGGAGGAGTGGATTCAAACCGGCCGCCGCAAGATCGCCACGCTCGTCCACCGCCACCGCCTGTCCGTCATCGCGATCGGTAACGGGGCCGGCTGCCGCGAGACGGAGCAGTTGGTCGTGGACGTGCTGGGTAACGAACTGAAAGACGAGGAAGTGGCGTTCGTCATCGTCAACGAGGCTGGGGCGAGCGTGTATTCCACCAGCGCGGTCGGGCGCGAAGAGCTGCCACAATACGACGCGGTTCTGCGCAGCGCGATCTCGATCGGACGCCGCTTGCTGGATCCGCTGAGCGAATTGGTGAAGATCAACCCGGCCAATATCGGCGTGGGAATGTATCAGCACGATGTCAAGGCCAAACACCTGCGGAACTCGCTCGATGCCGTCGTGGAATCCTGTGTCAATTACGTGGGCGTGGATGTCAATACCGCCAGCCCCGCGCTGCTCCGATACGTCTCCGGCATGAACCAGCTCACCGCGCGGCGATTGTGCGAGCACCGCGCAAAACACGGGCCGTTTCGCAACCGCGAAGAACTCAAACAGGTGTCGGGACTCGGTGAAGCGACGTTCGTCCAGGCCGCCGGATTCCTCAAGATCTCCCACGGCGACAACCCCCTCGACGCCACCTGGATCCATCCCGAAAGCTATGCCCTGGCCAGCCAGATCCTCGCCAAAATGGGCTGCAACGCCGGTGATTTGGCGGCCGCTATGACGGGCGCACGGACTGGGATGCCCAGCACGTCGTCGGCGGCCCCAGCCGAAGACGCCGTGCCGCCGCGGGACCACGCGCCGACTGCCCCGGAGGAATCGGTCGCGGTGGAGACCGCGCCGGATGTGACGGAGAGCGCGCCGGCTGTGGCGGACAGCGCGTCGGGTGTGGTGGAGAGCGCACCGGATGTGGTAGAGAGCGCACCGGATGTGGTGGACAGCGCACCGGATGTGGCGGAGAGTGCGTCAGGTGTGGTGGACAGCGCGTCGGATGTGGTAGACCGCGCGCCGGATGCGGTAGCGAGCGCACCGGATGTGGTAGCGAGCGCACCGGATGTGGTGGAGAGGCCGCCCAGTCTCCCGGACCTGGTCCGTCGGCTCGACCCACAAGCGCTCGCTGCTGAACTGTCGGTCAGCGAGCTGCTGCTGCGCGACATCTTGAACGCGCTGGCCCGCCCGGGTCGCGATCCTCGAGAAGACCTGCCGGCCCCCGTATTCCGCCGCGGCATCGTCAAACTGGAGGATCTGGAACCCGGCATGAAGTTGGCGGGCACGGTGTTGAACGTGGTCGATTTCGGCGCATTTGTCGATATCGGGTTGCCCGACAGCGGGTTGATACATATCAGCCGGTTGGCGGACCGGTTCGTGCGGGACCCGCACGAGGTAGTCGGCGTGGGCGACGTGTTGACCGTGTGGGTCGTGGAGGTCGACAAGCCGCGGCGTCGCGTGTCGCTCACGGCGATCGAACCGGGCACGGAGAGGTCGGCAGAGGCGCGTCGCGAGGCGTCTGGTGCGCGCGTGCACAAGCCGCAGGCCAAGCAGCCGACGCGGCGCCGGGCCGTAGCCACGCCGTCCTCAACCCGTCCGAAGTCGGAGACCGCTACACGGCGTCCGAAGGGAGGCGGGCGGCCGCGCCCGCCCCAGAAGCCGAAATTCATCAAGCCGATCACCAAGGAGATGGAAGAGGGCAAAGAACCGCTCCGTTCCTTCTCCGATCTCATGCAGTTCTACCAGAAGAAACAGTCCGACGGAAAATAGTCTCAGGTATGAGTTTTGAAGACCGGCTGCAACAAGCCATTGAACGAGGCAAGCGCAGGGGTGAAGCGCGGCGGAAAGAAGCGGCGGCGCAGGCCTTGAGTGACGAGGAGCTGAAGCGTTTGCATTCGAGCTACCGTCTGCAGCTCTCCGAGCATATCGAGAAGTGCATTCGGCAGTTGCCCAACCACTTCCCGGGCTTTCGTCTCGAGACACTGTACGGGGAGCGGGGGTGGGGGGGCGCCTGCAGCCGGGATGATTTGCGGGTGGGCGACGGCCGGCGGCGCAGCAACGACTACAGCCGGCTGGAAGTCATGGTGCGCCCCGCCACCAGATCGCGGGTCCTCGAATTGGCGGCCAAGGGCACCATCCATAACAAGGAAGTCTTCAACCGCAACCACTACGAACCACTGGCCGATGTCGACCTGGAACGGTTTCTGGAGCTGGTCGACGTGTGGGTCGTCGAGTACGCGGAACTCTACGCCGCCAAGAGCATGTGAACGGCGCAGGGGGCGAGGGGCCGTGGGCGGCTGCGGACGGTGCTCACACGACGGGCCTCATCAGGGCCTGGAAGTCCGGCAGGTTGCGGATCGGATCGAAGTCGGACTCGCCGCCCACCAGCTCCCGATACTGCGGATCGAAATCGAACGACTGGGCGAGAAACTGCACGGCCCGTTTCGCATCGCCCGCCAGGCTCCAGTAGCAGGCGAGGTTGTAATGCACGATCGCCTCGCGCTGATCGGCCAGCAGAGCGCGCTCGAGCGATTCGATCGCTTTGTCCAGCCGACCGAGGCGCTTGTAGCACCAACCCAGGGCGAGCCAGATGGGCACCTTGTCGGGGCTCAGCTCCGCGGCGGCCTCCAAGGGCGGTATGGCCTCTGCGTAACGATGCATCGTGCGATAGGCGAGCCCCTTGAGGTAGAGATAGTCCAGGCGCGAAGCCCGCGAGTCGGCTGCCGCGTCCAGCGCTTCGAGCGCCCGTTGCGCGAGTCGATCCCGCAGCTCCGCCCGCAAGCGCCCGAGATGACCCGGCTCATCAGCCAACTCCAGGTAGCCCTGGGCCGCCAGCAAGGACTTCCGCCGCCGGATGCGTGAATAATCGACCACCACCCACCAACCTTGCAGCCACGCTGCCGCTCGATACATGTCCTCCTTACATTCTAATCGGGAGACAAGATCGAGCCCAAGAGGTTCGGCCGGCGCGAGCAGCGGGGCCGGCGGTTGGGACACGGGTGCGGGCCCGGGCCAGCCGCCCGCGATCCGAGCCTGGATCAGCGTGCCCGGCGCGCCGCCCCACCTGGCGCGCCCCAGAGCAAAAGCCCCGGGAGGCGGGAGTCGCCGGGGCTTGGGCGGTGTGAGCCAGTGCGTTCGGGCGGGACGACGTCGAGCGGGTTAACCGACGGCCGCCTCTTCCGGTGCGGCCAGGCATTCGGCCAGGGGGCGCGAGGGCATGCCCAGCTTCAGGACCGGCGCGAATTCCTGGAAGCCCGTGTCGATTTCCGACAGCAACGGGTGGATCTGTGACTCGGCGGAGCCTGTGAGCCGGCAGAACGCTTCCACAAACTGGTCGCGCTCATGCCAGTTCGCGTCCTGAACGGACGGCAGCAGGGCGGACAGGCTCACCGCCGCCTCGCCGGGCGTGGCCCCCTTGGCCAGCAGCTCGGTGAATTTCGTGTGGCATTCGATCAGGTCGGCGAACTCGTCGGGCAGGCTCCAACGCCGGGCCAGCAGGCTCGCCGCCTCCGCGTGATTCCAGCCAAACCGCTCCTGCTCGAGGTCGGACATGCGAGTCCGGCCGCCCTGCCGCAACTGGAACAGCTTGTCGTACTCCTCCGGCAGCTCCTTGGCCAGCAACGGCACGGCCATGTCCTGCAGCAAAGCGGCGGCGAACAGGTCTTCACTGTCCACCTGGCCCAACAAACGCCCCATCGCCCGCGCGAAGAGCCCGCGACGCAAGGAGTCCTGCCAGAGGCTCTTCAGGTCGAATGGGCCGCACTTCGGGTTCGGCATCAGACTGAAGACGGCGCTCCACAACGCGAAGTTCTTGATCGTGCGAATCCCCACCAGCGTGATCGCCAGCCGGATACTGGAGATCTCCCGCGCAAATCCGAAGTAGGACGAGTTCACGAACTTCAACACTTGTCCCGTCAACCCGGGATCGGATTCGATCGGCACGGCAAACTCCGCAGGGCCGTTCTCGGGATCCTGTGAGAGTTGCAGCAGGCGAATAGCGCTCTGAGGTAATGCCGGGAGTTGAGCGCCCGCCAACAGGGACTCAACGCGGAGCAGGGCCTTGCGATTCGTCATGTCCTTTGCACCTTTGTTCTTGCATCGACTTGCCGCGTCACCGGTAGCCGGGCGAGACTTCGAACCTGCGCACGATGAAAACATGGTCTAGGCTGGAGCGCAGCGCACGTCGGGCCGCCTACGTAGAAATCTAGAACACACAACGTGCGCCAGCAAACGAGTTGTGGCGCGCACGACGCGACAGCCGGCTGCCCACGCCGACTCCCCATGCGCCTCCCGCCGCCGCGCGGTGGCTGCCGGTCAACCATGTTGCCTTCTGGCAACACCCCGAGGCGTCAGGTGGCGTCCGTGCCACACCCCCGCAGAGCCCGCGGACTCCGCTCGCCATCCGGCGGGCACGGCAAGTCGTCCGCCAGCAACCAGTTACCACCGGCGGACCCGCGCCCCGCGCGGGCGTCGGCGCACGGGTTGCATCCACCGTCTCGGCGATTCGCCATGGAAGGTCCCGCTCAACGGAACCGTTCTCCCGCAACAGGTCGACCGCCGCTCGTCACCAATCGATCGACCATCACGAGATGCAGCCGTGCGTGGCATAACCTGTACACTCGTTGTCCTGCTCGTCCTCGGCTATATCGCGGCAAACGTCCCGGCAGTCATCCCGCAGCACCAGCCAAGGGCCGCGGTGGCGCGTGGAGACGGGTGGAGACGCACCGCTCAGGGATGGGAAGACTCGGCCAATTGGCTCCCGCCCCCCCGGACGCCGAACCACGCACCTGCGCGCGCGCCGCACCCGTGGACGATCGCCACGCTTCAACTGGTCGCCGCGCTCCTGGCCCTGCGATTGGCCAGGCCGACCCGCCGGATGAACGCCGATCTCAGGCCGCGGCACGCGGACGCGAAACGCCCCGATCCGCAACTCGGTCCGACCGCGTGAATGACGGGATGCCCGACGTGGATCGCCCGAGTGCCTCGCGACACCGCTGCAATTGATGCCGGTGTCGGCGATACCCGGCCCACTCGAAGACGGCCAGGGCACGTCCAAGCATCTGCGGGACAATGCGCGGCCGATACAGATTGCTCAACAATTCCCAGGCTACCGTCCCGGCATGCATCGCCAGCGCCCAAGACCGGCCGGAAGCGGCCAGGTTGCGCCAGAACAGCCGCTCGGCACACCGCCCCTGCTGATACGATAGGGCGCGCCGATCGGTCGACGCGCGGGACACCACCACGGAACGCTCCTCGTGCACCGCCCGCAGGCCAATCGCACATAATGCGATGGTCAGGTCCACGCCCGCGTACTCTTCCCCGACATCCGGGCAAAAACCGCCCACGTCCAACACCGCAGCGCGACGATAGAAACCCGCTTCCGGCGTCGGACCCGCCACCGGATGCCTGCTCGCACGTCCACACGCCCGGTCCGTCAGCCGCGCCGTACGTCGCCCGCCCGACGCGCTCTCCACGCTACGCGCCACCACTCCGCCCCCGACCTCCGCGACCACCAGCGGCGACACGCTGCCGACCGTCGGGTCGTCGAAATGACCCAACACCGAGTCCGTCCAACCGTCGATCACCTCCACGTCGCGCGAGAGCACGTGGACGATCGCGCCGGTGGCCGCCTCCACACCCAGATTGATCAAGTCGACCGTGGAGGCCCCGGCCGGACCCTCCAAGAACCGCACCTCCGCACGCAGGTCATACGGATCGTCGTACGCCCGCGGTTGCACGACCAACACTTCGCAGTCGGCGGGCCGGTTCTGCAGCACGGATGCCAACGTCGATTCGAACAGCACCGCGTTCTGCGCGCACGGTATCACGATCGAGAGTCGAGGCACAAGAGTCTTCCCTGGACCGGCAAGGACGATGTCATCCGAAATACTGGAACCTCTCGGCGGAGTGCATCGCTCGCGTTAAGCCGGTATTGGCGACGAGATTTACTCGCTCAACTGGTTTTTTCGGTCTGTGCGAGTCCGCAAGTTTACCCCAATCGCTCAAACCGGCCGTCAAATCAGCGGGCATGGATGGATCAAGTCCCCCCATTCTCCCCAAGCTGCGGATCACACCAGACATGGGCGAGCTCGACCAGTAGTTCCGCGGCGAGCACCATTTCGTCCAGGCAGGCCCATTCGAGGCGTGAATGGGGCGTGTGTTGCCCGGTCGACAGGTTGGGGGTGGGCAATCCTCGGGCGGTGAGTACCGCGCCGTCGGTGCCGCCGCGGATGGCGGTGAGCCGGGCGGTTCTGCCCAAGCGGGCATGGGCTTTCTGAGCCAGCGCGACGGCGCGCGGTTCGTGCCGGAGCCCTTCGGCCATGTTCCGATACTGTGGTTGCACCTGCAGGTCGAATGTGACCCCGGCGATCTCAGCCTCCACGCCGCGGGCGATGGCGGTGATCAGTTCCGCCTGATCGGCCAGGGCTTTGGTTTGGAAGTCGCGCAGCAGCATTTTGAGGGTGACTTGGCCGACGCCGCCTTGGATCACGTACGGATGCAGGAACCCCTGGCGCCCGTCGCTCACTTCCGGAGCCAGCGTGTCGCGGGGCAGGCGGTCGAGGAAGACCCCGGCGGCCCGCAGGGCGTTCACCATACGTCCTTTGGCGATCGACGGGTGCACATTCACGCCGTGCACGGTGATGGTGGCCAGGTTCGCGGAAAACGTCTCGACGTCGATCGCATGGGCCCCGGCGCCGTCGAGCGTATAGCAGACATCCGCGCCCAGTCGCTCGAGATTCACGTGGTCCACGCCGCGCCCGATCTCCTCATCGCAGGTGAACAGGATCCGCAGTGGGCCGTGCGGCGCCTCGGGATGTTCGCAGAGATAGTTGGCGGCCTCCATGATGACGGCGATCCCTGCTTTGTCGTCCGCTCCGAGCAAGGTGGTCCCATCGGAGGTGATCAGGGTCGCGCCGCGGAGCTGTTCGAGTTCCGGGTTGTCGGCGACGCGGATCACCTGGCTGGGATCTCCCGGCAGCACGATATCGCCGCCCGCATAATCGCGGATCACTTGTGGGCGTACCTGGGCGCCGCTGGTCTCCGGCGACGTGTCGAGGTGGGCGTTCCAGGCGATGACCGGCACGGATCCCGGGACCGTGGCGGGCAGGGTCGCCATGACCAGGCCGTGTTCGTCTTGGCACGCGTCGACCAGGCCCAGCTGGGAAAGCTCCGCCACGAGCATCCTCCCAAGCTCCAGCTGGCCGGGCGAGCTGGGGTAGGTATCCGCCGTGTCATCGGCCGTCGTGTCGACGGCCACATACCGCAGGAACCGCTCGAGGAGTCGTGCGCTGTTCATGGTCCGGCATCCTGAATGCATGGCTGCGTGTCGCCAGGGACGGCGCGTTCTGGTACGCTGGACCGCATCATCGTGCAGCGGCCCGTCCAGGGAAAGGGGGTGCCTGTGGAGACTCCATCTGTTCGCTTTCTGGTGTTCGATGTCGAGAGTGTGGCCGACGGGACGCTGGTGTCGAAGTTGCGTTATCCGGATCAGTCGCTGGAGCCGCGGGAGGCGATCGGGCGGTACCGCCGGGAGCTGCTCGAACAGCAGAACTCCGATTTCATCCCCTATACGTTTCAGATCCCCGTGTCGGCCGTGATCGCGAAGGTGAGCGACGATTTCCGGCTGCTGGACGTCGTGGCGTTGGACGAGCCCGCATATCGGCCGCATGTGATCACCGAGTATTTCTGGCGTGGCTGGGAGGCGTATCGTCGTCCCACCTGGGTCACGTTCAATGGCCGCACCTTCGACCTGCCGCTCATGGAGCTGGCCGCCTTCCGTTACGGCATCAGCGCGCCCGGTTGGTTCGACATGCAGAACAAGGGATACCAGCAGCGGCGCAACCGTTACAACACGGAAGCCCATCTCGACCTGCACGACATCTTGACCAATTTCGGCGCCACGCGCTTCCATGGCGGCTTGAACCTGGCTGCCAATCTGCTCGGCAAACCCGGCAAGATGGATGTGCAAGGCTGCATGGTCCAGGACCTCTACAACGACGGCCGGCTGGCGGCCATCAACGACTACTGCCGTTGCGACGTCCTCGACACCTACTTCGTCTTCCTGCGCACCTGCGTGCTGGTGGGGCATTTGACCCTGCAGCAGGAACAGGAACTCATCGGCGAGACCCGGCAATGGCTCGCACAGCGCCAGAGGGACATTCCCGCGTACGCCGCCTACCTGGAAAAGTGGGGTGACTGGCCGAACCCCTGGACGCAGGGGGCCGACCCGCGCCCGACCGACGCCCGGACACCGACGTCGTCCGCCCCATGATGGGCCGGTTCAGCGCACGCCGGGGGGCGCGCCCGACGCGGTCACGGCGGCGGCTCCGCCGCCGCCCTCGAGCATGTGGAATTCCGCCCAGACCGGCAGGTGATCGGAAACCTGCAGCGCCTGGTCGAGCGTCAAGTTGTGCTCGCGCAGGAAGTCGAAGGTGCCGCTGCGCCCCGCGTACTCGCTCGTGGCCGGCAGTTGGAAGACCAGGTTGTCGCACTGCCGGGTCCGGCGGGTATTGGTGGGCGTCTGCGTGATGGCGGCCATCATGCCCGACACCCGTCCGAGCCCGCCCAGGTGCTGGTCGTCGGCCTGGAAGTCGCCCAGCAAGATCACGTCATCTTCGCCCCGCCCGTCGTCGCGGACCGAGAAGAACAGGTCGTCCAAGACTCGCAGTTCCGCGTCCACTTCGTCCGGATCGATCCGGATGTTCACCAGCGTGAACGTGAACGCGCGGTCCGGTGCCGGGCCCCGCGCGCGAAACCAGCCCACGAACGGCGGCCAGTGCAGCAGGTCGTCCGGGTCGTCCACCGTATAGGCGGCGCTGCGGTCGATTTCGATGGTCGCCTGGTCGAACACGAACACGAACTGCGCCTTGCTGGCCGTCCGCCCGACCCGGGGGCCTGCCAGCAGGGCATACCGCCGCCCCGTGGCGTTGACCTGTTCCAGCAGGCGCTGGAGCACGTCGGGCCGTTCCGTGCGAACCTCCTGCAGCGCCACGACATCGAACCGGCGGAGCGTGTCGGCCAGGATCTCCATCACCGTCGACTGCTCCACCTGGGCGGGGCCGAACGCCTGCAAGCTGAAGGACGCGATGCGGATCGTGCCCTCGGTGCGGGCGGGTGGCGGCAGCCCTGTCGAATCCGCCCCGTCACGGCGGACCAGCTTCAGGTCCGACAGGCCGCGGACCTCGTAGCGGTTGTAGAGAAACCAGCCGCCCACGGCCAGCACGGCGAGGGTCATCAGGAACTGCGACGGTCTCACGGGGCGCCTCCTGTCACGGCCCGGCTGGGGGCGGACGGCGCGCCCGGCCGGGATCGCTGCGTCGATACGAACCCAGGTCTTTCTTCGTCGAAAGGATCGGCGAGGCTTGAACCCGAGCCGGGCAGAGATGCCGCACTCAACCCGCCGGGCCGCCCCGTTTACGGACCCGGGCTGGCGGGAGGCGCGCTGCCACGCGGGCTCGGCGCCCAGGCGGCGCTCAGCACGCTGGCCGCCACCCGATCCTCCAGATTCGGCCGGAAGACGGTGAGCAGGAACAGTGGAAGATACCAGGCCACGTAGAGCCCGCCGCCATATCCGTGCCAGAACTGCGTGGCGATCATCACGGCGGCCGAACAGCTCAGCAGCGTGCCCAGGTTCTTCTGGGCCGGCCAGATGGCCATCGATCCGCACATGGCCACGAAGGCCGTCAGGATCGGAATGCGGTAGACCGGTGCCCAGCCCAGCCCCCAGATCCCGCCCAGGCCCTCCATCTGCGGCGACATCAATCCGAACATCTTCTTGAAGTACAGCCAGAAGGACGGCAGATCCGGCGAGACGAAGGCCAGCATCAGCACCATCACGGCCAGCACGGACACCAGGCCCGCCGTGAACCGCAGCAGGCCGCGCGCCCAGTAGAAACTGAACCAGAGTGGCAGCAGGAACAGCGGGTAGTAAATCACGCCGATGGCCAATCCGAGGAAGATGCCGGACATCAGCGGGCGCCGGTAGCAGAAGACCGCCCAGACGAGCATGGCGGTCGGCAGCACGTGATCGATGCGCCCGGTCATCTGGGACGTGTAGGGGAGCACCAGGTACAGGGTCGCAGCCCCGACGCCCATCTTGACATTGTTGAAATGCCAGAAGCCGACGGCGATGATCCCCACGACGATGGCCAGGTGCGACAGGATGGCCATCAGCTTGGCGATCGTCGTGTAGGCCTGGATCTTCAACACGAACGCCTGGTCGGTCTCACTGAGGTCCCGCTGGGCGATAATGAGTTCCGTGCCGTCCGCCTTCTGCAGGCGGAGGTGGCCATCCGGCGTGATCGCCAGGAACTCCGCCTCCACCGTCGCCAGCGATTCGCCGGCGCTCGGGCGATAGGACCAGTGGCGGGCTCGCGGCGGCGGCGGCCGGTTCGCCAGCGGCCGCACCAGCGGCGATCCCATCTTCACTGTCGGCAGGCTCGGGAGCGTGAACAGGAGCGCGTAGCCGGGCCCGTGCCGGTCCAGATCGTCCGTCGCCTGCCGGCTGATCAGCCGCTCGGCACTGCTCGGACCCAGCAGGTCTTCCGCCGTGGGTCGACTGGCGACGACATTGGCCATCAAGAAGACGAACAGCGAACAGCAGCTGAAGATCAGGCCGCCGGTGGTCATGTTGGGCTCGAGCAGCGGCCGGCGCACCATGGTCGGGTCGACCAGGCATCGCACCAGCAGCAGCAGCCCGACCGCCAGCAGCCAGACGAAGCCAACCCGCTCGATCGTGGTCCCGCTGCGCAACTGGTCCTGAGCTAGTGACAGATCCGCGTCAATCACCGGCTCTCCGTCCGCCGAGGACTCTTTGCGGACCTTCTTTCCGTTGCGCGTCTCGCCCGGCGATGACGCGGCCGAGGCGCCGGCCGGCTCATCGTCGGCCGACGTGCGCGGCCCGGTCTGGGTGGACGCCGAAGCCGCCTCGCGCGGGAGCTCGCCCGCCGTGCCCGGCAGCGTGGAGGACGCCTGTGCCGCGGAATGCTGGCGCGCGGCAGCCACGGCGGCCAGCGCATCGAGGCGCGTTTTCTGGCCCTCCGAGACCAGCAGCAGGCCGGGCGTTAACAGGATCAGCAGCAACAGGTCCAGGTTCCGCACGCTCCAGAAGCGGCTGAACTTGAAGAACAGTCCGACGATCAACAGCGACGCGAGATACGCCCACGTGGTGGGATCGATCTTCTCGTAGTGGAAGAGAATTTCGTTCATGACGAGCGAACGGCTGCCATGGTTCTCAAAAAGCACCAGACGCGGACCGCCGGAACCCTACCAGAATAGGCACATGGCGCAGATTTGCAAGAACCCGCCACGCCGCGTCCCGGGACTCCCGATCGGGCTATCTGCCGTCGGCAGGGCGAATTATCGCGCCCCGGCCGACCTGGCCGGGGCCGACGGTGTGGAACGTCCCGGACGCACAACCGGTTTAATCCGCAAACTCAGCGCTCGCCTCCGGCCGGCCCCACCCCAGACGCCGCCGCGCTTCGTCGGACCAGGCGCTGCACGGGGCGAGGGCCAGGAACTCCTGCCAGTGCCGCGCCGCCTCCTCCGGCCGGCCCAACTCGTCCAGCGTGCGCGCCAGGTGGTAGTGCACGTCGGCATACTCGGCGTGGTAGGCCAGCGCGCCCTGGAAGGCGGCCACCGCCAGTTCCCGCTGCCCGGTCTCCGCCAAGACGCAGCCCAGGTTGGCGCGCGCCTCCACGTAATCCTCGTCCAGCTCGACCGCCATGTAGTACCGCTCCCGCGCGGCCGACAGGTCGCCCAGCCGGTACAGCAGCTCCGCCAATTGGAAACAGACTTCCGGGGTCGGCCCCGCCGCCGCCAGGGCCGCCCGGTAGAGATCCACCGCCTGCTCCAGGTGCCCTTCCTCCTCGGCACTCGCCGCCTGCTCCAGCAGCTCCCCGGGACGTAATGACAATGATGTGTCATGGCTGAATCGGACCAGCGCCTGCCGCTCGACCACCTCTTCCGGCGACGTGCCCCGGCGGTCCAACGCGTCGAAATCGAACCGCAACTGCCCGCCCGGCTCGATCAGCCCGTCCCCTTGCCGCAACAAAAGCTGCTGGCCCTGCACGATCACGGACAACTGGGCCAGCGGGCGCTCGACCTCCGGCACGTAACGCGACAGAGCCGCCAGCTTCCGCTCGATGGCCGCCGGTGACGCGCCGGCCGCCAGCAGCGCGGCCAACTGGCGGGCCGTGGCCACCTCCTGAAAATCGAAATAGGGCAGCCGCCGGACCTCCCGAACCGGCACGATCAACCCGCGGCGATGCCAGCGACGGATGATCGCGACCGAGACGTTCAGCAGTTCGGCCAGCATGGCCGGCGTGTACAACCGGGTGTCCAATTCGTCGTCGACCAGGCCCAATCGCTGCCAGAACTGGGTCTCCGAGATGACCTCCAGCGTGCCCTCCGCCGCCCCCTGGCGGGGCCACTCGTCCAACAGCGTCGCTTCCTCCAGCGGCAGTTCGTCCGCCCCGATCACGACCAGATCCGCCTCGGCGCTCAACGGGTCGACGACCGTGCCCCCATGGCTGCGGACCAGGTTCTGTGCTTCGCGACGCGTCATGCCGCCCAGCTTGCCCAGGAACGCAACACGCAGCGCGTGGAGGACGTTTGGCGAATCGGCGGTGTCGTCGGCGGACATGTACAAGCGCATCCAGGGAGTGGAGCCAGCCTCGTCCCGAGCCCTAGGCATTAGAGTACCGGGTGCCGGTGGCCCGTCAATATCGGGCACAGGTCCGCAGCCGCCAGGTGCGAGAACGAGACACGCATCACAGGATGCGCTGCGCGCGAGGCAAGCAGATGCAGGCCCGCCGCCCAGCGCGCGGCGGGCAGGGACGCATCGTCAGGCCTGGTTCCCGTCCGCCTCGGCCGCCGGCGCGGGCTCCGGCTTGGCTGCCGGAGTCGGTTCTCCTGTCGCCGGCCGCTCCACTTCGTGCGGCTGCAGTGTCGGCCTCCCGGTGGGGTCGGTGTCCTTCGGCTCGCCGGACGGCGCCGGAGCCGCCGGCGTTTCAGCCGGCGCGCCGTCGACGACGACCGAACGGCTGCCGGCTGCCGGCGGCGCGGACACGGCCGGTGGAGTGGCGGAGGGCGTCGCATCGTAGATGACCGCCGGCACACCGGTCGGAACCTGCATGTACACGCTGCGCGGCGCGTACTGCGTCGTCACGTACGGCACCCACCGGGCCACCGTGCGCGGGACCAGCACCTTGCGGACCTCCGTGGCCATACGGCACACCTGCACCGGAACACTCTCCACACGCTCTTCGTATTCGATCCGCTGAGTGGTCACCGGAACGCGCCGGACCATTTCCTGCCGCTCCCAACGACAGGTCTGCACCGGAACCTTGTACGAAATGTTCTCGGTCACGGGACGCTGGACGGTGTACGGGATCTTCCGCACCTGGACTTCCTCCTGCGTGCGGCAGACCTGTACCGGAACCTGCTGCACCTGCACTTCATCCACCAGGCGGGTGACCTGCACCGGGACCTTCTGGGTCACCACCTGCGGCACCAGCGTGGTCTGCGGCACTTGTTGCGCCACGATGTTCGGGACGTACTGTTGCTGCAACGCATACGTGCCCGGCGCCGTCTCGCGCACCCAGTGCAGGCCGCGCGTCTGATGCACCACCAGGCCGGTGGCCGGATCGCAGTAGTCGGACGGCGGGAGCCAGCGCAAGCGGGTCCGGGTGTCGCCCGGCTTGTACACCCACTGCTGCACGCACGCGCCCTGGTCCACGTACTGGGTCCGCAGCGTGGTGACCGGCTGATAGGTTGTATAGTTCTGGTCCTGGTAGACCGTCTCCGTCACCGGGCGGCGCACCACCTGCCGCTCTTCGCGGTACTCGGTCTCCCAGATCGGCTTGGCCACGACCACGCGCTCCTCGCGCTCAGCCGTCTCGGTCACATAACGTACCTGCGTGTATGTCCGATCCTCATAGGTCGTCTCCCATACCGGTTTGAGCACCGTGTACCGCTCTTCACGTTCCGCCGTCTCCACGATCGGCTTCGCCACACGGTAGCGGTTCTCACGCAACTCGGTCTCCCAGACCGGCTTCTGCACCGTGACCGTCTGCTCCTCCATCACCGTCTCGTACTGCAGGCGATAGGTCGTGACCTGCTGCGGTTCACAGACCGTCTGGCGGACGAGCCGATAACTCTCACACACCTGCGCCGACGATGGGCCCGCCATCGCACCGGCCAACACACACGCGACCGAAAAATGGACGATCGTTCTCATCGCCAATCTCACCTCACCGCACACGCATGAATGAACATCTCACCTCAACCCGCCCCCGCAGCCGATGCCACGCGCCCGCCGACCGTCAGGCCGACACGCGGACCGCGACCAGCCGGCGCGGCACACCGCCTACTTCGAGTGTGCCAAACGCGGGCCCAACCGGCAAATCCCCAAGGGGCGAGGAATTCCCGGCGGTCGGCTCGAAGCACCTATTACAGAATAGCTTATGACAGGAAAAAAACTTGAAGATTCTGAGACGATCTGCCGAAGGCCCCAGTTTGCCTTGAAGGCGCAATTTGTCCGCGCCGCACGGTTTACACGGCCGGGTCTTCCCAATCGCTATAAACCGCCCGATTCACGCGCGCGGCTGGGAACCGCCCTGCAACTCGCTTTGCCCCGCTTCCACGGCCGCGCGCAACTCGGCCGGAAGTCCCGGCGCGTCCCGCAGTCGTTGCAAAGCATCGACCGCCAGTCGGCGCACCTCGGGATCGACATCGGAATACTGCCTCAGCGCGCGGGCAGCGTTGCGGATCATCAGCGCGCGCATGCGCGCCTCCGCCGCCGGGTCGGCTGCGTCATCATGTGACAGCAAGATGTCAGAATCAAGCATCTCGAGCAGCACTGGGACGGCCGCCGGGTCGCGATGGCGGGACAGGCCGGTCGCCGCGTTGTAGCGCACGCCAGGGCGCCGGTCGCTCAACAGCTGCCGCAAGCGCTGCACAGCGGCGGGACCACCGACCACGCCCAGCGTGAAGGCGGCCCGGGACGCGACGCGGTCCGCGCCGGCTCCCGCCCCCGGGTCGCTCGCCGCACGGCTGGCATCCAACAGCACGGACTCGATCTGCGGATCGGCGCGCGCCACACCCGGTCCGACACGGGCGGCCAGGATCGCGATGGCCTCCAATGCGGCACACTGGATGTCGATCTGCCCCTGCCGCCGGCTGACCTCGACGGCCAGCAACAACGAGGGCAGGCCGTCCGGGATTTCGAATTCGCCCAGCGCCCGGCATAAGAACACCCGGAACGGCACCTGCGATCCATCGGTCACCGGGTGTTCCAGCTGCTGGTTGAGGATCGACGAGAGTTCACGACACAGGGCCGAATCTCGTCGCAGCGCCTCCTGGCCGGGGTTCCGCAGCAAGTTGGCCAGCGAGTATGCTGTCTGCCAATTGCCGTGACCCGGCGCCCGCAGGGCCCGGACCAGCGCCCGTGGATCGTGGTCGCCCTGGAAGGGCCAGGAGAACACCAACCACGCCATGGCCAACAGCAGGGTGATCAGCAGTGGAGCGACCACCAGTCGGCGGGAAACACGCCGGTCGGCCGCCGGCGTGCGAGGCGGCACGTTCTCGCGCGGACCGGATGCGGCGGACGGGCTCATGGCACCGCTTCGGCAGAGGACGGGGTGGGCCAGCGACACGCACCCAAGTCTACGCTGCCGCGTGCCGTCGTGCCATCACAGGTGGTTGCCATGAAATTCCTTGCGCTGTCACTTGCCACGCCTGCCGAGAACCTGGCGCTGGACGAAGCGCTCCTGGAACAGGCCGAAGCAGGCGCCGGCCCGTCGGAGCTGCTGCGCCTGTGGGAGCCGACCAGTCCGTTCGTGGTGGTGGGACGCAGCTCGCGCGTGGCGGTCGAGGTCGACCAGGAGGCGTGCCGGCAGGCGGGCATTCCGATCCTGCGCCGGCCGAGCGGCGGGGCGGCGGTCGTCACCGGACCCGGGTGCCTGATGTACAGCGTGGTGTTGGCCTACCGGTCGCGCCCCGCGTTGCGGATGCTCGACCAGGCGCACGGCTTCGTGCTGAGCGTGATGCGCCGGGCCTTGTCCCAGCTGGCCTCGGACGTCTGCATCCGCGGCACGAGCGACCTTGCCCGCGGCGATCGGAAGTTCTCGGGCAATAGCCTGCGCTGCCAGAGAGAGCATCTGCTCTATCACGGAACGATCCTCTACGACTTCCCGCTCGAGCTGATCAGCCGCTGCTTGACCGCTCCGCTGCGCCAGCCCGAGTATCGGCGGCAACGCGCGCACGCGGCGTTCCTCGAAAACTTCCCGGCCACCCAGGACCGCCTCAGTCACGCCATCCGATCCGCCTGGGACGCAGATGAACCGCTCGACACCTGGCCGGCGCACAAGGTGGCACAGCTGGTAGCGGACCGCTATGCGCTGCCCGACTGGAACTACCGCCTGTAGGCGGCCCGGCGCGTGAAGCGATCCCCCTGCGCGCCGTCACCCGCCACACACCGCACCGGTCCTGGGAATCACCGGGCCGCACGACTCCTGGCCGGTCGCGTTGCAGGTGCCTGGGATTCAAGTGTGCCTCGAGCAACGGTGCCGGCCGGGTTACACCAGGCCCCAACGCTTGCGCAGGAACCACTCGGTGGTCAACAGCGTCACCAGGGTGCCCAGCACCAGCCACGCGTCCCACCAGGTATCGGCCAACTGCCACCTGGTCAGGACCTCCTCTGCGAGCTGCGGCGGGTTCTGCTTGATGTCGTCCAGGAGGGCCGCGAGCTGCTCCGAGGCGACGACGCGCCCGCCGGAATCGCGAGTCAGGCCGGCCATGCGTGAGAGCTGATCGGGATCCGCCGCCGGGTTCGCGAATTCCACATCTTGATCCAGGACTTCGAAACGCGCGGTCGCCTGGCCCAGCGGCCCGCCCGCCGCGTCCACTGCGGTGACATGGATCTGGTAATCGCCCGGTTGCGTGAGCCGGTCGATCAGGCCCGTATGATCCGCCCCCTGGCGCGACAGCCGGAGGGGTGCCGACGATCCGTCGGGCTTGTCCAGCGAGGCGGACAGTACGGCATCGGCGATCGGGTCGCCCATCGCCGTGTGCGCGCCGGTCGTGAACGCCACGCGGCTTCCGGCGTTGAAGCGGCGTTGTGGCAGATCGATCCACACCTCATGGCGATCCAGCGTGTCGCGCCGCGCCAGCCAGAGGACGATTTGGCGCCAGAACCGGCGGTGCGCCGCGCTCTGGCCCTGGCGCCACCATTGCCAGGTGGAATCCCCGGCAAACGCCAGCACGCGCCCGGCACCGTACTCGCCGGCGACCAGCAACGGGACGTGATCCGGGGACTCGGCCAGGAGCTGCACGCCGGCCGTCTGCTTGACGCCGGCCCAGCGATTGGCCCCCTTCAAGGGAGCCAGCTGCCGCCAGGCCCGCTCGTTCTCGTCGGGCGGCGCCAGCAGCATGACCGGGTGAGGACGCGTCGGCAACATGGCCAGTGGTCCGGGCACATGCCACCGCTGCACATCCGGCTGGCCGAAGTCCTGCCGCGCCAGTCGGTCCATCTCGATCGGCAGCACGTCCGCCAGCGGCGTGCGCTGGTAACCGCCGGGGTCGAAACTGTGATAGCCTCCCAGCGCGATCAGGCCCTTGCCCCGCTCCACCTCCGCGGCCAATCGGTCCAGGTTCTGCTCGCCCAGCGCCGCGCTGTCGCAATCGCCCAGGATGTACACATCGTAGTTGCCCGCGTCGAACGCGTCGCTCAGGCTCTTGACCGGCCAGTCTTTCCGCAAGCGACTGGCCAGCCACTGGAACTCCACATCGATGTCCGGCGACGCGTCGAGCGACCAGCGGATGAACTTCTGTTCTTGGCGCGGTTCCCCTTCCAGGTAAAACACGCGCAAGCCGCCCTCCAACACGGTCAGGAACGCCGTCAACTGGTTGTTCTTGGTCACCAGCTCCCCAGGTTGCTCCTGGGCCGTGAGTGTCAGGCGGTATTGGCCGGGCGCCGGGGGCACGTAGGTCAGGCTCACGTCCAGCAGCTGGTTGTCCTGGTCGGCCTGGACGTGCGTCTGGCCGACCGTCTGGCGCCGGCCCGCCTCATCCTCGATCGTCAGCGCGACCGGGATCTCCTGGTTCACATAGCCGCGCACGCGGACCATTGCGCGGACGGGCAGTTCATTCTTGACGAAGACCGAGAACTGTTCGGGCAGGTTCTCCACTGCCACGTCGCGCGCCTGGGCCGCATCGCCGGTCGGACCGAAGGGCACGGCGTAGAGCGGATAGCCTCGGTTGCCCAGCTCGCGGGCCGCGTCATTGATCTCCACCGCCGGCTGGAAGGCCGTCTGCGTCCCGTCTCCCATCAAGATGACGCCCACGAGCCGCTTGCCGAACTCCTGCTCCACGGCCTGATGCAGGCTGGTGCCGATGTCGGTCTGGTGTCCGTCGGCCGCGTCGGGCAGTTGCAGCTTCCGGCCCTGCCACGCCTGGTCGCGGAGTCCCGCGTCGTAGGCGTACACTTTGACTTCCAGGTCGCGGCTCAGGTCCTGGAGCTGCGGCTGGATGTGCAGGAGTGCCGCCCGCTGCGCGTCCCACCGCGAGATCCCGCCCGACACATTGGGCAGTTGCATGCTGCGACTCTGGTCGAACAGGATCACCAGCACTGCCGTTTGCGGCTTGGACTGTGTGCTGACGTGCGTCGGGCGCAGCATGAGCAGGATCACGAGCAGCACCACCAGCCCGCGGAGCACCAGCAACGTGCGGCGGCGCGACGCCGCGAGTCGACGAAACGACGGTCTCACGCCCAGCGCGAGCAGCAGCCCCAGGGCCAGGATGGCCACCGCCCAGTAGCTGTTCAATATCGGCTGGAAGGACCAGTTCGTCATGACGCGCCCATATCCGTATCCCGGTAGAAGCGGTTCGCCAGCAGTTGTTCCAGGACCAGGATGGCGGCCGCGCCGATCACCAGCAGCGGGAAGAACTCGCGCCCCTCGCGCTGACGACCCTGCACGCGCACCAGCTGTTCCTGGTCGCGCGCCAGTTGATAGCGATCGGCGCCCAGCACCGCGTCCAACTGCCCGGTCGTCGTCCGCTCCAGGCGGCTGGCGCCGGCGGGCAGGTTGGCCGCGAACCCGCGCACCACCGGGCCTTCACGCACGCCGCGGAGCCGATAGATGCCCGGCGCGTCCGTCGTGCTGATCGTCAGCTTGTCGTCACGCGCCTGCACCGGCTGGGAGTCGCCGCCGGGCGTGAAGAGCAGGTACCGGGCGGGGTCTTTGTCCGGCCGGTTGGCCAGCACGACATTCTGGCCTGTCTCGTAGTTGTAGTGCCCGGCGTCGTGTTGCGTCAGGTAGCGCACGATCTCGTTGACCAGCATGAACCGCGGCCAGTCATCGGGCCCGGCCAGTTCATTCCAAGCCTGCCGCCCCACCGGCCGCTCGAGTTCCGTGATGGGGGTTGTCATGGTCAGCACCGTGCCCTGTCCCACGCGGCGTTCCAGGACCGCCGGCTGCTGGTTCCCGAACCGCAGGACCACTTCGGCGTCACGGGCCAGGTCCGCCAGGTTCCAGTAGCGGAAGACCGGGAAGTCGGCCCATGGGACGGACGTGGCGATCGCACGGAACGGGCGCAGGATCGGATGGTCATAGTTGTGCGGGGCCAGGAACAGGTCGCGCCCGGTCACGCGATAGGGTCGGCCCAGTTTGCCGGGCAGCAGGGCTTGCGCCGGACCAGTGTTCCAGGCGCTGGCATCACCCGCATGATGCCCGAGGAACAGCGCCAGTTGACCCCCATCGCGGACATACATCCCAAGCTGCTCCCAGCTGTCGGGGCTCGGTGGGTCGGGATCCAGCAGGACCACCGCCGCGTAGTCCTGCAGGTTCTGGCTGACCAGCTTCTCCGGCAGGATCGTCACGCACTCGAACGCGGCACGGTTCTCCGTCCGCAGCTGGTAGGGAGAGATCGCCTCAACCAGTGACGTGGTGTCGACATCCGCCGGCGCCACGACCAGGATGAGCCACGGTTCACGGACCCGGACGGTCAGGTACCGGCGGTCATCGATGGCCAGCGCATCCTGGCCGACCAGCCGCAGTTCGGCATGCCGCGTGCCCTTGGTCAGGCCGCTGACCACGAACTCGATGTCCGCCGAGTCGCCGTCGGCCAGGTTCACCTCCTGGCGGGACTGCACGCGCGCTGTGGGAAGCACCACCTCCTGGCCGCGCGCCACCGGCAGTGTCGGATCGAAGTCCTCCACCCACAGCTCCACCGCCGCCTGCTCCGCCGCCCCGTCCGGCGCTTCCCGGCCGATGACCGACACCGTGGTGCGCACGCGGAGCCGGCTGTTCTCGGGCATCGTCTCGGTGGACAGCTGCAGCGTGCCGAGCGCGTAGTTGCGCGGCTGTTCGACCCCCACGTCGATCAGGTACAGCGCGACGCCCGGCTGCTGCTTCAGTTGCGTCAGCAGCCGCGAGGCGTCGCCGATCTCCCAGGCCGCCGCCGTCAGGTCGGTATAGACGTAGATCTCCTTGCGTTTCAAGTTGCTGGGGCCCAGCAGTTGGAGGGCGGTGATCAGCAACTGATCCAGCGGCCGCGGCGCGCCGGTCATCTGCACCCGCTCGATCGTCTTGCGTGCAGCGGCCAGGTCGACCGAGAAGACCGGGGCGATCGCGCGCGAGTCGAGGACCGCCACCTGGCTGTCGGTCGGCAGGTGGCGCACCACGGAATCGGCCAGCGCCTGGGCCTGCTCCAAGCGCGTCTGATTGGCATGGCGGTACTGCATGCGCGGCGATGAATCGAACAGCATGACGGCCGCCACCGGCGCCTGCCGATCGCCGATCAGCGGCGCCTCGCCGTCCCGCACGGTGCCGACGAGCATTGCCAGCAGGCCGGCCAGCGCCGCCGCCCCGACGGCCCCCAGGCCTCCCAGGAGCAGCGTGCCCTGCCGCGTGGCGGCGCCGGCCAGCAGCAGGACGGCCACCAGCAGCACCAGCAGCGCGAGCGCGGCGATGATGAGCCAGTTGCCGAACACGCCGGAACTCACGCTCGGCCGCGCCAGCGCCAGGGCGGTCACGGCGATCACCAGGCAGCGCAGCAGCAGGAGCAGCCAGTGCCGCAGGCGCAAGGTGCGCCGGTTCGACTCCACGCGCGGCTGGATGAACCGCACGGCCGGGAACACCAACTGCCTGGGCCGCCGACGCATCACCAGGTGCAGCAGGATCGGGATGCCGACCAGCACCGTACCGAGCACCAGGGACAGGTTGACAAACGCCATGACAGCTCGTGCTTCGTCATTGAAACCCAGGATGCCCGATTCGCGCGCGGTCGTCTAGAAACGGGCCTGGCGGCTTAACAGGTACTCCAGCAAGGCTTTGTCGAACGGCATGCTCGTGTCGAGCGGCACGTAGTCGATGCCGCACTGGAAACACTCGCGACGGTACGCTTCCCGAAACGCCTCCACTTCCCGCAGATAGTCGCCGCGGAAATGGTCGGCGTCCAGCCGCACCTTCTGGCTCGTCTCCGGCTCCTCGAACTCGATCGTGCCGCGGAACGGGAACCGCACTTCCGCTTCATCCAGGATGTGGAAGAGGATCAGGTCGTGCCCGCCGTGGCGCAGTTGCCGCAGCGCCCGGATCACCGGCTCCGTGTCGACCAGCAGATCGGAGAAGACCATGAGCAGGCTCCGGTGGCGCAGCATCGCGGCGATCTGGACCAGGCTGCGCGCCACGTCCGTCCGGCCCGTCGGCTGCAGGCGCGACAGGTGGGACAGCACGTTCCCCAAATGCGCGCGTTTGGATCGCGGCGCCAGGCTGTCCCGCACGCGCTCGTCGAAAGTCACCAGCCCCACCGGGTCCTGCTGGTGGATCATCAGGTAGCACAGCGCGGCGGCCAGGCAGATCGCGTAGTCGAACTTGGACAGGTCCTGGCGATAGGTGTAGCCCATCGACCGGCTCAGATCCATCACCAGGTAGCCCGTGATGTTGGTCTCCGCCTCGAACTTCTTGACATAGAACTTGTCCGTCTTGGCGAAGACCATCCAGTCGATGTCTTTCGGGTCGTCGCCGGCCGTGTACTTCCGGTGCTCGCTGAACTCCACGGAAAAGCCGTGGAACGGGCTGGCGTGCAAGCCCTGCAGGAACCCGCGCACCACGAACTGGGCGCGCAGGTCGAGCCGCTTGATCTGGTTGATGACCTCGGGCTTCAGGTATTTCTCGACCGATGGCATGGCGGATCCGTAGGCACCAGATCGGGCGCCCCCAGGTATGTGCTACGGTTTCCGTCGCGGCGGTTCGGCGAACTTGGGAACCTCCGGCTCCGGGATCTCCTGCAGCAGGCGCGTGATGACATCCTCGGTGGTCATCCCCTCCGCCTGCGCCTGGAAGTTCGTGCTCACGCGATGGCGCAGCACCGGGATGGCGATGCGGCGGACATCCTCGACGGCGACCGAGAAGCGGCCGTCCATGGCGGCCAACGCCTTGCCCCCGTTGATCAGAAACAGGCCGGCGCGCGGCCCCGCGCCCCAGTCGACCAGCTCCCGCACGAACTCCGGCGCCGTCTCGTCGCGTGGGCGCGTGGCCCGCACGACGCGCGAAACGTACTTGACGATGTACTCGCTGACGGCCACCGAGCTGACCAGCTTCTGCAGATTCACGATGCCGCGTCCCGAGAGGACTTTGTGGACTTCCACCTTCTCGTTCCGGCTGCCGACCGCCAGGATCTTCTCCTCTTCGTCCAGCGTGGGATAACCTACCTTGATGTTGAACATGAACCGGTCGAGCTGCGCTTCGGGAAGCGGATAAGTGCCCTCCTGCTCGATGGGGTTCTGCGTGGCGATGGTGAAGAACGGGTCCGGCAGCTGGTAGGTCTGGCGCCCCACCGACACCTCGCGTTCCTGCATGGCCTGCAGCAGCGCGGCTTGGGTCTTGGGCGGCGTCCGGTTGATCTCGTCCGCCAGCAGGATGTTGGTGAAGACCGGGCCCTCCATGAACCGGAATTCGCGCTTCCCCCGCTCGTCCTCCTCCAACACGTTCGTGCCCGTGATGTCGGAGGGCATCAGGTCGGGCGTGAACTGGATGCGTTTGAACCCCACATCGAGGATCTGTGCCAGCGTGCTGACCATCAGGGTCTTGGCCAGGCCGGGTACGCCTTCCAACAGGCAGTGGCCGCGTGTGAACACGGCGGCGAACAGCTGCTCGATCACCTCGTTCTGCCCGATGATGATCTTCTGCAGCTCCTGCTGCATCACCACCCGATGCTGGCTGAACTCCTGGAGGATCTCGCCCAGGTTTCTTTGTTTCGTGGACACGACGATCCTGCTTCCTTCTGAAAACGTCCTGTCGTGGACCAGCCATTCCCTGCAACGCCGCGGCGCCGGCGCACGACCTGTATCAGTTGGTCCGGAGCGGTTGATTCTAGTGTTGGCGCCGCGGCTGAGCAATGCTTGGCGACTCGTGTTGCTGCCCTAACCCTGGAATCCTAAGATATTTGTGACGAGCGGCCGATGTACGGCAGGGAGAAAGGCCCGATGAGGCGCGTAATCCATGTGCAGGTCTTGACGACCTTGGCGATCGCACTGGTCGTCGCACCGGTCACGGCGCAGGTCACCGACCGTGAGGTGCGCCAGGCGATCGAGCAGGGCGTCGAATTCCTGAAATCGCAGCAGGACAAGATGCGTGGCGGCTGGCCGGAACACCCGGCGCAGCCGGGCGGCCTTTCGGCCCTGTGCACCTTGGCACTGCTCAACGCCGGCGTCCCTGTCACGGACCCCGCCATGGCCAAAGCGCTCGACTACGTCCGCAGTTTCGACAAGCCGGATATGACCTACTCGACCGCCCTCCGCACGATGGTGTTGTGCGCCGCGGAACCGAAGAAGGACCTGCTCACCATCCGCCAGAATGTCGCGTGGTTGGAAGCCACGCAGTTGACCGACGCCTCCAGCAGTGTGCGGGGCCGCAAAGGGATGTGGGCCTACTCCGGTCGACAGGAAGGAGGAGGGGACAATTCCAACACGCAGTTTGCCATGCTGGCGCTCAATGAAGCGGATCGCATCGGCGTGAAGGTCAACCCGGCCTCCTGGCGGCTCTCGTTGGACTACTGGCAGCACACCCAGCGTCAGGATGGGGCGTGGGGCTACAAGCCCAATGACGCGCCGACCGGCAGTATGACCTGCGCGGGCATCTGCTCCCTGGTCATCGCGTCCGGCCGGCTCGGCTCGGGCAGCGCCTCGATTCAAGGCGATCGGGTGCGCTGTTGCGGGGAGGAGGACGAGAACAACGGTGTGGAACGCGGCCTGGCCTGGTTGGGGCGGCACTTCAGCGTGCGGGCGAACCCCGGCTCGCGGACCTACCTGCTGTACTATCTCTACGGGCTCGAACGTGTCGGCCGGTTGACCGGACGCCGGCTCATCGGCGGGCACGACTGGTACCGGGAAGGCGCGGAACTGCTGGTCGATGCCCAGGACGAGCGCACGGGCGAGTGGCGGGGTGTGGGGACCAGCGCCGAAAGCAACCCGCTGGTCGCCACATCGCTGGCCCTGCTGTTCCTCTCGAAGGGGCGCCGGCCGGTCGTGATCGCCAAGGCCAAGTATGAGGACGGCCGGGAGTGGGATCTCCACGCGGGCGGCGTGCCCAACTTGACGCGCCGCATCGAACAGGCGTGGCACCGCGAACTCACCTGGCAGACGATCGACCTGCAGTCGGCCACGGTCAGCGACCTGCTGGAAACCCCCGTGCTGTTCCTCAGCGGCCGGCAAGCGCTGGCGCTCACGCGGGAACAGCAGGAGCTGCTGCGCATCTATGTGGAGCAGGGCGGGTTCATCTTCGCCGAAGCGTGCGACGGCGACGGGTGCGAAGGCCAGGCGTTCGACGCCTCGTTCCGACAGCTCATGAGGCAGTTGTTCCCGGAATCCGGCTTCCGCCTGCTGCCGCCCGACCATGCCGTGTGGTTTGCGGAGGAGAAAGTCGATCCGGAGTACATCAAGGAGCTGCTCCTCTACGGCGTGGATGCGTGCTGCCGGACGAGCGTCGTGTACTGTCCGACCAATCTGTCGTGTTATTGGGAGCTGAGCGCGGAAGGGCGCGAGCTGGACGTGCCGGAGGAGGTCCAGCGGGCGATCCAGGCGCGCGTCCAGATCGGCCAGAACGTGGTGGCCTACGCCACGAATCGCACGCTCAAGGAGAAGCTCGATCGGCCGAACGTGGCGTCCACGGACGGCCCGCGCGCGGAAGGGTCGCGCGACGTGTTGGTGATCCCCAAGCTGCAGCATGGAGGCGGCTGTGACGACGCGCCCAACTCGCTGGCCAACCTGATGCGCTATGTCCGCCAGGAAGTGGAGCTGCGCGCGTTGACCGAACGGCGCGTGATCTCGCCGGTTGCCAAGGACCTGTCCGAGTACCCGATCCTGTTCGCACATGGGCGACGCAGCTTCCGCTGGAACGCCGCCGAGCGCAAAGCGCTGGGCGACTACATCGCCGACGGCGGCTTCCTGTTTGCCGACGCGATCTGCGCCAGCCCGCACTTCGCGAACTCCTTCCGCAGTGAAATCGAAGCGATCTTCCCCGGGCAGAAGCTCGAACGGATCCCCAACGACCACGAGCTGTTCAAAGACCAGTTGGGCGGCTTCGACCTGCGCCGCGTCACGATCAATGATCCGCTGTTGCGCGGGGAGGGCGAGCGGCTGGACGCGCGCCGCACCGAGACCGCGCCGCTGCTGGAAGGGTTGCAGATCCACGGACGTTATGTGGTCGTGTTCTCGCCCTATGACCTGAGTTGCGCCCTGGAAAGCAGCTCGACCATGGAATGTAAGGGATACATCAAGGAAGATGCCGCCCGACTGGGCACGAACATCATCCTCTATGCGCTCCAGCAATGAGCGGGGATCCGCCACCACGATGCAAGACCCGCGCCCGCCACGTCGGCCAACCGCCGTCCGAGTTGTCCCCCTGATCGCGCTCGTGGTCCTGGCGGCCGCCCTGCGCGGCGGGGTCATCGCGGCCCGGTGGCATCGGCTCGCCCGGGATCCGGACGCCTACCGGCTGATCGCCGAACACCTGGTCCATGACGGTGTGTTCAGCCGCTCGATCGGCGCGGAGACCGCCCAACCGACCGCCTTTCGCCCGCCGCTCTACCCGCTCCTTCTGGCGGCAACCGCCTGGCAGGGGCGTGTGACACCCGCGGCGGTCGCGGCGATCCACATCCTGGCCGGATCGCTGACGGTCCTGCTCGTCTGGCGCCTGGCCGAACGCTGCGGGCTGGGCCGCCGCAGCTACCTCGCCGCCCTGCTCGTGGCCGCGGATCCGATCCTGCTCAACCAATCCGCCGAGATCATGACGGAAACCGTCGCGACGCTGTTGGCCGTGCTCGGACTGCTCACGCTCGTGCACTGGAGTCACCGGCCGTCGTGCCCGGCCGCGGCGCGCGCCGGCGCCGCCTTGGGCCTGGCCACGCTCTGCCGCCCCACGTTCCTGGTCTGGGCCGCGTTGTGCGGCGTGTACATGCTCGCGTCAGAGCGCAGCGGGAAGCGCCTGGCGCAGGCCGCAGCGTTCGCGGCCGCGCTGTGCATCGTCCTGTCGCCCTGGGGCCTCCGCAACCGCCACCTGTTCGGACGCACCATCATCACCACGACGCACGGCGGCTACACACTGCTGTTGGGCAACAATCCGTACTTCTATGAGCATCTGCGCTCAGGGGCGTGGGGCAGCGTCTGGGATGCCGCCGAACTCGAGCCGATGATCCGCGATGAGCTGGCCGATGTGATGGCCACTGCGCCGCGCCGGGAGATGGAGCTCGTGTCAGACCGCCGGCTCTATGAACTGGCCTGGCAGGCGATCCGGGAACAGCCCGGGATGTTCCTTTACGCCAGCCTGACGCGCCTCGGATCCCTGTGGAGCCCGCTCGCGCATCAAGTGGATCCGCACGAGACGCGCACGGTTACGCTCCTGCGGTGGGGCGTCGCCGCATGGTATGTGGGCCTGTTGGCCTGGGCGGTCGTGCGTGTCGCCCGACTGCGCGGCGCACTGCTGCGGACACCGTGGGTGTGGGGCACGTGGTGCGTGCTGGCCTTCATGCTCCTCCACAGCGTCTACTGGACCAACATGCGCATGCGCGCCCCGTTGATGCCCATCGTCGCACTGGTGGCCGTCGCAGTGGGCAAGCCCCGCGAGCCGGCAGAGCCTGATTGACGAACGGCCCTCCGGGCCGGCCGAATCGGGTGCGGTACCCGCCCGTCTCGCCCTGGAAGACCGCATCGTCATCGTCTGCCGGCTCCCTCCCAGGATCTGAAGTCATGGATTTGGGAACCGCGAATCCCCCACGCCTCCCAGGGCAGTTTCGGGTGTGACGTGTCGTAAGTTCCGTACTGATAATGACTTGCATCGCGTCGCGGGCTGCCAAAACCGGCTTGCGGCAGATGAGCGACACATCTATAATCCCGCCGCTCGTTTTCCCGAGTACTCGTCTGTCGTGGTCGCAGCCCGCATCAGCAGGCGGCTGTCGGCTCGGTCCATGGCAAGGATGCCGTACCCTGAACTCGTCTTATCGCGTCAGACACGATCCGGTTGGTTCGCGACCAGTGACACCGCACCGAGCCCACGGGCGCAATTCGATCGTACGAATTGTGTGTGTGTTGGTCAGCTTGGGCTGCGCTGCGCCGTGGGCGGGCGCCGACATCCAGATGCCGGTGCCCGATCCGCTGTCGTCCATCACGATCGATGGTGAGTCTGCGGAGCATTGGCAGCAGGGTGCGCTGGAGGCGTGGGTCATTCGTCAGCCGGTGATCCGGCAGGGGGAGCTGACGGCCCGCGCCGCCGAGGCCGTGGTGTGGATCGACCGTCAGTCGCCGGGCAGTGGCCAAGAGAGCCGTGCGACCGTGTACCTGGAAGGTTCGGCCGCGGTGGATTTCAGCCGCACGGGCCAGGTGCATGCGGCCAGCGGGACGGCCGCTCAGTCGATTCGCGATCACACATGGTTCGGGCGCTTGACGACGCGTGGGCAGATCGACATGCGTGCGCCGGTGGGAAACGCCCAGGACCCGCGTCCGGCCGTGTACCAGCGTGGTGAGCAGGCGTGGGATCAGGTCTCGGGCGGCATCCGCCCGGCCCAGTACGCCGCGCCCCTGGTGCCCGACTCGGCGCCCCCGTTTTCGCCGTCCGTGCTGCCGCCGCCGGCTGCGACACCGCCTCTGCCCGCACCCCTCGGCGCAGGGCCACCGGCAGCGCCGTCACCCGCCTGGCAGCCGCCCATTGCCGGGCCGGTGCCGGAACTCGTCGCGCAGCCACCCTCGACGCCCATCATGCCGACGGAGAAACGCGTCCAGGTGGGGCCGCGCAGCAACTCGCCCATCCACAGCAAGAGCTTCCCAAGCACGCTGCCCAATCAGTCGGCGCATGTGTTCACCAACGGGATTCGAGCGGTCATTGAAGGCGTCGAAGCAGCGCGTTTCGGCAACCTGGGCCGCATCGTCATCGAGACCGATCGGCTGGTGCTCTGGGCCCCCAATTTAAAATACCTGTCCTCGGAAGGCTCCGAGACCTCGGGCGGAACGGACGTGCCGATCGAAGTCTACATGGAGGGGAACATCGTCTTCCGTCAGGGGGATCGGCTGATCTATGCCGACCGCATGTACTACAACGCGACCTACGAGTACGGCGTGGTGCTGGCGGCCGAAGTGTTCACGCCCGTGCCGGACTACCAGGGCATCGTCCGGCTCAAGGCGGATGTCATGCAACAGATGAACCGGCAGTTCTTCCAGGCCTACGGCGCGGCGGTCACCACGAGCCAGATGGGCGTGCCGACCTATTGGTTCCAGGCCGATCAGATCGGTTTTCAGGACGTGCAGGCGCCGCGCTGGGACCCGCTGACCGGCCAACTCGAGATGGATCCCGAGACCCAGGAGGCGGCGGTCGACCATAGCATGCTGGCGACCAGCTACAACAACTTCCTGTACGTCGGCGGGCTGCCCGTGTTCTACTGGCCGGCCATGGCCACGGACCTGCGCAAGCCGTCGTACTATGTCGAGGGCCTCTCGATCAAGGACGACGACATCTTCGGGACCCAGGTGCTGGTCAACTGGGACCTCTTCCAGCTCTTGCGGATCAGGAACCCGCCGTCCGGAACCGACTGGACGTTGAGCACCGACTACCTGACCGAGCGGGGCCCCGGCCTGGGGACGACCTTGGCCTATCAGCGCGACGGGTGTTTCGGCCACCCCGGCCCGGTGACCGGTTGGTTCGACGCCTGGGGCATCTATGACACGGGGCTGGACAACCTGGGCCGGAACCGCCTGCAGGTGGTGCCCGACATAGACTGGCGCGGCCGCGTCTTCTGGCGCCATCGCCAGTACCTGCCCGAAGGGTGGCAAGTCACCGCCAAGCTGGGCCTGATCAGCGACCGCAATTTCCTGGAGCAGTACTTCGAGAAGGAATGGGACGAGTGGCCGGACCAGGTCAGCAGCGCGGAGCTCAAACGCATCTGGGGCGACCAGTCGCTGCGCGTGTTGGGGCAGTTCTCGGTCAACAACAACGTATCGCAAACGGAGTGGTGGCCGCGCGGCGACCACTTCCTGCTCGGCCGCTCGCTCCTGAACGACCACCTGACATGGTACGCCCATACTCAGGCGAGTTACGCGCGGTTCGGTGTCCTGGACGCTCCGACAGACCCGACGGACGCGACCGGCTGGCAGTACCTGCCGTGGGAGCAGCCCACGATGCGGCCGGAAGGCGGCCGCTTCGCCACGCGCCAGGAGATCGACCTGCCCATCCCGCTCGGCCCCGTCAAGTTCGTCCCGTACGCACTCGGGGAGATCGCGTATTGGGGTGAAGGGCTGGACGCGCAATCGGACATCACGCGGGCGTATGGCCAGGCGGGCGTGCGCATCAGCCTGCCGTTCTGGAAAGCCTATCCGACCGTGCAGAGCATGTTGTTCAACTTGAACGGCCTGGCCCACAAGGTGACGCTCGTGTCCGACCTGTACTGGGCCGACGCGAGCCGGGACATCACGGAGTTCCCCCTGTACGATCCGTTGGACGACGATGCGCAGGAACACTTCCGCGGGTACCTGGGCCCCTTTCCGTGGTCGCGAGACCCGCGCAGTTTCGCGTTCCGGTCCGGGCTGCAGAACTGGGTCTCCGCGCCGACGCTGGAGATGGTGGACGACGTGGCGGCCGCCCGACTGGGGATCCATCAGCGCTGGCAGACCAAGCGCGGCCTGCCGGGACAACAGCGCGTGACGGACTGGATCGTGCTGGACATCGACGGCACGGTTTTCCCGAACGACGACCGGGACAACTTCGGGCAATATGTGGGGTTGCTGGAATACGATTTCCGCTGGCACCTCGGCGATCGCGTCACCATCCTGTCGGACGGCTATGTCGACACGTTCCCCGACGGCTTGCGGATGGTGACTCTCGGGTCGGCGCTGAGCCGTCCGCAACGCGGGCAGGTCTATGGAGGCGTCATGTCCATGGAAGGCCCCTTCAGCAGCACGCTGCTGATCGGGTCGGTCAGCTACCGGATGAGCCACAAGTGGATTCTGGACATGACCGGCACGTACGACCTCGGTCCGACCGGGAACATCGGTGAGCGGATCGCGATCACGCGCGTCGGCGAATCGATGTTGGTGCGTCTGGCATTCAACGCGGATCTGGGCCGCGACAACATCGGGGCCTCCATCGCGATCGAGCCGCGGTTCCTGCCCAAAGGGCGTTTGGGTCGCGTCGCGGGGGTCCAGATTCCGCCGGTGGGGATGATGGGGCTCGAGTAGCATTCCAGGGGCAGGGCAGGTGGATCATGACCGACACGTTCTCCAGGCAGCCACGGAGCTGGGCGCGCAAGTTCGCGGACGCGCTGCGCGGCTGCGGCGTCGCCGTGCGGCACCATCGCAGCTTCTGGGTGCACGCCGCATTCGCCGTGGCCGTGTTGTCGGCCGGTGCCTACGTCGGGCTGGAACCCTGGCGGTGGTGCGCCGTGGTTGGCTGCATCAGCGCCGTGTTTGTCGCCGAGATGCTCAACACGGCGCTGGAACAACTGGCCCGGGCCGTGACCAGCGACTTCCATCCGCACGTGCGCGACGCCCTGGACATGGGCAGCGCGGCCGTCCTGCTGGCCGCGGCCGGCGCCGTGGCGGTCGGCGTTGTCGTGTTCCTGTCATGAGCAGCCCATGCTGTAGCCGCAATTGTGGCACAGGTAGCAGTTGCCGTTCCGCACGGTGATGGAACCGCACTCGTCACAGGCGGGCGCATCGGACTGGAACCGCGCGAACTGCTCGCTGACCGACGAGAGCGGCCCGGCCATCGGGTCGCTCTTCACCGCCACACCGGCCCGCTCCAAGGCGGCGTAGTCGATCCGGCCGTTGCCGCCCGCGGTCGCATGGTGGTTGGCCGCCGTGACGATTTCCGCGGCCGCGGCCGCGGCCGCGTGGCCGGGCTGGGCGTCCGCCCGCTTCTCCTCGGGAGGCAGGTTCAACCCGAGGTGGGCCTCCCGGTAGCCGGGCAGGAAGGTCATGCCCAGCCAGCGGAAGATGTAGTCCACCACGCTCTTGGCAATGCGGATGTCCGGGTTGGCCGTCTGCCCCATCGGTTCGAAACGCATGTGCGAGAACTTGTTGACCAGCACTTCGAGCGGGACGCCATACTGCAGGCTCATCGAGATGGCCGTTCCGAAGGCGTCCATCATGCCGCCGACCGTGCTCCCTTCCTTGGCCATCGTCAGGAACAGCTCGCCGGGCCGGCCGTCGGGATACAGGCCGACGTTGATGTAGCCCTCATGGCCGCCGACGTTGAACTTGTGGGTCAGCGACTGGCGCGTGTCGGGCAACCGCTCGCGCCGCGGGCGTCCGACCGCCTTCTCCGCCGCCTTGTCGGTCTCGGATTTGGTCGACAGCGGTTGGCTCTGCTTGGAGCCGTCCCGGTAGATGGCCAAGGCCTTGAGCCCCATTTCCCAGCCCCACCGGTAGGCGTCGGCGATCTCCTCCGGCGTCGTCTCGCTCGGCATGTTCACGGTCTTGGAGATGGCCCCGGAGAGGAACGGCTGCGCGGCGGCCATCATCTTCACGTGGGCCCGCCAGTCGATGCTGCGCTGGCCCTTGGCCGGCTTGAACGCGCAGTCGAACACGGGCAGGTGCTCCGCTGCCAGGTGCGGCGCGCCTTCGATCGTGTCGTGCTCGTCGATGTAGCGCTCGATCGCCTCCACCTGCGCGGCGCTGTAGCCCAGTACGCGCAGGCCGTTGGGCACCGAGCGGTTGACGATCTTCATCGAGCCGCCGCCGGCCAGCTGCTTGTACTTGACCAGCGCGATATCGGGCTCGATGCCCGTCGTGTCGCAGTCCATCATGAAGCTGATCGTGCCCGTGGGCGCCAGGACCGTGGCCTGGGCATTGCGGAAGCCGTGTTGCCGGCCGGCCAGGAGCACGTTGTCCCACAGCCGGCGGGCCGCGTCCTTGAGGTATTTCGGGCAGGCGTCGTGGATGTCCTCGACCGCGTCCCGGTGCATCTGCATCACGCGGAGCATCGGCGCACGGTTCTCGGCAAAACGCTCGAACGGCCCCTGCACACCCGCCAACTCGGCGCTCGCCAGGTTCGCCGCCCCGTGCAGCAGCGCGGTGATGCAGCCGCACAGCCCGTACGCGGCGTCCGAATCGTACGGCAGGCCGCTCATCATGATCAGGCTCCCCAGGTTGGAATAGCCCAGCCCGAGCGGCCGGTAATAATGGCTGTTCTCGGCGATCCGCTTCGTCGGATAACTGGACCGATCCACCAGGATCTCCTGCGCGATGAAGAAGATCCGACAGGCCGCCTGGAACCGCTCGGCGTCAAACGTCCCGTCCGGCAGCCGGAACTTCAACAGATTGACGCTGGCCAGATTGCAGGCCGTGTCGTCCAGGAACATGTACTCCGAACAGGGATTGCTGGCGTTGATCCGCCCTGAGTTGGGGCAGGTGTGCCAGCGATTGATCGTCGTGTCGTACTGCACGCCCGGATCGCCGCAGTGCCAGGCGCACTGCGCCATCCGCTTCAATAGCTCACGCGCCTCGTAGGTCGGGCCCGCTTGCCGGTCGTCCGTCACCCAGCGCGTCGTCCAGGACCCGTCCTGCTGCATGGTCTCCATGAACTCGTCCGTCACGCGCACCGAGAGGTTGGCGTTCTGGAACAGGATCGAACTGTAGGCCTCCCCGTTGAAATTGGCTTCGTACCCGCCTTTCTCGATCAGTACGTGGGCCTTCTTCTCCTCCTTCCACTTGCACTCGATGAACTCCAGGATGTCCGGGTGCCATATCTTGAGCGACTGCATCTTCGCCGCACGCCGCGTCTTGCCGCCCGATTTGACCACCGCCGCAATCTGGTCGTAGACACGCATGAACGACAACGGACCCGAAGGCTTGCCACCACCCGACAACTTCTCGCGGTGCGAACGGATCGTCGACAGGTCGGTTCCCGTCCCGGACCCGAACTTGAACAGCATCGCCTCGCTCGTGGCCAACGCCATGATGTCCTCCATGTTGTCACCCACACTCTGGATGAAACAGGCCGAGGCTTGCGGATACTCGTACGGATTGTCCGTGTTGGTGGCCTTGCGGCCGCGCGGATCCCACCGCCAGTTGCAACGGTCCCCCGTGATGCCGTATTGATGATGCAGGCCCACATTGAACCAGACCGGTGAATTGAACGCGCCATGCTGGTGAAGGCACAGCCACGACAACTCGCGATAAAACTGCTCGCCGTCGTCGACGCTCGCGAAATAGCCCTCCTCCAGGCCCCAGTCGGCGATCGTACGCGCCACGCGATGGACCAGCTGCCGCACGCTCCGCTCCCGCTGCGGCGTGCCCACCTCGCCGTAAAAATACTTGCTCACCACGACGTTCGTCGCGAGCTGACTCCAGTCCTTCGGGATCTCGCAGTCCCGCTGCTCAAATAACACCCCGCCGCCCTCGTCCTTGATCGCCGCACTGCGCAACTCCCACTCAACCGTCTCCGCAGGGTCCGCCACCGCCGGAGGACAGAAATACGGCGCGATCCGCAAACCTCGCGATGGCGTTCGCGGGTGCGTGCCCGACGGTTGGATGGGACTTCGTTCGATGTCGATACTCGCCATGGTTCAGCTCCTTCCGTACCCATTCGCCTTCCTGGAATTCAAAATCCTCGACGAATAGTATACATATATACAGTATCAGGCCGTAGCCGGCGCATCCTAAAACCGCTTCCACTCGCTTCCAATCGCGTCCTCCACCCCACGCGCGCAACTATCACGGAACAGACGCCGTGCCAGGTCTGGGAAAATGCGACAAATGCGAAAGACGCGCGGGCGATGACTACTACATATTGTAGCAGCGCTCGATGCAGACACAACATCTAGCACAGAGGCCCGAGTGTACCGATTCAGAACCGATCGTCAATCATCGCCCGACAAACGAGCGCAGGTCCCAATGGGCCAACGCTTTGCGTTCGAATCGCGCGAGCAGCCAGTTGGTATCTGCGGGTTTTCGCCGCAATCATATCGCGTTGGAAAGTAAGGAGTTATGAGAATCCGGCACAGGTCCGGCCGGCACACGAAGGGCTGTCGACTTTTTGAAAAAAAAAGACGAAAGACTCGGCTTCACCGGGCTCTCGAGCAAGGAAAAGGCGAGACCGTGAGCTGGAGGGCCCCGTTTCTGGACGGCTGGGGGAGCCGGCCGGGCCGCTCGCACCGTCACGTCCGGGCCGATGGGTCAGAGGAGGTTCAAATCACGCGGTGTCGATCTTGTCGATTCGGACGCGCGTGTAGAGCTGCCGATGGCCGACGCGCCGGCGGTGGTTCTTGCGTCGCCGCAGTTTCTGGACGAACAGTTTATCGCCCTGTTGCACGCCCAGCACTTCGGCCGTGACCTTGGCGCCCTGGAGGGTCGGCTGGCCGAGTCGCACGCCGTCGTCGGACGAGACGGCCAACACGCGGCCGAATTCGATCTGCGCGCCTTTGGCCACGTCGCGATAGTCGATATCCAGTTCCTGGCCCTCTACGACGCGGTATTGGCGTCCACCATCGGCAATGATCGCATACATGGCAGATCGATCCTGATTTCTCTCGGGGGGGTGGTGGGTGCGACCGGCGCTCCGACCGCCCTGCGAATACGGGGGCGAAACCGTCCAAATTAGCCGATGGTCGGTCATTCGTCGAGGCCGGCCCGGTCGCCAAATTTCTTTTTCCGGGGGGTGCGGGGGGGTGCCGCCACACCGTCGGCCAGACGGCCCGGTGGCACCTGGCACCGTGTACGACTGGCCCTGGAGGCTGCGGGGCCCGGCTACAGGAGCTTGAGTTCGCGGCCTTCTCGGTCCCGGCACTCGATTTCCAGATGTTCGGGGAACACCGACTCGCTGCCCAGGATCTGGACGATCATGCCGACTTCCTGTTCCAGCTGGTTGATCTCCTTGCGTTTCTTGTTGTTCAGGTAGGAGGCGACCCGGTCATTGACGCGCACGGTGACGCGTGCGACGTTGGGTTGCTGGCTGGACCGCATCAGCAGTCGGACCACTTCGATGGACATGCTCTCATCGGTTTTGACGACGCCGCGTCCGTTGCAGCAGGGGCAATCGGCGTAGACGCTCCGTTTCAGGCTGGGGCGGATCCGTTGCCGCGTCATCTCGATCAAGCCGAACGGGCTGGTGCGGAGGATCTTGGTGCGTGCGCGGTCGCGTTTGAGCGCGTCGCGCATAGCGCGTTCCAATCCGCGTCGGTGTTTTTCTTTGCGCATGTCGATGAAGTCATTGACGATCACGCCGCCCAAGTCGCGCAGCCGCAGTTGGCGCGCGATCTCCTTGGCCGCCTGCAGGTTGAGTTGGTAGGCGGTTTCCTCGGCCGAGTCATCAGCGCGGAAGTTGCCGCTGTTGACATCGATGGCGACCAGGGCTTCGGTGGGGTCGATGACGATGGACCCGCCGGACTCGAGCGGCACTTCGCGCTTGTGGATCTGCGCGATTTCCGCCTCCAGCTGGTACTTGTGGAACAGCGGTTCCTTGCCGGAGTAGAGCCGGAGGGTCTGCACGTGGCGCGGCATCACCAGCTGCAGGAACTCCTTGGCCCGTTCGTAGGCCGAGAGTTCGTCGACGAGGATGGAATCGACGTCGTTGCTGAAGATGTCGCGGATCGTGCGGATGATCATGTCGCTTTCTTCATAGATCGTCACGGGCGCCGACTGTTTCTTGATGCGGCGCACGATGACTTTCCAGAGCCGCAGCAAGTAGGCCATGTCGCGCGACAATTCCTTGCGGCTGCGGTCCTGGCCGGCGGTCCGCACGATGAAGCCGAGCCCGCGGGGCGGGTTGAGTTCGAGCAGGGTATCGCGCAGCTTCCGGCGTTTGTCGTCATCTTCGATCTTGCGCGAGACGCCCACGCGGCCCAGGGCGGGCATCAGGACCAGGTAGCGGCCGGGGATGCTGATGTAGGTGGAGAGGGTGGGGCCTTTCGTGCCGATCCCTTCCTTGATGACCTGGACGAGCACCTCGTCGCCGCGTTTGAACACCTCCTGGATCGGCGGCTTGACCCGCGGGCGGTTACTCGGCCGCCGCGGGCGGCGGTGGCGATCGGAGCGGTGGCCCTCCTCGTCGCGCGCCTCCCGCTCGGAGGCGAGGATCTGTTGCGGGTCATAGCCGCCCTGGCGGAAGTACTGCGGTTCCACGTCGCTGATATGGAGGAATCCGTTGCGCCCGACGCCGAAGTCGACAAACGCGGCCTGAATGCTCGGTTCCAGGTTCACGACGCGGCCCTTGTAGATGTTGCCCACGTAGTTGTCCTGGCTCGCGCGTTCGATGTACAGCTCTTCGAGCAGTCCGTCCTCCACGATGGCAATCCGGCATTCTTCCGGTTGCGAGACGTTGATCAAGATTTCCTTCTTCATTGAGGGGTCAACTCCACTGCGGATCGTGTCAGGAAATATCCTTGTTGTTCGAGTTCCGCCAATCCCAGGGCCTGCAGCAGGTCGCGCGGCCGGAGCGACGCGTGCTGGGCGGCGCGGATGCGAAAACGCACGCCGTCGGCGCACCATTCCAGGGCCTCGAGATCGGCACGCATGTTGATCGGCTCCGGCCGGCCCGCGCGCTGGACCGGCAGCGTGGGCCGGGCCAGCAGCTGGGCGATCGCCTGTTGGACCTGTGTGCGGAGGTCGGGGGGGACCGGGAACTGGTAGGTCATGGCGCGGACGCGGGCCTTGCCCGCACCGGCGGCCAGCGGCTGGACGGCGAACAGGGTCAGGCCGGGCGGCGCGGCGGCATTGAGCCTCGCGAGCGCCTCGCGCGGCGCGACCGGAGCCGCCAGCTCCAGTTCCACGACTTCGTCCTGGCCCGCGATCCCGACGGCCAGCGCGGAGGGGAAGGCCAGTCTGGGCTTGGGGTGGAACCCCGCGCTCATCCGCAACGTCAGGCCCGCCCGGCGCACCACCCGCTCCATCGTCCGCGCCAAGTCGCGGTGGCTGATCCAACGCAGGTCCCCCTCCTTGCGGAAGCGCAGGCGCAGGCGCTGGTAGTCGAGCGTGGCAGGATGCGAGTCGGGTTTCACGTCAGGGTCTGGCTCCGGATCCGAAAGGGGGCCGCCCGTCATGAGACGGCCTGTGGTACGAGCTTCTTCAACTCCTCCCTCAGGTAGTTGTCGATTTCCAAGGCGCCCTGCATCTGCATGGCGATCTGGGCGATCTTGCGACACTGCTCCACGGTCACGCCGCGGCAGACCCGCTTGATCTCCAGGATGTCGCCCGGCGGGACGCTGAACTCGGTCAGTCCCAGGCCGAGCAGCAGCAGCGCACAGTGCGGGCTGCCGCTCATCTGCCCGCACACGCTGGCCGGCACCCCCGCCGTCTGGGCCGCCCGCAGCGTCGTCTGGATCAGGCGGAGCACGGCCGGATCGCAGGCCTGATACAGGTCGGCGACCTCCCGGTTGCTGCGGTCCACGGCCAGCGAGTACTGGATCAAGTCGTTCGTGCCGATGCTCAGGAAGTCGACTTCCTTGAGGAAATGATCGATCATCATCACGGCCGAGGGGACCTCGACCATCATGCCGACGGCGATCTCCCGGTCGAAGGGGATTCCCTGTTCGTCCAGGTCCTCCATCGTTTCGCGCAGGAACAGCCTGGCCTGGCGCAGCTCGCGCAGCGTGGCGATCAGCGGGAACAGGATCTTCACCGTGCCCGAGACGCTGGCCCGCAGGATGGCGCGCAGCTGCGTGCGGAACGAGTCGACGTGGCGCAGCGACAAGCGGATGCTGCGCAGTCCCAGGAACGGGTTGTGTTCGTCCGCGGTCCGCGGCCCGTGGCCCATCTTGTCGGCGCCGAGATCGAACGTGCGGATCACCACGGGCCGCGGCCCCATCGCCTGGACGACCTCCTGGTAGGCCGCGTAATGCTCCTCCTCAGTCGGCTCGCTGGCCGAACTCAGGTACAGGAACTCCGTGCGGTACAGCCCGATGCCGTGAGCCCGGCGCTCCAGGCAGGCGGCCAGTTCGTGGGGGAACTCGATGTTGGCGAACAGCTGCACGGGGGTGCCGTCCAGCGTCTGGGCGGGCAGGTCGCGCACGGCGGCCAGCTCGATCAACCGGGACCGGCGGCGTTTGAATTCCTGCCGGTAACGGGTGACGAACTCCGGGGTCGGACGCACGATCACCACGCCCTGGTCGCCATCGACGATGATCAGGTCCCCGCTGACCACCTCGCCGAGCAGCCGATCGGTCCCGACGACCGCGGGCAGTTCGAGTCCGCGGGCCAGGATCGCCGTATGTCCCCCCTCGCCGCCCACCTCGGTGACGAACCCGCGCACCCAGCGGCGGTTGAGGCGGGCGGTTTCGCTGGGCGTCAGGTCGTGTGCCAGCACGACGGTCGGCGCGTCCAGGTCCAGGAGCGCTTCGTGGCTGCGGTCCAGCAGATGGCGCAGGAGCCGCTGCTCCAGATCGCGCAGGTCGTGCGCCCGCTCAGCCAGGAAGCTGTTCGGCATCTCCTGGAACACGCGGGCATAGCGCCCCAGCGTCTGATGGACGGCCAGTTCCGAGGAGATGCGCTGGTCGCGGATCAGCGCTTCCATCTCCTGCCGCAGCTGCGGATCGCACAGCATCTGGTGATGCGCCGCGAAGATGGCGCCGTACTGATCGCCCAACTGGGCGGAGATGACCCGCCGATCCCGGTCGATCTCCCCCAACACCGTGCGGATGGCCAGGTCGAGCCGGGCCAGCTCTTCGTCGACGACCTCGCGCTCGAGCGACCGTCGCGAGATGACGAATCCCTCTTTCTCGATGACGAGCGCTTCGCCGATCGCGATGCCGGGTGATACGGCAATTCCCTGCAGTATGTGCATTGTTCACGCCGGTGGATGGCGCGCCCCGGAAACCGCGCACCGACTTCGTCGCGAAGTCGTCGCAGCCATCCGCCACGGGGCGATACACGCCACGAGGCCACCGTTACCACGATTTCGTTTCGGTTCGACGGGACGAGTCAGCCACCCTGTCTGCGTCGCCAGCAGGGCGCCCTGTACACCCGACCGTCTACCCGTTGAGTGATTGATCGTTGGCGGGCTCGGTCTCTCCCATCTCGTCAAACCCGCGCTCAAAAAGCTCGGCCAACGCCTCCAACGCCTCGTCCGCGTCAGGGCCCTCGGCCCGCAGCACCAGTTCTGTACCCTGTTCGGCCGCCAGCGTCATCAGCGCCAGGATGCTCTTGCCGTTGTACCGCTCGCCGTCCCGCAAGACCTCGATCTGCGACGCATGCTGCAGCGCCACGCGCACGACCATGTCCGCCGGCCGGGCGTGCAGCCCCTGCGGATTACGGACAGTCACCAGGCGATGTGCGCGACGCTCGGCCATGGAATTCGCTTCGAAGCATCGTACCGGTTGAGGATTCGGGACTACGGAGCCCGCTCGCACCCGAGAACGTCACGACGGCCCGCCCGGCAAGCAGCCGCCGGGCGCTTCAGCCCGATCGTCCGTCCCGGGATGCAGATCAGGGGCCGAATTGATTGTTGTCCGCCTCCTCGAGCAACTGCTGGACATCGTCCGCCGTCTTGGCCTGCTTGAGGAACCGGCAGAACGTGTCGCTCCGTAGCTGGCGGGAAATGTTCTCCAGGGCCCGCAAGTGGTCGCCCGGACGATCCGGCGGCGAGATGAGCAGAAAGATCAGCTGGACCTTCTCGCCATCCAGACTGTTGAAATCCACGCCCTCCGCGCTCACGCCCACCGTGCCGATCAGGCGGTTGACGCTCGGGTGCTTCGTGTGCGGCACCGCCACACCACGACCAATGCCCGTGCTCCCCAACTCCTCACGCTTCATGATCGCCTTGATAATGCTCTCCTGGTCCTCCTCCGCTATGTCTTGGGATGCTACCAGGCCCGCGACCAACTCGCGGATCGCGTCGTCCTTGCCTTCGGCCTCGAGATCGGCCTTGATCGCGGGCACTCGAATAAAATCCGCAAACTTCATTAGTCCCTTTCCCTTTCACCCCTGCACAATGTCCGACTCGCCACGGGGACAATAGAGGTGGTTGTCCGCCCAGCGGCACGAAAGTCATTCGGTCTCCGGCTCGCTCTCGATCGGCACCTCCAAATGCTTGATCGGCGGCCTGCGACGATCGGTCCGCTTGTCCTTGTGACGACGTATCTGCTGCTCGATCTTGTGGAGCGCGCCATCCAGCGCGGTCAAGACATCACCCGCCTGCTCGGCAGCCACCAAAGCCTCGGAATGCTCCACCGATACCCGTATTTCGACGACCGGAGTCTCGCGACGCTCCAGATCCACCGTGACAAGCGCCGCAGTCAAACGATCGAAATAGCGACTTAATTTCTCGACTTTCTCTGTGATCCGCTCCTGGGTGCCCGTCCCCAAATGACCGTGCCGCGCCGAGATGTTGATCTGCACCGGCAGTTCTCCTTACTGTGTAAATCCAGAACTGGTCTGATCTTGTTGCCGCACTCCCAGCTAAATGAAGCATAGTATTCTAATGGTGCCCGCTCTGCGCGACAAATCCTAATCGCGTAAGCCCCAGTGTACGAGGAAACCCGCGGATTGGTTAGGGTACATCGGGAGGGTTCGTGGCGGGGCTACCCTCTTCTGGGGAGTCGGGTGCCCCGGGGGGCGCGACCGGCGGCGTCTTGAACGTGATCCCGTGCTGCTGGAGGTCGCGCTCCCAGCTCAAGACGGCCGCACGTTGGCTGCGAGGCTCGCGGTCCGGCTGGAACCGGTGCGTCTTGCCGGTGATCGCGCTGAGGTTGAGAAAAGCCAGGACGCGCACGTCGATCGATGGGCTGCTCAGAGCCTCCACAAGCGTCTGGGCACCCCCGGCCGCCAATTGCTCGGGGCCGAATCCCCACAGGAGTTGATCGAGGCGTGCGCCCTCTTCCCCACGCAGGCGGAGGAATGCAGCATGGACCAGTCCGGCCGTCTCCGGGCTGCGGGCCTCCGCGGCGCGCAGCGACTCGCAGATGTCTTTCCAGAAGTACCGCAGGTCCCCGGTGTTGAGTGCGGCGATGCAGGCATCGAATTCGTCGAATTGGCTCAAGCTGCGCATGGCCAACGAACGTACCTCCACCAGTCGATTGTTCGCCTGTTCACGCAGCGTGATGCTCAGCGACTGCTCGGGCGAGAGTAGCGGTTCAAGCTGCTTCGAACCGAGCAGATTGATCGGGGGCTCCTTGCTCGCGTCCAGCCAATCGGGCAACTGAGCCAACGCCGTGAATTCCGCCGTGCCGGTGTCGACCATCGTGGCAAGCCGGCCCGATTCGATCACCAGAGGCGCAGCGAGGCCTTGATCCTGCCAGGACAACTGCCCGACAGGCGTGAACAGGTGGAGCACCCAATTGGCCGTGCGGCCCTGCGGGTCTGCGCCCAGCGGGTGGTAGCGCCAGCCGTCCAAAGCCAGTGTGGAATCTCGATCGTTGAACGTCACACGGCTTTGACGAGCACCAAACTGGATGTTCAGACGGCTGCCTTCCTGTGGGGCGGGCATCACCAGCAGCCGGCCGTAGTGCAGGACCACGCCCTCGACGCCATCCGCATCGGGGGCTGCCAACTGCAGCTCGGCCGGCCCGATGACCACCATCTGTACTCCCGATGCGAAAAGGATCTGCGGCCGATACGTCGGCAACGCAACAAGCCGTGTGCCGGCTGAGAGCGGACTGTTGGCCACCAGGCGCAACCAGGCCTGCTTCTGGACATGGTACTGAACCAGCACATGTTGATCCGAGACATAAGTTGCCAAAGGCTCGAGGTCTTTGTCGCCCGCGGCGGCCGCAGCTTGAGCCGTTGAGGTGGCGTCCTCGGGAGGTAGTTTGGATCGCATCAACGCCGGATCGTTCATGGCCGACGGCCTGCGCGAGTCGGGCGCCGTTGCCTCAGGGCCGGACTGGCCTGCGAGGGCCGCATCCCCAGTCTCCTCCGCCGGCGCGGCATCCACGGGAGCCGAATCCGCGTCAGGCGTCTCCCCGCCGGCACGGGCGTCAGGTTCCGTCGGCGGTTGGCCCGGCGCAGCCGGAGGTGGAGCGGGCTCCTCAGGCGGCTCGGCTGATTTGCCTTTCGCGTGATCGCTCTCCCCAGGCGGCTCGGCCGAGTCCGCGGGCGCCGCGCGGTGGGCCGGCTGCTGAGCGGATTCCTGGGACGCGCCGGCCTGGGGGGGCGGAGCCTGTGCGCCGGTCGAATCCGGTTGGGCGAAGAAGCGGCCCAGAAGCGGATGCTGCGCATCAAACCGGCCGACGGCCATCAGGGCCACCAGCGCCAGCAAGAACGCCACGGCGAACATGCCCAGGACGGGCAGCACGCGGATCGACCGGCCGGCGTCCGCCGGCCGCGTCGAGGAGGTGGTCACGATCGGGACCTCGGGCGCGTGATCCCAGGGCGAGACGTCCGGCGGTTCGAGCGGCACAGCCGGTTCCTGCACGGCCGTCCGCCCGACAGGGCTGACCACCTCAACCGGCGCGTCGCCCGGCTCCGAGGGTGTCTGCAGCGATCGCATTCGTTCCCGCAACGCCGCGTCCACTTCCGCCGGCTCACCCAACACCAGCGTCAGGATCTGGTGGCACGCCGCCACCTCGGCCAACTGCACGTCGGACTCCAGGCAGACCTTCTCGAAATCGGGGACCTGGTCCTGTGGCAGCGTGTTGTCCAGATACTCGGCCACCGTGTTGGCGTCGAGCCCCATACCTTTGCCGGAAAGCTTGGGCGCGCCGAGGCGCAGCTTGCGCGTCACACCGCGGATCCGGTGCACCAAGCCGCTGGCAAACTCGCTCTCCTCGATCTTCTTGCCCAACTCCCGTGCATCGGCCGGGTCCAGGATGTCGTCCAGGTAGGCCAGTAAAGTGCGCAGCGTCAGTCGCATGCCGTGTACTCCCGAATGGATCGTCCGACCGATGGGTGCCCGATCAACGTGACCGCAGCCGTGCGCCCGATGCGCGGCTGCCGTGCGTCGAGCCACCCAGGAAATTAGTGCGGAAAAAGCCGCTGCGGCGTACAAATCCCGGCCGTAGGCCGCGCGGCGGACCGCCCCTGGGCCCCGGTGCGCTGGGCCGGGCGTGTCAGAAATCGATCTCCATCATGTCGGTTCCGACGTAGGTGTTCGGGAAGATCGCCCGCGCCGTGTCGATCCCGATCGCGTCGTCCGTTTCGGCCAGCGGGTTGATATGCACGAGAACCAGCAGGCCCACCTGGGCGTCGCGCGCCAGGCGTGCCACGGGCGTCGTACAACTGTGCCCGGTCAGTTCCGCGCGGTCTTCCCAGCCGTCGGGGAAGTTGCATTCGTGCAGCAACACGTCGACGCCGCGGACCTTCTCCAGGTACGCAGCGCCGGCCTTGGCCGTCGTGTCAGTCACATAGGCCAGCGACCGCTCGGGCCAGTCCAACCGGTAGCCGAGCGATCCGCCCGGATGGTCCAGCGGGAAGTAAGTCAACGTGCCCTGCTGAGGCAACGACACGGGCCCGGCCAGCGGATGCCACTCGATGGGCGGCATCGCCGGAAACAACGGCGCGCTGAACAGGTGCTCCCGGAGCGCCGCCAATTTGGCCGACTCGCCGTGCACCCGCACGCACTCCACCGACTTCTCGAACAGCACGTCGAACAGGAACGTCAGCCCGACCACATGATCCAGGTGGCTGTGCGACAGGAAGATGTCCAGCGTGGGATGGATCAGATGATCACGCACCCGGAACATGGCGGTGCCCGCATCCAACACCACGCCGCACTCGGGCAGCATCATGCAGGCCGTCTGGCGCGTGTGGGAGGGGTGGTAGCCGGTCGTGCCCAACAACAGCAGCCTCATGCCTCTATCATACTCCAGTCCGGATCTATGATCGCGGCCCGAACAGCTCTTGCAGGCCCCGGTTGATGCCCTCTTCCAGCATCCCCTTGGCGGTCTGGCGCAGCACTTGGGTCGTGAGTTGTTCCAGGGCGTGGGCGTCCAGTCGGGGTCGGGTCCAGGTGCCGCCGATCGGGACCTCCACGATCATGCCCCGCAGCACCGCCAGCCGCTTGTCACGCTCCAACCACCCGTCTTGGATCGGCACCTGGACGACCAGCGCGAGGGATTGGTCCAGCCCGACGCTGCCGCGCGTGTGCAACACCGCATTGTCGACCTGGAACGTACAGCGATCGTGGTACACGCGGCTATCGACCAGCTCGAACCGCGTCTGCTGTTGAGGGATCAGCACCCAGGCGGACGGCTCGCGCGGCGCGCTCGCGGGCAGACGACCCTGCACGATCGCCTGCACCTGCTGGCCGAGATCGATCAGCTGCATGGCCAAGGGTCCGGGGCCCAGACGCGCGGAATCCACCAGCAGCGTACCCCGCAGGCGCGCGGTTGCAGGCTGCCAGAGCGGAATCTCCGCACGCTCGACAGACAGGCTGAACCGCCCCTCGGCCCGAGTCGCGTCGGCCGCCAGCGGCGCCACGTACTTGAGCCAGTCCTGGCACATGCGGGGAGAGATGTTCACGCCCGTCAAGACCTGGCCCGCATCGAGCGTGAGCAGCGGCGGGTCGTGATTCATGTGCAGGTGCGGCACCATCCGCAACATGCCCTGGCTGACCGGCACCTCCAGCGCGTCCGCGTCGATCGTCCCGCCCGCCAGCCGCGCGGCGACAAGCCCGGGCCCGACGGCAACGCCCAATAGGTCCGCCGACTGCCAACGCACGCTGCCCAGCCCGGTGAGGGCCGGGGACAGCATTCCCGGCGCGGCCGGCTCCGCGGCGCCTGCTTCCTGCGCCAGGCTGGACGGCTCCTGCCGGAGCGGCCCGCGCAGTGAGAATGATTGCGTGTCCTGGCCCAACACCCGGATGCGCGACTGAGGCAGCAGGCGCGCCGCCAACCGGGCCAGATCGTAGGTCACGCGCCCCGTCAGGTCCACCTCGCAACGCGTCAATGGCGCCGCAATGCGGCCCGCCGTGGACAGGGTCAGGACGTCGGGAGCCACCAGGTCGCAGCGGTCCAGCTGGATCACGCCCTGCGGGCCGTCGTACTGACCCGCACCGGTGCACTTGAGCGACGGCTCCTTCCAGACGGTCTGCCACGCTGCGGATGCCGACGCCGGGATCACGTTCAGCATGCGGGGCGCCGTGGTCCGTGTCCGGCGCGCCAGCTCGGCCTCGGCCAGCTCGAGAGACCAGCGCACCGTGGTGCTCGTGTTGCGCTGCACCAGGGATACCTGGCCCCGTGCCGCGCCGGCAGCACGCCAGTCGGCCGGCCACCAAGGCGCCTGCCACGACGCATGGAGACGCGCCAAATCGGCGCGAAAGGACAGGTCGCCGGAGATCTGCGATCGAGCATCCGCCCTGTTCCACGCGATGTCCGTGGCGCGCAGCGACAGGGTCGAGGACTGACACGATAGACTGGGAACGCTCACCTGATGACGGCCGTAGTCCCAGCGGCCGTCCAGCTCCACCTGCACCAGCGGTTCGTCCACGTGCAACTGCGGGGCGCGCAGGCGCAACGGTTCGCTGTGGAAGACCAGCCCCTGGACCTCCCAGGTGCCCGGCGCGATCCGTGACGTACATTCCAGTCTCATGGAACCGTCGCCCTCCGCCGCCGCGCCGGGCAGGAACACGCGCGCCCGCGCCAGGAAGCGGGCCAGTTCGCCCTGCACAATGCCGTGGATGCTCCACACAGCCCCGCCCCCCGGGTCCTCCACCGGCTCGACCAACCGCAGATCCACGCGATCGGTCGCCGATGCCAACTCGAACCGTCCGGTCCGAATGCGCGCGCACCGCGGTCCATCCATCTGGGCCTCGACCGATAGCGCGGCCCGCAGCTGAGGTTCCTGCCAGGTTGACTCCGGCACCGTGGATAAGGCCAGATTGTCGATCGTGCTGGCGGCGTTGACCGTGACGCGACCGGCGTCGCCCTGCTGCCAGTGCAGCCGCGTGCCCACGGTGCCCGCGGCCTGCCACCCGCCAAAGTCGAAGAGCTGACGCAGCTCGGATGCGAGACGAGCCAAGTCGCAGGTCAGCTCCAGCGAGCCGGCCCGCGACGCGCCGCGGCCTGTCAAATCGAGAAACGGAGTATGACAGCCCAATTGCCGAACGTCCCAGCCCTGTTCCTGGAGCCCGAGTTCTAGATTCGCGCGCAGCGGCTCCTGCCACGTGAATCGACGTCCGTCACACACGGCAGCCAGTTCGGATGTCTCGATTTCGGCCGACCAGCGCCGTTGCTCCCCATCCGGCGTCCCGGCCACGCGGACCTGCAACGTCCCCCGTTCCAGGGCCGCGCCGTCGCGGATGCGCAGCGTGCTGGGCAGCATCCGGGTCAAATAGGCCAGGTCGACCTGACCGCGCGCCTGCAGATCGGCGGACGCGGCACTCTGCAACAACCGACTCCACACGCCGGTGCCCGCCCGCAGTGTCCAGGCGAATGCTCCGTCAATGGTGAACCGCCCCGCGTCACAAGTGATCTCCGTCCGCTGGAACTGCCAGCGACCATCGCGCACCAGGCAGGATCCGGCGACGTGCAACGACTGCATCTGCAGCTGATCCGCGCCGAACCAGCGGGGTGCAGACAGCCGCAATGGGGCCATGCTGGCCTGCCGCACGTCGACTTGCACGCCGCCCTGAGGGCCGTCCCAGCGACAGTCGAAGTCGGTCGTCAGCACGCCGTCCGCCCGGACTTGTTCGCCCAGACGCCGCATCAACGGCTCGACACAGGACAACCCGAGTCCGTGGATCTGGGCCGAGAGCGACCAACGTGACGTGGACCCGCCCGGCTCCCATTGCGCGCGGACTGCCAGCTCGCCCGTTTGCGACCCGACCGTCACCCGGCACCGGTCCACCGTCACCATGCCCTGTGCCTGGTGGGCGGACGGCAGTTGGACCTTGGCACCCATCGTCGCGAGCTGTGCGACGTGCGCCCGCTGTGGGTCGACAATCCGGATCGAACCGTCCGTAACCTCAATCGACCCGCGCAGCGCGCCCGAGGCGGACGAATTCGCGAGCAGCGACGCCAGCGCATCCTCCAGGTTGCTGCCGTCGTCGCGCAGCACGACCGCCAGGTCCGGTTTGTCGATGTGCACGACACCCAGGTTCCGAGCATCCCACAGCAGGGAGAGCAGGGACGACTCCGTGCGTACCAGCTCGGCCTGGAGCAACGGCCCGCCGCGTGGATCTTCGACACACAGCCCCTGGATCTCGACAGGTGAGAACCAGCCGAGCGACACTCCACGCGACGTCACGCGGCCATCATAGTCGGCCGTCAGATGAGCGAGCACAGACGGCCAGCAGAATCGACTGCCAAGAATCACCGGCGCACATGCGCCAACCAGGACCAGTAAGAACAGCAGACAGGCACTCAGGCCCGCCCAACGGGCGACGCGACGGCTTCGTGGACCAGCGGCTTTCAATACCATACCCCATGTCACGGATCACGATTCCAAAGGCGGCGGCAGGATATCCGAAATCGCACAAGAACTGCAAGAGACAATGGAAGGCTTGACATGGTAAAATGGGCGCTCTAGTTCGTGTCCTGGTTCGAGGTGCTGCCGCCCGGAAGCTCCGCGGTAGACCGTCCTTGTGCGGAGCACCTGCAGAGATCAATTGGTTTGCGAGGCTTGACCAATGTCCCGAAGCATGCTGCTGGCCATGTGCGTTCTGGGGATGACCCGCCCTGTCTTGGCAGCCGACACGGCTTACGTGCCGGAGCCCAGACCCGTCAGTACGCAGATCCTGATCGGTGCGCATAATTGTCCACTCTGGGAGGCCGACAAGCCGCAGATGTGGAACCAGGTTCTCAAGCACCCGGAGCGCACTCCGGCGCTGGGGTTCTACTCGCAGGAGAACCCGGAAGTGGCGGACTGGGAGACCAAGTGGGCGGTGGAGCATGGCATATCGTTTTTCGTCTACTGCTGGTATCGCAACGGGCAGGGCGGTCCGGTGCAGATGCGCTTTGGCAGTGCCATCCACGACGCCCTGTTCAAGTCCCGCTACGTCTCCAAGATGAAGTTCACCATCATGTGGGAGAACCAGTCGCGCGGGATCGCCGGGGTGGCGGACGAAGCGGACCTGATGGGGAACCTGCTGCCCTTCTGGATCGAGAGTTATTTCCGGCATCCCAGCTATCTGACGATCGACAACAGGCCGCTCCTGTTCATCTACCGGCCGGAGTTCCTGATCGACGACCTGGGCGGCGTGGAGGCAGTGCGGGCGGCCTTCGACAAGATGCGGGCAGCCTGCCGCGCTGCCGGTTTCGACGGCCTTTACCTGCTGGGCGAGTATCGGGGACTCGACCCGCGGCATCTGGAATTGATGAAGCAGTTGGGGCTGGACTACACGTTTGCCTACTGTTGGCACGTTCAGGACAATCCCACGCCGCAGCAGGCGATCGACGCGCAGCTTCGGTACATTGACACGACCCGCCGCCTGGGCATCTTGCCCCAGGTCGTGACGGTCTCGCAAGGATGGAGCGGGTGGCGTGACGAGGGGAGCATCTGGAAGATTCCGCCCGCGGAATACAAGGGGCTGCTGGAGAAGGCCAAGGCGGTCATCGAGACCTTTCCAGCGACGGAGCTGGGGAGCCGGATGCTCTTGCTGGACAACTGGAACGAGTGGAGTGAAGGCCATTACATTGCACCCCATCGGGAATACGGCTTCGGCTATCTGGACGCGGTGCGAGAGGTCTTCTCGGACGCCCCGAAGGATCACGTGGATTTGCTGCCCGAGGATGTGGGCATGGGGCCGTACGACCAGGCCTACCATTCGCAGTAGGATGGTGAAAGGCCGGCTGAGTCTGTTCCCGAATGATCTTGGGAATGGTTGGACTCGTGTGCTGATATTTCAAAGCCACGGGATTGGCGGCCTTCTTGTGGAATGACGAAGCACGAAATACCCAAGCACGAAGGAATGACGAAGCTCGAAGCTCGAAGATCTCATGCGGTTAACCGAAGATAACGCTCGTACGAACGTTCGGCTCGTCATTGGTGCTTCCTCATTCGAGCTTCCTTCGGGCGGCGACACGGACCTGGACAACGTCTGGGGCCACTGGTGGCCGGCGAACCTTGGAGGTGGACGCGGCCTTGAAGTTCAAGCGGTACGGCTATAGGTTCGTGGTGGAGCGCGGGCGGACAGAGCGGCAAACACGGCGGGGCGATCCTGCCCGATTCCCGGCGTTGGCCGTGCAGATTCGCCAGGACGAAGACAGAGACGAAGTACCCTCATACCGCAGAGGAGACGAGATGAACAAGGCATGTTTGTTCCTGTTGCCGGTTGCCGCGGTGGTCGGACTCAGCCCACCTTGGGCGGGCGGGGCGGATCGCAATAGTCAGGACGATTCCTCGCGGCCGTACCCGCAGCTCGTCACAGCCGAGACGCGGGCGAACCCGCAAGCGCTGGCGGCGCTGGAAAAACCGGGCCAGGTGTTCTTTCGAGACGACTTCGAGTCACCCGAGTCGCTCAAGAAATATTTCGAGATCCGAGGCCTCGAGGAAGGCCGGGCGAAGCTGACAACTGACGCCAGGATGGCCCGCGCGGGCAACGGTGCCATCCAGTTCACCGCTGTGGCGCGGGACGGCCAGGAGTCGGGGGCCGGGGCCAGCGGCTGGTTCGGGCCGGAAGGCTACGATCGGGTCTACTTCCGTCGGTACATCAAGTTCGCCGCCGACTACGACCAGGGCAACCTCAACCATGTGGGCGGCGGGCTGGCCGCCGTGGCCGGCGCCAACCGCTACCAAGCGATGGGCTCGGCCGGCATCCGCCCCCGCGGCGACGATCATTTCAACAGCGCCTTCGAGCCCTGGTGCGACTGGCGGCGCGTGCCACCCCCCGGCTACATGTTCCTCTATACCTACTGGATGGACATGCGGCGCGACCCGGACGGCCACTACTGGGGTAACATGCTCGAGCCGGTGGAGGACGAGCGGATCGCGCTCCAGCGGGACACCTGGTACTGCCTGGAGCACATGATCCAGGCCAACACGCCCGGCAAGGCCGATGGCGAAATGGCCGCCTGGATCAACGGCCGGCTCTATATCCACTACAAGGGCTTCCGGTGGCGGACCAGTGCCGACGTGAAGCTCAAGCGGTTCGACATCGGCGTCTACGTGCACCGGGCCGAGAAAGACAATACCGTCTGGTACGACGATGTGGCCTTGTCCACCGGCTACATCGGGCCACAGGAATAGACATCCGGAGCCTCGACGATGTCCACACATCAGCCACGCGGCAGCGTGCTACTCGTCGCCACCGTATCCGCGGTCCTCATCTGCTCGGGGCGTTCGGGTGCCGCGCTTGACCCGGCAGGCGAGCCAGCCACCAACCTGGTACGCAATCCATCGTTCGAGCTGGCGAACGCGAACCGGGCGATCGCTGCGGAATGGAACGGGACCCCACCGGTCTACACGCTGGACACGGCAGCGGCCCGGACGGGCAAGGCTTCGCTGAAGTACGTCAATCAGGACCCGCAGCGGTACCTCCTCTGTACGCAGAAGGTCCCGGTCCAGCCCGGCTGGAAATGCCGCGTCAGCGCCTGGGTCAAGACCCAAGACATCGCCGGAAATGACTCCGGCGCGACGATCTGCCTGGAGTGGCAGGGCAAGGATGGCGAATGGCTGGGCGGCGTGTACCCGACCGGGATCAAAGGAACCCGCGACTGGACGCGAGTCGACGCGATCACCCGCTTGCCGGAGGATGCCACGTCCTGCACTGTCGCCTGCTATGTGCGGAAAGAGATGACCGGCACCGCCTGGTTCGACGACGTGGAGTTGGTCCGCATCGCCGACCCACCCATGCGGACAGTGCTCCTGTCGCCGAACTACCGCGGATGGATCATGGCCGCGGACCCGCAGGATATCCGGATCCAGGTGCGCTGGAACCTGGCGGACCATGACTTGAGACCGCAAGATCTCCAGGTCCGCGCCGTGCTTGGCAGCGGCCAGGAGAGCGGCTTGCGGCAGGCCACAGGGCATCCGGCAGGCGGACCCCGGGGGCACCTAGGTCTGCAGCTACCGACGGCCGGCCTGGAGCCGGGAGATTACGACCTGGCAGTCCGGATGGAAGGACCTGACGGGAGAGAACTCCAGACCGATCACCATCGGATTTGCTGTTTGCCGGAGGCGCCGCTTCCCAAGGCTGTCATCGACCAGCACCGCCGACTGCTGGTCGAAGGCAAGCCGTTTTTCCCGATCGGCATGTACTGGAGCAGCATCAATTCCCGGGACCTGGCGGTCTACGCCCAGAGCAAGTTCAACTGCCTGATGCCCTACGGCTCGCCCACCAAGCAGCAGATGGACCTGGCCCATGCACATGGGCTGAAGGTGATCTACTCGATCAAGGACTGGTATGCCGGTTCGGCCTACTGTCCGCAGTTCATCCAATCGGAGGCGGACGAAGAGCCGCACGTTCGAGACCGTGTCCGCGAGTTTCGCGAGCATCCGGCGCTGCTGGCCTGGTACTTGAACGACGAGTTGCCGCAGCAGTACATGCCCCGGCTGGAAGCGCACCAGCAGTGGGTCGCTGAAGAAGACCCGAATCATCCCACCTGGGTCGTGCTTTACCAGATCCACGAGGTCGCCGCCTACCTCAAGACGTTTGACGTAATCGGGACGGACCCCTACCCGATCGGTCGCAGCCCCGCTTCGATGGCGGCCCAGTGGACGGCGGAGACGTTCCGGCAGGTCGAGGGCTCGCGGCCGATGTGGCAGGTGCCGCAGCTCCACAACTGGGCCAACTACGACAAGACGGAGGCCGAGAAGCAACGCGGGAGAACTCCCACGTATGACGAGGTCCGCAGCATGGCATGGCAGTGCATCTGCGAAGGGGCGACCGGCTTGGTGTTTTATTCCTGGTACGACATGCGGCGGAACCCGGACGTGCCCTTCGACGTGCAGTGGAACGGGCTCCAGCGGGTGGCTGCGGAGATCGACCAGAGGTCGTCCATCCTGCTGTCGGTCGACCCGGTGCCGACGGTGACGGTCGCCGCGGCTTCTCCGGGCTGGCTCCACTGGCTGGCTCGCGCCCACGACGGCAAACTGTACCTCTTCGCGGTCAATGACGGCGATGGGGAAGGCACGGTCGCCTTCACACTGCCGTCAACGCCCAAGGCAGTCCGCGAGCTGGGGGAGAACCGGGCGATCCAGCCGGACGGATCAAGGCTCGAGGTCCGGCTGCCCAGGCTGGCCGTGCAGTGCTATGAGATCGAAATCGCGGCTCACCGCGCGATCCAAGGAGGCGATCCGCAGCGAACCCTCGCCTGAACGACGCACGCACCCGGCCCAGCGGGAGCCACAGTTTTCCCGACGCGGCTTCAGATGCCGACCGCCGGCGTCCGGTGCGCGCTCACGCCGTTCGCGCGTGTAACCGCAGGCCCAACGGGCCGCGCGCTGTGGGAAGGCGGTCCGCAGCGAATCCACGCCTGGCCGGCGCACGCACCTGGCCCAGCGGGAGCCACAGTTTTCCCGACGCGGCCTCAGATGCCGGCCGCCGGCGTCCAGCGCGCGCTCACGCCGTCCGCGCGTGTAACCGCAGGCCCAACGGGCCGCGCGCTCCAAGGAGGCGGTCCGCAGCAAGTCCGCGCCTAGCCAGCGCACACACCTCGCCCAGCAGCCGCCACAGTCTTCCCGACGCGGCTTCAGATGCCGGCCGCCGGCGTCCAGCGCGCGCTCACGCCGTCCGCCTGGCGGCGGACTCTGGCCCTGCGGTTACACAGGTGTGTGGTGAGCTGTATCAGCAATAGCAGAGACCGCCCGTACCGCGAGGCTCACCAGCTCACCAAAGACGAGTAATGCCGTAAGCATCGAAGTTGGTGTCGGCACCAACGATGCGCAGATCGTGTCGCTTGGCATGGGTGATGATGAGACGGTCACACGGATCGCGGTGCCCGATACTGGGGAACGGCAGCCGCGCGTACTCTGCGCAGTCATCGACAGTGATCGGCAGCACGGTAAGACCGTAACCACCGATCGATTCGGTCATGAACTGGAGGTATGACCGGGACAATGAGAGCTTACCGAGCCCGAGCTTAATCGCGATTTCCCAGGCTGATGCTGCGCTCAAGAACAACTCGTTTTCCGGGTCGACGAGCAGAGCAGTGGCCGCAGCACTCACCTGCGGGTTGCCATCGGCATGCCACAAAAAGGTGTGCGTGTCCAGTAGGAGCCTCACTGCAGGTATTCCCTCATGTCATCCAGCGGAGCATCGAAATCCGAAGCCATGTAGGTAATTGCCCCTCGACACAACCCCGGGCCAGGGCGCTGCGTACGGGGTTTCGGGCGCTCGCTCACCAGCTTCGCTATTGGCTGCTGGTTCTCGGTGATGACAAGTTCCTCGCCAGGAGACAGACGATGGATGATCTCCTTCAGATTCGCCTGCGCTTCTTCCACAGTAATGTTTGCGGACATGACCTTCTCTTCGGCCACTTGATTGTAGTTCGAGCCTGCACCTGACCACCACTCCAGCCAAATGTTACCCCCCATGGGCCTACCAGTCCAGTTGAAGTTTCGGTCGTCCGTCGCGTCCATTCCGCGGCAGGAAGCCCCAATCCATGCAATTTGCCGTATTATGGACAGAAGATCGCGAGCGGTAACCAGAGGGCGCAGTGCCTTGGTTCAGCCAGGAGTCATGGCCGTACGGTTCCCTTTGCGATTCGCGTGGCGATTCGCGCACATCGCAATCAAATCGCACGCCATCTCCAACTCCCAACAGCTTCATCATCGATCCGGATGTACGATCGGCCCTGCTCAGCACACCATTCCGTGCGGCAGCCCGCTGTTTCAAGATAGCGAGGCCCGCTTCGAGCGGACCGCCGTCCGCCTGGCGGCGGACTCTGGCCCTGCGGTTACACAGACCTGAGATCATGGAACCCGGGCGACAGTAGCTGCAGGGCTCTGAGTACCGGAGCCGGGCTGCTCCGGCTCCCGCACATGCGGACGTTCGCCCGACGCCGTCACTGCAGGCCGAGGTCTTGGACGAAGCGGGCCGCGGGCGTGACGGCTTCGGGTGCCACGCCCAGTTGCTCGACGATGATCGCGCGAAGCGCCATCCAAACATCTTTCGCCCGAGCACCGTCGTACTGTTCGGTCAACCGCTGGAAGTTCAGTGCCAGGACCGCTTCGACCAACCCGCGCAGCGTCCCGCAATGCCGGGACGGGTGAATCGCAAATGGGCGGGTCAGCCTCGCCAGCACGAACCCACTCATCACCGTCGCGGCGACTCCCGCGCACACCGCCACTCCCAAGCTCGTCATCGTGTGGAGCGCATACGCTAGGCAAGCGCCGCCGAGGAGAGCGATAGCGGTACTACTCCGAACCACCCAGCTCGCGCGCTGTAGCGGCGGCATAAGGAGGTCGGCACTGCACTGCAGGCAGGACCAGAAGTGACGCCGTCCGCGGGGTGGAAGCAGGTTCAACGTGCTGTCGCTCGGCCGTAGCCGCTGGGCGACGCCCAGCGCACGGGCGGCCCGCCGCAGTGAGTAAAAGGCAATCGCCGACAGGCACGTCGGCGGATCAGGCGTTGCCTTTGTGTTGGCCAGAACAAAGGCGTAGAGATCGCCTGGCGTCAGCAGCTGCACTGCCTCACTGTCCGGTATCTGGATGGAGAACGTCTCTTCGACTTTCAGGAGCAGTTCGACTGAATCCAGCCCCATGGGTAATCCTCCATCTACTGGTCGTGAGCACAGACGCGTCGCGCTGGCACCTCGCTGTCCATCCCGGCCAAGCGAACGGCGACGCGTTGGTTCCTATTATAGGTGCAGCAACCGGTTGGTGCAGGGATCAGAAACCGAAAGGTCAAGAGCCGGGGGTACCCAGGCGGCCTTGCCCTGGTCCACCGGGCCGTGGCCGCAGCGTCGTCCCCGTGGGGTGCAACCCGGATCAGGGTCGGATATGCTGCAGGCTGATTCAGCCCGCCTTCCCTCGGCCGACAGCCCAACCAACTCGCCTCTCCAGAGGAGGGACCATGATGTCCGCTTCAGTCACGCACCGCGTCGCCTGGTACCTGGGAATCGTTTTGGCTGCCGCACTGACGCTCAGCGCTCGCTGCGGCGAAGGTGGGGCCCCGAGTGCTTTCGCACACGCCGCCACCCAGGCAGCCGACCACGCGGACAAGGTCGACGTCACCATCGGTCCCCGCGAGTTGATCCGCGGGAGGCAGGAGATGCCGTTCATCGTCGACGCGTCGCTCGCCACGCTTCGGCGCGATGCCACGACCTGGTTTTTCTACCACGCGGTCGACTGGGGGAACCGCACTGACAAGTTCGTCGGGACCGTGGCGAACCCTTTCGAGACGAAAATCTGGCAGAAGACGCGTGATGAGCTCTACGATCTGAGCGGCTGGTACGCGGACGTCCACCAGGCCGGACTCTGGCTGAACAACATCTACCGGATCAATGACCACGAGCTGCTAGGGGTCACGCACATCGAGCTGCATTACCAACCGCCCGCAGTGAATCAGGGCGAAGACTACGCGACCGGCCTGGTCTATTCCACCGACCGTGGGGACTGCTGGACATTCTGTGGCGAAATCGCCCGCCCTCAGAACTCCAAGCGGAACGTCGGCGGTACGCCGCTGCTGGTGGTCGGCGACTACCTGCACGTCTATTTCAACGACGCCGGACCAGGCGGACGGCGACTGGCGGTGGCCCGGGCCAGGATCAGCGATGTGGTGGCCGCTGCGCGCAACCACACGGTGACCGCCTGGCGGAAGTACCGCGACGGTGCCTGGGAGGAGGATGGTTTGACGGGGCTCGGCTCGGCGGTGCTGCCCGAAGGGGGGCCCGGCGGGCACCCGGCCGATCTGCACGCGGACGCCGCTTACAACCGTGCGGCGGACCGGTACATGATCACGCGCTGGTACTTCGCGGACGGTGTGGGCCGGCTGTACTTGCACCTCGGGCGCGACGGCGTGAACTTCGATGAGCAGTACCTGGTCGACGAGGAACCGGGCCAGTGGATGCCGTATTCGACGTTTCTGGCCGCCCCGGACGATCAGGAGACCGACGACATGAACACGGTCGGACGGGAGTTCTACCTCCTGATCAACCACAAAAGCGCGGCCAATTACGGCTACGATACGCTCTACCGGCGCAAGATCGTCCTGTCCACCGTCCGCTGACAAGCTGCCGGACTGCCCGCCGCAGACCGGCGTGCTGCTGGTCGTCGCTCGGCCGGACTGCGGCCGAGGGGGGTTCGGCGCGCCATCTCGTGTGGAGCTCGTCGCACTCCGAACACGCGCCCACGCACGGATTCCGTCCGGGCCCTTGTTTATGCCGAGTACGTTCGAGCTGTGCGCACGCACCAGCCGGAACAGGACGGAAAATCCGGCCTGGGCGCGGCGCTAGTTCGACCCGGCCGCGTGCAGGTGTCGGCCGAGTCGCACCAGTTGCGCGTGGGAGTCCTGCGGGATATGACCGTTCTCCCGCTCGATCGGCACGTTGATCGTGATCGCGCCACCCACGGACTTCACGTCCGCGACAAAGCGGAAGAGCACCTTGTCAGGGTAATGGCAGTACTGGTTGGGCACCGCCGGGTTGAAGGTCAAGTCGATCGGCAGCAGGCAGTGCCACTGGACGTTGCCCATGAACTGGGAGTCGGGCATATAGAACCTCGCCTCCTGTCCTGCCTTCCGCAGCTTTCCGTCCGCCGTGATGATGATGTTCTCGCCGGGCGGCCAGATAAAGTCGGTGCGGATACGGCCGTCTTCGAGCAGGTGGATTTCGCCGGCGTGATAGTCCTCCCATGGACACAGCGGCTGGAGCTGTCCGCCCGACGCGCAGAACTCCGCGCCGCTGAAGGCCACGACGGCCTGTGGATTGCCCGCGCGGCACGCATCCATCTCCCTGTTCCAGGCTGCTTCGTCCTGGCGTCCGCAACTGTCGAACCACCAGCCGTCGCAGAGCGGGCCGAGCTTGAGGGCGTACGCGCGGATGAATTCGTTGTGCCGCTCCGCATAGCCGTCAGTGCCGAGCCCGAGGAGCCGTTTGACGGTCGGGTCCGCCGGCGTGTGCGCTCCCGGCGTGTAAATGATCAGCCGTTTGCCCCGTTCGTGGAGCCGCCGGCTGATCTCCGGGATCAAGTCGCGCCGCGGTGTGTAACCCTCCTCCAGCCCATCGATCAGCTCGTGCCTGCTCGACAGGTACCCGGTCCCCTGCCCGAGCGTGAAGATCAGCCAGTCCGCGCCGGTCTCCGCAACCTGATTCACAAAGAAGTCCACATCGAACTGGTCGACAATGCGGTTCAGGTCGGCCGTCCTCTCCGCGGGCGTCTCCCCTGCCGGTTTGATCAGGTAATGCGTCATGACGCCGAAACTGCCCTGCGCCATCCAGGCGGCACGGTTCGGGCTGCCGTCGGGGCAGGTCGTCTCGATGCGCGTCTCCGCGCAAGCAGACGCGACGAGATGCAGAGACGCTGTGATCACAGCAAACCAGTGAAACGGACACCTCATGGTGGACCCTCGCACATAGACACACAGAGTTGAGTTCGTCCCAGTGTCCCGCGCGGAACACCAACGACAAACGTTAACCGTTAAAACAGCTTGATTCTATCACGTCGCCATCCAGAACCGAAAGCTGCTCCTGGACGTCCGGTGGCGACATGTCGTACGGTGCCGGGGCGGGACATTGTCATCCCTGAAGTGCGCACGCAACTCGAAGCAACGCTCACGCTTCTGTGTCTGAGCGTCTGACGGGAACTCCGGTCTGGCGGGAACTTCGCCGCGCGAGCGCGCCGAAAAACAGACAGACGGACTATCAGTTCCCGCTTCACCACTTACTTACCCGCAGTGCCGCTGGAGCACAGCACAGCATCGGCTCGGTCCGCGCCGGCTGGACAGGACGCGGCGGCACGCGCTACGGCTGAGGGTAAATCGGGACCGGTGGATCGCAGGCGACCACTTCGTCGCCGCGCCAGCTGAGCCGATACTCCTGGCCGCTCGTGGGCAGCTTTTCCGTCGTCTGGCCAGTCGGCAGGTCGTAGTGGAGCTCGACGGCCGTGCCCGCCGGGACGGCGGTTGCCGGGATGACCGCATACGCGCCGTCCCAGGCGACGTCCAGCGGCTGGCCTGCGACCACCACGCGGGCCGCTGCGCGCGGACTCCATCCTGGCAGCCGGATGCGCAGCTCGGCGGGCGCGGCGAGCTCGACGCGCGTACAGCCGCGGTCCGTGCGTTGGGCTGTCACGGCGGCCAGGGGCGATGCGAGCGAAAAGTGCAGGTTCACGCAGACGGCACCCGCCGGCGTGGCCGTGACGGCCCCGCCGTAGACCTCGGTCAGCACCGAGAGGACGGCCGCGAACACGTCCAGGATGCTACCGCGACCGAAAGGATGTCCATACATGCCCCAACCACCATGCTGCCGCGGCTGGCCCGGGTCGTCGATCTGTGACGGGAGGATCCGGGCGCGCAACAACCGTTCGACATCGTCCCACAAATCCGGCTGATCGCCGTGCATGGCGAGCCACAATGCGAGTTGAATGACGTCAGAACAACTGGAGTGTTCGGCGACCGGATCGCCCTGCTCGTTGGACCAGTGGCGGCGGCCCAAGTCGTGGGGCGTCCAGCCGGAGTGGCTGATCAGGGTCCCGAAGAGCCCCTGCCGATATGTTCGTGCGACCGCCTCGACGTAGGCCGGCTGCCCGCTGGTTACCCCATAGCGCAGCAACCCGCGCAGGGTCCCAAGGTAGGAGTGATTGTGTCCCACGTTGCTCGCCGCCAGCAGCGCCGGCGGGACGTGCCCGTCGGGCTGAGTCACGTGCCGCAGATGGACGGCGGACAGCTTGCCGGCCAGCTCGATGGCGGCCGGGCTGCCGGTCACTTCGTGGAACCAGACAAACCCCTCCACCGCCCGCCCGGTCGTCCCGGTAGCGTCAAACCAGGCGCCCTCCGGCGCCCGCTGGATCATCATCGGATCCCCGGTGAGGGGCAGTTGCAGCAGTTCAGCCAGCGCGGCATAGTCCATCTGCCCGTCGGCCGCCAGCAGGCGATCGGTGACGGCGACCAGTTTGGATCCGCTCTGCCGGCTCCACGCGTCGTCCCGCCACTTGACCAGCGCGCTGTGCGCCAACATCGACTCGCGGAAGTTGTGCGTATTGACCTGCCGCACCCCACCCGCCTGCTGGGCGCGGAGATCGTTGGTCAGCAGACCGGCGGGGTTGTCGGTCAGCGAGCGCAGGTTCTCGCGCATGGCCCGCTCCACCACCTCGGGAATGTTGAAGTCGGTGGCGGCGGCATAACGCAGCATCGCATCCCACCACCGTCCGGTGTCGTGCGCGATTTCATAGCCGCCGGTCGGCAGCCAGTGCTGTTGCGGGTCGAGCCAGGCTATACAGCAGGCCGCCGCCCGCTCCATCGCCGTCGCCAGCGACCAGTCGCACAGTGCGTCCCCCGCCGCCAAGGCATCTCCAGCCGGCGCCGCTGCGCTGTGAACCAGTGTGGGACGAGCGCAGCACGCGGCCGCCCATCCACTTGCTTGTGCCAACCAGGACCGCCGTGTAAGCCGCGCGCTCATGCCCATGAACTCCGGGGTTTATGAAGACAGCTGTATTGTGCCTCAGCACCTCGACCGTCACAATACGGCGAAAGACCGGCAAACCACGAGAGAGGACAGGGGAGAGGATGAGCGAGGAATCGATGACCCGGTTGCGCTCAGGCATGTCATGCACGGCCGTGCTGGTGTTCATCTGCTGCTCTGGGGCGGCGGATGCGGCCACCCCTCCGCTGATGAGCGGCACGCTCTGGTGGCTCAGGCCTGACGTCGCGACATGGAGCGACGAGCGGCTGGCGCAGGCGGTCGACGCGCAGCGCGACGTGGGGTTCGACCTTCTGTGGCTGCTCAACGCCGCCGCGTTTCCATCGACGCCGGGGCAGCCCGATCTGCTCGAGCGACTCTATACGCTGGCCGACGCGCGGGAGATGAAGGTCATCATCGACCTGCCGCAGGGCGGTTGGTATGGCCGCGCGCCGGCCGCCGAGGTGATCGACAAGGTGACCGAAGCCGCAGCGGACCTCCACCGGCGATACGGACACCATGCGTCGTTTCACGCCTGGTACCTCAACTACGAGATCAATCCGATTCGCCCGGACGACACGGAAGAGACCGCCTACTGGCGCACAGTCTGGCGGGGGATTGTCGACGAGTGCCACCGGCTGGCCCCCGACTCGCTGGTGACGATCTCGCCGTTCTTCCTGCTGGATGACGCTCGCCACCGGGGGTTTGTCTACCTCACGCCCCAGCAGTATGCCGACTGGTGGGACGCCACGCTGCGGGAGACCGGGATCGACGTGATTATGCTGCAGGACAGCGGCGAACACCTGGCCTTCTTTACGCTCGAACAGCGCGAGCCGTTCTGGACCGCCACCCGGCGGGCCGCACACGAGGCGGGCTCGCAGTTCTGGTTGAACGTCGAATCGGGCGAGACCGATGTCCAGAACTGGGACGAGTTCCTGGCGCTCGAGGCCCAACGAACAGTGAAGATGCGGTTCACCCCCATGGCTTGGCTGGAACAGAAGCTGCGCCGCGCCGCACCCTTGTCCGACCGGATCATCAACTGGGGCTACTTCCCCTTCATGGACCCGCACCTGGGCGAGGCGGCTGCAGGTGCCGGCCGGGCCGCGCCGGAGCCGTCCGCGTCCCGAGCCGCCTATGAGGCGTATCGGGCCTACTACCACCGCGTCAGAGATGAATGGACCGCTCCCGAGTGACGCGCGCGGCCTAACCTGCGCTCGGATGATCACCCTGCGCCCGGCAGCAGGCTGATGCGGCGCGACACGAACCAGAGCATGCGCGCGGCCAGCAGCAGTACGACGACCAGCCCGAGCGTGAGACAGAACCCGACACCATCAGGCCGTCAGCACCACACGCCGCCAGCCGGGAAGAGCTTCCGCCGGCCGCATTTATTCGTGCTTCGCGCGCCAATTCTGGACGGCGACGGGGATGTCGCTGCAAATCGCATCGACTCCCAACCCGACGGCAAGGAAATAGTCCTGCAGGCTGTGGCCCGGCCAGCCGGTCACCAGCAGGCCGGCCTGCTGGGCCGCGCGTACCGCCGCCCGTGATGTCGCCTCCATGTGGCAGCCGATCCGCTTGACTCCGAGCTGTTGCGCCCGCTCGACGATCTCCGGGCAGCACGGCCCGCCGGTGATGAGCAGCAGGTCGGCCTCACCATCCAGGGCTTTGACCACTTTCAGAGGCCGTTCGTCAAACGAGGTGTACACGTAGAAGGATTCCGGCGGCTTGTGGGCCCGGACCGCCGCGTGGAGTTTGCGGCAGTACTCGTCCAGACGCGCGTCCGGGTACAACTCTTTGTTGCTGGTCTTCATCTCCAGCTCGAGGTATACACCGGGTTTGTCATCGAAGTACGACAGCAGCTCCTCCAGAGACAACAGAGGCTGGCCCGTCTTCTTGCTGGCGATCGTACGCAGCTCGGCCGCCGTCTTATGTTCCACTGCGCCGGTCGCGTTGTAAGTGCGGTCGAGACTGTCGTCGTGCAGGATGACAAGCTCGCCGTCCTGGGTCATCCGCACATCGGTTTCGAAGCCGCGCAGCCCCAGCTCATAACACGACCGAAACGCGTCCAGCGTGTTTTCGTCGAATTCGTACGATCCGCCGCGATGTGCGAACACGAGGCCTTTCTCCTGTGCAGAGGCCACGCGACTCATGCTCACTGTGCCCAGCACCATCACGAGCAACAGAACGTCAGTACGGGCTTTCATGGTGTCCGCCTTTCTGAGTTTCTGAGTTTCCCAGTTTCCGAGTTTCTTGTTCACGATGATCGCGAGGTGTCGCCGGGCCGTGTGCAACGAGCGCACCAGCGCGCGACGGGCGCACCCCCTAGCCCGCGTCAATCGACCGCCTGCGCATCAGTGTAGGCTATCACACTATACCAACCGATCTCGGCGTGCTGCCAGTTGGAGTTCCGTGCGCGATTCGGCATCGCCTCCTTGCGGAATGACGAAGGACGAAATACCCAAGCACGAAGGAAGCTCGAATGAGGAAGCACGAATGACGCGCCGGACGTTCGTACGAGCGTTTTCTTCGGTTGACCGCATGAGCTCTTCGAGCTTCGGGCTTCGTTATTCCTTCGTGCTTGGGTATTTCGTGCTTCGTCATGCTCATCCATGATGGCCGAATCGTGCACGGTCATTTCGGGTCGTCCCGTTGGGACTCAGGTCTGGTGGGTGGACGCGACCCTGCTCATCCGACCTACCGACGCGGCTCTTTATCGCGCATGCTGGTCGGCGTATCATGGGCTGATCCTCGACGCGCCGGGGTGAAACAGCAGCCGTACGGCCATGCCGGTGAAATCATACACGAACGCACCAATTCTCGCCCCAAGATGCTTCAGCTCCTGAGGAGTGCCCCGATGGGGATGTACCATCTGCTGTTGTGGAGTCTGACTGTCCAGTGTGCGGCCGCCACATCGACCGATCGGTCCGGCCCTGCGGTGCACGTGATTAACCCGACCAGGTCCGGTGCTGCCATCAGTGTCGAAATCCCCATTGGGCGTCTGGCGACGCCGGGTCAGGTCGACTGGTCGCAGGTACACCTGGAGTGTGACGGAGAGACCGTGCCACATGCGCTGCGGCGCTCCGGCGCGACAGGGCCCACGGCCTCAGACGATGCGCCGCACGGCGGGCGGGCGGACGACCTGCTGGTGTTCACGTGCGCAGTTCCACCCGGCCAGGCGGCCGATGTTCGCGTGGTGCCGGGCGCCGCTCCGGCGGCGTCCACCCTGCAACACGAGGCGGGGAAGCTGACGGCGTCGGCCGGAGAAAGTCGGGTCGTGATCGACCCCCAGACGGCCACGCTCGTGTCCTGGGAGGCCGGGGGTGTCCCGCTGCTCGCGCGGCCGCTGAGTGTCACGGCCGCGCGTCTGGCTGATCCCGGGTACACCTGGGAAGGAAACCTGTCGATCGGCTACACCACGGCGGCCATCCATCTCCACAAAGACGCCGTCGCGCCGATTGCGGTGCGGCTCGCCGAGGCACGTTCAACGCCGGCCTTGACCGAACTGAGCTTCATCCTTGACGTCGCCGCGGGACCTTCAGCGACGCTGACCTACCGCCTCTACGCGTCCGGCCAGCTGGACGTCGTCTGCCAAGAGCGTCCGTGGGAGGGAACGTCACCCTGGCTCAAATGTGCGCTCGAATACACGCTGGACTTCGCCGGCCAGTCGCATGAGCCGCTGCCGACGTTGGAGAATCGTTGGGCCTTCTACGGTTTCCGCGACTACACGGCCACCGTCAAGAGCATGGCACAGGTACACCAACAGGCGGCTGCGGGGGTGCTGGAGCTGGGCGAGGAGTTCGTCAACGGGCGGCACTTTGCCCGTCGGCTCACGCCGCTGACCAGTGAGAGCCTGTCGCGCCCGGAGGATCTGGCGGAACTGATCGACGAAGGGTTCGTGATCGACGTCCAGCCGCTGACCTCCGGTCCGCTGCCCGACGCGGTGCAACTGGTCGACACGACCGACTCACCCGCGGTTGCAGCGGAGCTGACCAAAGCCTTGGCAGCCGCGGATGTCGCGATGGCCGGCGCGGCGGACCGGATGGAAGTACGGCTGTCGCTCATTTCCGCTGCCGCGGAGAGCGGCATCGCGGGCGATGGCTTCGCGATCGACCTGGCCGATGGCGGCGTCGCAGTGCGCGCCCGCACCCGCCTGGGCCTCTACAGCGCGGCACGTGCCGTCGCGCGGCACCTGCAGCGCCACGGCCGGGCAGGGGGGATCCCGCTGACTGCGCGAAACCCGGTCGTCGACCTGCGCGGCGGCGGGTTCGGCGGAGGCAACTTCGAGGTGGACTTCCCCTATGGGACGGAACCCGAATGGTATCGCGTGTTAGACAATCTGCTCGACTCGGGCATGAACGTCTTTGCCTGCATGGGCATGTGGGCCAACTGGAAGATGCCGGTGAGCTACCGGCTGATGCCGGAGCTGCGTTCCGACGACGTTTGCCGCACACTACCCCGAGGCGATGTCTCCGGACAGCGACAAGATCCCCTGCTTCACACATCCGAAGTACCGCCAGTACGTCCAGGCATTCCTCCAGGAGCTGGTCGAGACGTATCCTCTGGATGGAATGTTCCTGGTGCGGGATGACAACGGGGGAGTCTGCACGTGCCAGCGCTGCCGGGAGTACGTCCAATCGTCGCGCACGAAGAACGCGGTCTGGGAACAGTACCTGGTGATCTACGACTGGCTCCGGGAGCATGGGTACCAGGGTGCGGTCGCGGTCTACCCATACCACGACTGGTACGATCCGGCGTTAGATCCGTACTTGCCCGCTGACCTGTACGTCGTCGGTCACGGCGCAGGGGGTGCGGTGCTGGTGCGGGATTACGGCCATGTCGGCCCCATGGGCGACACCTGGCTGGACAACCTGTACGCCAATTTCCGCGTGGCGCCGTCGCCGCGGATGCGGCGACTGCTGGGGGGCCGGGGGAGTTTCTGGATCGGCGGCGCGTACGTCGGCTGCGAACTTCCCTGGGAAGCGATTGGGTATTTCGGCTGGGAACCGACCGCGACCCCCAACACGCTGCGGTACGACTGGGCCTGTCGCGAACTGGGCGTCGACCGAGCGCTGGCGTTCGTGCGGATGAACGACATCTATGAGGAGCTGTGGGACCTGAACGCGCTGTACCTGCCTCCCGCGGACTGGATGAAGCTGAGTCCCGCACAGCGACAGCGGGTGGTTCAGCAGGGGATGGACGGTGCGCGGCAGTTGAGGTCGGCACTGGCTGCGATCACGTCCGCGCCGCCGGCGCCGTCCGAATCGTTTTCCCGTTGGCAGGGTCACCTGGAGCTCTTTGCCCCGTTTATGGAATACCACCTGCAGCGGCTCGACCGGTTCGCCAAGATTTACGACGCGGTGCTGGCCCACCGCGCCGCGGTCGAGCGCGGCGAGAGCCTGCCAGCCGACGTGCGCGCCGCGGTGCTGGAGGACTACCAGGCAATATACGACGCGGCGGCGCCTTATGCGGCCGCGATGAAAGACGCGCCGGGCGGGATGCTGGACCACTGCCGCTGGATGACCGCCCCGTATCAGGAGTGGATGGCCGGCTACGACCAGTGGCTCGACGGCCAACTGGCGGTCAAGCAGTTCGCGGGCCAAATCGACCTGGCTGCCGATACGCGGCACGCCGGACAGCCGTTCGTGCTCTGCGTTCATTTCACCAACCAGGGCGTCTGCCCTTGGGTGGCCGCGGCGCGCCACCGGCTGGAACTGGACGGCGACGCCGCACGCCTGGGCCTGCCCGCCGCCTGGACATTCGAAGGCGAGGCGCTGGCGCCCGGCGACCAGCGGACGGTCGAGCTGCGGGGAACCCTGCCGGCCGCGCCGGGAACGGCGCACGTGACCGTTCGCTTCTACAACCCCTACCGGGTGCCCGACCCGTTCCTCCAGGCAGACCTCACCCTGTCCTGGGAATAAGGGTGGGTGGAGCTCCGCTGCACGGGCATGGGGGGGCAGCGGCGGATGGCGGCGAGAACTTCCGGACCTTGAGGCCGCCCCATCGGGAGCGACAGAATTAATGAGTCCTGACCCCTTTTTGGCTTGGGGCTCGCCACGGATGTTCATAAGGGCCGATCTCATCCACCGGTATCGGCTCGACCAGGATTGCGGCCAGCTGCGGAACGCTTTCGATCGCCGCCGCGTCCTGCCAGCTCTCCACCGCCGGCTCGTCGGACAGAACCGTGTTCAACGCACACTGCTGGATACCCGCGTCCCGGAGCATCAGGGTGCCACACCGCACGAACACGTTGCGGGTCACCCAGTTCACATCGGGCTCGACCTCCAGCTTCGCCAGGTCGGGATAGCGGCTGCGGTAGGGCTCCGCGGCGGCCTGCGGCAGAAACCGCGCGATCGCTTCGCGCCAACGCCGGTCGCCCCACCGCGAGAAGCTCAACCCCGCAAAGCAGTCGACAAACACGTTGTTGTCGATCAGGTTGTCTTTGCCTCCATGGACCTGCACGCCGCCGAACGCCACAGCGCCACAGCGTTCGAACAGGTTACCGTGCACGAACACGCCGGAGATCATGTCGTCCAGCCGCACGCCGGCGGCCCCGCACTCGGTGCCTCCGGTGATGTCGCTCCAGCGGTTCCAGCGGACCACCACGCCGCGGTACAGCGGGTTGCCGTACATATCCAAGCCGCCCTGGTCGTCCGATTCCTGCACGACGTGGCGGATCACATTCAGCTCGATCATGTGGTCGTTCCCTTCCACGCGGAGCGCAGAGGAGGGAATCCGCTCAAAACAGTTGTGCGCAATCCGGTTGCCGCAGCCGTCCAGGTGGACGGCCGGGGCATAGGTGCGCTTGAGCCGTGAAATGTCCGCCACGGTGCAGTTCTCGACAACGTGGCCGCCCGGCGTCAGCGTCTCACGGTCGCCGCCGGCCACACGCATGCCGCCACATCCGAGCGTGTACATGCGGCAACCGAAGAGGGTGTGCTGCCGGCCGCCCTGAACGACAATCGCGTCGCCACCCAGCTGCCGGAGCGTGCAGCCCGCGACGATGCACGCCGTACCACCTCGCAGGTGGATCCCATCCCCGCGGCCCGCCTCAATGGTGACGCCCCGCAACAGGACATGGCTCACGTTGTCCAGGTCCAGGAACGGCTCCGCCAGGACACTCATGGTCGCGACCGTATTGCTGGGCGTTACGCCGTCGGGTGGAAACCAGTAGACCATGCCGCTGCGGCGGTCCAGGTACCACTCGCCCGGCTGATCCAGTTCGCGCAGGACATTGACAGCGCGGTAGCGCTGCCCGGCGCTGTAGCCGTAGTTTGAATAGGGCGGCGCCAGGGTGAATGTCCGCGCCACGGGGTCGATGGCGGCCACCCGCTGGAACTCTTCGTACCAGTCCCAGAACCAGTAGCCGTAGAGCCGGACGTCGGGTTCGTCGACCCATGTGCTCGGCCGCTCCTCCAGATAACGGAACTTCCCGTCACGGCAGCCGGTGCGCGTCCCCCAGACCGTGAACGTGTCGGTCCCCAGCACCTCGCCGGTCGCGACGAAGCCTTCGTTCGGCCAGCGGGCGAGTTGTTGCGGATGACCATCGATGAACAACTCGGGAGCGCGCCGCAGGTCCGTCGCGTCACCAAAGTCGCTCAGGCCCAGCGTCGTGAGGTCCGCTTCCTGTACGCGCTCGCGCGCCTGGGGCGCCAGCAGCTCGCGAATGGCCGGGTCCGAGACCGGGCGCCAGGCGTCGATCACCCGGCCGCCGGTGAAGATGGGAGTCTCTCCGGCGGCTGCGGCGAACACGATGCGCGCTTCGGGGGTCCCGGAATCCTCCGCCGTCAGTTTCAGCGTCCCCGTGACGGAGTACGATCCACCATGCACCACGACGTGTACCCCACCGTCCGGCAGCGCGCCCTGATGCTGCGTCCGCCAGCGCCGCACGGCGTCCCGAGCGCCGTCCAGCGAGGCCAGCGGCGCATCGGCCGTACCCGCTGCGTCGTCCCGTCCGTCGGGCGCGACGTGCAGGGTCAGCCCCGGGGCCGGAAGCGCCGGCAGCGCCACGCGATGGTCGGCCGGGTCGTGGGGCGGCTGCCCAGCGGCAATCCGCTCGGCGGCGCGCAACCGCTGTTGCGCTTCCGCGCGCAGGCCGCTCGGCGCGCCCTGATCGTCCGCCAGCTGCCGCCACCAGGCCATGGACTGGTCGGGCGCGGCTGCCGACTGGGCGGCGCCCAGCAGCGCTAGCGCGCGGACATGCGCCGGTGCGGACAGGTTCCGAGCAACCGCCTGCAACGCGTCGGCGCGCGTCGCCCGATCCGCGCTGGCCGCCGCCTCCAGTTCCGGCCAGGCCGGCGCTGGCAAGCGGGCGATTTCCTGCCCTGCCGCGGCGGTGACCCATACTCCAGTCAGCAGCATGAAGCCCGTTGAGATACGTAGACGCACAGCCTGGGCCCTCCCTACGCTAAGTCGGCGCAATAGTCGGCCGTCACCACATTCGGCGGGTTTCGCGCCAGTCTACGTGGCGTCATCCGCTGCGCCCACCAGAGGGCCACCGCTGCGGTGTGAGCGGTTCAGCGCCCGGCCTCGACAACGATCTGGATCGCGCGGTCTCGTGGCGGCGCGGTAATGATGACCGTGTCGTGGGTAAAGGCGGCGTGTGGCTGGCCGTCGATCAGTACGCGGCGAACCGGGCGGCCGTCGCACGTCCGCGGGTAGAGCACCAGCTTGTCCAAGGGGCGCGCGCTCTGGTCCCCCTGCGGCGTGATCCGGATCCGGTATTCGAGCCTCTCACCCTGCTCGTCCGACCTGATGTCAAGATCAAGTCGCCCGAAGTGCGTGGCCAGCCCCTCCGCCTGGACGTGCCGGCCGTCGGTGTGCCAGCGTCGGAAGAGCGCGGGGGTGATCCACAGGTCCTGTCCGTCCTCAAAGACCATCAGTTGGCGGAAGAGGTTCAGCCACTGCCCGTCGGCCCAGAAGTGAGGTTGATCGCCGGCCGCGATGACGTTGGCGTACCCTTCTCCCCAGCTCAGCGTACCGCCGGCGGTATCGGTAAACGCACAGAAGTAATCGAGCGCCCGCTCCGGCTCGCCCCGCAGCAGATAGCTCACCGCCCGGTCCGCGCCGATGTACGGCCAGAAGCTCCCTTCCCCTTCCGAGTGCAGGCCGCCGCCCCACGTGTTGCTCATCCGCTCCATCTTCCGCCAGGTGGCGGTCAGCAGCGGATGGTGAGGGTCGATAGAGCGGCAGGGCCAGACCAGGCAGTTATGGGCCCAGAACCCGTACATGCCCACCCCCTGAGGCTCGATGCCGAACCACAAGTGTCCGTCATACAGCCCGGTTCGTTTGAACGTTTCCTGAAACGCGCGCAGCAGGCAGCGCTGCAGGTCGTCCGCCTCGGCCAGAAACAGCTCGGCGTCGTCGCTGCGTCCCAGCGCGCGGGCGGCATCGGCGGCCTCGCGCAGGCCCAGAATCGCAAAACCGTTCATATAGAACATGTGCATTCCCTGACCCACCTCCAGCACTTCCATGCCGCCCGGCTCGATCAGGCCGTAGCGCAAGTCGTCGCGGTCCCCCACGTCTGTCATGTGCCGGTGTCGGGAATTGACCAGCCACATCGCACCGCGTCGGACATACGGGTAAGCGGTCTCGCTCAGCCAGTCGCGGTCACCGCTCAGCTTGTAGTGTTGGACCAGCGCCCAGATATTCTGCCCCTGGGTGTCGTACTGCCCCGGGCGTGTCGACCAGAGCCCGTCCGGCAGCATCCCCAGTTGCAGCGGCCGACCGTCGAACGCGATCGGTCCAGGTGGCACATCCGCCACATCCATACAGTAGACCCGCAGCAGCCGCGCCGCGCGGTCGTGCATGCCCGCCAGGTCGAGCGCATAGACAACGTAGGCCTGGTCGCGATAAGCGTGGTCGAAATAGAAGAACGGGCTGCAGGTGTTAAAGACCACGTCCGGCGTGATCTCCACATCCAGCACGGCGCGCGTGGCCAGCCGGGAGAGGAACACATCGCGCAGCACCGGGTCCGGCAGCTCCAGTCGCGGCGCCTCCGCGAAAAACGCGCGCCAGTAATCGTGAACCTGCTGCTCCGCCTGTTCCGGTGCGCACTGTTCCAGCGCGGCCAGGCGCTCCGCCGCATAAGGCGGTACCGCTTCCTGCGGCAGCACGTCGCGGAAGGCATGCCCGATATAGCCCATGCTGACCGGGTCCCGCCGGTGGATCGGGGGCACTTTCAGCCAGTACGTGTTGGTCATCCCGGGCGGCACTGGATCGCTGTAGTGCAGGCGGAGGCGGGCGAACCCGATGTCGCTCTTGTCATAGAGCTGGTTGGTCGAGCCCTGCTCAGGCGTCGCGCCGACATCGATGTGCCAGATACACCGGTCGTTGAGCGACCCGCTGAATACCGCCGCGTCGTCAGTGACGACCGTGTCGGCAGGAAAGACGTAAATGGCACTCAGCCGCGTATGGCGCAGCCGTGATGCCGCGTCCACACCAGCGCGGATTTCGATGTAGCCGTCGCCGTCCACGTCCCGCGCCTGTTCGCAGCGGACCGTAATCGGCTGATGCTGCGCGCGGAGGTACTCGACATAGTCCACCGTCTGTGTCGGACTGCCTTCGACTTGATACTGCCAGACAAGGTCACCCGGCAGCTGCGGCCGCTCGACCAGGTAGCCGCCGATATGCGGCGTCGAGACCAGGTACACCAGGTAGGGGGTATCCGCCGCTGCTCGGCAGCGGTAGATGACCGGCTGACCATCCAGCCCCAGCCGGTACCGGCCGATGGCGGCTTCCGTTCGGCCCGGCCCTGGCGCGGTCGCGTAGCCCTTGGCCCGCTTGTCGCACAGGCCCCAGTCACGGTAGACCAGCTCCACCTGGTGCGGCGGATCAGCGATCAGCAGGGGCGCATCCCCCAGCCCGCGCACGGTCCGGCCTTCCAGCCGCATGTCCGGCGCCCCTTCGAGCACCGCCATCAACTCGCTGGTCAGCGGCTCCGTGCCCAGGTTCTGTACCTCCAGTTTGTACAGGTCAAACGCGCCGTGCTCGGCGCTCGGTACGGTCATAGCCGAGACTTTGTAGAGCAGCCCGTTGTGCGCCCAGCCGCCCCAGACGGCAGGCAGGTTCCCCGCCACCAGCCCCAGCCGGAAATTCGGCAGCTCGTCCGGCTTCACCTCGCCCCCGTCACTGTCCAGACGAAAGACCAGGTCGTTCAGCGGGTACCGCACGTGCAGGTCCCGCCCGATGGCGTTGAAATTCAGGCCCCCCGGCACGCCGAACGTCGTCCATTCATTCGCTGCACTGTTGCGACCCGGGGCGCACTCTTCGAAACTCGTCTCAAAACGGTCGACGCGGTGGTCCTCATACTCGGTGATTGGCAACGGAACATAGGCGCCCGTCCCTACCCGTGTCAGGCCGTCCAGCTCCCGCTGTCGCCGCGCAACCTGCGTATCGACATCCGTGACCGCGGACACTTCGACCGCACGGAACTCGCCCGGCTCGCCGTCCCACGGCGACAGGTAGACTTCCGTAATCTGTGCAGAGGTCCAGCCCAGCAACGTGTGCATATCGTCGTACAGGTTCCGAGCGCACACCGTCCATGTCCGCGGCAGGTCGCGTGACAGGAAGAACTCCACCGTCGGGTCGCCCGACGCGGGCTCGGTCCAGTCTCCCGCCGCGTAACCGAGATATCGCGTCTGGCCCGTCTCCCGGTTGGCTAACTGGACCTGCAACACGATGACCCTGCCGGTGTGTTTCTGCCAGGACCAGGTCAAGCGGGTCGCGGGCGTGACATACAGCGGCTGGTCGATCGCCCGGCCCACCTGCTGGCCTGTGACCAGCACCGACCAGGATTCGTTCGGCGCGTCCTCCCGCCATTCCGCCTGCCCGCTGCCGAGCCACGACGTCATCGGCTCACGGCCGATGAGCGTGTAGTCCAAGGTCGTCGCGCCGGGAATCACCTCCTCCGGACCCGTCACCGGAATGATCGGGTCAGGCGCCTGCGCGACAGTGAGCGAAGTGGCACAGGCGACGGCTACCAGAAGAGGAAGAAGAACCCGAAACGCATCAAGCTGCAGCTGTCGCATAACTCGCTCCCCGTGTGACGGTCAAGTCTCTCTCACATCGTCGGTCTGTCTTACGCGCTTGTCCGACCGGCCGAGTCCCCGCGATTATACTCGTTCGTCACGGCGCGCATGTACACCGTCGAGATAGGATGCGCTGACAGCCGCCTGCCCCACAGCGCGCGGCCCATTGGTCTGTGTAACCGCAGGGCCAGAGTCCGCCGCCAGGCGGACGGCGTGAGCGCGCGCTGGACACCGGCGGCCGGCACCTGAGCCCGCGGCGGACGACAGTGGCGCTTGGGTGCAGGATGCGGACGATTTTGCAGCACACCGACCCGCGTCTGCATCGCGGCCGCCTGCGTCGACAGGTCGGCACACCGGTTCTCGCGTTTGCTATCCGCCATGATGGCGGATACCATAACCTGAACCCGGAGAACCCACCAAAATTAATTCAGAACCCATGAACGGTTACTCACACCCGAACCAGGAACGCTCAGGAACAACAAGCGCTATGACAGACAACCGACCAGGCTCGGGCGTGTCGCTTACGCGGCGCGCGTTTTTACAGCGTGCTTCAGCCTGCGCAGCGGCGACGCTGCTGGCGTCGCCCGGCGTCGTCCGTGGTGAGGAGCTCGCGCTGCGGGTGGCCACGTTTCGCGCGGACGTCTCACCGCCGCTGGGCCATCCGCTCTGCGGTGGCTGGATTCCGCCGGTGGCCGGCCAGGACGACCCACTGGAAGCGATCGGCCTGGTGCTGCTCGGCGCCGGCGAACCGATCGTGCTCTGCAGCGTCGACTGGACGGGGCTGTTGAACGCGGCCAACTGGACCTGGCGCGAGCGGCTGGCCGAGGCGGCCGGGACAACCCCCGCCCGCGTGGCCGTTCACTGCGTGCACCAGCACAACGCGCCCTTCGTTTGCCTGGCGTCACAGCGCCTCTGCGCCGCGTATCCGGATCTGCCGCCCGCCGTCGTCGAGCCGGACTTTTTCACTGCCGCGCTGGAAGGGGTGGCCGCGTCGCTGCGCGAGTCCCTGCCGCGAGCGCGCGCGGTGACGCACGTCGCGACCAGCCAGGCGCGGGTTGAACGCGTGGCGAGCAACCGCCGGATCCTGGGCCCCGACGGTAAGGTCGCCCAGTGGCGCGCCAGCTCGAGCCGCGACCCGGCACACAAAGAGGCGCCGGAAGGGCTGATCGACCCGCAGCTCAAAACGGTCGCCTTCTACGATAGAGACACACGAGTGGCGGCGTGCCATTACTATGCCACGCACCCGATGAGCTATTACGGGGATGGGCGGGTGAGCAGTGATTTCGCCGGCCTGGCCCGCAAGCAGCTACAGGCGGGCGACGGTGATTGCACCCACATCTATTTCACCGGCTGCGCCGGCAACATCGCCGCCGGCAAGTACAACGACGGCACTCCCAGGGCGCGTCGGGAATTGACCGCCCGCATGCACGATGCGCTAGTGCGGTCCGTCGACGGACTGCGGCCGGAGCCGATTCGGTCGGTCGCCTGGCAGACGCACGACGTCCTTGCCATCCCGCGTCAGGATCTGGCTGAAGACCAGCTCCGGCAGACGCTGGCCGATTCCGCGGAAAGCGTGGTCAACCGCGTCTGCTCCGCCATGCGGTTGACCTGGCTGCGCCGCTGCCGGGAACAGATCCCCTTGCCGCTCGCCACGCTGCACGTCAACGAAGCGACGCTTCTGCACCTGCCGAGCGAGATGTTCGTGGAATACCAGCTTCGCGCACAGGAGATGGCGCCGCGGCGCTTCGTCGCCACGGCGGCGTATGGCGATGGGGGAGCGTGGTACATGCCGACGCGCGAAGCCTACCCGCAGGGCGGCTACGAGGTGACCGTCGCGCTCTGCGCGCCGGAAATGGACGAGGTGTTCACGCGCGCCATCGAGCAGCTCGTTTCAGTCGGGTGAGGCCTTGACCCGCGTCACGGCGCGGCGCGCGCGGCGGCGGCCCCGCTGTCGGCCGCGATCAACCACATCAAATAACGTCCGACCGAGCAACGGTAGCTCCGCACCATGCGGGCGGTTACCGTCGACCGCGGGCGCTACCGGTACGGAGGGTGTGACTCTGGATATGGCGCTGCAGTTCTTCACGGGCGCCCGCCAGTCTCCCTGCGCGGAGGGCGTCGACCACACGTTGATGGCTGCGGGCGCCTTCTTCCCAGTCCGCCTTTCCCACGCTTTCGCGGAACCGGCGAAAGAAAACGGCCAATAGGTCGCTGAAGGTGAGCAGCGGTGTCAGGCCGCTGGATTCGACCAGCCGCCGGTGAAAGGCGATGTCCAGCTCGATGCGCTCCCGCAACGTGCGCGCGCGACGCATCCGATTGTTCAGGTCGACCAGGGAGTCGGCCAGGGCCGGGTCGCGCCGGAATGCGGCCCGCACGTAGGGCAGCGCGCCGGTCTCGATGACGACGCGGGTCCCGATCAACTCGTGCGGGGCGGCCTCCTGCAGCGTGGGGTGGAACCCGAGGTAGCTGGTGATGCGCGCCAGATCCGCCTCGCCGACCGTCAGCCCGCGGCCGGGTTTGGCGGTGACGATCCCCAGAAACTCCAGCGCCTTGGTGGCCTCGCGCAGGCTGAGCCGGCTGACGCCGAAACGGGCGGCCAGCTCCTGTTCGGTAGGGAGCCGGTCCCCGGACTTGAGCCCCTGTGCGGCGATGTAGGCCGTCAGTTGCTCGGCCACGAGGTCGCGGATCTTCGGACGGCGGACAGTCTCCAGCATCAGCTCAGCTCCGGCGCGGACGGCGCGCCTGCTGGCACCCTAACCGACCGCCCGAGGGCCGTCAAGCGCTGGCCGCCCCTTTTCACCTGATTATCTGACAATCTGTCAAGCTGGGTGCTTGACGGCGGCGGTCGCAGCTGGGTATCGTACACCGCGCGGTCGAAGTTACGAGGCGCACGCGGCGCTGTCGCGGCCGCGCCGCCAGGAGCGGATCATGACGGCGCACCACCACGCTGAAGCTCAGGTTGACCGTGACCAGGCGCTCGCGCTCTACCGCACAATGCTCGTCATCCGACTGACCGAAGAGCAGGTGCTGCGGGCGTATCAACGGGGGCGGATCCCAGGCGCCTGTCACACCTACATCGGCCAGGAAGCGGTCGCCGCCGGCGTCTGTGCCCACCTCGACCGCGCGGACGCGGTCTTCAGCACCCACCGCGGCCACGGCCACGCGCTGGCCAAGGGGCTCGCGCCCCGAGCGCTGATCGCCGAACTGCTGGGCCGCGCCACCGGCTCCTCGGGCGGGCGGGGCGGCAGCATGCACCTGTTCGCTCCGGAGATCGGCCTGCTGGGGACCAGCGGCATCGTCGGCCCCTGCATCCTGCAGGCCGCCGGCGCCGCCTACGCCGCCAAGCTGCTGGAGGACGGCCGCGTGGCGGTCGCCTTCTTCGGCGACGGGGCCGCCAACAACGGCGCCTTCCACGAAGGAGTCAACATGGCCGGCATCTGGAACCTGCCGGTCGTCTTCGTCTGCGAGAACAACCTCTACGCCACGGAAGTGCCGCTTGCCTATGCGGCCGCCAACCCGGACATCGCGTCCCGCGCGGCCGCCTATCGCCTGCCCGGCGTCGCCGTCGACGGGAACGACGTGCTGGCCGTGTGGCAGGCGGCCGGCGACGCGGTCGGCCGCGCCCGCGCGGGGCTCGGGCCCACCCTGATCGAGTGCCGGACGTACCGGACCCGGCCCCACGCCGAGGGCATGGGCGATTACACCTACCGCACCCGCGAAGAAGTGGACGCCTGGCGGGCGCGCTGCCCGCTCGTGACGCTGCGCCGCCGGCTGCTGGCCGACCAGGTCGCCTCCGAAGAGGAGCTGACAGCGCTGGAACGCGACGTCCGCCAGGAGGCGGCCGCCGCCCTGCAGGCCGCGCTGGAGGACCCCTATCCGCCGCCGGAGGACGCGCTCCGCTACGTCTACGACGAGTCGCCGCCGGCCCCTCAGCCGGCCGCTGCGCCCGGCACACGAGAGATCACGTTCACCCGCGCCACGCTCGAAGCGCTGGCGGGCGAGATGGAGCGGAACCCGGCCATTTTCGTCTTAGGGGAGGGGATCGGCGCTCGGGGGGGCAACTTCGCCACCACCACCGGCCTGTTCGCCCGCTACGGCGGCGTGCGGCTGTGCGACACGCCGATCTGCGAGCGCGGCTTCGTGGGGCTCGCCTGCGGCGCGGCGATGGCCGGCGCCCGCCCCGTCGTCGACTTCATGTTCGCCGACTTCGTCCTGGACGGCGCGGGTGAGATCATCAACCAGATCGCCAAAATGCGCTACATGAGCCTCGGCCGGCTGCGGATGCCGGTCCTGCTGCGCGGCTGCGTCGGCATCGGCCATTCCGCCGCCACGCACCATTCCGGCATCTATGCCGCGCTCTTCGCCCACTTCCCCGGCCTGCGCGTCGTCATGCCTTCGACCCCCTACGACGCCAAGGGCCTTTTCCTCCGCGCGCTGCGCTGTGACGACCCGGTCCTGTTCCTGGAACACCGCGAGCTGATCAGCTTCCAGGGGCCGGTGCCGGAAGAACCTTATGAGATCGAGTTCGGCCGCGCGGCGGTCGTGCGCCCGGGGCGCGACGTGACGATCGTGGCGCTGGCCATGATGGTCCACCACGCCCGCCAGGCCTGCACCGCCCTGGCGGCCGAGGGCATTGAAGCGGAACTGATTGACCCCCGCACGGTCCTGCCGCTGGACACCGACACCGTGCTCGCGTCGGTGCGCAAGACCGGCCGATTGTTGATTGTGGATGAGGATTTCGCGCCCTGCAGTGTGGCGAGCGAACTGGCGGCCGTCGCGGCCGAGCAGGGGTTCGACGACCTGGACGCGCCGATCCGCCGCCTCCACGGCGGCTTCGCCCCGACCCCCTACAGCCCGCCGCTGGAAGCGACCCTCGTGCCGAACGCTGAGCGGATCGCCCAGGCGGTCCGCCAATTGATGGAGGAGTAGGACCGATGGCCTTCGAGATCACGCTGCCGCGCCAGGGCTGGTCGATGGACGAAGCCACCTTCGTCCAGTGGCTCAAAGCGGACGGCGACCAGGTGCAGGCCGGTGAACCGCTCTTCAGCGTCGAAACGGACAAGGCGGTGCAGGAGATCGAGTCGCTTGACGACGGACTGCTGCACACGTTGACCAACGGGCCCAGCCCGGGCGACGTCGTGCGCGTCGGGGACGTGATCGGGTACCTGCTGGAGCCGGGTGAGGAACCGCCTGACGCGGCCGCGGCCCCGCGCGGCGACACCGAGCAGGAACCGACTCAGACGTCGCAGCCAGCGCCGGACTCTGCGTCCGCAGTGCCGCTGCCGGACGCGACAGGCCAGGCCGGTGCCGCGCCGATCGCACCGATCGCGCCCCCGCAGGTCGCATCCGCCGTCACGCCGCGTGCAGCCCGCCGCGCTCTGCAGGACGGCGTCGACCTGAGAACGGTGATCGGCAGCGGCGCTGCCGGGCGGATCCGCGAACGGGACGTCGCGGCCGCCGCGAGCTCTGCGCCGGCCTCATTCCAGCCCGTCAGCCCGAGCCCGGTGCTGCCGCCGCCGGCCGCCACGCCCGCGAGCGGCCGCCACGTCCCCATCTCCGGACTCCGACGGACTATCGCCCAGCGGATGCACCTGAGCAGCAGCGCTACCGCCCCCGTAACGCTGACCACCCAGGCCGATGCCAGTGCGCTGGTCAGTCTGCGCGAACAGCTCAAGGCCACAGCCACGGCGGACGAACCAGCGCCTTCGCTTACCGACATCCTTGTGGCGCTCGTCGGCCAGGCCCTGCAGGACTTCCCCATGCTCAGGGCGCGCTGGTCTGACACGCACCTGGTCGTCCCCGAGGCGGTCCACATCGGACTGGCGGTGGACACTGACGACGGGCTGCTGGTCCCGGTCGTCCATGACGTGCCCGGGCTCAGCCTCCGTCAGCTCGCCGCGCGCACGCGGGATCTGGTCGCCCGCGCCCGTCGCCGCCAACTGACAGCGGCCGAGTTGAGCGACGGGACGTTCACCATCACCAACCTCGGCGCATTGGGCGTAGACGCGTTCACGCCGATTATCAATTACCCTGAGTGCGCGGTGCTCGGCGTGGGACGGATCCGCCGCGTACCCGCCGTGGTCGACCACCAAATCGTGATCCGTGATCAGTTGTGGCTCAGCTTGACGTTTGACCACCGCGTCGTAGATGGCGCGCCGGCAGCGCGCTTCCTCGACACGGTCCGGCAAGCGGTCGAGTGTGCTGCGGCACACCTGATCGGCTGAAGAACAAGAAAGGGTGACTCGCGATGCGCATCGTACGATACCAAGACCAGTCCGGAGCGCTGTCCTACGGCACGCTCGACGGAGACCGCATCACGGCGGCAACCGGCGATCCACTCCGCGGCCTCGTCCCCAGCGCGACCACCGTGCCGCTGGCCGAAGTGCGGCTCGTCGCGCCGATCGAACCGGTCAACGTCCTCTGTGTCGGCCAGAACTACAAGGCCCATGTGGAGGAAGGGGGTGCGGCACTGCCGCAGGCGCCGGTCCTGTTCATGAAGGCCACCACGACCATCATTGGACCGGACGCGCCGGTGGTGATTCCCCGGGCGGCGCCGGACGCAGTGGATTACGAGGCGGAACTGGCGCTGGTGATCGGTCGCACGGCGCGGCACGTGCCGGAAGAACGCGCGCTGGAATACGTGCTGGGCTATACCTGTGCCCATGACGTCAGCGCCCGGGACTGCCAGCGGAACGATGGCCAATGGGTGCGTGCCAAGTCGTTCGAGACTTTCTGTCCGCTCGGCCCTTGGATCGAAACCGACCTGAACCCGGCCGATGTGCGCGTCCAGGGGCGACTGAACGGCACCACGATGCAGGACGCCCGCACGTCGCTGATGATCTTCTCCGTGCCGTTCCTGATCAGCTACCTCTCGCGCGGCATGACGCTGCTGCCGGGGACGGTGCTGCTGACCGGGACGCCGTCCGGCGTCGGCTTCGCCCGCCAGCCTCCGGTCTTCCTTCAGCCGGGTGACGTGTTCGAGGTCGAGGTGGAGGGGATCGGCACGCTACGGAATCCGATCATCGCGGAGGAGTGAGACGCTATGCACAAAGTCGTGATCACCGACTACTCGTTTGACGACACGGAGCTGGAACGTTCCCTCCTGGAACCGGAGGGCTGCCGCCTGGAGACGCTCAAGGCCGGCCGCGACCAGGCGCTGATCGACCTGGTCCGGGACGCGGACGCGGTCCTGACGCAGTTCGCCCCGGTGGACGCGAACGTCATCGCGGCGATGCAGCAGTGCCGCGTCATCGTCCGGTACGGGATCGGCGTCGACAACGTCGACCTGGAAGCGGCCGCCGCGCGGCGGATCCCGGTCTGCAACGTCCCTGACTACTGCATCGACGAGGTGGCCGACCACACGCTGGCCCTCATCCTGGCCACTACCCGGCAGATCGTCCCCTCGACCAACGTCATCCGGGCCGGCCAGTGGCGGTTGCCCGTTCCGCTCAGCGCCATGCGGGCGCTGAAGTACATGACCGTCGGGCTGGTGGCCTTCGGTCGCATCGCGCGCGCGGTGGCCGCGCGGCTGCAACCGTTTAAGTGTCAGATCCTGGTCAGCGACCCCTTGGTGCCGCCGGAGGTGATCCGGGACGCCGGCTGCCGACCCGCGACGCTGGACGAACTGCTCGCGCAGAGCGACCTGGTGAGCCTGCACTGTCCGAGCGTGGAGGCGACGCGGTACATGATCAACGCCGCCACGATCGCCCGGATGAAGCCGGGGGCCATTCTGGTCAACGCGTCGCGGGGCACGCTGGTGGATACCGACGCGCTGGTCGCCGCCCTGCAGACGGGACAGCTCGCGGCTGCGGCGCTGGACGTGACCGACCCTGAGCCGGTTCCGCCCGACCATCCGCTGCTGAAGCTGGACAACGTCATCTTGACCCCCCATGACGCGTCGGCCACGCCGCAGGCGGTTCAGCAACTGCGCGCGGACGCGACCCACATCGCGATCCGGGCGCTCAAGGGCGCGCCGCTCCCGAACATCGTCAACAACGTCTCGGCCTGACCTGGAACCGGTGGGCAGCCATGTCCCTGACCAGCAAGGAACGGTTCACACGCGTGCTGCAGCATCAGCCGGTGGATCGTATCGGCTTGTTCGAGGTCTTCTGGCGGGAGACGGCCGAGCGGTGGTCGCGGGAGGGCCATGTGGCGCGCCCGGAGCTGATCAGCGACCATTTCGGGCTGGACGTGCGGCGCACCGGCGGGGAGATTACGCCGGCCGACTACCACACGATCAACCTGATCGCGGACCCGGACGCCGGCCACCGCACGGTGGAGGAAACGGAGACCACCCGGCTGGTCCGCGACGGCAACGGCGCGCTGCTGCGCTGGCATAAGGGACGGTCCGGCGCGCCGGAGCATGTCGGATTCCTGGTTCAGGACCGGCGCGACTGGGAGGCGCAGATCCGGCCGCGGTTGCTGGACGAGACGACCTACGAGCGGCGGATCAACTTCCGTGGCTACCGCGCGTTACGGGCCCAGTGTCAACAGGATCAGCGGTTCCTGACCTGCGGCGTGCTGGGCGCGTTCGACAACATGTCTCCGATGTGCGGGCATGAAAACCTGCTGTTGGGCATGGCGGCCGACGGCGCCTGGGTGCGCGCGATGGCCGACCTGTACGCCACCCTCACGGTGCACCTGTTGGAGCAGTTGTTCGAACGCGAGGGGCTGCCCGACGGCCTGTGGGTCTGGGACGACCTCGGCTATAAACACGCGCCGTTCATGTCGCCGGCGATGTATTGCGAGATCCTGTTTCCTGCCCACAAAAAGCTCTTCGATTTCGCGCACGCCTGCCACCTGCCGGTCATCCTGCACAGCGACGGGTACATCGAGCCGCTGATCCCCGCGCTGATCGCCGCCGGCATCGACTGCCTGCAGCCGCTGGAAGTGAAGGCGGGGATGGACCTGCTGCGCCTGAAGCGCGATTTCGGCGGACGGATCGCCTTGATCGGCGGCATGGACGCGCGCGTGCTGGAACAGAATCATCCACAGGCGGTGGAACGCGAGCTGCGCAGCAAGCTCCCGGCGGCCATGGCCGGCAGCGGGTACGTGTTGCAGGTCGACCACAGCGTCTCCCACCACGTGGAGTACGCCACCTACCGGCACTTCGTCGACACCGGCCTGGCTCTGGGGACCTATCAGACATGATGACCTCGCGCGAACGGGTGCTGACCGCCTTGGACCACCGTGAGCCGGACCGGGTCCCGTTGTTTCTGGGAACCTCCGGCGTGACCACGCTGCTCGGCCCGGCCTACGACAGGCTGAAAGCGCACCTCGGCATCACCGGCCGCCACGCGCAGTGGATTTCGTTGCCGCTGCAGTATGCCTGGCTGGACGAGGACGTCCTGGAGCGACTCGGTTCCGACGGCCGGCCGGTGGTCGCCGGCCCCGCCCCGTCGCCGCTCGCGCGGCACCTCTCTGACACCGATCTGGTGGACGCCTGGGGTTGTCACTGGCAGCAGAGCGCAGGCGTGCCGTACCTGGAGGTCGTGACACCCCCGCTGCAGCACGCCACGCTGGAGGACCTCGACCGCTATCCTTGGCCCGATCTGACTCACCCGTCCCGGTTCACCGGGCTGGCAGCGCGCTGCCAGGCCATTCACGACGCGGGGTACGCCGTGGTCTGTCTGAGCGGTGTGACGATCTTCGAGCAGGCGTACATCATGCGGGGGATCGAGAACTTCCTGATGGACATGCTGGCGGATGAGGAGTTTTTCACAGCCCTGCTGGTGCGCCTCAAGCAGTTGGCGATCTCCGGCGTGCGGGCGCTGCTCGAGGAAGTAGGCCCCTACGTCGATGTGCTGGTCACTGGGGACGACCTCGGGACGCAGGAAGCCACGTTGATGGCGCCGGCCGATTACCGGCGGCTGATCAAGCCGCACGAGGCGGAGCTGCTGGCGGAGATCCGCCGGCACACGTCGGCGAAGATCTTCTTTCACTCGGACGGCAACATCTACCCGCTATTGGGCGACCTGATCGAAATCGGTGTGGATGTGATCAACCCGGTGCAGGTTTCGGCCGGGAGCATGGCGGACACCGCGCGGCTGAAACGCGAGTTCGGCAACCGGCTCAGTTTCTGCGGCGCGATCGACACGAGCCGCGTGCTGCCGCGCGGCACGCGGCAGGACGTGCGGGAGGAAGTGAGGCGGCGGATCCGCGACCTGGCCCCCGGCGGCGGGTACGTCGCGTCCGCGGTTCATTGCATTCAGCCTGATGTACCGCCCGAGAATGTGGTAGCGATGTGTGAGGCGGTGCGTGAGTTGGGGGTCTATCCTGCCCTCGGATGACACAGAACCGGAGAACAAGACGATGGACAAACAGGCGGTGATCGCGCGGATGGTCGACTCGGGCGTGCTGCCCGTATTCCGGACATCGGACGTGCAGCACCTGATCCCCGCCAGCCGTGCACTGAGCGACGCCGGGATCGGATGTGTCGAGTACACGATGACGATGCCCGACGCGCTGGCGCTGGTCCGTGCCGCGCGCCAGGAGCTGCCCGACACCACGCTGGTCGGCGCCGGCACCGTCCTGGACGGCCGCGGGGTCGCGCAGGCGGTACAGGCCGGCGCTCAGTTCATCGCCAGTCCCGGCTGTAGTCGCGCGATGATCACGGCCTGCGCCGAGCAGGGCGTTCCCAGCGTCGTGGGCGCGCTGACGCCGACCGAGATCATGGAGGCGCTGCACCTGGGCGCCGATATCATCAAAGTCTTCCCCGCCGTCGCGGTCGGCCCCGACTTCTTCGCTGAGGTGCTGGGTCCATTTCCCGGTGCGATCCTGATGGCTGCCGGCGGCATGACTCTGACCAATCTGGGCGAGTATGTTGCACACGGGGCACAGATCGTGACCTGCCTGGCAAACGGCCTGGACGCCGAGGCCTACCGTACCGGCCGCGTGGAGCAGATCACGCGTGCGGCACAGCGATGGGTCGCCGCGGTGCGCGACGCGCGGCAGCCCGGGTAGCACGCACTGCGGTGGTTCGGGGAGGAGGTACGATGAACGTAGAGAAGCACGCGGTCTTCTTCGGCGAACTGCTGCTGCGGCTGGACACTCGCGGCTACGAACGGTTCGTACAGGCTGAGGCACTGGTGGCCCGCTACACGGGCGGAGAAGCCAACGTGGCGGCCGCGCTGGCCCAGTGGGGCGTGGCCACCTACGCCGTCTCGAAAGTCCCCGACCACGAGATCGGCCAGGCGTGCGTCAACTACCTGCGGCGCTACGGCATCGGTACCGACTGGGTGCTCCGCGGCCCCGGCCGCCTGGGCATCCTGTTCGTCGAAGCCGGCGCGTCCCAGCGCCCCGCCAAGGTGATCTACGACCGTGATCAGACCTGTTTCCGGGGCATCCGGCCGGGCGAGCTGGATTGGGACGCTATCCTGGAAGGCAAGGACTGGTTCCATTTCACCGGGACCGCGCCGGCGCTGGGGCCCAATGTGGTCGAGGTGCTCACCGAGGGGCTGCGCGCAGCCGCGCGGCGGAAGATCACCGTCAGCTTCGACTGCAACTATCGCCGCGCGCTCTGGACGCCGACGGAAGCGGCCGCTGTACTCGAGCGCATCCTGCCCGACGTGGATGTGTTCATCGGCACCCATCACGATGCGCGCGCGCTGTTCGAGATCGATGCCGCCCCGGCCGACAGCGCGGCCCAGTTCTGCCGACGCTTCGGCTTCCAAGCCGTGGCCTATACGCTCCGCGAAGGAACGACCGCGTCTGCAGACCGGTTCGGCGGCCTGCTGTATGACGGCCAAGGGTGCGACACGAGCCGGGTGTATGACCTGCAGATTGTCGATCGGATCGGCGGTGGCGACGCGTTTTCGGGCGGGTTGATCTACGCCCTGTTGGCCGGCTGGCCCCGTCGGCAGGCGGTCGAGTTCGCGGCGGCCGCCGGCTGCCTCAAACACTCGATCCCGGGCGATTTCAACCTCGTGTCGCTCGACGAAGTCCACCAACTGGTCGCCTCCGGCACGGTGGGGCGCGTGCAGCGATGAAATCTTGCCTTGAAAAGATGAGCCGGTGCCGCGGGAGAATCGCCGCGCTGCATCCCGCCGGCCTGCCATGCGGGAATCTGCGGGCTCGCGGTGCAACGAGCTCCGCCCCGCCGTCTGTGCGGCCGGTTCGCCTCGCGCGGGGACGCCCGCATCGAGCTCCACCGTCAAACCATTTGTGAGGGTTTTATGCGCGTGCCATGTGAGTCTTTGCAGGAGTTCTGTGAACAAGCCTTGCAGCAAGTGGGCGTGCCTCCGGCTGATGCGCACACCACGGCCGCCGCACTGGTGCTGACCGACACCTGGGGCGTCCATACGCATGGGACCAAACTGCTGGCCGGGTACCTGCGTCGTCTGCAGGGCGGCGGTTGGAACGTCCGGGGTTGCCCGACGGTACACCGCGAGGGTCCGGCCTGGGCGATCGTTGACGGCGACCATGCGCTTGCGCAGGTGGGTGGCACGTTTGCCATGCAGACCGCGATCGACAAGGCGCGCGCCTGCGGCATCGCCTTCGTCGGGCTGCACAGCACGGGACACCTGGGCGCAGCGGGCTACTTCGCCTACCTGGCGGCCCAGGCGGGGCTGGTGGGGATCGTGGCGGGCAACGACACTCCCAGCGTGGCGGCACCGTTGGCGCGCGGGGCCGTGTTGGGGAGCAACCCGCTGGCCTACTGTGCCCCGGCCCGACGGCATCCGCCCCTGCTGCTCGACATGGCGACCGCCGCCGTGGCCGGCGGCAAGATCTATGCGGCGCGCCAGCGCGGCGAGCCGATTCCGGCGACCTGGCTGATCGGTCCCGACGGGCTTCACACGACGGACGCCAATCTGTACCCGCAGCAGGCGGCGCTGGCACCCATGGCCGGCCACAAAGGGTACGGGATCGGGCTCCTGGCCGAACTGCTGGCGGGTGTGATGCCCGGCGGGGCGATCACCTGGGAGATCGCGAGCTGGATCTTCGACCCGCCCCACCTGCCGTCGCGGCACAACGCGGCCATGCTGGCGATCGACGTGCAGACGCTGTGCGGGGACGGCGTGTTCGAACAGCGCGTGGATCAACTGATCGACCAGTTGCACGCGGCGCCGAAAGCCGAGGGTGCCGACCGGATCCTCGTCCCGGGCGAGCTGGAATGGGAACGCCGCCGCGACGCGCTCGCCCAGGGCATCCCGCTGCCCCCCGACGTGCTGGAACCGCTGGGCGAAATCGCGACGACATTTCACGTGCCGGCCCCCTGGGCGTGAGTGCTGTACGTACGTCCCTGTCCGTGCCTAAGATGCGGCTGTACGAGGCTCGCAGAGACCCGCTCCGTGAAATGCAGAGAGGTCGCCGTCATGCTGAAAGCCACTCTCTCACTCACCGCCGTGCTGCTGCTGCTGGCGGCCGTACTGCCGCTCAACGCTGCCGAACTTCACGTCTCGCCCCAGGGGGATGACGCGCACCCTGGCACGGAAGCGGCGCCGCTGCGCACAATCCAGCGCGCGGCGGGTTGATCGAGATCCGGCTCGACACACCCGATGGGGAACTGCTGGGCACGGCGGATGTCCCTTCGACCGGCGACTGGCAGCGCTGGACCACAATCACCGCACAGCTCCAGCCGGCCACCGGCACACGGGCGGTCTGCCTGTTGTTCCGGGCACGCGGCGACGGCCTGGCCTGGCGCGGCCTGAACCCCCAGTTGTGGTTCGCCCAGGCGGACGAAGCCGACACCACCATCTGGGCACAGTTCACCGGCGTCGACCCGAACCAGGAAGAGGTCGAAATCAACGTGCGGCAGAGCGTGTTCTACCCCGATCAGCCGGGGCGGAATTACATCACGGTCCGCGGCTTTACGCTGCAGCACGCCGCCACACCGTGGGCGCCGCCGACCGCGGAGCAGATCGGCCTGATCGGCACCCACTGGAGCCGGGGCTGGATCATCGAAGATAATATCATCAGCCACTCGGTTTGCACCGGGATCACGCTGGGGAAGCACGGCGACGAATTCGACAACACGTCCGCCGACACCGCCGAAGGGTATGTCAAGACGATCGAGCGGGCGCACGCGTTCCCGATCCCCTGGACGCGCGACGATATCGGTCACCACATCGTCCGCGGCAACACGATTTCGCACTGCGAACAGGCCGGGCTGGGGCCTGTGGGTGTACGACCGGCGGCCGCGGCCGCTCGAGACCGGCGGCAACGTGTACTGCTACGGCTCCAGTCCGTATGCCCGGGATGAACAGGATGGTAATCCGCCCGGCGGCTACATCTACGTAGCCGACCGGCCGCGCGAGATGCGGCGGAGGCCTTCGGGGCAGGCATCCAGCAGGGGACAGGTCCGGCACTCCGGCCGGCGGGCGTGACAAATCCGTCGCCCATGCCGGATCAGCAGCACGTGGAACTCGAGCACGTGCCGTGCAGGCACCATCTGAGCGAGCAGCTCGTGGGCTTTTTCCGCCGAGGTGCGGGGGGGGACGAGCCCCAGCCGCAGGCTCACGCGGTGGACGTGCGTGTCGACCGGGAGCACGGGCTGGTGACAGGCGAACAACAGCACGCACGCTGCCGTCTTCGGGCCGACACCCGGGAACGCGCGGAGGTACGCCAGCGACTCGGCAGGCGACTGGGTGTGGAGGAACTCCAGGGAGAGTTGACCGTGACGAGCGTGCAGCGTCTGCAGGATCTGTTTGATCCGCTCCGCTTTCTGCTGCTGCAGCCCAGCCGGTCGAATCGCCGCCGCGATCGTCGCCACGCGCGCCCGGCGCACGGCGTCCCACGTGGGAAACCGCTGAACCAACTGTTCGAACGCCGCGCCACTGTTCGTGTCGGTCGTGTTCTGCGACAGGATCGTCGCCACCAGTTCATCCAGCACCGGCGCCGGCTCAGCGAACTCCACGCGGCCATGACAGCGCCGCAGCCGCCGACACAGCTCCCGAATGGCAATCGGCTGCAAGGTATTCAACTCCCTCGGCACCCGCCCGGGCACACGTCCGCGTCGGCAGGTCCGCCTGATTTCATGCACCGCCCGGAGTCCGGCGCCCCCTCGGCGCGGCGTGCGCGGCACGGCGGCAGTGTGGCTCCGTGGCCCGACTCACGGCAGCGCCTCCGCGGCGACCTCCTGAAACTGCTTCCGCACATCGGAGGCGTCAGCGTTAGGAAAATTCGCCCGTTGCACCATCAGGACGTAAGCCCGGTTCCGTACCGGGTCGATCCACCCCTGAGTTCCATAAGCGCCGCCATGCCCGTACGATCCCGGAGCTAACGTACTCGTGACGCCTTGGGGCGACTGGACAATACAGACACCGACGCCCCACGCGTTGCCGGGCGTGAAGCCGGTTTCGAGGTCCCCGGTGCTGGGCGTCGACAGCGTGCGCACCGACTGGGCCGACAGGATGCGCCGGCCGCGGTAACTCCCCTGGCCCAGCAGCATCTGGCAGAACCTCCCGTAGTCACCGGCCGTCGAGAACAGGCCGCCGTTGGCGGCCGGCATCCGGTTCCGGTCAGTCGGGTCTTTACCGCCCAACAGGTAGATCGACGCCGGCTTCAGCGTCCCCTCCGCGGTACGTGTATAACTGGTTGCCAGACGTGAGGCTTGTTCTGCCGTGAGGTAGAACCCCGTATCCACCATGTCCAAAGGCCGAAACACAAACTGTTCGGCGTACCGGTCGAAAGTCAGCCCGCTGATCACCTCGACGATCCGCGCGGCGGTGTTGATCCCCGTCTGGCTGTACTGCCACCGGGTGCCTGGTGGAAACCCGACGCCGGCCTGGGCGTACAGCAGGCTGGCGGCGGCCAGGGAGGGTGGTTCGTACGGCGCTTTCAGCTCGCGCATGCCCGACGTGTGGTTCAGCAGTTGACGCACCGTCACGGTGACCCTGTCCCCCGCATCGTTCTGCAGGTCGCGCATCTCAGGCAGGTAGCGATCGATCGGGTCGTCTAGTGCCAGTTTGCCTTGCTCGACCAGTTGCATGACGCACACGCCGGCGATCGGTTTGCTCATCGATGCGATCCAGAAGATCGCGTCGGCCTGCATCGGCTTCGCCGCCTGAGACGCGTCGTCCGCCAGTTTCGCGAAGCCTGCCGTGCCCAGGTGCAGCACGCGCTCGGCGTCGGCCACCAGCGTCACCGCGCCGGCGATTTCGCGCTGCTCCACAAACGTCGCCATGCACCGGTCGATCGCCGGGACGCTGACGGCGGTCGCCAGCGCCGATTCCGCGACGGGGGCCGCGAGCTCAACCGGGTTCTGAGCGGGTGAGGCTGTGACTGTGCCAAAGAACAGTATCGCGGAGGCCAGCCACATGAGGCAGTGATTTCGCATCGGAGTGCCCTTTCTGATCGTGCGTACAAATTACCAGCCTGCCGCGCGGTTCTCAAGGTGCAGACACAAAAGGGGTCAGGACTCATTAATTCTTGGATCTTACGGGAACGTACGTCACCGATGAAGGGATTGCGTCGCTGAAGCGAGCCTTGCCAGACCTCGAGATTGAGAAGCTGAGTGCCGCGCAGGCGAAGGCTGGAGTGGTGAAAATCGGGGAAGACTTCGCCTGTCCTGTTTTGGGAAGATGTGTTCCATTGGTGATCGTCTCTGGGCGTCGATGAGCAAGCCCGCCTGGCCGTACCGGCGGGATAGGGACGCGTGACTACGCCTGAGCTTAGGGCCGTCCCGTTGGGACTCGCGTCTGGTGGGTGTACGCGACCCAGCTGGTGATCCGCACGCTCGGCCTCGTGATCGGGATCGCACCGCCGCCGTGACGGTCGGGCGTTGGGGGTTGCCACAGGAGAGCAGGCTGCTACAAAGCTGACGGTGTCTGGCTGCGGCTGGAGGCGGCGCGTGGTCTGTTGGAGCGCGTGGCAGGGTCGGCCGCGAACTTCTATAAGGGGTCGAGAGATGACACGTTTTCCGTTTCGCACGGCCGCGCTGTTGTGCGTTCTGAGTCTGGTGTGGGGGTGGGCCCCCGATCGGGCGCGCGCGGAGGAGGGACAGGGTGCGGCGGCGAGCTCGGCGGCCGCGGATAGCGGGGTCAGGCAGTCAGCCGCACGCATTGCCTCGGTCCTGGAGAAAGTCGAGAGTGCCGCGGACACTGAAGGTGCGCTGAGAGTCGACTATCGGCGGGTCGCACCGGGCGCGGTCCAGGCCATGCTCGGGGTGGAAAACTACCTCCGCAGCTGCGGGCTGGAAAAGTCGCTGCTGACGCTGATCAAAATGCGCGCATCCCAGATCAATGGCTGTGCCTACTGTCTGGACATGCACTCGAAAGAAGCCCACACCTCGGGCGAATCGGAAGAGCGGCTCAAGGCGATCGCGACGTGGCGCGACGCTACCTGTTTTACACCTCGTGAGCGGGCCGCGCTGGCGTGGACCGAAGCCCTGACCCTCGTGTCGCAAGGGAACGTGACGGATCAGTTGTTCCAGGAGACACACCGGCAGTTCAGCGACGAAGAGATGGTCAACCTGAGTATGGCGATCATCTCGATCAACGGCTGGAACCGCTTGAACATCGGCTTCCGCAACGAACCCACCGTCTGCCCGGTGCCGTGATGAAAGGCAGCAGTCGGCCGTGGTGAGGGCGGCCGATCTTGGGCACAGGCCTCGTGTCGCCCGACAAGCGTCCGGCGTTCCGTGTCCGCTGCGGTCTGATGTCGCGCGGAGACGGGAGCGTTTCTTCCTTCAGAGGGTACGGATCACCACGGATGGATCCAGGCGCTGGATCGGGGCCAGCAGGCCAAGGACCTGGTACCACTCAGGTCGATGAGTACCAGCGAAAGATGACGGACCACAGGGATCGATTTGCGCGTATACCGGTGATCAGTCAATCCACTATCCATCCAGGACTTCCGACCGTGCCTGCAGACTGAAGGCAGGAACGATCCAGGCGACGTGCCGGGATCGTCGACTGGTGGCTTCCTCGGTCGGGTTTTACCTGGAGGAACAGCCGAACGAAGGGACTGCGATTCTGCTCCACAGCCACGGCCGGACGGAGATTGGCAAGATGTTGTTAACCGATCGCTTGGAATTCCACGCCGAAGATGCGATCGGCCCCGGCTGCGCCGCGCCGGCCGGCATTCGGCCTCACACAAACCATGCGTTTCGCCTGTTGATCAGAAAGAACATGTTTGAATTCTATCTGGACGATATGCTGGTCCAGACTTTCAACACGACGCATGAACCAGGCACCGTCGGCCTCACGCCTCAGCGTATCGGATTCATTGTGGAAAACGGACAGGGCGTGTTCGAAAACGTGAAGGCGTGGGGCATGGACCTTGACGAATGAGGGCGGAGTCATGGGAAACACAGGCTCACCTGCAGTTCGGAACGGGGCGATGGGACGCCGCACGTTTCTGCGGGCCGCGGCGACGGCGTGTGCAGCTCCGTATGTGATCCCGGCGGCTGTGTTGGGCTCGCCGGGCAGGCCTGGTGCCAACGATCGCATTCGCATGGGCCTGATTGGCGCGGGTTTCCGTGCGCGCGACCTGATTGCGGAGAGCCCTGCCGATCTGACGCTAGTGGCCGTGGCGGACTGCGATCTGCGGCAGATCACCGATTGCCTCACTGCGGTCGGCAAGGTCGAGCATTCGATTGTCGCTGGCGATTGTTCGCGATACCAAGACTACCGGCAGATGCTCTCGAAAGAGAAGCTCGATGCCGTCATGGTGGCGACTCCGACCCACGCGCGGACGCTTGTCTGTCTGCAGGCCATGCAGGCCGGACTCGACGTCTACGCAGAGAAACCGCTGACGTTGACAATTGAGGAAGGCCAGTACTTGGTGCGCGCCGAGCGGAAGCTCGGAAGTATCTGCCAGGTGGGGACGCAGCAGCGCTCGATTGCGATCAACAATTTCGGCAGCGATCTGATTCGCAACGGAGCGATCGGCAAGGTGCTGACCGTCAAGTGTCCGAACTTTCCCGGGCCACGTCCGCGTCCGGACCTGCCCGCCTCACCGACGCCGCCGGAAATGGACTGGGACCTGTGGTGTAATCAGACCGAACTGACGGCGTTCAGCACGGAATTGCACCCGGGATTGGGCAAGTGGGCGCGTTTTCGGGAGTACTGCGGCTGGCTTGTGACCGGCTGGGTCCACGCGTTTGATCAGGTGCAGCGGGCGCTCGGCACGGACGACACCGGTCCTGTGGAAATCTGGCCGGAGGAACCGGGGCCCGACGGGCGCGTCTCGATGCGCTACGCGAACGGCACCGTGCTGAAACTCAATATGCCCGAGGACAAGGGGCCGCGCATGGGCGGCATCTTCATCGGTGAGGAAGGGAAGATCGAAATCAACCGCAATCGGCTGGCGAGCAATCCGCCGGAACTGATCCGCGACGCGCCGCCGCCAGCTGATAAGTCGGAGTACGCCAGCGTGTCGCACGAGCACATCCGGAACTGGGTGTCCTGCATGCGCACGCGTGAGAAGACCGTCGCGCCACTGGCGGTGGGCCACCGCGCCATGACGATCTGTCACTTGATAAACATCTGCCGCGAACTCGGTCGTCAGCTGCAGTGGGACCCCGTGAAGGAGGAATTCGTGGGCGACGCGCAGGCCAATGCGCTGCGCTCCCGCGCACGCCGCTCCGGTTACGAGCTGCCCGCGATCGTGGGATAGGTTGTCAGCCTCGTCGTTGCCCGTCGGCGGGGAGACTCTGACGCTCAGAAGTCGTCTGAGCCCGCGAGATCCTGAGCGATCATGCCATGCAGTTCCTCGGCCGCTAGATGCCGCTGACCAGTCGTCTCCACTCGGGCGCTCAGATGCGCCGGACGTCCGGAATTCTCCCCTCTTTCCACCGTAAACCGCATTAATGAGTCCTGACCCCTTTTAGACTTCCGGCGGACCGGGCGGACGGGGACGTCCGCCCGCCGTGTGGTGTGGCTGCGCACCGGGCATCCCGAAAAAGTTACAATGGTCGGCGCTGTGCCACTTGTGATGCGCTGGGTCGGGGTTGCCCGGAAGCGTCGCGGCCGAGGTCGTTCACCAAGGGGGATGTGATGGCAGTCGTCGATTCACGCTGTGTGCGGACGGGAGTGTTGATCTGTAGCATACTGGTGGTCGCGTGGTACGCCCGCACCGCCGCCGCGGCGCCGGCACAGCGACCGAACATCGTGTTGATCCTGGCCGACGACCTGGGTTGGTCCGACAGCGGGTGCTACGGCGGTGAGATCCCGACCCCGCACATCGATGCGCTGGCTGCCCATGGACTGCGCTTCACCCAGTTCTACAACAACGCCGTGTGCGGACCGTCGCGCGCTTCGCTCTTGACCGGCTTGTACTGTCAGCAGGTCGGGCACAGCGGCGAGCACTGGAACGAGCCGACTGATTTCAGCCGGTGCGCCATGGTCTCGGAGGTGTTGCAGGCGGCGGGCTACCGCACGCTGATCGTGGGCAAATGGCAGGAACGCCAGCTGCCGACACGGCTGGGTTACCACCATTTCTTCGGCATGATGTGCCAGTCGAAGGTCAGCTATTTCAACGAGGTCCAGCTCAATCCGTATTATTTGGATGAAGCGCGCTGGACGGTGCCGGCCGAAGGGTTCTACCTGACCGACGCGCTGACCGACTATGCGGTCCGTTTCGTGGAAGCGGCGACGGCACAGCAGGGCGGCACGGATGGGCCGCCGTTTTTCCTGTACGCAGCACACATCGCGCCTCACTGGCCGCTGCACGCGCTGGAAGCGGATATCGCGCTGCACCGGCAGCGGTATCGAGAACGGGGCTGGGACGACTGGCGGCAGAACCGCTACGCGCGGCAGCGGCAGCTGGGGCTGGTGGATCCGAACTGGGGGACGCCGCCCCGGCCGGAGGGCATTCCGCCCTGGAGCGACGAACCCGACAAGAGCTGGCAGGCGGAACGGATGGCGGCGTATGCTGCCCAGGTGACGGCCCTGGACCGCAGTGTCGGACGCATCGTCGAAGCCATCCGGCGGGCGGGCGTGGCCGAGAATACGCTCGTGCTGTTCCTGTCCGACAACGGCGCCGCGCCGGACGGCGGACTGGTGCCGACGCGCGAAGGGTTCGGGTTTGCGCCGGGCGGGGAAAACGACACGTGGCGGCTGGACGGTGTGGCGATCCGCCCGGGCAGCGGTCCCGACACCCTGCCGGGCAGAGGCGACACGTTTGCCGCCTACGGGCTGGCCTGGGCGAGCGTAAGCAACACACCTTTCCGCAGCACCAAACTGACTGCGTACGAAGGCGGTATCCGGACGCCGCTTGTCGTGCAGTGGCCGGCCGTCATCCGCTCTGGAGGCGGAATCACGTCCCACGTCGGGCATATCATCGACATCCTGCCGACCTTTCTGGAAGTCGCCGGGGCTGAGTATCCCGCCTCCTTCGATGGCCGCACACCGCTGCCGCTGGAAGGCCAGAGCTTCGCGCCGCTCTTCCACGGCCAGACGGCCGCGGAACATGAAGTGCTGTGCTGGAACGCGCCACAGAACCAGGCAGTGCGCATGGGGCGCTGGAAACTGGTCAACTCCCAGCGCGGCCAGCCTTGGGAGCTCTACGACCTGGAAACCGACGGGCTGGAACGGCACAACCTGGCCGACCGGTACCCCGAGCGCGTCCGCGAACTGGCCGATCAGTGGGACGCCTGGTGGCGTCGCTGCGGCAAGTAGGCCGTGCAAGAAACTGAGGTTGCAACCAGGTTGCAGACACTCTGTCTTCTGGCTCTTCGGCCCGCGCGACAGAGGCTGAGGCGGGTTCGACACGCGGCTACCGCCGGCTGTGGGACGAAGCAGACAACGTCGTTCGCACGGTGGACACCCCGGAGAGTGAGGTACTACATGATGATCAAGGGGGCGTTGGAGCCGATCGGGCGCCGCCTCGAGCCAGTGGTCCGGCTGAACCTCGAAGCGGTCCAGCTTCTGCCGACACCATCCCCATCATCCTGGTCATCTGTGAGCTTGCCACCGCCATTGCCGAGATCGGCACCACCGCCATCACCACCTTCCACAGGGTCAACTGACTGGCCGGGATCGGAACGGCCTGCACCATCGCCATCCTCTCCTGCGACATCATCCTCACCATCCTCCGGTGCGGCGGCATTTTCCGAACCTCCATCACCGGGATCGGCGGGGGGCCAGGCAGCGCGGAGGTCGCGGTAGCGCTGGGCGTCGTCGGGACGATCCAGGGCGGTATAGAGCTTGATCAACCGGTCGAGGGCTTCCGGGATTCGCACAGCGTCCTGAGGCGGAATCGTCGCCTCCCGTTCCTTCATCCCCTCGTATCCGGCGACCAGCAGCGGTTCGGCCTCGGCGTATTTCTCTTGCCCCAGCAGTGCCTCGCCCAGCATGGATTGGACATAGAACAAGAGCCAAGAGTCAGGATCTATCTTTTCCCGGATGACGATCGCCGACCG
>JBPOJB010000011.1:0-180256 GCA_052034005.1 Planctomycetota bacterium | reverse complement strand
GCCCGAACACCCGCCTCGCTCCCGAGAGGATTGAAACTGCGCGGCGGGTACCCGCGATTTCCTTGTTGGAACCGGCCCGAACACACGCCTCGATCCCGAGAGGATTGAAACTGTAATTCTGGCTCTTCGCCGCAGATCCATATCCACGTGGCCCGAACACACGCCTCGATCCCGAGAGGATTGAAACCATCTTCCGCCGGGAACGGCTGTGGTAACAATCGCGCCCGAACACACGCCTCGATCCCGAGAGGATTGAAACACTCCAGCCACTCGGCGTGGCTGGCCAGTATCTGTTGCAGCCCGAACACACGCCTCGATCCCGAGAGGATTGAAACTTTGATGTTGGAGTAGCGTCGGATCTTTCCTCATCGGCCCGAACACACGCCTCGATCCCGAGAGGATTGAAACTTCCGTGGTCACTCGGCGCGCATCCGCCTCACCGCGGCCCGAACACACGCCTCGATCCCGAGAGGATTGAAACTAAAGCTGCGCATCCCGCAGCTTGGCGCCGCGCAGCCCGAACACACGCCTCGATCCCGAGAGGATTGAAACTATATCGGGACGGTGTCCCGTTAAACGCTCTAGTTGCCCGAACACACGCCTCGATCCCGAGAGGATTGAAACGTAAAAGTTGGGTGGTAACTGATATAGAAGCATTCGCCCGAACACACGCCTCGATCCCGAGAGGATTGAAACGGCGCGAAGGGCGGCCACCCAGTCGGGGTCCCATTCGGCCCGAACACACGCCTCGATCCCGAGAGGATTGAAACCGGTAACCACTACTTCCACAGTGGCGGGCATCCATGCCGCCCGAACACACGCCTCGATCCCGAGAGGATTGAAACCATCCGTCGCAAGCCAGATGCAGCCCGTCTAGGGCTGACCCGAACACACGCCTCGATCCCGAGAGGATTGAAACCGGACGATCCGGTCCGTTTCCGGGTGCCCGATCACGTTGCCCGAACACACGCCTCGATCCCGAGAGGATTGAAACTGTGTCTCCTCTTTGCTTTGCCCATCTGGGCCGCTGCCAGCCCGAACACACGCCTCGATCCCGAGAGGATTGAAACCCGTTTGCGTATGGGCCGTCGGAGACGAGCACCCACCTGTCGGCCCGAACACACGCCTCGATCCCGAGAGGATTGAAACCCGTGTACGTTCCGCGCCCAAACTTGATCAGTCGTGCGGCCCGAACACACGCCTCGATCCCGAGAGGATTGAAACTAGTGGTTCCGTCCACTGGTGGGGGTCACCGTCACTTGCCCGAACACACGCCTCGATCCCGAGAGGATTGAAACCCGACGACCGTTCTACATCGAATATGCTCATGTCTTCGCCCGAACACACGCCTCGATCCCGAGAGGATTGAAACAACAATCTTCACATACAGATAATCCGTTACCAACAGAGCCCGAACACACGCCTCGATCCCGAGAGGATTGAAACGGGGACTTTCGTCCCAAAATTCCCAAACACGTTGCCGAGCCCGAACACACGCCTCGATCCGCAGAGGATTGAAACACTGGGTATTAAGATAGTGCTCCCATACTGACGGGAGCCCGAACACACGCCTCGATCCCGAGAGGATTGAAACATCAACCTGTCAATTTCTGGCGTGCGTTTTGAGTAGTAGCCCGAACACACGCCTCGATCCCGAGAGGATTGAAACTAGCTTGCCCTTCGCTCTGACTTCTGCTGACCCATGCCCGAACACACGCCTCGATCCCGAGAGGATTGAAACTACGCCCACTCTCCGCACATGCGGTACACGTGTATCTCGCCCGAACACACGCCTCGATCCCGAGAGGATTGAAACCGCCAAGTTGGCCCCGGCCAGGTCCAGATTCGCGTTGGCCCGAACACACGCCTCGATCCCGAGAGGATTGAAACCGGACCGTAGCCGGCTGGCATTCGACATCGGCTTCGATCCGGCCCGAATGTACGCCTTTGACCTCACAACGCCCCCGCCTGACATCAGGAGGTGGTTCCGATTGACAGGTCGGAACATGGCCTAACACTGGGCCGAAGGCCTTGCGACACCGTAGCCTACGGCAACGCCCTAGAGACAGGGTGTTGTCATAAGCCCGGTGAACAATTGGATGGCGTCAACGCACACCGCGCTAGGCCGACCCAAGTGGGTTGCGCCACATCCGCTCGACACGGCACGCGCCCGGTCAGAACGGCTGGCTGCCGCGACGGCGGATGTAAATCTGATCGACGGCGGCCCGGTCGGACAGGGACAGCAGGTACAGCACCGTCTGGGCGATGTCGTCCGGCTGCATCAGGGCGGATCGATCCAGGTCCGGACGCGCCGCGCGCACCAGCTCCGTGTCCACGCCACCGGGCAGGACCGCGCTGACCCGGACCCCGTGCCGATGCAACTCGGCCGCCAGGCTCTTGGTCAGGCCCAGCACGCCATGCTTGGCGGCCGTGTAGGCCGACTGGTTGGGATAGCCCTTGAAGCCGACGACGCTGGAGATGTTGATGATGTATCCGGCGCGCTGCGCAATCATCATCCGCGCAGCCTGCCGGCAGCAGAGGAACGTGCCGCGCAGGTTCACCGCGACCACCCGATCGAAGTCGGCGGCCGAGAACTCCTCCAACGGCCCAAACCGCCCCTGGCCGGCGTTGTTGATCAACACGTCGAGCCGACCGAACCGCGCGCGCACCTGATCGAACAGCACCTGGACGTCGCCCTCCTCCGCCACATCCGCTCGGATGGCAACGGCGCTGCCGCCACGGTCGACCAACTCCCGAACCACGCCTTCGATCTGTTGCGCAGTTCGCGCCACGGCCACTACGGACGCGCCGGCCCGACTCAACGACTCGCAGATGGCCCGGCCAATGCCCCGGCCGGCCCCGGTCACCAACGCCACCCTGCCCTCCAGATCGACCCTCATGTCGCACCCTCCCAAGCTGCCAACGACAACCGACACCATACCGACCGGTCCAGCCCGCGCGTCCCCCCGTCCCACCCCGCTACCCAACACGGTACAGTACGAGGCGTGGACCCGGCGACCGCGCTTTCGGGGAACCACAATGGAAACCCAGCACCACGTTTGCTAACCTGGAGCCGTGCCCAGCCCCGTAAGCCCCACCAGCTCGACCCGCGCGAAAGCCAAACGGGCCCCGTAGGACGCCTGACATCACGCGGACAAAAGCACCGAGAGGCGGGGCGGTCGGGCGCAGTTGGGTTTCCATCGGGCGTAATTGACAGGTTGCATCTTAGCCCTCGTAGCTCAGGTGGATAGAGCGGCAGTTTCCTAAACTGCAGGTCACAGGTTCGAGTCCTGTCGGGGGTAGTTGGGCGCCGGCTGGCCGAGCGGCGTTCACGGGTTTGCGCAGGGTCTGGTACAGGGGACCGTTGCATGACGACCGAGCTGAGGTGGCGGTTGTTCGCCGAGCTGGATGCACTGGCGCTGGTCGATCCGCATACGCACATCAACCCGCACCAGCCGGCCGCGCGCACGCTGGCCGACATCCTGGGCTATCACTACTACACGGAACTGGCGCACTCGGCGGGCATGCCGCGCGAGGCGATCGAGGTGCCGGACGGCGAGCCGCGTGAGCGGGTGCGGCGGCTGGTGGCCCATCTCGAACCGCTGCAGAACACGGTCCAGTACAGCTGGCTGATCGAGCTGGCGCGGACGTTCTTCGGGTTCGCCGACGACCGGCTCACGCTGGACAATTGGGAACCGCTGTACGATCTGGCGCTTGAGAAGATGACTGCGCCCGACTGGCCGCAACAGGTCTTGCGGCAGAGCCGGCTGGAGGCCGTGCTGCTGACCAACGACTTCGATGACCCGCTGGAGGGCTGGGACCCGGCGGTCTACGTGCCATGCCTGCGGACAGACGATCTGGTGTTCCGCCTGCACGAGGCGCGGACTCGCCAGCGGCTGGCCGCGGCGACCGACGTGGCGGTTGACACGCCGGCCGGGCTGCGCCAGGCGCTGGACCGGCTCTTCGACCGGTTCGTGGCCCACGGCGCGCGGGCCTGTGCTATCTCGCTCCCGCCGGACTTCGCGCCCGCCAGCGCGTCCGAAAGAGAAGTCGAGACGGCCTGGCACAGGGTGTGCGGTGCGCCGAACGGGGGCGGGGAAGTCGAGCGACGGGCCGTCGCGCATTTCGTCTTCTGGACCCTTGCCGACCTGTGCGCGGCATACCGGCTGCCGTTCGACCTGATGATCGGCGTCCAGCGGAGTGTGTACCGGCACGGCGTGTTCCAGGGTCAGGACCTGTACGACAGCCGCGTGTCGCTGATCCAGTATGCCGAGCTGTTCAACGCATTCCCGCAGGTCACGTTCCCGGTGTCGGTCCTGGCCAGTGTCACCAACCAGGAACTCGCCAGCTACGCCTGGATCTTCCCGAACGTGGTCACCAGCGGCCACTGGTGGTACTCGAACACGCCGACGTTCATCGAGCATGACCTGGCCGCGCGCCTGGAGGCGGTGCCGCACACGAAGCAGATCGGCTACTACAGCGACATGTACAAGCTGGAGTTCGGGCTGCCGAAGTTCCGGATGTACAAGCGCGTGCTGGCCAAGGTGCTCGCCGAGCGGTTCGTAATCGACCGCGGATGGTCGGAACGCCGGGCGGTCGAGTTGGGCTGCCAGGTGCTGCGCGGGAACGTCGACCGGGTGTTTGCCACGCGTTAGGTGCGAGCCTGTGCCTGGAACCACTCCAGCCAGCTCGCCAGGAGCGCATCCTGCATCGTGTTCGACCTGCGGCACTCCTCCAGGGTCTTGCCCCAGTAGAACCCGATCCAACCCGAGGCGAACTCCCGGGAGCCTTGAAAAAACTGCTCGAACTCCGCGAGCGGACAATTCAACGGGAACATCTCCTCGATGATCAGCGGTTTGCCCACGGCGAAGCCGGACAGCGTTTCCAACGCCTCTGCGACCTTGCCCCGATCGGGATAGAGATGGACGGCCAGGAAATCCAGTTCCGGCGCGATCTGCTCGGGCACGAAGCCGGAACTCAGACCCGGCCGGTCCAGGCTCCACGGCACGAGCCCCACCGTGACCAGGTGGCGCGGGTCGTGCACGCGAATGGCGGCGACCAGCTTCCGACACCACTGGCGGGCAATGGCGGGCCGGGACCGGCCTTGCGGGTCGAGCGAAATGAACTGAACGAAGTAGCCGGAATCGCTGCCTAAGAACGACGGACCCAGCCAGTCGCCGGGCGCCCGGGTGTCGCCCGGCACAACCGGCTCGTTCATCAGATCGTAGCAAAAGACGGCCGGGCTCTGGGCACATCGCCGGGCGACGGCCTGCCAGAACCGCGCCTGAACCTCCCAGCGATCCTGTTCCGAGAGGCGGTCGTACCACTCGGGCACGTCCCGCTTGCGATAGCAGGCCAGGCCGGTGAGGTCGAGGTACAGCCCGAGCCGCTCGGCCAAGGCGACCAGGCGGCCCAGGCGCGCCAGGTTCGCTTCGTTGGACTGCTCCGGACCGGCCATGAACCGGGACAGCTGAAGATGGATCCGGACCAGGTTCGCCCCGAGCCCCTTCATCGCCTGGAAGTCCGCTTCGACCTTCGGCCACTCCTGCTCCCAGTAGTCTTCCAGCAGGCGGCCGTCCTGGTCATGGTCGTAGTTGAATCCCCAGGGCCGGAACGGCTGGGCGGCATCGGACCGCACGAAGCCCAGCCCGTGCTCGGCAACTCGCACCCACGGCATGTCGCCCAGCAGGGCGCGATGTGTCATGAGGCCGAGGAACACAAACAGGATCGCCGTGCCGTAGGAATGACGCATGGTGCGTGCCCCCCCGTCGTTGCTCCTATCGTACTGCAACACCCAGACACGCACAGCCACACTCCCGCACACACGCGGGCGGCGTCCGACCTGCTTTGACAAACGGGGCTCCGATCGGATTCAATAGATGCCCAGACTCGTTGTGGAAGACGATCCATCCAGCACAGGGAGCCAACGCGACGATGAAGGTCCTGCATTACGAACGGGTGGCGCAGAGCCCGGTGGAGATGGCGGGCGCCCAAGGTTGTTCCATTCGGTGGCTGGTGGGCCCGGACGACGGCGCCCCGAACTTCGCGATGCGGCAGTTCGAGGTCGTTCCCGGCGGGCACACGCCTCAGCACACCCATCCGTATGAACATGAAGTGTTCGTGCTGGAAGGGCGCGGCGTGGTGATATCCGGCCAGGTCGAGCACCCGCTCGAGCCGGGCGCGGTCGTGTACGTCCAGCCCGATGAGCTGCACCAGTTCCGCAACACGGGCGACGTGCCGCTTAAATTCCTGTGCTTCGTGCCGAACGCGGCGACGGGACAGCCCCGTGCGGCGAACCCGGACCGCGGGACCGCCTCATGAACCCGAATGCCGCCCAACGGATCGACCAGCTGCGTGCGCTGATCCGACACCACGATCGGATGTACTACGTCGAGGCGCAGCCGGAGATCAGCGACCTGGAATACGATCGGCTGCTGCATGAGCTGCAGGCGCTCGAGGCCGCCCGTCCGGACCTGGTCACGCCCGACAGCCCGACCCAGCGGGTCGGCGACGAGCCGATCGCGGCGCTGGCGAGCGTGGCGCACCGCGTGCCCATGTTGTCGATCGAGAACACCTACAGCATCGAAGCGCTGCGGCAGTACGGCCAACGGGTCGCCAAGACGCTCCAGGGCGAACCGGTCGAGTGGGTCGTGGAACTGAAGGTGGATGGAGTGGCCGTGTCGCTCGTCTATGAAGAGGGCCGGCTGGTCCGCGGCGTGACGCGCGGCAACGGCTCGGTGGGCGACGACATCACGCACAACGTCAAGACGATTGCCGATGTGCCCCTGCGGCTGCTCGGCCGGCACGCCCCGCCGATGCTCGAAGTGCGCGGCGAGGTTTACATGACCAACTCCGACCTGGTGAGCCTCAACGAGCGCCTGCGGGCACAGGGCGAGAAGCCGCTGGCCAACACCCGCAACGGCGCGGCCGGCGCCATCCGCCTGCTGGACCCGCGCGTCTGCGCCGAGCGGCGCCTGCGCATGTTCTGCCACGGGGTGGGATACTGCCAGGGCCTGCAGGCCGCCAACCACATGGAGTTCCTCGCCGAACTCCGCCAATTCGGCCTCCCCGCCACGCCCGACGTCGCCTGCTTCCCCGACTTCGAGGCGGCCGTGACGCACTGCCAAGAACGGGCCGAACGGCTGTATGAGCTGGACTTCGAAGTGGACGGCCTGGTCCTAAAGGTCAACCGGTTCGACCAGCGCGAACGGCTGGGGGCGACCTCCAAGAGCCCGCGCTGGGTCATCGCCTACAAGTTCGAGAAATACGAAGCCACCACGCGGCTCAACGAGATCCTCGTGCAGGTCGGCAAGGCGGGCACCATCACGCCGGTCGCCGAGCTGGAGCCGGTCAGCCTGGCCGGCACGACCGTGAGCCGGGCCAGCCTGCACAACGCCGACGAGATCGCCCGAAAAGATATCCGCATCGGCGATGTCGTGGTGGTCGAGAAAGCGGGCAAGATCATCCCCCATGTCGTCCGCGTGGAAAAACACCTGCGCGCCGGGACCCTGCCACCCTACCGCTTCCCCACCAAGTGCCCCGAATGCGCCGCGGAACTGGTCCAAGACCCCGGCGGCGTCTACATCCGCTGCCCCAACCCCCAGTGCCCCGCACAACTGAAAGAACGGATCCGCTACTTCGCCAGCCGAAACGCCATGGATATCGAAGGCCTCGGCGATAAACTGGTCGACCAGCTCGTGGCACAAGGACTCGTCGCCAGCTTCGGTGACCTGTACCGCCTGCGCGAAGAGCAATTGGCCCCCCTGGAACGCATGGGCCGGAAATCGGCAGCCAATCTCGTGGCGTCCATCGCGGACAGCAAACAACGCGGACTCGCACGACTGCTCAACGCCCTCTCAATCCGCCACGTCGGACCCCGCGTCGCCTCCATCCTGGCCCAACAGTTCGGCCAAATGCACACGCTCGAACAGGCCTCGATCGAAGAACTCGGCAATGTCCGCGAAATCGGCCCGATCATCGCCCAAAGCGTCTACCAGTTCCTGCACAGCCCAGCCGGACAGGCCGCCATCGACGACCTGCGAGCAGCCGAAGTCTCCATGGATGCGCTGCACGAAGCCGATACCCGGGCCACCCAACCGCTGGCCGGCAAAACGGTTGTCGTCACCGGCACCTTGACCCACTACACACGCAGTGAAATCGAAACGCTCATTCAAGAACGCGGAGGCCGCGCCGCGTCGAGCGTCTCCGCGAAAACCGACTTCGTCGTCGCCGGCCTGAAAGCCGGCAGTAAACTGGCCAAAGCCCAACAACTGGGCGTCCCAGTGCTCACGGAAACACAGTTCCGCGAAATGGTGAACCAGCCGCCGGAACCGAACGAATAACGCGGCCGGACCCCCACGCCACGACCCCGCGGACCCACCCGACAGGCCACCGACCACCGCACCCTACGCGAACTTCCGACCCGAAATCGTCAGGATGAACCATAACCCTACGGTCAGCACAACGGCGGTCAACAACAGCTCCTGATAGGTCAACCGGCTGCACGCGTTCGGCAGCGTGAGCAGAAAATTGACAATCTGACGCATCACGTCGCCCTCCCAAGACAACCCCAGATACAGCTTAATCTCACTGTAGAAATATAGCATTTTATTCCACGGTGGTTGGGATAGCCCGTCTGATCGGATTTGGTTTGATGGTACAGGTATGATGGGGCAGTGGGTGGGCTGCCGGTCACGGGGTGTGTGGCGATTGTGCGGGGGGGGCACCGGGGAGGGTCAGGACCTTATGGGCAGCGTGAGCAGGGGTCGTCTGCGGCGGCGGGAGTCGACGGAGTTGCGGCCGGTTCGGATTCGGCGGCGGTTTACGCGTGCGGCGCCGGGCAGCGTGTTGTATCAGGCCGGTCGCACGACGGTTTTCTGCACGGCCAGCGTGTCCGACCAGGTTCCCGCCTGGATGGCGGGCCAGGGTCGTGGCTGGGTCACGGCCGAGTACAGCATGTTGCCGGGCAGCACGGCACCGCGCAAGGCGCGCGAGCGTGACCGCCGGTTGGACGGCCGCACGACGGAGATTTCGCGGCTGATCGGGCGCAGCCTGCGCGCGGTGTCGGACCTCGAGGCGTTGGGCGAGCGGTTGATTACGGTGGACTGCGACGTCCTGGAGGCGGACGGGGGGACGCGCACGGCGAGCGTGACCGGTGGTTTTCTGGCGTTGATCGACGCCTTGTGCGCGATCGGTCGCGAGTTGCCCGATCCACGGCGGCTGCCGGTGCGGGACAGCGTGGCGGCCATCAGTGTGGGCATCGTCGAGGGCCGCGTGGCGTTGGACCTGGATTATCGGGAGGACGCGGCGGCCAGCGTGGACCTGAACGTGGTGATGACCGGTTCGGGCCGATTCGTGGAGGTCCAGGGCACCGGCGAGGAGGCGACTTTTTCGGGCGACGATCTGCAGCGGATGTTGGAGTGTGCGCGGCGCGGGATTGAGCAGCTGACACAGCTGCAGCGCAGGGCGCTGGGCGCGCGGTGGCCGTTCGCCTGAGCGGCCCGCAGGGGTCGGGCGAGTCAGGGGGCGAGCAGCCAGGCCAAGAGTCCTTTCTGCAGGTGCATGCGATTGGCGGCCTGCTGCACGATGACGCTCTGCGGCCCGTCCATGACCTCGTCGGTGACCTCTTCTCCGCGCCGCGCGGGCAGGCAGTGCATGAACGTGGCGTGGCGGGGCGCGGCGGCCATCAGTTGACCGTTGACCTGGTAGGGCAGCAGGGCCTGCAGGCGCTGCCCGCGCTGGCTCTCCTGGCCCATGCTGACCCACACATCGGTATAGACGCAGTCCGCGTCGCGCAGCGCCTCGACCGGGTCGGTCGTCGCGCGCAGTTCGCCCTGGGGGTACTGGTCCTTGAGTTTCGCGAGGAAGGCCGCGTCGAACTGGTAGCCGGCCGGCGCCGCGATGGTGAACCGCACCCCCAGGTGAGCGGACGCGACGGCCAGGCTCCGCGCCACGTTGTTCGCATCGCCGACATAGGCCAGTTTCAATCCGGCCAGACGCTGGTGGATTTCCCACAGCGTGAACAGGTCGGCCAGCGCCTGGCAGGGGTGGTAGAGGTCGGTCAAGCCGTTGATGACCGGGCATGTGGCGTAGGCGGCCAGCTGTTCGACCCGCGCGTGCTGGTTCGCGCGGCAGACCACCACGTCGACATACTGGCTCAAGACGCGCGCGAAGTCCGCCGCCGATTCGCGTTGTCCCCAGCCCACATCGGCCCCCAGGTACATGGTGGTGCCGCCCAGGTGGGCGAACGCCGCTTCGAAGCTGACGCGGGTCCGCAGCGACGGTTTCTCGAACAGCAGCGCCTGGACATACCCGGCGAAGCGCCGGTCCCGGACGCCCCGCGTGTACGCCTGCTTCAGGTCCCGCGCCAGCGCGAAGATGGCCTCGATCTCATCGGTCGACAGGTCGAACAAGGTCAGTAGGTGTCGCATGTCAGCCAGTTTCTTTCCGGGGATGGTTACTCAGGCCGCGCCGGGGCGGTCAGTCGGCGGGCGGCGGCCCGCCGGCGCGCGTGCGTGTTGTGCGCGTCATGCCGCCGCCTGCTGCAAGGCCGCCGCCAGGATGTCGCAGCCTTCGTCGACTTGGGAGGCGGTGAGCGTCATGGCGGGCAACAGGCGGATGATCGTGTTGTGCGTGCAGTTGATCAACAGCCCGCGCTCGAGACAGCGCTCGACGACCGGCCCGCCGTCGATCGTCAATTCCAGCCCGATCATCAGCCCCAGCACCCGCACCTCGCGGATGACGGGGCAGGCGGCCTGCAGCGCGGTGAGCCGCGCACGGAACTGGTCACTGAGCTGCTGTGCCTGGCTCAACAGGCCTTCCTGTTCGATCATCTCAAGCGTGGCGATCCCCGCGCGGGCGGCGATCGCGTTGCCGCCGAACGTGGAGGCGTGCATACCCGGCCGGAGGCTGGGCGCCACGTCGCGCGTGGCCAGCATCGCACCGCCCGCCAGGCCGCCGCACAGCGCCTTGGCCAGCGTCATGATGTCGGGCGTCACGCCGAAGTGCTGATACGCGAACCAGTGCCCGGTCCGGCCGCAGCCGGTCTGGACTTCGTCAAAGATCAGCAGCAACCCATGTTCGTCGGCCAGGCGGCGGAGCCCCGCCAGAAACTCGCGCGAGGGGATCCGCACGCCCCCTTCGCCCTGGACCGGTTCGACCAGGATCGCGCAGGTCTCCGCGTCGATGCGCTGGGCCACCGCGTCCAGATCGTCGTAGGGCGCGTAGACGAACCCGGCCACGAGCGGCCCCAGCCCTTCGTGCATCTTCGGCTGGGCGGTGGCGGTCAGCGCGCCGAGCGTTCGGCCGTGGAAGCCGCCCTCGAACGTGATGATCTTGTACCGCTCCTTGGGCGTGTGCAGGCGAGCGAGCTTGATCGCCGCCTCGTTGGCCTCGGCGCCGGAATTGCAGAAGAATGCCTGGCCCCCAAAGCTGTGCGCCGAGAGCAGCTGGGCCCATCGGCCCTGGACATCCGTGTGCCACGTGTTGGGCACGTGGATCAACGTGGCCACCTGCTCCTGGACCGCCCGGACCACGCGCGGCGGACAATGTCCCAGCAGGCCGCATCCCCAGCCGGGAAAGAAGTCGAGGTACCGCCGCCCCTCGCTGTCCCACACGTGCGAGCCTTCTCCACGCACCAGGTTGATCGGGTAGCGCCGGTAGTTGGGCACCACCACCTGCCGGAACAGATCGACCGTCGCGGCGGAACTGAGCGGTTGCGTTTCAGCCATGGGGCAGTTCCTTTCGGGCGCTGGGGTGCGGCCCGTGAGCGGGCGGCTCCAGGCCGCTACGGGCTGGGCGGGTCCTGGATGATCTGCGTGCCGACCCCGCGCGTGGTATAGATCTCGAGTAGCAGTGAATGTCGCAAGCGGCCATCAATGATATGCACTTTCTGCACGCCGCGCTGGAGCGTTTCCAGGCACGCCTCCACCTTGGGGATCATCCCCGCCTCGATCGCGCCGTTGCGGATCAGCGCGCGCGCCTCGCTGGCGGTCAGCGAGTGGATGAGCGAGTCCGGGTTGTGCCTGTCGCGCCGCACCCCGTTCACGTCGCTGAGGTAGACGAGTTTTTCGGCGCCCAGCGCCTGGGCCACGGCGGTAGCCGCCGTGTCGGCGTTGACGTTGAGCTTCTGTCCGGACGCGTCGACGCACATGGATGGAATGACCGGGACCTGGCCGGCGTAGCACACGTTGTCGATCACTGCGCGATCGACGCGGGTGACCGTGCCGACGTACCCCAGGTCCACGCGCTGGCCGTCGTCGCCCTCCAGCTCGATCCGTTGGCCGTACAGCACGTTGGTCGACTGGAAGTTCAGGCTGGTCGCGCGGCCGCCGAGCAGTTCGATCTGCTGCGTCAGGTGCGCGTTCGTCTCGCCCGCCAGCACCTGTTCGACGATCCGCAGCGTGTCCTGGTCCGTGTACCGCCGCCCCTGGACGAATCGCGCCGGGATCCCCGCCGCCTGCATCGCCCGGCTGATCGCCGCCCCGCCGCCATGGACCACGACCGGACGCATGCCGACCGTCTCCATGAACACGATGTCCAGCAGCACGTGGCGCAGCGCGTCCAGGTCCTCCATCACGCTGCCGCCGAGCTTGATCACCGTGATCTTGTCGCGGAACCGCCGGATCCAGCCGAGCGCCTCGATCAACGTGTCCGCCTTGGCGATCGCTTCTTGCACGGGAGTGGCCTTCGCAACAAAGGGGCCGGCCGGCGCCCGGTTGTAGGAAAACCGACGATTGTAGCGCCCCACCGGCCGGCATGTCAACGTGCGCCGGGCGAGACTCGGGCCCCCGGCCGGCCGGCCCCTCTGGAACCGGCGGGCCGTTCGTGGCAAGATTGAAGTGACGTGCAAACCGCACCTGGATCCGCCGTTTCCGCCAGGCGCGTGTGTTCGCCTCCCGCCCTTCCCCTTGGCGAAACAACTCGATGAGCAAACGACTGGCCATCGTCCTGGCGGCCGGAAAAGGGACCAGGATGAAATCGGAACTGCCCAAGGTCCTGTGCCCGGTGCGCGGCCGGCCCATGGTCGAGTTCGTGCTCGACGTGCTGCGCCAGGCCGGGGTCCAGCGCCTGCTGGTGGTCGTCGGCTACCGGTCGGACCTGGTGCGGCAGGCGCTGGGGAAGCACCCGGACGTGGAGTTCGTCGAGCAGGTCGAGCAGTTGGGGACCGGCCACGCCGTGAAGATGTGCCGGACCCAACTGGAACAGCACGCCGGCCCCGTGCTGATCGTGACCGGCGACTCCCCGCTGCTCCAGGTCGACTCGGTCCAGGCCCTGTTCAGTGCGTTCGAGGCGGATCGGCCGGCCTGCGTGCTGGGCACGCTCCACAAGGACGACCCTGCCGGGCTGGGACGCATCGTGCGCGACGCGGCCGGCCAGTTCGTGGCCATCGTCGAAGAGAAGGATGCCGACAGCCGCCAGCGGGCGATCACGGAGGTGAACATGAGCACCTACCTGTTCGACGCGGGCAAGCTGGTCCGAGCGCTGGACGCGCTGCAAAACACCAACCGCCAGGGTGAGTATTACGTGACCGACTGTCCGGGGATCCTCCGCGCGTGGGGCGAGACGGTCCGTGCGCTCCCGGTGCTCCAGCCGTGCGAGGCGCTGAGCATCAACACCTTCAGTGACCTGGCCGTCGTCGAGGCGGCCATGGAGAAGATGGGGCTGTAGATGCAGATCCGCGAACTGAAGATTTTCAGCGGCCAGGGCAACCCGGCGCTGGCCAAGGCCATCTGCGGGTTCCTCAATCTTCCCCTGGGGGCCGTCTCGCTGGGCAAGTTCCCCGACGGGGAGAACTTCTGCAAGATCGAGGAGGACGTGCGCGGACGCGACGTGTTCCTCGTCCAGCCCACCTGCCCGCCGGTGAACGACAACCTGATGGAGCTGTTGATCATGATCGACAGCTGCAAGCGGGCCAGCGCCGCGCGGATCACCGCCGTGATCCCCTACTTCGGCTATGCCCGCCAGGATCGCAAGGACGAGGGGCGCACCCCCATCACGGCCAAGCTGACCGCAAACCTGATCACGCGCGCCGGGGCCGACCGCGTGCTGACCATGGACCTGCACGCGGCCCAGATCCAAGGCTTCTTCGACGTGCCGGTCGATCACCTCTATGCGGCCCCCGTGTTGAACGAGCATTTCATCAAACGCGGGTTCCGCGCGGCGGACATCGTGGTGGTCAGTCCGGACGAGGGGAGCATCAAGCGGGCCAGCGGGCACGCCGAACGGCTGGGCGGCAAGCTGGCCATCGTCGACAAACGGCGCGCCACCGCCTGGAAAACCAACCAGGAGAACATCATCGGCGGGCCGGTGGAAGGCCGGGTGGCCCTGATGTTCGACGACATGATCAGCACCGCCGGCTCCATCTGCGGCGCCGCGCGCCTGGTCCACGCGGCCGGCGCCCGCGAAATCCACGTGGCCGCCACCCATGGCGTGCTCTGCGGGCCGGCCATCCGGAACATCCAGGCGGCGCCCATCTCGAGCGTCGTGATCACCAACAGCATCCCGCTCCGCGCCGAGCAGGCCATCGCCCAGATCGAAATCCTGACCGTCGCGCCGCTCCTGGCGGAAGCCATCCGACGCATCCATCACGACCAGTCGGTTAGCGAGATGTTCCAGCCCCCGCCCAGCACGCAGGGCACCTGATGGGACGGCCCGCTCACGTCTTGGCCGAACGGCGAAACACGGCCACGACGTCTTCCACCGGGACCACGAACAGCTGATTGTCCTGCTCGAAATCCACCGGAATGGCGTTCTTCGGGTGGAACAGGATCTTGTCGTACTGCCGCAACGGCACGTCCTCGTCGCGCTCCACCTGGGTCGAAATCGCCACGATCCGCCCGGTGATCGTCGGGATCTCCGACGCGTCGGGCAGCGCGATGCCGCCCTTGGTCTCGCGCTTCGGCTCGTCCTTGCGCACCAACACGCGCGCCCCGATCGGTTCCACGTATTCGAACACCTCTTTGCGTGTCTTGGGCATAGACCCGAACCCTGCGCTCTAGGACCCTACTCACGTCGTCGCGATCAACCTACATGCTGCCGCCCGTCTGTGCAAGGGAAACGGGGGCCGGAAGTGGCCGGCCGCCCGCCTTTTTCTTCCCCGCGTTGGGGCTTGTCTTCGCCAGGGAATCTGGCAAAATGTTGGGTTTCCTGCACCCGCAAGTGCATCACCCGGCGGCCCGCGGCTCGGCCAGTCGCCGGAGAATTCGCAGCTCGCAGCCAATCGCCGAAAGGGGCGACGATGACCGACATTCTCAACGTGTCCGTGCGAAACGAACTGGGTACGGGGCGGGTGCGCCGGCTGCGGCGTTCCGGCCAGACACCGGCCATTCTCTACGGGCACGGCCAGGCGAACGTGAACCTGGCGATCCCCACTGCGGAAGTACGCGCGGTACTGCGGCACGGCAGCAAGTTGGTGGATCTCAAGGGCAACCTGGACGAGAAGGCATTGATACGCGCCGTGCAGTGGGACTGTTACGGCACGGAGGTGCTGCATTTGGATTTGGCGCGGGTGAGCGAGCAGGAGCGGGTCGAGGTGACGGTGCCGTTGGAGCTGCGCGGCGAAGCGCCGGGCACGAAGGAAGGGGGTATCATCACGCACCAACTGTTCGACGTGGCGATCGAGTGCCCGGCGGGCGAGATTCCAGACCGGCTGGTGGCGAGCGTCCGGAACCTGCGTCTGGGCCAGTCGATCCTGCTGTCGGACGTTCCGTTGCCGCCGCACGTGGTGTTGATGACCCCGGCCGACTCGGTGGTGGTCAGTTGCGAGGCCCAGATCCCGACCGAGGAGGAGGTGGTGGAGGCGGCAGCGGGCCCGGAGGAGCCGGAGGTCATTGGCCGCAAGGCGGAGGAGGGTGAGGAGGATTCCGAGTAGTCCGACGCGGTGCTGCGCGGGGCGCACGGAGAGACCTGCGGCCATGAAACTGATCGTCGGTCTGGGGAACCCGGGACGCAAGTACGAGGCCACGCGGCACAACATCGGGTTTGTCGTCGCTCAGCGGTTGGCCGCGCGGTGGAACCAGCCGCGTGGGCGGGCCCGATTCCATGGAGAGACGGTGGAGACGCGGGTGGGCGAGCACCAGGTGATGCTGCTGTGCCCCCACACGTGGATGAACCGCAGCGGGCTGAGCGTGCTGGAGGCGCGCGTTTTTTTCAAGCTGGACCTCGCGGATCTGTTGGTGATCTGCGATGATTTCAACCTGCCGCTGGCGAAGCTGCGGTGCCGACCCAAAGGCTCCTCCGGCGGGCAGAAAGGTTTGCAGGACATCCTGAACCGCCTGGGGACCGACGAGGTGCCGCGGCTGCGGGTCGGGATCGGCGCGCCACCGGACGGCTGGGACGTGGCCGCCTACGTCTTGAGCAGGTTTCATCCGGAAGAAGTGGATGTGATACAATCTGCGGCGGAGCGGGCGGCCGATGCCGCCCTGGACTGGGTACGCGAAGGCATTGAGTTCTGCATGAATCGCTACAACGCGGACCCCGCGTCGGGCGATGAGCACAGAGCCGTGTGACCCGCACGCACGCACGTACGACTGGGAGAGATCAACTTGGCCAGTAGCGTTTACGAATGCATGTTCATTCTGGACTCGAACCGGTACGCTCGCGATCCGGGCGGCGTTGCGGCGCAGATCCCGCACATGATCCAAGCGTGCGGCGGCGAAGTGCTCGCCAGCCGGCTGTGGAACGAGCAGCGGCTGGCGTACCCGATCGGAGGCCATCGGAAAGGCGCCTACTGGCTCACCTACTTCCGCATGGACACGAGCAAAGTGATCGAGTTCAACCGCGCCTGCAAACTCAATGAAAATGTGGTCAGAAACCTGACGCTGAAAGTCGACCCGCGCCTGGTGGACGTGCTGGTGGCCCACGCACTGACGGAAAGCGTGCCGCGCCCGAGGGCGGCCGCCGACACCCCGGTGCCCGCCTCCGACGAGGAGGGCGATGAGGAACGGGACGAGGATTGACGCCCGCTCCGGGGCCGGAGCCCCCGGCACGGGGGGCTTGCTTTCGCGTCCGCCGGCGCATAGACTAACGGCAGGCAGGATACAAATGTTCAGTAACCGTCGGGCGGGCGAATCAGAGGTGTTGCTATGGCGAGCTACAATCGCGTCATCCTGGTGGGGAATCTGACTCGGGACGTGGAACTGCGGTACACCGCTAACCAGACGGCCGTGACCGATGTGGGGCTGGCGGTCAACGAGCGGCGCAGGACTCCGGCGGGCGACTGGGTCGATGAGCCGATGTTTGTCGACGTGACGCTGTGGGGCCGGACGGCAGAGGTCGCCAGCCAGTATCTGGGTAAAGGCTCGCCCGTGTTGATCGAGGGGCGACTGAAACTTGATACCTGGGAGAGCGAAGGTCAGAAACGTTCCAAGCTGCGCGTTGTCGGCGACCGGATGCAGATGCTCAGCAACCGGGCTGCCGGCAGCCCTTCCGGGGCGGTCAACGGTGCGCAAGCGGCGGAACAGGCCCAGCCCAGCGGGGGCCGTGAGACGGTTCCGGCCGGGCCGCCGGACGATGACATCCCGTTTTAGAGGCGTGTGGCGGAGGCGGTCGTTGCGCGACGGAGCGCGCCCCGATCGCGTCGAAGGTTCGTTCTATTTTTTTCCTGCAGAAGAGATGGCAGGTTGACAACGATGGGAAACGCGAAATCCAAGCGCCCCGTGGCGCGGCCCCGCTTCAAGAGACTTCCCAAGGGCCCGCACGGCGGCGTGGAACTGCTGCTGGTCCAGTCGGTGGATCATCTGGGCAAGCAGGGCGATGTCGTGGAGGTCAAGCCCGGGTACGCCCACAATTTCCTGATCCCGCAGGGACTGGCCACGCTGGCCAGCAAACATCACAAGCGGATGGTTGAGAAGCACCGGGCTCGCTTGCTCGAAATCGAGCGCAAGCGGCTGGCAAGCCTCGAAGCCATCGCCGCGGAGATCGGCAAGCAGAGCGTGACGATCAGCGCCAACGCCAACGACGCGGGACACCTCTACGGCAGCGTCGGCGCCGCGGAGATCGTCAGCGGCCTGAAGCAGGTGGGCATCCACATCACGGCCGATCAGGTCAAGCTCGAAGGCGTGCTCAAGGAACTGGGCATGTACAAGGTCAAGGTCCAGCTGCACCAATCGATCACGACCGACTTGACGGTCTGGGTCGTCCCGACCGCGATCGACGCCGAAGGCACCAGCTGAACTGGGATCGGATGCCAGCCTGTCCAGTCCGGGCCGTGCGCCATGCATGGGCCGCCGCCGCATGGGCCGATCCCGTGTGCGCCCCGTGCTGCTTGCCAGCTTCCGGCCGGGTGATAAGATGACCTGCGGGTTTCGTCGGCGCTGCACCCCGTATGCGCGACGGCCATTGACCATCCGTCATGGAGGGACTGTACATGGCTGATATCCGACGCTTCGACCTGTCGCGGCGAGCCGTACGGCACGCCGCGGAAGTCCTGGACCGGCAACCACCCCACAACCTGGACGCCGAACTGGGACTGCTCGGCAGCATCATGCTCAAGCCCGATGTGTGCGACGAGGTCGCCACGATCGTGCGGCACGACGACTTCTACGACCAAACGCACGGCCTGTTGTTCGAGCACATGCAGGAGATGCACAATGCGGGCAAACGCGTGGACATCACGCTGCTGGTCGACCGGCTCAAGAAGGCGGGCGATTTCGAGAGGATCGGCGGCGCACCGTTCCTGGCCCGCGTCAGCCAGGCGGTCCCCAACGCCGCCCACGCCGCATACTACGCCAACATCGTGCGCGAAAAGGCCGTGTTCCGATCGGTGATCGACGCCAGCACCACGATTCTCACCCGCGCGTACGAACAGTCCCAGGATGCCAAGGAGTTCCTGAATTTCGCCGAGCAGCAGTTGTTCGCGGTGATGAACCGGCGCACGGTGACGAGCATCTCGAGTATCAGCGAGGTGCTCATCAAGGCCATGGAACGCATCGACCAGCGCATGCGGGGCACGCTGGGCACGGACGCGGTGGAGACCGGGTTCGCCGACCTGGACAAACTGACCGGCGGCCTCCACAACTCGGAACTGATCATCCTGGCCGCACGGCCGGGCATGGGAAAGACCGCGTTCGCGATGAACATCGCGGAAAACGTGGCCATTCACCAGGCCATCCCGACCCTGTTCGTCAGCCTGGAGATGTCCTCCATGGAACTGGCCGATCGGCTGCTCTGCTCCGTCGGACGGATCAACGGCCACCGGCTGCGCAACGGCACCCTGCCGCAGGACGAACGGCGCCGCCTGGTGGCGATCGCCGGCAAGGTGAGCCAGGGCAAACTGCATGTGGATGATTCGCCCAGCCGCACGGTCACCGAGATCGCCGCGGCAGCCCGACGCGTCAAACGCCTCAATGGCCGCCTGGGATTGATCGTGATCGACTACCTCCAGCTGATCGAGCCGGACAATCCGCAGGACCCGCGGCAAGAGCAAGTGGCGAAGATCGCGCGACGACTCAAAGGCCTCGCCCGAGAACTCGAGGCGCCCGTGCTCTGCCTGGCCCAGGTCAACCGCCAGATGGAAGACGCCCGGGAACACCGCCCGCGACTCAGCCACCTGCGCGAATCCGGCGCCATTGAACAGGATGCGGACGTCGTCATGTTCGTGCATCGCGAAGAGTACTTTCGACGCGAGGAGGAGCGCGATCAGGTCGCCGGCCAAGCTCAAGTGCTGGTCGCCAAACAGCGCAACGGACCGATCGGCGACATCGACCTGGTCTGGCGCAAGGAGTACACGCGCTTCGAAGACAAGGCGCCCGAGCGGCTCGAGGAGTTCGACTCGTACGACGAGCCCGGCGCCGCGCCGGAATTCTAGTTTCGCCAGTTTCGCCCGTTTAGCCCGTCGCCCGGACCGCGCGTGAAATCTCCCTTGTCCTGAGCCGCGAGTTTCTGTATTTCTACGCCGCTCAGCTGCCGCGTGTGTCGGCCGGGACACCACCTCCCGTGGGGCGCTGTAGAGCGTGCGGCCTGCGCGGTCGTGCCATTTCACGGAATCCGATCTTGGCTGCTCATGTACCTCCTCTGACACGGGCCGGACGATGGGCCGTATGGGTTGTCGTCTGTGTGTTGCCCGCCGCGACAGGGCGCGCCGCCGAGGCGCCGGGCCCGCCGCAGGCCGGCGCGCTGACCGTCTATCGGGGGCAGGCGCCCGACGACGGACTGCCTGCGCTGCCGGCCGTCGGACCGGAACTGACGGCGCCCGGTACCCCGTCGCCACCGCCGACGGCCGGCCTGGCGGCTGCGCGGGAGCCGGCCAGCCTGGTGCTGGGCGTTTCGATTACCGGAAACAAGAAGGTCCGCCAGACCGAGATGCTCCGCCACATCAAGACGCGCAAAGAGCGCAACTATGACGAACAGCTGGTGCAGGAAGACGTGCGTCGCCTGTATGCCACCGGGAAGTTCCAGAACGTCCGCGTGCACAAGCAGTACGAGGCGGCCGGGGTGTACGTCACGTTCGAGGTGGTCGAGCGGCCGATGATCGACGGCATCCTGTTCATCGGCAATCGGTACGTGACGGACAAAAAGCTGCTGAAGGAATCGGGCCTCAAGCAGGGCGAGGCGCTGAACATCTACACGGTGCAGGAGGCCCGCCGGAAAGTCGAGGAGTTCTACCGATCCAAGGGTTACTGCAGGACCGTGGTGACGATCGTCGAAGGGGACAAGCCCGAGGATCGCCGGGTCGTCCTGCGGATCGACGAGAGCCCGATCGAACGCATCTGGGCGGTCCGGTTCGTGGGCAACGATCCGAGCTTTGTGACCGACGCGCGCCTCAAGACGCTGATCCAGTCGAAGCCCGGGTTTGCGAAGTACCTGTTCGGCGGCAAGGTCGACCCGACGATGATCGCGGCGGACCGCGAGAAGCTGGAGACCTACTACCGCAACCTGGGTTACTTCAAAGCGCGGATTTCGCGCGAGATCACCTATGACGCGTCCGGCCAGTGGGCGACGCTGACGTTCGTGATCGACGAGGGGCCGCGCTATCGCATCCGCGACTTGTCGGTGGTGGGCAACCAGAAATACGACAGCGCCCAGCTGCTCGGCCTGCTGAAGCTCCAGCGGGGCGACTATTTCAACTTGACCAAGATGCAGATCGACGAGAATGCACTGCGGGACGCGTATGGCAGCCAAGGTCATATCTTCGCCAATATCAAGGCGTCGCCACGCTTCCTGGAAGAACCCGGCCAGCTGGACCTGGTCTACCAGATTGAAGAGGGCGACATGTTCCGTGTCGGCAAGATCAACATCCATGTGGCCGGCGACAGCCCCCACACGCGCCGCGACGTGGTGCTCAATCGCCTGTCGCTCCGGCCGGGTGACGTCGTGGACATCCGGGAGGTGCGGGCCAGCGAACGGCGATTGAAGGCCAGCGACCTGTTCATCACCAATCCGGCGGACGGCGATCCGCCGCGCATCGTCATCCGTCCGCCCGATCTGAGCGAGACCGCGACGCTGGCCGAACGACCATCATCCTCCTATCGTGGCCAGAGCCCGGATGACTCGGCCGCCGCGGCGCCCGCGCGCCTGATGATACTCGACGTGTTCGTACCGCCATTGAAGAGCGATCCACGGTGATCGGTAATCGCATGGTGAAGGCACACTGGACCAACCCGAACCGGCTGGGGCGTCGCCACGGTCTCCTCTGGGCCGTGTGCTTGATGGTCATCGCGCCGGGTTGCGCCGGGATGTCGGGCACGGATCCGCATCGGGCGTGGCTCGAGACGCGCGCGCCGGCGACACCCGCACAGCCCGTGGCAGGCTCCCCGCCCGCCACCGATTCGGCTGCTGTCGGTGCCACTTCGAATGCCGCTGCCGCCGCGACGCCCCCGGTCCAGCTGCGCGGCCAGAACGGGTGGAATCCCAATGACGAACTGCCGGGCGCGGATTCGCACCTGCGCTACCCCATGGCCGCCTCCGGGAGCGACTATGCCGCCGGCAGTCCCTCCTCGGCCCACCAGTCGCCCGCGCGCACCGTGTTCCAGCCGACCGCGAACCCCGCCGCGGGTGCCCCCCCCACGCCGGATGGCGGCCCCGACGCCAACCCGGTGATGGCCTCCGTGACCGACAACCGTCCGTGGTTGACCTCCCCGTTCCTGAACAACACGGCGGAGGGCATCTTCCCGCTGGCCGAGCAGTTGCCGGGCACGCCGGTGCCCGTCGATGTGATGGTGGAAGAGGCCCGCACCGGCCGCTTCATGTTCGGCGCGGGAATCAACTCGGACGCCGGCGTTACCGGCCAGGTCACGATCGACGAACGGAACTTCGACCTGTTCGGGTTCCCGCGGTCCTGGGCCGACGTGCTGAGCGGGAACGCCTGGCGCGGCGCCGGGCAGGGGTTCCGTTTGGAAGCGATGCCCGGCACCCGGGTCCAACGGTACCTCGTCAGCTTCACGGAGCCGTACCTGTTGTCGACCCCGCTCAGTCTGACCACCAGCGGTTACCTGTTCGACCGCCGATACCACGACTGGGACGAGAACCGGGTCGGCGGCCGCCTGGGGCTCGGCTACCGGCTGACGCCCGACCTGTCGGTCTCCGCTTCGCTGCGGATGGAGGACGTAGACATCACGAACCCGCGCGTGCTGGGGATCCCGGCGTTGGAGGCTGTGCGGGGCAGCAACGACCTGTACAGCGCGCGGTATTCGTTACGACACGACACGCGCGACATGCCCTTCCTGCCCACGGAAGGCCACCTGTTCGAGCTGGCGTACGAGCACGCGTTCGGCGAGTTCGATTACCCGCGTGGCGAGATCGACTACCGCCGCTATTTCCTGATCCGCGAACGCCCCGACGGGTCGGGCCGGCATGTGCTTTCGGCCAGCATCGGCGCGGGCGTGACCGGCACCGACACGCCGATCTTCGAGAACTACTTCGCGGGCGGCTTCACGACCTTGCGCGGGTTCCAGTTCCGCGGCGCGTCGCCGGTCGAGCACACGGTCGTGGTCGGCGGCCGCTTCCGACTGCTCGGCTCGTTCGAATACATGCTTCCGCTCACGGCCGACGACATGATCCGGGCCGTCGCGTTTGTGGATTATGGCACGGTGGAAGAGGATGTCCGGATCGATGGGAACAACTTCCGTGTGGCGCCCGGTTTCGGATTCCGGATCACGGTGCCCGCCTTGGGACCCGCACCGCTCGCCTTTGACTTCGCCTTCCCCGTCTGCAAGGCGGACACGGACGACGAACAGGTGTTCAGTTTCTTCGTCGGGTTCGGCCGCGGCTAACGGGACCGGCTGCCCGCCCGCCGCGCGGGATGGGCAGGCGGCCTACTCCAGGGTGCCGGGCTCGTCGAACCGCAGCGGCTCGCGTCCAAAGCGCGCGCGCAGACGGTTGACCGCCGCATAGACGCGCGGCCGCGAGAGGAGTCGCCGTTCCAGACGCCGTTTGCCGGGCAGATCCAACAGCAACAGGCCGATCACCAGGGTCAGTAGCCCTTGCCCGGGAACGCCCGGGACCGATAGGACCCCCCCGAGCAGCACGAGCACCAGGCCGGCCAGGTTCTTAAGGACGATGCCCGTCCAGCGAATGGCTTTGTGCCTGTCGATCCAGAGTTGACGCCGATGCGAATCCAGGAAATAGGTTGCCGGGAGGCTGATGAACAAAACCGTGACGGCCACGACACTTGCGGCGGAGGCCGCGATCCACAGCAGGGCCCAGGCGGCTACGGATTCCCAGTTCACGCGGTTGCCTCGATACGTCGATGCGGTACAATGCAGTCGCCTACCTTGCCGGCTCACGTGCTTTGCGCACACTACCCGAGCAGGCAACTACCGGCGGGCACGTTGCCCTCCGTCGACCGTGCATGGTCGCACACTGGAATGCACTTGCCGGGCGGCGCACACATGTCATGCGCCCCAGGCACGATTTCCGCCGGCACCGCGTCTATGGTACGGTGCGGGGCCGTTTTTCCACAGCGGGGTGAAACTTTACGCGACGTCGCGGGTTAAGATTGGTGACCGGCAGCCGCGGGCCCGGCGACCCCGGATCCGGTTGCCCTGAAGGACCGCCGACGCGAGGAGGAAATACGTCATGTCGATCCGCTTCGTCTGCCGCAATGGCCATGTGCTCAAGTCCGACGTCCGGCATGCCGGGCGGAAGACACACTGTCCGCGCTGCAACGTGACGGTCTGGGTCCCCCAACCCAAGCAGAAGACTGTTCCTCCCGCGCTCAACCCGCTGACGGACACGCAGGCCGTCCGGTTGCTGGGCGCGTACAGCCCCAGCCCGCGCCATTCTGTCGCCGCGTCCAGCACGTCGCTCGCGAACGAAGAGCGAACATGTCCCAAGTGCCGCGCGTCGGTCCCGCTGCTGTGCCGGGTGTGCCCTTCGTGCAATACGTACTTGGGTTCCTAGCCGGCCACGAGCGCCATGTCAGGACGCCAGAAGCGATTAGTGGACTATGCGAGTTGTGCCGGGTGAGCGGGCAAGCTCTCGCAATCGGCGACCGCGCAGGTCGTGCGCGGTTTGGTGCCGTTCGCTGATCCGAATTTGATTGTGGGCGCCGAGTCGTTCAGTGACGCGGGCGTGTACCGCTTGCGCGACGACTTGTACATCGTGCAGACGGTCGATTTCTTCCCGCCGCTGGTGGACGATCCGTACGTGTTCGGCCAGATCGCCGCGGCCAACGCGCTGAGCGACGCGTGGGCCATGGGGGCGCGTCCCGTCACCGCGTTGAACCTGGTCGGTTTCCCGGACCGGGATCTGGATCTGACGGTCTTGAACCGGATCCTGGCGGGCGGTGCCGAGCGTGTGGCAGCCGCGGGCGCGGTGATTCTCGGCGGCCATTCCCTGCGCGACTCGGAGGTCAAGTACGGCCTGGCCGTGACGGGCGTGGTCGAGCCCGCGGGGCTGATCACCAACGCCGGCGCGCGTCCCGGCGACCTGCTGGTGCTCACCAAGGCGCTGGGGACCGGCTTCATCACCACGGCCGCCAAGGGGGCGCGCTGCCCGCCCGACATCCTGGCCTCGGCGATCGCCAGCATGATCCAGCTCAACGACATCGGCCGGGACGCGGCCTGCGCGGCCGGCGCCCACGCGATGACCGACGTGACCGGCTTCGGATTGGCCGGCCACGCCGCGGAACTGGCGCGGGCCAGTCAGGTGACCGTGGTGCTGCGCGTCGGTTCGTTGCCGGAGTTGCCCGGCGCGCTGGCCATGTACCGGCAACAGGCCCGGACCGGCGCGAGCAAGTCGAACCGCGAGTTCCTCGCGCCGGAGATGCAGATCGACGACGCGGCGGACCCTGAACGCCTGGAACTGCTGTTCGACCCCCAGACCTCGGGCGGCCTGTTGATTGCGGTGGCGCCCGAGCGGGCGGGCGACCTGGTCGCCCAGGTGCGGCAGGCGGGCGGCACGGCCGCCGCTATTGTCGGCGAGGTGCTTCCTCCGCAGGGCCCGTGCCTGGACGTTCGCGCATGAGCACGACGATCGAGCGCGCTTGCACGCGATAACGCACCTCGCGGACCGGGACCTCCTCGCCGGGCTCGCAGATGTCGTGCGGGCTGCGCTGGGCCGTGTCCACGACGCGTTTCCAGCGGCCGTCCCGGTACTCCTGGATCGTGAACTGGGCGTCCTCCCAGCCGGCGTTGATCATGACGTAGAAGTCGGCGTCGCGCTGGGACGCGCCGTCCAGATAGTACGCCAGCTGCCGGGATTCGGCCGACATGTCGACCTGCCGGCCGGTGCCGTACCAGCGAACATCCTCGCGCCAGAACCGGCTCCGCGCCAAGCCGGGATGCGATTTGCGCAGCTTGATCATCAGCCGGAAGAAGCGGAACATGTCGCGATGCTCTTCCAGGCGGTCCCAGTTCAACCAGGTCGTCTCGTTGTCCTGGTTGTACGGGTTGTTGTTGCCGAACTGCGTGTGCAGGAACTCGTCGCCCGCCGAGAACATCGGCGTGCCGTTGGCGAGCATCAGCAGGCAGCAGAAGTTCCGGGCTTGCCGCTTGCGCAGCGCGATCACGCTGCGCGGCACGTTCACATCGCCTTCCCAACCGCAGTTCCAGCTGTAGTTCTCCAGATGGCCGTCCGTGTTGCCGTGCCCGTTGACCCAGTTGTGCCGCTCGTTGTAGCTCACCAGGTCGTAAAGCGTGAACCCGTCATGGCTGTTGACGTAGTTCACGCTCTGGCACGGATGGCACGCATGCATGACATCGTCCGGGAACAGATCGTCGCTGCCGTAGATCCGCCGCATGATGCTGGGGATCAGCCCGGCATCCCCTTTGACGAAACGCCGCACGTCGTCCCGGAAACGACCGTTCCACTGGAACCAGCGCTTGCCGGGAAAGTCCGTGCCCAGCTGGTAGAGCCCGGCTGCGTCCCACGGCTCCGCGATCAGACGCACCCGGCCCAGGATGGGATCCGACCGGATGGCCGACACGATCCGCGAGTCGCCCGGGCTCACGCTGCCGTCCGACTGCCGCGCGAACACGGACGCCAGGTCGAAACGGAATCCGTCCACATGCTGGTCGACCACCCAATGACGCAGGCTGTCGAGGATCATGCGCTCGACATATCGGTTCGCGCAGTGCAGCGTGTTGCCAGTGCCCGAGAAGTTCTGGTAGGGGTGCTCGGCCGGCCCGCCGAGCATGTAGTACGTGCTGTTGTCGATCCCCTTGTAGCTGTAACAAGGGCCCCGGTGATCGCCTTCCGCCGTATGGTTGAACACGACGTCCAGGATCACCTCGATGCCGGCGTCGTGCAGCGCGCGGACCATCTCCCGGAACTCGTCGTGAGCCGCATGCCGCGCGGCGGCGTAGGCCTGGTGCGGAGCGAAGAAGTTGAGCGTCATGTAGCCCCAGTAGTTGCCCTCCTGCGGGTCGTACTGGTGCACCGGCAACAACTCGACCGCCGTGATCCCCAACTCCTGGAGGTACGGGATCTTCTCGATCACGCCGCGGTAGGTCCCGCGCTGCTCCGTCCGCACGCCGCTGTTGGGCCGCCGCGTGAACCCCCGGACATGCATCTCGTAAATGACCAGATCGTGCTGGTGGAACGGCACGTCGCGGTCGCCCCAATCGAACGGCGGCTCGTCCTCGTACACCACGCCCAGCGGCGCCTTGCCCCAGTTGCAGCCCGGCCCAATGGCCGCCTTGCGGTCGAACGTGGCCGGAAAATGCACCGATTTGGCGTACGGATCGAGCAGCAGCTTGTCGGGATCAAACGCGTGCACCTCGAAGCTGCCGTTCGTGTGCGGGCCGTCGATCTGATACGCATAGTACCGCGCGCCGAGCATCTCCGGCTTGGGGATCCGGCAGTGCCAGATCCGACCCGACTTGTTGACCAGGTGATTCAGCCGCTTCTGGACGATCGGCTGCGATACGTCGCGCGGATGGAACAGCAACAGCGTGACCGACGTGGCGTGCTTCGAGTACAGCGCGAAATTGAACGCGTTCTCCTCCGCAATCCACGTGGTGCCTAACGGGAAGGGAATGCCTTCAACCGTGAACCAGTTGTTGGTCGGACGGATCCCCATGGCAGGTCAACGCTAACGGCTGGATTGGCAGGACGGGGGTATTCTATTGTACACCACGCTTTGCACACGCGCCGGGACGCTCGACGTACGATCATAGCGATAGAACGGAAAATGCCCACGGTGCCGCCGGCCCTGCCCGTGCCCCGTCGGCCCTGGCCCGACCCGCGTCGCGTCCGTTCCACCGCCCGCCGCCCGCTTGGCATGCCGGACGTTCCCGCCAACAATGGTGAGGCCCGGCCACGGTCGGCCGGCGCGTCCGAGAACAGAGGGCAGGTCCGCGCCGCGAGGCGCACGGCATCCACCAACACAAGGACAGGCAGTCTATGACAGCTCACGGAGTCCCTGGAGTGATCGCGCCTCGCGAGGCCCTGACGGACATCAGCGCCCTGATCGAGGCGTACTACGCGCGGCAACCGGACATGGACGACCCGCGCCAACGGGTATCGTTCGGCACGAGCGGGCATCGCGGCACGTCGACCGACGGCACGTTCAACGAACTGCATATTGCGGCCATCACCCAAGCCATCTGCGATTATCGCCGCCAGCGGCAGCATGGCGGACCACTCCTGCTGGGTAAAGACACGCATGCGCTCTCGGGGCCGGCCCAGCAGACGGCGCTGGAGGTGCTGGCGGCTAACGAGATAGAGACCGTCATCCAGCAGGATGACGGCTACACGCCGACGCCGGCCATCTCGCGACATATCCTGACCCACAATCGCCGCCAGCCCGCGGCGCTGGCCGACGGGATCGTGATCACACCCTCGCATAACCCGCCGCCGGACGGCGGGTTCAAATACAACCCTCCACACGGCGGACCGGCCGACACGGACGTGACGGACTGGATCCAGAACCGCGCCAATCAGCTGCTGCAGGACGGCGGCCGGCAGATCCGTCGCCAGCCCGTCCGCTCGCCGGCCGCCACCCGCTGCATCCAGCCCGCCGACCTGGTCGGACCGTATGTCGAGGACCTGGCACGCGTGCTCGACTTCGATGTGATCCGCGCGGCCGGATTGAAGCTGGCAGTGGATCCGCTGGGCGGCGCGGCATTCGGCTACTGGGCCCCGATCCTCGAGCGCTACAAGCTCGACCTGACAGTCGTCAACGACCAGGTCGACCCGCAGTTCTCGTTCATGCCCCTGGATCACGACGGCAAGATCCGCATGGATTGCTCCAGCCCGTTCGCGATGGCCAACCTCGTGCAGCTGAAGGACCAGTACGACGTGGCATTCGGCACCGATCCGGATGCGGACCGCCACGGGATTGTCACACGGTCGGTGGGCCTGATGAACCCCAACCACTACCTGGCGGTCGCGATCCGCTATCTTCTCGCACACCGGCCCGACTGGTCGCCACACCTGGCGGTCGGCAAGACGGCGGTCAGCAGCGCGATCATCGACCGCGTCGCGCAGTCGTTCGGCCGGCAAGTCGTCGAGGTGCCGGTGGGCTTCAAGTGGTTCGTCGACGGCCTGGGCCACGGCCAGTACGGGTTCGCAGGGGAAGAGAGCGCGGGCGCGAGCTTCCTGTGTCGAGACGGAAGCGTCTGGACGACCGACAAGGATGGCCTGATCTTGGGCCTGTTGGCGGCGGAAATCACGGCGCGGACCGGCCGCGACCCGGGCGAGCATTTCGCCCAGATCGCGCGCGAATTCGGACAGCCCTGGTACCGGCGGCTCGACGCGCCGGCCGACGCGCGGCAACGGACGGTCTTGAAAAACCTGTCGCCCGCGCAAGTGGCTGCCGCCACCCTGGCCGGCGACGCGATCCTGGACAAGCAGACCTGCGCGCCGGGCAACCAGGCGCCGCTGGGCGGCCTGAAAGTCGTCACAGCCAACGGCTGGTTCGCCGCCCGCCCGTCCGGCACCGAGGAGATCTACAAGATCTACGCCGAGAGCTTCCAGAGCGAATCGCACCTCCAGCAGATCATCGACGAAGCACAACAGATCGTGTCGGCCGCCCTCGCGCAATAGGCTTCCCGACGCGCGTAGCAGGATCGGCGTCCCGCCGGCCGGCCACGCCGTGTCCCGCTGCGCGTCAACTGCCCGGCGATGACGGACGATCTGGTCGGGCCGCCAGGCCGCATCGCCCCGCGTCGGTCGCCGCCGTCGCGCGGCCGCGATAATAGGGCTGGCCGCCAACCGCGACGAGTTCAATCGCTCCGCTGGCGAGCAGGCATTCCAAATGCTTGACCACCTCGTGCTCGTGCAGACCCAACCCCGACGCGACGTCGGAGATGGAACAGGGCCGCCGCTGGAGCAGCGTGAGCACCTCAGCGCGCGACGCCTGGAACTGCGGTTCCCGATGCACTCCCCGAAAGTCGGCGATCACCTCGGCCGACGGCCGGAACCGAGAACCATACTGGCTCAACTGATCCGCCGAAACGGCCGCCGCGCGCTCGTCAGCCCCCGGTCGGGTGACCGTGTTGAGCTGGACTCGATCCGGCCCGATGCGGTCCACACACGCCGCCAAGGCGTCGATCTGCCAGTCCGTGGCCGTGTAGCCGCCAACCACCATCACCTCCAACCAGAAGGCCCCGGAGAACTCCTGCCGGAACGCCACCAGGCCATCGACCATCCGGTCGAAAGCGATCGCCTCGTGCGGACGGTTGACAGCCTGAAACATGGCGTCGCAGCCCGCGTCCAGGGAAGGGACGACCAAATCGGCCGATCGCAACTGTTGGCGGAGATCCGGCTGCCACAGCAGCGACCCGTTGGTGAGCACGGCGACCGGCAGGCCGGTCAGCGACTTGATCCTGGCGATCAGCTCGTCAATTGGTCCGTACAAGGTCGGCTCACCGGACCCGCTGAGTGTTACGTAATCCGGCCGGCTGGGCAGCCGCTCACGTACCTGGGCGACGATCTGCTCGAGCGGGAACCATTCCTTTCGCTCGATCGTCCTGTGCGTCGTCCGCCCCAGCTGACAGTAAAGACAGTCGTACGTGCAGGCCTTCCGCGGCGTGAGGTCGACTCCCAGCGATCGCCCGAGACGCCGGGATGGAACGGGACCGAAAACACGACTACTCATGGCGCCTGCTTCCCGACGAACGACCGCCGCAGAGCCTGGGTTCGATCCCACGCTCCCGAAGCGAGCCGTGCGCCGCTCGAGAGGGCAAGTGAGGATGGCGGGATTCGAACCCGCGACCTACGGATTAAAAGTCCGTTGCTCTACCGCCTGAGCTACATCCTCGCCGATGGTCGACGCGAAACCACTCCTTCGCAATGCTTCGCGTCCGTCGCCGCACCGCCCGACCGCTTGCTGATGCGAGAGTCGCCAGAGCCCAATCGCCGCGCGCGCCCACAGTCTACTCGAAAGCCGATCCCCAACAAGTCCAAGCCCGCGGAGAAAAACGGGCCATACTTAATGAGTCCTGACCCCTTTTTAGTTAATGAGTCCTGACCCCTTTTTTGCGGGCAGCCGGTACCGGATCACGACGTCTCGCTCTCCGACGCGCACGCCGCCCAGTTCGGGCTGCCACAGCCAGGTCCATTGGCGGAGCACGCGTTTGGCCGACAGGATGCGGTCGAGGACGCGTGTACGCCTCTCCTTGGTCCAAGCGCCGTAGTTGTATGTGTATTGCCACACCTCGTGCCGCAGCGTCGCCACCGGTTCGCCGTACTCGGCGTCGTAGCTGGTCGGTTCGTCGCGCAGCAATTGCACGAGGACGCGCACGGCCTTCGCGTCGCCCGACATGTAGAGCGGTGTGACCTTGTTCTCGTAATGGCGTGACTGGGCAATATCCGACTCAATGGCCTGCCGCACCGCGTCGTCCAGGCCGGCTCGATGCGGGAACGGTTCGTCGAACTCCAGCACGGCCGGGTAGTGGAACCCTTCGATGCGCACGCGATCCTCGGTCAGGATGACGAGGTCATAGGTGCCCGGCGGCAGATCGGTAAAGGCCCAGCGGTCGGCGTTCGTCCGTCGCGCGGAGAACGTCAGCGCAGGCGCGTCGATGCGCGCCTTGGAATCCACCGGCACGCGCGGGTTGCCGTCGGCGTCCCATCGTTCGAGTGCGCCGACCTGGGTCACACCGCGCGCGTTCTCCAGCACCACGGCCAGTTCGGCCGCCGCCGCCGCGGCGTGCAATCCGGCACACAGCGTCGCGACGACGACCAGCAGCGAAAGGAACGGCCGGACTCGGCCCGCCACACGCGACGTGCCGGCCGGTTCGAGTGAGGATGGGCGACGCATGGTCAAACGGTGCTCCACACAGGTTGCGGTAAGGTCTCACGGGATCTCGTCATCGGTCCGATCAGCCGCCCCCATCCTTGTCGGCCGGTTGAGTCTTGCGCCTCCGGGGCGCATCATCGGTCTTTCCGCCCCTGCCCGGCCGTTGTGCGGCGGCCGCCTGGAGCGCCGCGATCTTCTCTTGGGCAGCGTCCCGCAGCGGGCTGCCCGGATAGTCGGCCAGCAGGGTCTCGCACGCGGCAATCGCTCGGTCCGTGTGCCCGAGTGCCTCTTCCGCTTCCGCGCGCAGCAGCACAAGCCGGTCGGCGTAGGGGGACTGGGGCACGACTGTCAGCAGATCGCCGACCACGGCCAGGGCGACGGCCGGCCGCTTGCGAGCCAGCCAGTAGCGGGCCAGCAGTGTGGACAGGTATCCTTCCGGCTTGTCCTGGGGAAAATCCCGTTGCCACTGGTTCAGCTGCTCTGCGGCGCGCGGCAGATCGCCGTCCCGCAGGAACGCTTCCGCGGACCGGCTGTACGCACCGCGCCGCGCGTTCTGTTGCGCGACGTTCAGGCCCGAGCTGCCTGTGCGCGCGGCCAGCTGGTAGGCCGCCAAGGCCGCCGCGGCGTCGCCGCGACGCGCGTGCCAATCGCCCCACAGACGGTGCAGGTCGGCCGCGTGCACGTCGCCGCCGTCCCGGCATTGGGCGTCGGCCGTCTCGAGCAGCTTACCGGCCTCCGCCGTCTCCAACAGCTCGTTGAGCGCGATATCGGCGGCGGCCAGCGCGCACAGAGCGCGCTGTCGCCCGTCCGTGATCGCCTGCCCGGCCGCCTGCCAGAGCCGCAATGCGGCCTCGGAATCGCCGAGTCGAAAACGCGCGACCGGGTCGAGCGTCGCGGCGACTTGCCAGCTCACGTCCGCGCTTGCCGCGCCGGAAGCAGTTAGGGCGCGCATCCCCAAATCGATCGCCTTCTCCCATTCTTCGCGCTGCAACCGCAACCGCACCAACTGCAACAGGCTCGGCGCATCCAGCGCGGCCAGGTCATAGCGGTCCAGAATGGGCAGGTAATCGTCCACCTGGTCCGCGTTCTGCTCCCCGGCGCCCGGCAGGAACCGTGTGACGGCCACCCGATTGGCAACCTCCACGGTTTTCCCGCGCCGCCGGACCTGCAGTCTCACCGTGTATGGGCCGGGCAGCAGATACACGTGCGTCCCCTGCCACTGCGTGTCGGTCTGTCCGTCTCCGAAGTCCCAGCGGCAGGCGCCGCCGCGGTCGGACGCCGGAACCGCCGCTTGGTACTCCACGCGAATGACCCACGGATCTCCATCCTCGATCGGGGCCTCGCCGCGGATCGCGAAGCGGAAGTCGGGTATGGGACCGTCGTTCACATGCTCCGGCTGGAGCGCGGCGACCTGCGCGACCCGATCGCCGCCGAACGCCTTGGCGGGAATCACCTCTGGATGCGCCGCGCCCGGCACCTGCCACGCGGCCACGGCACACGTATCGGAGCCTGCGGCGGCATGCCAGTAGTCGAAGCGGTGATCGCCGACGTCGAGCTGGATCTCGCCTTTGAATCGCGCCTGGCCGGTCGGATGATGGCGACCCGGCGCCGAAACAACCGCCTGCTCGTCGATCAACAGGAAGCTGCAGTCCTGGCTGGACGTGAAGAACTGGTAGAGCCCGGGCACGCTGATCCGGAGCGCACCCGTGTAATGGCTCAAGAACGGCGCGGGCGCGACGTCGAACGGATTGTGGCGGTGGAAAACCTGTGACACGTAATCACTGCCGATCCTGGAGGACGCCTCGTAGGCCTGCCGCACCGGCTGAAGCTGATCCAGGCGGCAGTCCTTCCACCGACGTGTTTCGAGCAGCAACCCCCCGGTGAACGACCACTCGGGCGCCGCCCGCCTCGATTTCGTGCCGCCGTAATAGACCTGGTAGTCCGTTTCGCCCTGCCGCGGCTGGAGGGCGACCCGGCAGTAATCGCCCGGACCGACCTGCAGCACCCGGACCGGCACCGGTTGGGCCCGCGCATAGGCCGTCACCGGCGGGTCCTCGCCGGTCAGTTGGCCATGGGCGTAGAAATCGGCGGTCACCACGTTCGGCGCCCCGCTCTCGAGGGCGGGTGCGCTCACGTGGCGACGAAACGGCTTGGCTTCGTCTTGCCACGCGAGGCGTTGTGCGGACACAGCTGTCGCGCCGCCGCAGGCCAGGAAGGCCAGGAGGGCGGGGCAAGCGCGCGCGAAAAAACGCGGCCCGCATGGCAAACCTCGCTTAAGCCGTGGCAGGATGCGCATTAGAATGCTCCGCAGCCGAACGTCCGAAGTCGCGGGCCGCGGCGGCCGTCTGCATCTCGTTCGTTCATCGACGTTGGGAGGAGTCTCGCATGCCGTCTCCGGCCCAGAGCCCGTTGTCGCCGGTGTCTCCCGAGGAGGCGGTCCGCCGCGTGGCGCGCGCACGGGACGCGCTGGTCACTGAAGTCCACCGTGCCATTGTGGGCCAAGACGAGATGATTGAACAGATGCTCATCGCGCTTTTTGCGCGCGGGCACTGTCTGACCATCGGCGTGCCCGGATTGGCCAAGACGCTGACCGTTTCGACCCTCGCGCAGGCCCTGCACCTGAAGTTCAGCCGGATCCAATTCACACCCGACCTGATGCCCAGCGACATCACGGGCACCGAGATCATCGAGGAGGACCAGGCGACCGGGCGGCGTTCGTTCCGTTTCGTACCGGGGCCCGTGTTCGCCAATATCGTGCTGGCGGACGAGATCAACCGGACGCCGCCCAAGACCCAGTCGGCACTGCTGCAGGCGATGCAGGAGTACGAAGTGACGGCGGGCAGCAACACGTACAAAATGGAATCGCCGTTCTTCGTCATGGCCACGCAGAACCCGATCGAGCAGGAAGGGACCTACCCGCTCCCCGAGGCGCAACTGGATCGCTTCATGCTCTCGATCTACATCGGCTATCCGACGCGTGACGAGGAGCGGCAGATCGTCCACGCCACGACCCGGCTGGAGCATCCGGAGGTGCAGCAGGTGCTGCGGGCGCGCGACATACTCTGGATCCAGCAGCTGGTGCGTCAGATCCCGGCCACCGACCACGTCGTCAACTACGCAGTCGATTTAGCGCGGGCCACGCGTCCGGACGACGAGATGTCGCCGCCGTTCATCAAGAAGTGGCTCGCCTGGGGCGCCGGCCCGCGCGCCGCCCAGAACCTGGTTCTGGGTGGCAAGACGCGGGCCCTGCTGCGCGGGCACTACGCCGTCCAGGCGGCCGACATCCGCGCGGTGGCCCTGCCCGTGCTCAGGCACCGGATCTTCACGAACTTCCATGCGGACGCCGAGGGCGTGGATGCCAACGCGATTGTCCGCCAGTTGCTGGAGACGGTGCCCGAGCCCAGTTATGGCGAGCCGAGCGTCGCGCGCGGCCGGAAGAGCGCGGAAGAGCCGGCGACGCCTCGACCGGCGCCGGACACCCGGCCGCAGGCGGCGGCGCAGCCGCCCGCGCCGCCCGCGGTCGTGCCGCCGCCTGCTCCGCCCAGCGAGTTCCCGGTGCTCGGGCGAGACAGCCCGCGCGACAGACCGGATCACGCGGCCTACTGGCCTCCCGACCCACCGCGAGACGAATAGCGTCGGGCGTGCCATGCCGGCCCGATGGGTTCTGACGCGGCGTGGGCCCAAACGGCGCGCACACCGCGAGACCTGCATGCTTCAGGCGGCGGCGCGGTACTCGCGGCGATTGGCGTGGAAGGTCTCGACCACCAGCGCCACGAGCACCAGCAGCAGGACCGCTCCTCCAAGCTCCCAGCCTTTCCGCAGGTCGCGGATCGTCCGCGTGACCTGTGTCGCATCGCTGCAGATGAACACGCGCGCGGGGGCCAGGTCCTGTTCCAGTTGCGGGCCCGTCAGATAGCTCGGCGCCGCTTCGTCCGGATCGGGATTCACGGCAAAGGCCGTCTCCTGCACGCGCGTGCCGCGGTGCACGCGCACTTCGTATACGCCCACGTCGCGCGTATCGTCGAACCGGATCGACGGTGCGGCTGCATCCGGGCGGGTTGCGCGCACCACCTCCCCGTTGGGGCACACGACCTCGACCGTCACCTCCTCGTCGCTCGGCACGGGCAGGTGCCACGGCGCGCCGGCCGACAGGGAGGTTATCCCGGCGCCCGCGCCGGCCAGCTCGAACGTCAGGTGGCAGGCAAACGGAAGGAACAGCGGCGTGAGTGGAAAATTGGTCCAGTCGACATGGAGCGATGTGGCCAGGAAGTACGTGCTGCCTGCTCCCACGCGGCGAACGACCAACAGCGGCTGGCCGTCATCCAATCGCGCCAGGACCTGGGCGTGGGCCGTGTGGACCGACGCCATTTCGATGAAGCGGAACACCTGGACGCCCTGGTGGATCGACGCCGGCTCGGCGAACGGAGCGACGGCCGGGTGATGCGGGTCGATCCAGGCGATGCGCCAACCGTGGGGCCGCTCGGGACTCACCTGGTGCAGGCCGGTCAAGCGTGTGGGCAGCAGGCGGCCTTGGAGTCGATCGTTCAGCGCGCTGTAGGCGACTGGGTCGACGTTGTCGCCGCTGATCCAGACCAGGTGACCGCCCGCCTCGACGTAGTCGACCAGCCGCTGGGCCGCCGCCGGATCGGGCACGGGCAGATTGACGCAGTAGATCACGGCGAACTGCTCCAGCGGCTCCGTGTTACACGCGGCGGGGTCCAGAAACGACAGGGCGATCGCCCCGGCCGAGTCGTCCCCGGGCAGCAGCGCCCGCTCGAGGTAATACGTCTGGTCGAGGCTCCGGATCTCGTGCTCCGCAGCACGCACGATCGCCACGGCGACGCCGGGGTCGGTTTGGGCTGCGAAGTACAGTCGATCGTCGGCCGGGCAGGCGTCGGCGCCCTCGAGCTGAACATATCCGCGATGCAGCTTCTGGCCGCTCAGCGCGACGTGGAACACCTGCTGTACGGACTGGGCCGGTTCGAGCCGGAGCGTGGGACTGGTGTCCCGTTTCTGGCCGTCCACGTGGACGCTCACATGCCGTTCGTCGGCCACTTCCGCGTCCCCCTGGACTCCCACGGCGACGCGGAGCGGGACGCCGGCCACGGGCGCCGTGGCTTCGGCCGCGATGTCGGTGAGCGCCGTGTTGGGCAGGCGCGGCCCACGCACGTCCACGATCACGATCGGAATGTCCAGCTCGGGGTCCCGTTGGCCGTCCTCGGCGCCGGCCGCATCCCGCCGCGGGAGGTCTGCCCAGCAGCAGGCCTGCATATCGGTCACGATGTAGATTTCCCGGGCGGGTGCCGGCGCCGCCTGCAGCAGGCGGCGGGCCGTGGCCAGCGCCGCGACCAGGTCGGCACGCTCGAAACTGGGCCGGCACGCGCGGATCGCCTGCCGCACCAGCTCGTGGTTCTGCATCAGGCCGCGGTCGGCGAGCGGCACGCGCCCATTGGTCACCAACAGCGCCACCTGATCGCCTTCCTGCAACTCGTCGAGGATCTGCTGGGTCGCCGACATGACGCGCTCCCACCGCGGCCCGTTCTCGTCCCGCGTCGCCAGGCTGCCCGAGTTGTCCACGATCACGACCAGGGCCATGGACGACAGGCCGGTCAACCAGCGGTGCAGCCAGCGCACAGCCGGCTGGGCCAGCGCCAGGGCGATCAGCACCAGCGCCGCGACACGCAGCGCCAGGAGCAGCAGGTCGTGGAGCCGCTTGCGGCGGCGCGTCCGCTGGACGCTGATCCGCAGGAATCGCAGGGTGCTGAACGGCACGACCGGCGCGCGCTGCCGATGGATCATGTGCAACACGACGGGTATCAGGCCCGCCAGCGCCGCCCACAGGAATGCCGCCATGCCAAACGTCATAGCCCGCTCCGCTTCGACAGGTAGCGTGACAACATGAGGTCATATGGAACGGACGTGTCGGTCATGATGTAGTCGACCCGGCACTCGCTGCAACTCCGCCGATAGCCGTCGACGAATTCGCCGAGTGCCGCGCGGTAGCTGTCGCGGACGAAGCCGGGATCCACCAGCAACTGCTCGCCGGTCTCCAGGTCCACGAACCGCGCCGTCTCGCGGAAGGTGAACTCCAGCTCGGCCCGGTCGAACACGTGGAACAGGATGACGTCATGGCGGCGGTGCCGGAAATGGTGCAGGGCGCGCGCGACCGCGTCCGGCTCGTCGTACAGGTCACTGATCAGGACGATCAGGCAGCGCCGCTTGAACCGCTCGGCAAGCTGGTGCAGCGTCTGGGCGATGCGAGTCGCCTGCCCGGCGGCCGGCGCGGCGGCCGCTTCCAGCTGGTCGACCAGCGTCTCCAACTGGGTCATCATTTCGCCGAAGTGCCGGGCGGACGTGTGGGCCGGCATGTCGAGCCGCACGCGCTCGTCGAAGGCGGTCAACCCCACCGCGTCCTGTTGGCGCGTCATGAGGCAGGCCAGCACGGCCGTCAGGTACGCGCCGTAGTGGAGCTTGCTCAACCCCGGCCCGGACCGGTACATCATCGAACGGCTCACGTCCAGCGCGATCTGCGCGCGGAGGTTCGTCTCTTCCTCGTACTGCTTCATGTACAGGCGGTCGGTCCGGCCGAGCATGCGCCAATCGAGGTGCCGGATATTGTCGCCGGGCGCATAGTTCCGGTGCTCGGCGAACTCCACGCTGAACCCCTTGTACGGGCTGGCGTGCAGACCCGTAATGAACCCTTCGACCACGCCGCGCGCCAACAGCGTCAGGTTCTTGACGCGGCCAAGTGCCGCCGGATCGAGATACCGGTAACCGGAACGTGGGCTCATCGCAGTTGACACCTCCGCCGTAACCACCATTCACCGGTCAGCGTCCCGACGAACAGGAACCAGGCCAGCGGCGGCCAGGCGAGCGGGATTTCCTGCTCAACCAGTTGCCGCGTGTGGCGATCCCGCAGGGACCGAGTCAGTCGGTCGGCCAGGGAAATGTGCAGGTATTGGCCGCCGGTCGCGTTGGCGATCGCCGTCAGGACGGCTTCATCCAGGTCGAGCCGATCGAATTCCAGGTTGGGCCGGCCCACATCGATTTCCAACGGGTCGGCCGTCAAGCGGGTCGCGCCGACTTGCGCCGCGACGGCGATCTGATACCGGCCGGGCCGGGCCGGCTCGAACCTGCCCGCATAGTTGCCGGCCGGACCCGGCTCGGCGCGCAGCGTCAGCTCCGTGCCCGCCCTGTCAGGTCCCGTAACGGTGGCGGTCACCTCCGCATCGCGGGCTGCGGTGCCGCCTTCGCGCCGCACGGTCGCCGAGACGGTCACGGTGGCCTCCGGCGCGTAGTAGGCCTTGTCCGTGGTGCTGACCACGCCCGCTTCGGTTTCCATCGCTTCACCACGCCCCGCCAGCCAGCGAACCGTCTGCCCCCAGAAGCGCAGGAACGGCGTGTCCTGGTCCAGGGCCCGCAGCACCTGGTGCCAGTTGCGCGTCGTATCTACGGTCAGGGCCGCCGCGCGCCCCTCGCCCATCCGATGGACCGCCATGACCGCCATCGGCGACCCGGCCACCTTGATGTCCGGATGGACCAGCAGGACCGAGGCACTCGGTTTCGTGCCGCTCACCTTCACGCAGCCACCCAGCAGGGGCAGCGGCACGGCCGCGTCGCCGCCCTCCTCGGCCGCGAAAAAGCTGCCGATATTGGCGAAAATCGGATGCTGCCGCCCTTCCGGTGTCAAACGCGGCTGGAACAGCTCGGTCGCCTGGCCGATATCGGGCCCGCCCAGGTACACGGGCAGCAACTCCTCGATCGCCGTGCCCGCGTAACCGCCCGGCCCGAGGCTGTGGTAGCCGCCCATCATCAGCAGCCCGGCCCCCGCCCGCACACGCTGCTGGATCAACTGCATCGTGGCCGGCGGCAAATGGGTCGCGCTCAAGTCACCGATCAGGAAGACGTCGAAAGCGTCCACGACGTCGGCCGTGTCGGGAATCCTGGTCAACGCGAGGCCATCGATATTCGTGCGCTGGACAAACGTATCGGGGCGTGTCTGCACCAGCGCGCAGAACTCCACGTTCGGGTCTCGGGACAGGAACTGCCCCACCAGCGCGCCGTACTCGGCGCGCAACGTGCCCTCCACGTACAGCACTCGGATGCGCGCGTCGTGCACCAGCGCGCTGCTCGAACGACGGTTGTTCTCCGGGATCGTCTCGTCCGGCCGCGGCGGCACCTCGACCGTGTACGTATGCAGCCCCTTCCGTTCGGGGATGAACTCAAACACGACTTCCTGCGCCCCTTCCACGTCGTCCAACGTCAGCTCGCGCTCGCACACCGGCTGATCGTCCTCGAGCAATCGCACTTGCACGACATGGCCGGGCGTCCCGACCGCGTCGATGAACCCGGACACGCGCGTCTTGTTGCGCAGGGCGATCTGGTCCGGGCACTTCAGGTCGATCACGCGGATGTCCCGGCGCAGGGAACGCTCGTGCAGCGGGTCGCCCACCCCGATCGTCACGACGTTGAGTCCCATCCGCCGCGCCAAGGCGATCGGGTCGCCCGCCGCATTGTGGATACCGTCGGTCAACAGCACGACGGCCTCGACCTGGCGCCCCGTCGCCGCCCGCCGGGCGGAGAGCAGGCCGCGCGACAAGGATGTCGCCTTGCCGACCGGCTCGACGGCCGCCAACTGGGCCGGCGCGTCCAGGTGCTCCGCGACGTCCGAGAACACGATCAGATGCAGGTCGAAAAGGCCCGACAGCTCGGACCAGGCTGTATACAGCTGGTCGCGCGCCTGCTGCCACCGCGTCCCGCCCTCCGGCGTGTCGGCAACGCCCATGGACGACGAGTTGTCCAGCGCGAAGATCACGGCCTTCCGCTGCGTGACCTCGCGCTGCCAGGTGAGGACCGGCCGCAGCATCAGCAGAAACAGGATGGCGATCGCCGCCATGCGCAACGCAAACAGCGTCCACCACTGCCGACGTGCCAGCGCGCCGTACGCCCGCCCATAGGCCCAGGCCACCAACACGGCCGTCACGAGCCCCAGCACCAGGAACAGCACGAACACGCTTCCGGGGAACAAGTCCGGCAGGCCCGGGAACAGCTGGTGCAGCGCGGAATGGCAGGTCAGTCGGGACATCGCGTTCTTCACACAGGCTCCACCTGCGACCCTTTCGAGCCTCCCTGTTCGCCATTCGAGCTGGGGGCCCCACGCCCGGCCACTCGCCTCACGGAGCCCGTCCGGCCGCCTTGCGCTGGCGCGCCTCCTGCTCTTTCAGACGCCGCTGGCCGTCTGCCAACGCCTCCGGACCAAGACGGATCGTACGCACGTAAACCAGTGACTCCAGACGGTCCCCCACCTTGCCCTTCGCCCGCTTGTGCAACTCGAATTTCCGCGTCGCCTCGCCCGCCCGCTGCAGGTAGATCACGCTGGAGAGCGCGCCGCGGATCGACGTGCCGTCCGCGAGCGTAACCGTGTGCACGTGGATCCGCGCCGGGTAACGGCGGCCTGTGAACACTTTTTCGTCGTTGGCATTCTCGCGGAACCGCCACTCGTCTTCCATCCATTCCTTGTCCACGTCACATTGGATCTGCCGGATCTTGTTCCAGGGCACTTCGCGCTGCCGCTCCTGCTGCTGGTCGTAGATCTTCAGGCGCGTGTCGCGCGTGGCGTAGATGTGGCCGGGCAGGATGGTCCCGTCGGACAATTCGATGTAGCCCGGCACGGCGTCCTCGCGCACGGCCGCCTTGCGCCCGAACGGGTCGATGGCTGGGGGGTCGTCCGCGGCGGAGCGTGCCGCGACCGGCAACACCGCCAGGATGCACGCGAGCAGTCCGCACATGGCCGTCTTGTCTCCTGTCGATTCGGGACCGGTCCCGCGACCGTCGAGGCCCATCTCGATTGATTGTAGACCGGCTCGGCGTCGTCTTGAACGGTTGTACCAGCCGGCGGCGGGGCGGAAAAAGACGAATCCGCACGTCAGGGGCGGGCAGAGCGGGTACAATAGCAGTAAGCCCCGTGCGCATTCGCGGCGTTCGAGGGGGGCAGGTCGGAACCGAGAATGCGTTGCCGGATCGATCGGGTTTCGCTCCAATTGTCTGTTGTCGTGGGCGAGGAGGAAACGCGAATGGCCCGTTCAGGCATGCTGCTGACCGACGTTCTGACCAGCTCCAAGGTGACACGGCGCCGTTTTCTGGCGAGCCTCTCGGCCGGTGGCGCCGCGGCCCTGGCAGGGTCGCCGACCGCGCTCCCGCAGGAGGACAGCGGCCCTGTCGACTGCGGCCCGCCGCCTCCGGCGGCCCCGCAGAGCCGGACCGGTGGCGAATCGTTCCCGCCGTTGCCGCTGCCTGTCACGCCGCTGCGCCGCACGGAGCGGAAGCGGCCCCCGGCGCCGCCGGCGCTGGTCGGCAAAGTCGCGTTGGGGCCCATCAAGTACGTGGTCCGCGACGGCAAGCGGGTCCAGTATCGCGACTGGATGACCGACCCGGCCGACGTGGCGAGCCTGTTGTCCTGGACCAACAGCATGTTGGGCATCCAGTACCGTTCGATGGAAGCCGAGTTCGCACACTTCTCATTCGATCCTCGCGAGTTGCCTGCCCTGCTCTTCTCGGGCCATAACCAGTTCTCGCTCTCGGACGAGGTGCGCGGCGCGCTGGCGCGCTACGTGCTGGACGGTGGCACGATCCTGGGCGATGCCTGCTGCGGGTGGAAGGATTTCGACGCGTCGTTCCGGGAGGAAATGGCGCTGGTCTTCCCGCAACGGCCGCTTCGCAGGCTGCTGCCGGACGATCCGATCTTCGCGACCTATTACAAGCTGGGCGATTTCGAGTACCAGCGGGGCGACGGGACGCGTCACGTCGACAAACCGTGCCTGGAAGGCATCTCGATCGGGTGCCGGCTCGGTGTGATCTACTCACCCGCCGACCTGACGTGCGGCTGGGACGGGCATGATCACCCGCGAGGCACGCGCGTCGTGATCGAGCAGGCACGTCAGATCGGAGCGAATTACATCACCTACCTGCTGGGCAACTTCCAGCTCGGCCGATTCCTCAGCTCGACGAAGGTGTACCATGAGGCGGACGCGCCGACGCGCGACGATTTCGTGCTGGCCCAGCTCATCCATGAGGGCGATTGGGACCCGGACCCCTCGGCGATCCACAACCTGTTGCGGCATGCGCGCGACAATTCGACGCTGGGCGTGAAATTCAACCGGGTGAGTGTCCGCGCGAAGGACCCGCGGATCAACACCTACCCACTGCTGTACCTGACCGGCCATGACGAGTTCCGGTGGGACGATGAAGACGCCGAACGGTTGCGCAAATACCTCGCGGCGGGCGGCATGCTTCTGGCCGACGCCTGTTGCGGGCGCATGGCGTTCGACCAGGCGTTCCGCGAGAATCTGGCCAGAGTGCTGCCGGGTCACGCGTTGGAGGCGCTGCCGGCCGACCACCCGCTGTACACCATGCATTACGACATGCGCACCGCGCACTACACGCCGCGCGTCAAGGAGGATTTCGGGGACCTCTCCGCGCCGACGCTCGAAGGGGTCAGCCTGGACGGGCGGTTGGCGGTCGTATACAGCCGGTTCGACCTGGGGAACGGCTGGGAGCAGTTCCCGCACCCGTACAGCTACGGTTACGAGAGCGAGGACGCGTTCAAGTTGGGCACGAACGTCCTGGTTTATGCCGTGACGCATTGAGAGAGGCGGGCAGCGGTCATGTCTCCGGCCGTCACAGCCACGTTACAGCGTTTGGACACTGCGCGGCAACGCTGGTGGACGTTCAGCATCTGTGCGCGCACCGTGCTGGCCGTCGCGGTAAGCGTCGCCGTGCTCGTCCTGTTCGTCTCGGTCGACGCGCTCGTGCGGCTGCCCCAGGGCTGGTTGGCCGTGCTGTTCGTCACCTGGTGCGGCGCCTCGGCGTGCCTGGTCGCCTGGACCCTGTATCGCAGCCTGCAGACGCGGCGCAGCCTGATGGCCGCCGCGCGCCGGGTGGAGCAGGCGTTTCCCGAGCTGGGCAGCCACCTGATCAACCTCGTGCAGTTGGCCGGGGCACCCGGCGGCGCGTCCGAGGCCTTTCGCGAGGCGGCGATCCAGGACGCCTTGGCGCACGTGACCGGCGTGCCGATCGAGAAGGCGGCACACCGGCACCTGCGGCGGGCGCGTTGGCAGCTGGGCCTGCAGACCCCTCGGGATCTGGCCGAAGTGGGCGGCGTGCTGGCTGCCGTCCTGCTGCTGGTCTTCGCGCTGCGGGCCGCCATCCCGACCTGGTCCTCCTCGGTCCACCGCCTGTGCGCGCCCTGGCAATACGTCCCTCAAGTCGGTGCGGTGGAGATCCTGGAGGTCGCGCCCGGCGACACGACAGTGCTGGTGGGCACACGGCTGGACATCGTCGCGCGCATCGCCCCGCTCGACGGCGCGCCGCCCGGCGCTGTGCTGGAAGTCCGATCCGCGAACGAGTCGAAGTGGACGCGCCGACCCCTGATGGCCGGCCGCGATGGTGCGCGCTACGCCGGCACGATCCCGGCGGTCACCGCCCCGATGCTCTACCGGGTCCAGGTGGGGGACAGCCAATCGGCCATCTATCGGGCGGACGTCGAGCAGCGGCCGACCGTCGTGAAGGTCGACGTAACCTATCGTTACCCCGCCTATCTGGACCTTCCTCCACACCGCGTCACGCAGCCTCATGCCGACCTGAACGCGCCCCAGTACACGGAGGCGGACCTGCGCGTGTACTGTTCCGCGCCGTTGGCCCATGGCGCGGCGCACCTGGGCGACCGCGAGATTACCGGCCAACTGGAGGAGGACGGTCAGGTTCTGGTGCTGCGGCTGGAACTGGTCCAGAGCACCAGTTACACGATCGAGCTGCAGAACCGGCACGGTCATCGAGATGACCGGCCGCGTGTGAACCGGATCCAAGTGGCGGAGGACTTGCCGCCCACTGTCGAGCTGGTCAAGCCGGCGCAGGACCTGACGGCCGTGCCGGACGGGGCGGTGCCGGTGGTGGTGCGCGCGGCGGACGATCACGCGCTGGCCGGCGCCTGGCTCGAATGGAAGCCCGCCGGGGGCGAGTCGGCGGGCGGTCCGGAGCCGGAGGTGGCATACCGCTGGGCGGACCTGGGTGGCCAGCGTGCCGCCGCGCTCAACCACCACCTCGCGCTGCCGCCGCTGGGCGTGGCGCGCGGCGACGCGATCCAGATTCGAGCCGTTGTGGAGGACGGCCGCACCGTGCGTCTGCCGGGCCTGGAGTTGCGGCCTCAGCGCGTGGCCAGCCCGTGGCGGCGAATCGAACTGGTCGATCGCGCGGCGCAACTGGCGGACCAGCTCGCGCGCCTGGAATCCTGGCAGGGCCGGCTGTGGGCCATCCTCGAACTGCAACTGCGCACGCGTGCCCGGACCGCCGGGCTCGCGCCCGAACAAGCGCTGCCGCGGGCGCTCGAACTCGGCACGGAGATCCGGCAGAATCAATTGCGGATCCGACAGCAGACCATCAGCCTCATCACCACCGGCCTGTCGGCCGACGACCCGGAGGCGACCGACCTGCAACGGACGCTCACCAGCCTGGCACATGATCCGATGCCGCGTGCCGTCTCGCTGGCCGAACGGCTGACGCGGATCGCGCACGTCACCCAGGCCGCGCCGATCGCGGCCGACTTGGGCGAGACACAAGACGCGATCATCGAAGTGCTGCAACGGTTGCTCCAGTCCACGCGGCGCGCCACGGCGGACAGGCTCGCGGAAATGGACCAGCGGCCCGGCGGCGATCTGCCCAACGATGTCGAGCAGCAGCTGCGCGACCTGCACGATCGGCTGCAGGAATTCCTCCGGCAGCAGAAACGCGTGATCGAAGCGACGAAGAACCTGGCCAAGAAACCCGTTGAGGACTTCACGGAACAAGACGAGCAACTGCTCAAGGAACTCGCCGCCACCGAGGACGACTGGTCCCGCTTCATGGAGGAGATGCACAGCGACTTCAGCAAGCTGCCCGAACAGGACTTCTCCAATCCGAGCACGCTGGAGGAGTTCATCGCAGTCCAGACGGAGCTGAAAATGGCGGAAGGCGCGCTCACGCAGAAGACGGTCGAGATCGCCGTGCCGCTGGAACAGCTGGGCGCGGAGATGGCCGAGGAGATGACCACGAACATCGAAAAATGGCTTCCCGATACGCCCGACCGTGAACGATGGAGCCAGGAAGAGCCGCTGACCGACGCGATGAAAGAGGCGCCGATGGCCGAGTTGCCCGGCGAGCTGGAAGACATCGTCGGCGAACTGATGGAAGACGAAGAGGACTTGATGGACGAAATGGAGGACGTGTCGAGCAGCTGGGCCGACTCGGGCGACAAGGGGATGGGCTGGGACGCGCTCGACGGTCCGATCTCGAACATGAGCGCCCGGGGCGTCACCGGGAACCGGCTGCCCAACACGAGCGAGATCGGCGGGCGCAGCGGCGAGGGGCGGCAAGGGCAGTCCAGCGGCGAGTTCGTCGGTGACACGGCCGTCGGCAAAGGCGGGCGGAAGACGCCCAGCCGGCTCGCACCCGACCCGTTCGTCCAGGGACAGGTCAAGGACCTCAGCCGGGATCCGGTCGGCGGCGCGACCGGCGGCGGCAAGGAGAGCGGCGCGGGCGGCGTCGGGCTGGAGGGGCCTTTGCGACAGCAGGCGCAGCGCGATCTGCAACGACTGGCCGAGAAACAGGCCGAATTGCGCAACCGGGCGGAAGCCATCGACCTGCAGTTCAGCGTCCTGAACTACCACCGCGAAGACCTCACGCGGATGATCGAGATCATGGCCTCGATCGAACGGGACCTGCGCAGCGGCGCCTACCAGAACGCCTTGCGCCGGCGCGAGGTCCTGCTGGAAAGCCTGCGCCATGTCCAGTCGTATGTCGCCGGGGAATACGCCATCCGCCGCGATCAATCGAGCAACCTGCCGGCCGAGATCCAGAAGGAAATCCTCGCCGGCATGCAGGACCCGTCGCCCGAAGGCTGGGAAGAACTCAATCGACGCTACTTCCAGCGGCTGGCCACGGGCGGGCCGGGCAGCCCGGCTGCGCGGCCCGGCACGGCGGCGGAGGCCGGCGACACCCCGCCTCCCGAGGAGAATACGCAACGATGATGACCCGACGCGTCGCGACGACATGCATCGTGACCTGGTGGCTCCTCCTCCCGTGCGCGACGGGCTGCCCGCGCGCTGCCGCACAACAGCCTGCCGGTGCAGACCGGCAGAAAGTCGTCATCCCGTTCGATCTGGAGTCGGTCTTCGACCAGGGACGCTACGGCCGGATGGTCGGTGACATGATCTGGAAGAAGCTCGAGCGGCGCGGCGGATACATCCTGCCCGAGTCGATGCTCGATGTGCGCAGCTGGAGCGAGCGGGCCAAGGTCGTCCCCAACCCGGACACGCCGCTCGACAGGATGCGGTCGATCCTGAGAGACGACTTCGGCGCCGATATCGCGATCTGGGGCAAGGTGGAACGTCTGGCCGATGTCGCGTGGGACGAATACGATCTGTGGCTGAACATTGTCGACTTCTCGACCGAGCCGCCCCGCATCATCACCCAACTCAAGGCCCGCACCAGAACCGCCAGCGAGATCCCGCACAAGTACGTCGACCAGGCGCTGGACCGACTCGACGGCGTGCAGCCGGCAGCGGCGGACGCGGGAAGTGACGTCGAGGCGGAGAAACGCTGGGAGACAGGCCCGAACCTCGTGCAGGGCGATTTCGAGACCGCCCAGGGCTGGGACCCGCCCGGGCGGTTCGTGAGCCGGCCGACCGAACCCGGTCAGGACGGCCGGCCCAACCACTTCCTTCGCTTCACTATCCCGCGCGACGTGGCGGAGACGAGCGGCGTGCTGTACTACAGCGACTTCTTCCCGATCCAGGAAGGCGCTCAATACCGCTTCCAGTGCCGCTGGCGGACCTCCGCACCGGCGGCCAAGGTGTTTATCAAATGCTACACCGAGCGCCCGACGCGCTTCGCGCAGCGAAGTGACGGCTCGACCGAAGAGCTGGAGAAACGGGAGGTGTATCGCAGCCAACAGAACCTGGCCGGGGCGACCGATACCTGGCACATCCACACGGAGGACTTCACACCGCGCCACGCGCAGTTCGTCCCGCGCTTCGGCCGCGTGATGCTCTACGGCTACCTGTCCGACGGGACGCTGGACTGGGACGACATCGTCGTCAAGCAGATCGCCCCGCCGCCGGCGACTCACGGCCCTCGGCCCAAGGGTTCCTGACGACCTCCTGTTCCGAGGGCGTCGCCTCCGGCAGGCCGGACGCATCCTGCCGCACGGGGTCGGACGCTGGATGGCCTGGAATGTACGGGCGCGGCCCAACGCGTTAGAATGAATCGCATTCAACCTGCTGAGTCTCGCGATCGACCGTTGGTGCGGATCCCGTCGTGGTCTGGTCGATCGAACCGCGTCGCGCATTGAGGGGGGACATCGTGGCATCATCGTCCAGGCGGGCGGAACTGGTGGCTCAATGGCCCACGGTGTTGCTGGCCTCCGGCCTGTTCGTCGGCCTGTTCTTTGCGCAGCGCCTGAGCTACGGGCTGTTCCACGGCCTGGTCGAGACGTTCAGCATCGTGGTGGCCTGCACGAGTTTCGTAGTATTCTGGAACACACGCCAGTTCCTGGACAATGCTTTCTACCTGTTCATCGGCATCGCGCTGCTGTTTGTCGGGTTCATTGACCTGTTGCACACGTTGTCGGTGGGCAGTCTGCAGGTCTTTCCGGGCTACGACACGAACCTCGGCATCCAATTCTGGGTCGTGGCGCGGTTTCTGCAGAGCCTGTCGCTGGTGGCGGCGTTATCGTTCATGCGCTGGCGGATCCCGGCCGGCTGGATCTTCTCCGCGTACACGGCCCTGGTGGCGGCGGTGTTGTGCGCCGTGTTCTGGTGGGACCTGTTCCCCGTCTGTTACGTCCAGGGTTTCGGGCTGACCGCGTTCAAGATCTCGAGCGAGTGCGTGATCTGCGTGCTGTTGACCGCGGCGCTCGGACTGCTGATCGTGCGCCGCGAGGAGTTCGACCGGGGGGTGTTCCGGTTGCTGACGGGGTCCATCGCGTCGACGATCGTCTCGGAATTCGCGTTCACGCTGTACCAGGACATCACGGGTCCGGCGAACATCGTCGGGCATTACCTGAAGATCATCGCGTTCTACCTGATGTATCGCGCTTTCGTCCGTGCCGGCCTGCAGAACCCCTATGCGGTGTTGTTCCGGAACCTGCAGCGGGCCAAGGAGGCGGCGGAAGTGGCCAGCAAGGCGAAGAGCGACTTCCTGGCGAACATGAGCCACGAGATCCGCACGCCGATGAACGCGGTCATTGGCCTGACCGACCTGGTCCTCGACACGAAACTCACGGACTCCCAGCGCGACTACCTGCGGATGGTGCGTGAATCGGGCTACTCGCTGCTGACGCTGATCAACGATGTCCTGGACTTCTCGAAGATCGAAGCGGGCAAGCTCGAGTTGGAGCGGATGCCGTTCAGCCTGCGGGAGCGGGTCGGCGAGACCATGAAGTCGCTGGCGCTCCGCGCCCAGGACAAGGGCCTGGAGCTGGCCTGCCGCATCCATCCCGACGTTCCCGATGCCTTGGTGGGCGACGCGCCTCGCTTCTGCCAGATCATCGTGAATCTGGTCGGGAACGCGACGAAGTTCACGGAGCGGGGCGAGATTGTGCTGGAGGTCTTCGTCGATTCGCGCACCGCGCACAGCGTCGTGTTGCACTGCGAGGTGCGCGATTCGGGCATCGGCATCCCGCCGGACAAGATCCACACGGTCTTCGAGGCTTTCACGCAGGCCGACTCTTCCACGACCCGCAAGTACGGCGGCACGGGGTTGGGGCTGGCCATCTGCGCCCGGCTCGTGGAGCTGATGGGGGGCCACATCTGGGTCGAGAGCGTCGTGGGGCGGGGCAGCTCGTTCTTCTTCAGCGCCGAGTTCACCACGGCGACGACCGACCTGGACCAGCCGCCGGTCGCGATGCTCGAGGCCATGGACGGCGTGCGCGTGCTGATCGTCGACGATAACGCCACCAACTGCTTCATCCTCGAGGAACTCACCCGCACCTGGGGGCTCGCGCCGGAGAGCACCAACCGCGCAACCACGGCCTTGACCTTGCTGCGCGACGCACAGCGCGCCGGCGCACCGTTCAGACTGCTGATCTCCGACGTCAGCATGCCCGAGCACGATGGGTGTACGCTCGTCGAATGGATCCACGCGGATCAGAATCTGGGCCGGATCGGCATCATCATGCTGACGACCGGGGCACGGCCGGGCGATGTCCAGCGATGCGAGCAGCTGCGCGTCGCCGCGCGGCTCATGAAGCCGGTCGTGCAGGCGGAGTTGCTCGACGCGATCGGCCTGGCCCTGGGCCGGACGGCCGCGCGGGATAGACTGCCGAGCCCTCTGCCCGACAGCCCGTCTCACGACCTGCCCGCGCTGCGCATCCTGCTGGCCGAAGACAGCTTCGTGAACCAGCGACTGGCCGTCGCACTTCTGGAGAAGTACGGACACACGGTCACTGTCGCCGAGGACGGCCAGCAGACGCTCGATCAATGGGAGACATCGGCCTTCGACGTGATCCTGATGGACGTCGAGATGCCCATCGTCGATGGGCTGGAAGCCACGCGCGCCATCCGCCGCCGCGAACAGGCGACGGGGAAGCACATCCCCATCATCGCCATGACGGCCCACGCGTTGAAAGGCGACCGGCAGCTCTGCCTGGACGCCGGCATGGACGGGTATATCGCCAAGCCTATTCGGGTCAAGGAGCTGTTCGACACGCTGAGAGATCACGTGCCGCGCAGAGGATGAGCGTTGCCGCACGCGGCGCAATCGAAACGCCGTTGACGGCCCGCATCGGCGGGGAACCGACCGGGCGGGCCCGCCCGGTCCGCTCCGCCTCCCCTCCCCTCCCCGCTCGCCCCGGCCAGGCCGCCTACTGGCTCTCGCACGGCAGCGCGAAGAGCGTGACGCTGCAGGGCTGAACCTGCAGCTCCCGGAACGGCGCGGAGACCGTGTCCTCTTGGATACGAACCTGGGGCGTCTGGCCGGGATGGTTGTAGGCCATGGGGTCCGACCCGGCGATCTGCCAACGTCGCCCCGTACCGGCGAGCGTCGCGCCATGCAGATCCAAGGGCAGGCTCAAGGCCTGCATCGTCGGGTTCACGACGCCGATGGTGAGCGTGCGGCCGTCCTCCGAGCGCGCGGCGGCCACATCCAGCGGCGGCTGGGCGGTCACCGCCAGCGGGATGGTACCGTAATGCGCGCGGTAGAGCTGCAGGACCAGGCCGGTCGTCTCCAGGGCCGCGTGCGTCTTGGTGGCCTTGATGCAGCCGATGACATTGACCGTCTGGGCGTAGTTGGCCATGAACATGATGTCGCTCTGCCGCGTGTATTCGTGCAGGCCGCCGGCGATGCCCAGGGCATCCTTGAGAAAGTAGCGTGTGCCCAGCTCACCGAACACGTGCGGTCCGTACCAGTAGTTCCATTCGTCCAACGCGATATCGATATCCTTGCCTTCCAGCGCGGGGAACTGTTGGCGGTACGCGCGGTGGGCGTCGGCCTTAGCGCGCACCGCCTCCGCGATCTGGGCGACGTGCGAAACCAGGTCGGGGCGCTCCTGTCGATAGAAATGCTCGCTGATCAGGTCCATCGCGTCGGCGCAGTGCTGCATCATGCCCTCGCTCCAGGGCCCCGTCTCGCCCACGGCAACCAGTTTGATCGCGCTGTTTTCGGCGCGGAGGGCGGCGGCAAACTCGTTGTGCTTGCGGGTGTATTCCTCCAAGGACATGTGCCCGAGTTGCCAGTCGCCGTACATCTCGTTCCCAATGCCCCAGAATTCCACCCGGTAGGGCTCGGCATGGCCGTTCCGGGCGCGCCACGCGCCCATCGGCGTATCAGCCGCGCCCGTGGCGTACTGCAACTCCTCCACGGCGCTGGTGACGTTCCCCAAACCGCTGTTGACGGCAATGTAGGGCTCGGTGCCGAGGATCCGGCAGAAGGTCATGAATTCGTCCAGTCCGAAATCGTTGTGTTCGACGCCGGTCCAGGCCGGGTTCTTCCGCGGCGGGCGCCGGTCGCGGTCGCCGATCCCGTCTTTCCAGTCGTAGCCGCTGACGAAGTTGCCGCCGGGCCAGCGATACACGGGCGCATCGAGTTGCCGGAGCAGCTCCAGCGTGTCCGCCCGCATGCCTTCGACATGGTCGGCCGGCATCAGGGAGACGGTGCCCACATGACACGGATGCTGCTCGACTTCGATGGTCAGCGACGCGTGATCCGTGTCCTCGGTCGCCACGAACTCGAATGTCTGCTTCACGTAGCGATCCTCGTCACACGCGTAGCGCCAGGCTCCTTCGGCGCCCTGGAGTGTGACTTGGACGATGCTCGGCCCCTCGCCGGCCGGTTTCAGCCAGACGTATCCGGTATACTTCCGGCCGCGGAGGAGGGCCAGGTCGTTCTGCCGAATGCCCTGCCCGGCGTCGATCCGTGGGCTGTGCGCTCCGACAAACGGCGCCTCGGCGTCCATCGTGACGCTGCCCGGCCCGCCGACGATCTGCCAGGGTGAGGCCGCCACGACGGGCAGGATCGTCTCGCGCGCGCCCCGCCGGCCGTAGGGCGCGTAGTGCGGCGTGATCGGATAGTAGAACTTGCGGTCTTCCAGCATCTCGGCCCAGATGCCGCCGTAGATGCAGCGCCCCAGGTGCTCAATGAACTGCCCGTAGATGTACTTCGAAATCGGGTGTCCCGTGCGAGTTGCATCGATCGTCACGGAAGGCAGACCGCTGGCGGCGCCGGGATCCGCCTGGCCCAGCGCTTTCCCGGCCGGCCCGCCGACCAACCCGAGTCCCACCAACCCGATCCAAATCAGCTGTGTGCGCGTCATCGCAGTGTCCTGTCATGGCAAGGGGTCGCATCGTAGGGGGGGCGAGCCGGTCCGGCCCGGCTCGATCCGGACTCGTTGCAGTGTGACGGTTCCGGGCGGGGCCTGCAACCACCGGTGGCAGGGTTCGAGCGCCCTTTGCTCCGGCTCGGTCGCGGCGTAAGATGACCCTTCACCGTGCTCCTGGCGCTGCCCGGGCAGCGAGTCTTGTCGCCACTAGCTGAAGGTATGGGACGCAACACGATGAAACGCGCACATGTGTGGGGTGGAGCGATGGCAACGGCAGTCATGGCTTTCGGGTTGGGCATGACGGGCCTGCGGTCCGGTCTGAGGGCGGACGAGGGAATGTGGCTGTTCAACGATCTGCCCCTCGACCACCTGCAGGCGCGCCACGGGTTTCGGCCGACCCCTGACTGGGCGGAGCACCTGATGAAAGCCAGCGTGCGATTCAATTCGGGCGGATCGGCTTCGTTCATTTCCAGAACCGGCCTGGTCCTGACCAACCACCATGTCGGCGCCGACACGCTCTACAAGGTATCCACGCCGGAGAAGAACTACCTGCGCGACGGGTTCTACGCCAGGACGTACTCGGAGGAGATCAAGTCGCCCGACCTGGAGCTCAATCAGCTGATTTCGATCGAGGACGTCACCGCGCGGGTACAAGCGTCGGTGACGGCGACGATGACGCCGGCCGAGGCGGCGGCCGCGCGACGCGCCGTGATGGCGGAGATCGAGAAGGAGTCGCTCGACCGCACGGGGTTCCGCAGCGACGTCGTGACCTTGTACGGCGGCGGCCGGTACCACTTGTATCGGTACAAGAAGTACACCGACGTGCGGCTCGTCTGGGCCCCCGAGTCGGACATCGCGTTCTTCGGTGGCGACCCGGACAACTTCGAATACCCCCGCTACGACCTGGATGCCTGCATCTTCCGCGTCTACGAGAATGACCAGCCGGCGAAGGTCGAGCATTTCCTCAAGTGGGCCGACCGCGGGCTGGAGGAGAACGAACTCGTGTTCGTCTCCGGCAATCCCGGCCGGACCAGCCGGCTCTCGACCGTCGCCGCGCTCAAGTTCCAGCGCGACGTGCGGATGCCGTATCTGCTGAACTTCCTCCGCCGGCGCGAGATCCTGCTGCAGCAGTACGCGCAGCGCAACCCGGAAAACGAGCGGCGTGCACATGACGATCTGTTCGGCGTCCAGAACTCGCGCAAAGCCCGCACCGGCATGCTGCAGGGCCTGCAGGACCCGCAATTCATGGCCGGCAAGGAAGCGGCCGAACGGGAACTGCTCGCGGCGATCGCCCGGGACGACTCCCTGCGCGGCCACGCCGCCGCGTGGGCGACGATCGAACGGCTGCAGAAGCGGCAGGCCGAGCTGATCACGCAGGGCATCTCGATCAATGAAAGCCTGTTCCAGATCGCCCAGACGCTGGTCCGCATGGCGGTGGAAGACACGAAGCCAAGCGCCCAGCGCTTGCGCGAGTACCGCGACTCGGCGCGCGAGTCCCTGCTCCAAAGGCTGTTATCGCCCGCTCCGGTCTATAAGGATCTCGAACAGGTGATCCTGGCCGACCTGCTCGGGTTCCTGGTCGAACAGCGGGGCGGCGACGACCCGCTCGTCCAACAGATCCTGGCTGGCAGGAGTCCGCGGCAGCGCGCCGCGGAACTGATCCAAGGCACGCGGCTCGACGATGTCCAGTTCCGACGCGAACTGGCCGCCGACGGGGGTGTAGCGCTCGAGTCGTGCGATGACCCGCTGATCCAACTGGCACAACTCATCGACCCCGAATCGCGGCGCCTGCGCGAAGAACAGGACGCGATCGAGGAGGAAGAACGTCAGGCGTATGCCCAGGTCGCCGAGGCCGTCTTCGCCATCCAAGGGACCGACACCTATCCCGACGCCACGTTCACCCTGCGGCTGTCATTCGGGTTGGTCAAGGGCTATGACCAGGACGGCGAGCAGATCCCGCCGTGGACCACGATCGGCGGCGCGTTCGACTACGAGCAGCTCCACGGCGCCACGCCGCCCTGGCAGTTGCCCGCGAGCTGGCACGAACGCAGAAACCAACTCGACCCCGCCACGCAGCTCAACTTCGTGTGCACCGCCGACATCATCGGCGGCAATTCGGGAAGCCCTGTCGTCAACCGCAATCTGGAACTGGTGGGCCTGATCTTCGACGGCAACATCCAGTCGCTGCCGGGCGACTACCGCTACGACGACCGTCTGGATCGCGCCGTATCGGTCAGCTCCCAGGCCATCCGCGAGGCGCTCCAGAAGATCTACCACGCCGATCGGATCGTGGCCGAGCTGGGCAAGTAGAACCGCTCCCGCGCCGCTTACTGCCGCGACCACTGGATGTAGGCGGCGTGGTAGCCTTCGTGGCGGCGCCAGTGACTGCGCGCCTTCACGCCGAACCACCCGTAGGCGTACGCCTGCGTCGTCACGGCATAGCCGCGGCCGGGGTAATAGGCGGGACCCTGCGGCAAGCGCTCGGGCGCGCGCAGAACCAGGTAGGCCGGCACACGGGGGTCCTCCCCACGGGTCTCCGTCGCGCACCAGGCCAACGCGGCCCCCAGAAGTATGGCGACTAAACACTTGTGCATGGCCAGATTCCCTGAGCTGTCGTGTCGCGGTGTTGGTTACATCGGCAGGTCGGGCCGATCGGCACGACAAAAAACGGACCCGGGGGACCTACAGCGCGCACCCAAGCTGGTAGATTTCCTCGACATCCAGCACGCGATCATTCGATTCGAACAGCGCGCGGATGGCGGCCTTGTGGATCTTCATCTTCAGCCCGCCGACGCCGATCGCACCGTAACAGGCTGTTCCGTCGCGCATCGCGCCCGCGTCCCGCGGCTCGATTCCCGCCAGGCCGGCCGGCGGGACCGCGTTGAGGTCGATGGCGACTTTCGCGCGCACGTGCCGGCGCCACAGTTCGGCCGGCACCAGTTCGACGCCGGCGGCCCCGGCTGCCAGTAGAATGTCACAGCCCGCGATCGCCTGGGCCGTCTCGTCCGGCGTCGCCGTGGCACAAGGCATCAATTCCGCGCCGCCGGTCGACTGGGCAATGCGCCGGCAGGCGGCTTGCGCACGGTCCAGCCGGCGCGAGGCGATCCGGACGCGGGCCCCGGCGGAGGCGAGCAGCCGGGCCGCACGCTGCCCGACCGGGCCGGTGCCGGCGAGCACGGCGGCGGTCGCGCCGGCGAACTCCACATGTCGGCGGGCCAGCAGGATCGCGGCCACCGCGGTCGTGTTGGCGCCGTTGGCATCCAGCAGGACCGACACGCGGAGGGGCCCCACGAAGCTCCGCTGCACTTCCCGCAACTGCGCTTCCCCCACCGTGACGTCCGTGCCGCCGATGAAGATGGCCGTGCGGGACAGGTCCGACGCGCCCCGCGTGAAGATCGCGCCGTGCACCAGCGACCGCACGCGCTCGATATCCACGGCGCCGTACTGCAGGAGCTGATCGACACCCGCGTCGACGGCAACCACCGCATCGAACACGCTGGGCTGCGGGTCGCTGTCGATCTGAATGAGGATCTTGGGCTTCGTCATGGGTCAGAAGCCCTTGAACGGGTGCTGCGCGCTGTCCTTCGCGGCAACCACCTCCTCGGCGGTCGGCTTGCCGGCCATCGCGTTCCGGATCGCCAGCTTCGTCGCCTCGTAGTTGAATTCGTAGATCTTCTTGCTGTCCTCCGCCGCGGGCGCGATGAACACGCCGCAGACGATCACCAGATCCTCGCATTGGTCGCTGCGAATGACGCCGCCTGCAACCGAATCCGCCACGGCCTTGGCCACGGCCGCTTGCGCCGGACCGAACATCTGGACCGCCTGCTTCATGCCCTTGATGGTCACCTTGGTGACCAGCACGGTGGAGGGCTTGACGGCCAGATTCGGCGTGAGCACGGCCAGCAGGTTCGTATGCCCGGCGCTTTGCCGCGCCAGCGCGTTGGCAAATGCCGCGCCGACCGGGCCATCCTTCGAGCCGATCATCAAGTCAATGTGGGCAATCTCGTTTCCCTCGCCGACCAGCGCTTCGCCGATGTACATGGACATAGCCGCTACTCCCAAACTAGAATGAGCCGTGACCGATTAGCCGCGAACTTAGCAGACTTGCCGGCAAATGCAACCGGCTCGAAGGCGTTGCCACCCGAGTCCATGTCCAGACAGTTGTTCATCGCGGGCGCCAGTGTACGGGCGGCGGCTCAATCGGCCGCGCGAGTCGGATTCGCGGTGACGGCGGCTGACCTGTTCTGCGATCGCGATCTGACCGCGTGCAGCCGGGCTTACCCGGTGCGAGACTACCCGAACGGCATCCTGCCGATCGCCCGGCAGCTCCCACCCATGGAATGGCTCTACACCGGCGGGCTGGAGAACGAACCGGCCCTGGTGGACGCCGTGTCCGGCCATCATGCGTTGCTCGGCCACCCGGGGTCCGTGTTGCGGCAGGTCCGCGACCCGTGGCAGGTCAGCGCCGCGCTGGTGCGCGCCGGGCTGCGGTTCCCGCCGCCCGAACGCCACCGGCCGACCAACCGGACCGGACGTTGGCTGAGCAAGCCCGTGCGCAGCTGCGGTGGCGCGCATGTGCGGTGGTGCACGTCGACCGGTCCACACCCCGAACTCGATCGTCTGCCGGGCGAGCGTCCAGCCGCGGAGGCCCGGGAGCGGCCCGGCACCGACCTGTACTTCCAGCCGTGGATCGGTGGGCCGTCCTACGGCGCGGTTTTCGTCGCCAGCCGCGGCCGGGCCGTGCTCCTGGGCGTGACACGTCAGCTGCTCGGATGCCCCTGGGCCGGTGCGGGCGAGTTCCGTTATGTCGGCTCGATCGGCCCGATCGCCTGGGACCGATCGTGGCAGCGGCAATTCGAGCGCATCGGAAGCTGCCTGGCGGCCGCGTTCCCGCTCGACGGGCTGTTCGGCGTCGACACGGTCGTGGCCGGCCCGGACCTATGGGCGATCGAGGTGAATCCGCGCTACACGGCGAGTGTGGAGATCCTGGAACGGGCCGCCGGCTGGACGGCCCTGGAGTTCCACCGTGAGGCCTGCCGGGGCGGCGGCCTGCCGGAGGGTCTGCCGCCGTGCGTGGCCGGCCCGCTACACGGCAAAGCCATTGTCTACGCGACGGCGGATTGCACGGTCGAGCCGGAGTTCTACCGGCACCTGGACGATCTGGCGTCAGCGGCCGGCGGTCGAGCATGGGCCGATCTGCCGGCCATCGGCACGCGCTTCCGCGCCGGCCAGCCGGTGCTGACCGTCTTCGCGCGCGGCCAGGACGTGCGGACGGTGCATCGCGGCCTGCGCCGCCTGGCGAGCCGGATCCGCGCGTGGCTCACACCCGCCGGCGCGCCCGCGACCCGATGATCGATGTCTGTAACCTGCCAGGCCTACACACCGCTGAAAGCGCTGAAGCCGCCATCCACGGGGATGACGACGCCGGAGACAAAGGCGGCCGCGTCGCTCACCAGCCACAACAACGTGCCCAAGAGATCCTGCGGCTCCCCATAGCGCTGGGCCGGCGTATGGGCCAGGATCGTGTGGCCGCGCGCGGTCGGCCGACGCGTCTGCTGGTCCATCAGCAGGAACTCGTTCTGTGCCGTCAGGAAGAACCCCGGGGCAATGGCGTTGACTCGGATGTGCGGGCTGTACTCCTGAGCTAGATGCACGGCGAGCCACTGGGTGAAGTTCGCGGTCGCAGCTTTGGCCGCCGCATAGGCGACCACGCGCGTCAACGGCCGGATGCCCGCCATGGATGCCATGTTGATCACCACACCCTGTCCGCGCGCCACCATGTCGGGCACGAACACCTGGCAGGGGAGGATCGTGCCCAGGCAATTCAGCTGGAACACCCAGGCGATCGCCTCCGGCGGGATGTCGAAGAAGGACCGTTCCGCACTGGCGGTCGCCTCAGGCTTGTTCCCGCCCGCGCCGTTGATCAAGATGTCGACCGGGCCGAGCTCCGCGTGAATCCGCTGGGCCGACGCCCCCAGGCTCTCACGACTCAACACATCCCCCGGGACCGCGATGGCCCGCCCGCCCTGCGCGCGGATCTGATCGGCTACCTGTTGGGCGGCCTCGGCGCTCACGTCGAGCACGGCGACCGCGACTCCCTGCTGAGCCAGCGCCTGGCACATCGCGCCGCAGAGCACGCCACCGCCGCCCGTCACGACCGCGACTTTGCCTGATAGATCTGACATGAGTGCTGCCTCCTGTTCGGGCTGGAATACCTCGCGTTTCGTCATGTTCATGGTGCCGACTCCAATTCGTCGGGTTTCCACTTGCGCCCCGCAACCTGCGGCTCGAAGTCCGGGACGCCGGCCAGTTCCGCGATCGCCCGGACGGACCGGATCAGCAGCTGCCGGACCACCTCCGCATCCTTCTCCTGCCCGTAGTAGGGCGACAAGTCGATCGGTTGACCGTAGCGTACTCGGGTCCGGGCGCGCATCAGGAACGGGCTCCAGAACTTGTCGCCGGCCGGCGCGCCGTCGATGTAGCAGGGGATGATCGGCGCGTGGGCCTTGAGCGCCACCAGGATCGCGCCCGGCCGCACCGGGTTCATAAGCTGATCGGTCTTGTTGATGCGTCCTTCGGGCAGCATCCCCACCATCCCTCCTTCGGATGCAATGCGGATCGCCGCTTTGGTCGAAGCCGTGTCGATGCCGCCCCGGTTGACCGGGATCACTTGGGCGACGCGCAGGAGCAGGAAGCGGAGCACGGGCAGTTCACAGTATTCGCGTGCGACCATCCAGTGAATGACGCGCGGCACGGAGACCTGGATGAAGAACGGATCGATGCTCGACCGATGGTTGCAGATCACGACCCCGTTGCCCCGCGTCGGCAGCGGGAACGGGTCGACGATCTTGGTCCGCCACATGCCATGGACGTAGCACTTGGCGAAGAGCCAGAAGAAGGTCTGCAGGGCCGTATAGCTGGTCGAGCGGACGACCAGCACGAAGGCCGCCACCAGGGCAATCAGGAGCAGGGCGGCCGTAATCAGCAGGATCTGCATGAGCGTAGGCATCCGGGGACAGTCTATTGGCAGGCGCGGATTGGAAGCCGCCTGAATCCTGCCTATGATAGTACCGACCATATGCGGCGGAGGCGATGGCCCCTGTCGGGACTGCCATCAGCAACCCGGACGGCGCGTGCCCGCACCTGTGCGTCGCGAATTGAGGGCCTGAGTCACATAGTCTGGCGGGGAAGCATGAACCTGAACAACGTGCGTTGGCTGGGCGTGGTGAGTGATACGCACGGGAATATCGCCAACACCAGCCTGGCGGTCCGCTTGTTTGAAGACCGGCAGGTGCAGCTGGTGGTGCATTGCGGTGATATCGGCTCGCCCGACATCCCCCGCCTGTTCGCGCGCTGGCCGACGCACTACGTCCTGGGCAACGTCGACGGGTCGGGTGCCCAATTGCAGGCGGCCATCGACGAGGTCGGCCACACGCTGCACGGCCGGTTCGGCACGCTCCTGGCCGGCGGGCGGCGCATCGCCCTGATCCACAGCGACGACATCGAGCTTTTCCACAACACGATCGACAGCCAGGATTGGGATCTGCTGTGCTACGGGCATACTCACCAAGCCAAATGCCACGTCGTCGTCCGCACCGTGGTGCTCAACCCGGGCGCCGTCCACTGCGGTTATCCGCCATCCGTGGCGCTTGTCGACCTGGCCAGCCTCGAGGTCACGTCGATCCCCCTGCCGGAAGCGCATGACAGGTAGGCAGTAGGCAGCCGGCGCGGGGGCGGGGGCGTTTCAGCCGGCCAGGCGTGAGATCCGGTTGACCGGCATCACGATCTCATCCTCGGCCGCCGCCTGGAATCGATACTGCATCAGATACGCGTCCTCCGTCGTATCGACATAGAAGTCGCGCAGCACGCTGATCGCACGGAACCCCAGTCTGCGGAAGAACAACTGCGCGGCCAGGTTCGTCTCGCGAACCTCCAACATGATTCGATTCCGCCGCTGGCTGGAGAGCTTGCCGATGAGCTTCTCCACCATCTGCTGCCCCACGCCCTTGCGACGATACTCGGCCGCGACCGCAAAATTCAAGATGTGCAGCCGGTTGCGCTGCAGCTCGTAGATCATGAAACCCGCCACCCGCTCGTCATGCTCGGCAACCATCCCGATACAGTTGCGCTGACGCAGGCAGCGAACGAAATCCTCCTCGGACCACGGGAACTCGAAGCTTCGGTTCTCGATCTCGAGAACCTCCATCATGTCACGCCGAATCATCCAACGAATATGCACGCAAACATCTTGTTTACCGGCGGGATGCATCGCGGACTCCTTCCTTGCTAGCCCAATCATTCAGGCCGTTCCCATGCCGTCGTAAACTATCAAATGCGCCAAAATGTGCCAAGATGAGCTGGCGGTTTTGGCCGCGTCCGGGTGCGGTCGAGCGGTCGGGGGTGCCGGGCGGGAGATTCCCTGTCTTCTCCCCTCTCTCCGTCCTACGCTCGCCCTAAAGCCCACTCCCCGCGCCCGCCCGCGGCCGGATCGCGCCCCACAGGCTCACGGCCACGATGGCCCACCCGAGGATGCCCGGCCAGGCGATCAACCACCACCCGATCCCGGCCAGGACTCCGAGCACGGACGGCCAGCGGAACCGCCCACCGAGCAGCACGCCCCGCTTCTCGAGCGTGTGGAGCGCGGCACCGCAGACGGCCAGGAGGGCGGCTGCCCAAAGACGGGGCCACCCGGTCCCCTGCCGGTCCGGATACCACCGGAGCTGGACTTGCGGCACCTGCGCGTCGAAATCATAGTGCGACACGGCGGCGGTCGGCGGCCCGCTCAGATACCAGACGTCGTTTGTCTGCGCCTGGCAATTCGTCTGCTGGACCAGCTCCTCCACCGTGGACGAGGCTTTGAGCCGCTGGGCAATGGCCCGCTGCTCTTGACACACCGAATCGAGGGTGCCGGAGTCGATTTCGCGGGCGTCGGGCGGGGCCGACCAGCGGGTGGATGCGATCCGCGCGGCGGCGCAGGCGATGCGCGTGGCCCACGGGGTGTACCAGGCCTGCACGTCCCGGGGCGGGCTGCCCAGCACCGTATCAGCGGCACTGGCCACCAGGCCGGCGGCTACGCGCAAACGCCGCGACTCCTGCTCGGCCGCGCTGAGCGCGTGCTGAGCCGCGTCAGCGATCTGCAAGACGCCGCCGGCCGGACCTCGGATGGTCCACAACGTACGGTCCACGGCCAGTCTGCGATCGACATCGGACTCGCTGACCCACGGAACCGCGAGTGCCCTGGTCCGGGCCGTCCATGGCTCGGCGCGCTCGCCGCGGAATGTAACGGCCAGCTGCTGCGGAAGCTGCTTGGAGGCCAACTGCAGTTGCCAGCGGCGGTTGGCCAGCGGGAGGAGCACGGCGGGCACGCCGTCGATCGAGGCGTGCACCAGTTCGCAGCCGGGCGGGACGTCCAACGTGCACTGGGCGGTGCCGGCCGGTTCGATCGCGAACGTGACGACGCCATAACAGGACCCGTCCGCCTGACAGTCGACCAGCACATCGGCCAGGCTGACCCGCCGCTGGCCGGAGACGCGTTGGACATCCGCGATGGCCACCCGCGGCTTCGACCAGACTCGATATGCCAGTTGCCCGGTCGTGTCGGCGGCGTCCTGCGGCTGGACATCCGAAAGCGGCACTTCGACCAGCCCGGGCGTTTCCCATTCCACACGCTGCTCGTCGAACAGTGTCGGCAGCAGGAAGAAGCGTTCCGTGTTCGAGGCGTCCAGCGGCACGATGTTCGGCGTGCGCCCGCGCTCAGCTGCGCCCAGCTCCACGGGGAAGCGCAGGTGCAGCTGGAATTGATCGGTGATCGGCGATGGCGGCCACACGATCAGCTGTGGGCGCTGCCCGGGAACCTCCCGGATCGTATGCGGCAGATCCGGCTCGAATGTCACCCGATCGCTCGATTCCGGTGTCATGCTCCATTCCGGGGGGACTTCAAACCGGAACTGGTCGACGCATCCTCCCGAGTCGTCGGCCACGCGCGCCTCGAAATCGGCCGTCGCCTCCCATTGGTCGCCCGCGCGCTGGAGGCGTGTCACGAGCCGGGCGGTGAAACGCGGCTCGTTGGGGTGCAACTGCACGGTCACACCGGCGGCGCTGCCCAGCCCTTCGTCGCTCAATTCCCAGGTGGCGACGTGCCGACCCAGCAGCTCGTCGAACGCATCTTCCGGCGTTGGTGCGGCAAGTGTCAGGCCCGGCGGCGTCTGCACCTCCATCCACACATCGCTCCGGCGGTACAAGCGCACCGTCTGGCTGCGAACCACCGTGTCGGTAAGCGTCACCTGAGGCAGGTGCAGGGGCGCACCGATGTCGGTCCACAGCTGGTGGCCACGCAGGATCAGCCGGTGCCGGCCCGCGACTCCACGCCGCAGGAAGACGGTCAGCGCACCGGTCCCATCGTAGGCGACCTCCTTGGCCACATCCGCCTGTTCCGCCGTGACCCGGACGGAGTCCACCCGGAATTCGCGCGGGACGGTCAAGCGGTGCTGGTACTCCTCGCCGTCGTCCGTGTTGATTTCCGCATCCAAGGTGATGTGGACTCCAGAGGCACCGAAGCTCAGCGTGACCTCCTGACGCGACTCCGAACGCGGCGGACGTAGCCGCGTGGCCAGGCTCCAGCCGGGATCGTCGGCCGGCACGCCGTAGCACAGGTTCGGCGCCGAATCCGTTTCGCCCCACAGCGTCAGGAACTCGGCCGCGTCCAGCGGCGTGAAGACATCCGACATGCCCGCCGTGAACTCGACGTCCGGCGCGACACTCACCGCCAGCGCGCGCCGCGTGGTCCGCCCGCTGACACATTCGAGTCGCGGCAGCGAGACATTGCCCAGGCCGGTGGTATCGGTCATGTGAAACCGCAGCGGCAGGATCGCCTGGTTCGTGATCGGCGCGTGCAGCCGCATGGTCGCCACCACTTCGCCCGGATCGGAAGTCGGTTCCTCCGACCATTCGTACGCGGGCGCATCCGGTTCCGCCATCCAGCGAAGCCGCGAATCCACATGCAACTGGATCTCCTCGATCGGGCGCGCCGGCGCCTGCACGCGCAGCCGCGCCTCGAGCACCACCGCGTCCGGCTGACTCTTCGGGTCGACCTTCAACCACATCAACTGCTGAACGTCCATCGGCTGCGGCGAAGCGCTCTCGGCGGCGCCCGAGGGCCACCGCAGCCACAGCTCCTTGGTCGGTCCAAGCTCCACCAAGGGCCGGCCCGAACCGGGATCGATCTGGCTCGAACCGACGGCGGACGGCGCCTGCACATCCGGCGCGCCGAACGGCGATTCCACCAGGAGCCGAGCCCGCGCAACCGGCGGAACCGCGAACCGCAGGCTTCGTTGCCCCGGCTCCTCGCGCACGGCCGGACGCAACACCAATTCCAACCGGAACGTGCCGGGGCCGGGCACTCGGATCGAAAAGGCTGACTTCGCGGCGTTCCAGGTCGGCTCGACGGGTTGATCGTCCAGGTGCGCCTCCAGGAGCGCCACGCTGCTGGTGAGACCATCCCAGGGGAAATCCAGGCGACCGGACGAGTGCACCACATCCAGCTCGTACGCGGCCGTCATCGTGGTCAGGTCCAGTGCCGAGCGCTGCTGCCGCCAATTGAACACCGCGCGATAGGTGGCCCGCCGCAGAAACCACGCGTCGCGCGCGCCGTTCTGCGGGCCGGCACGCAAGTGCAACGCGTCGTATAACTCGGCCGGCAGGTAATCGTATTGCCCCACCGGCGCCAACGCGGAATCCACCGGGACCACCACCTCGTAGACCCTGTCGCCGGCCCCGCCCGGCCCACCGGCCGGCACCTCCTGGGCCGCCGCTTCAACGCCGCCGCCCCACAGCAGACCGGCGGCCAAGAGCACCGGGGTCGCCACGCCGGCCCGGACGGCCACCGCGCGGTCTCCCAAGACCGCCTCCGGCGCGGGCTCAGACGCCGCGCGCCCACCTCGGAGCCACGCGATGACGAGCCCCGCCAGGATCCCCGGGCACAGGCAGGATGTGATCGGCACGAGCGCTGGCGGAGCCGCCAGCGCGACAATCGCAGCAGCCGCCAGCAGCAAGTACCTGTGCCGCCGCAAGTGCCGACCCCAACTCCCAACGATCCCTGCCCCGGCCAACAGCAACGACCATCCGACGACCTGCAGGGTCGGGACATGTTCCACCGTCAACGTACCACGTCCCGCATGATCGACCGTGAGTCGACACATGCGCCCCGCACGGCTCGCAATGCCCGACCGCGTCCCGTCACGCTGGCCCGCCCACGGTGAGCCGAGCGCGCCCGGTGTGCTCACCCACGTGCTCAGCGGCACCACGCCGGGTATGGCACCGTCATGCACGCTATCCAAGTCGCGTGCCAAACGCTCGCCCAGCCGCGCAACCACGACACACAGGTCGGTCGTCGATTCCCACATGGCCGGATAGCGGGCCAGCCCCTCCCGGCTCGTCAACAACAGCCGATCCCCATGCACGACAAGCACCAGATGCTCGGCACTCAGAAGCGCACAGGCCGCCTCGCCCGGACTGCCGGCCGCCCACGGCGGGAGCGTGTGGTCCAGCGCGAACCCCTCCGCCGCCAGCCAGGACGCGTCAACCCAGAAGTCCGTCACTCCAGCCGCGTCCGCCGGGCGGCCCGCATACCGCTGGAACAACTCACGCCAGGTGATCTGCTCACGGCGCGGATCCGCGGCCGCGACCTGCAACAGCTCGCCGAGCGCCCACAAGACGACCTGCTCCGCCCCGGCGCCGGCTCGCGAACGGTCCGCCCACGTCCCGACTGCCAAAGCGTCGTCACGCGCGAACAGTCGCAGCGGGGAGGGCGCGGAGTCCGCCGCCAACGGCCCGAGCAACCGCTGCGTCCAACGCGGCGCAGGATCGAACGACTGCGCGCGGTCGCTCCACATCCCCACCGGCCGATAGCTGGGCGGCAACCAGACGCTCCAGCGCCGATCCAGCACGGGGACATTCACGTCGGGCATCTGCACGGCCAGCCGCCGCCAGCAGCGCAACGGCGGCCCCTCCTCGCGATAGGTCAGCTCGACTCGTGGGAACCGGTTCCCGACCGGCAACGGGACGGTCTGCCAGCCGTCCGCCGCGACGCTCAGCGCATGGCTGACTTCCGCGCCGTTGACCGCCACACCCTGGAACGTACAGCCCTCCGGCAGGCGGACCCGCAGATCGGTTCCTCCGTTGCTCTCCATCAGGAACGTCGCGGCATGGATCGCTTCGCCCGTGGCCAGGTACTGGGATGCCATCTGGCAACTCCAGACCCAGAGGCTGGCGCCGTCGCGGAACGAGCGGACAGGGCGGATCGACACGTTGGCGTTGCGGGAGGCGTCGAATCGATAACAGGCGCGGGAGGTCGGGCAGTCGCCCGGCGGCGACGGCACGCTGGGGATCGGCTTGACGCGGCTGGCCGTCACGGACAAGTGGGTGCCATCCATCGACCGGATGGTCAGCAGGCCTTCATGGGAGACGGCGGCCGGGAGTGTCGCCAGCGAGACGGTCAAGCCATCCTGGTCATCGCCTGTCTTGGCGGCAGGTCCGTGCGTGGCGGACGGCTCGTCGGCCCGCGTCGTGCGTTGGCCGCGGATTTCGAACGGAGTCGCCTGAGGGCGGCGGAGGTTGATCTGCCAGGTCTCGCCCGCGCGCGGTCGGCCGCTGGCCAGCTGCTCGCCGCTCACCCGCCGCACAGCCAGCACGGCGTTCGAGTCGCCGACGAACTGCCAGGCCAGGTCGGCCCGCCGAGGTTCTGAGAGGTGGACCTGGAGTTGAGGGACCGGCGTCGACTCGGGCGTGCAGACGATCCGATACGACTCGACGCAAGACAGCATGTTCGTGTCCGCATCCACGTGCGCCGCCACATCGACATACACGGCTGCCGCGTACTGCGGGTCCTCGCGTGACAGATCGACGCGCAGGGCGCGCGCCCGATCGTCATCCTCAAACAGCAGGCTGCCGGCCCGGGCCGTGACCCGGCCCGCGTCGGCCGGCGCAAGCCGGCCTGGATCTTCGCGCTGCACACCGCTGTCTCCCGCCAGCTCCAGGCGGTAGTTCGCGCCCGGAGCCACCGCCACCAGTCGCCGGGCATAGCTGGCGCCCACGAACTCCACGGGACGCAGGTCCTGGGCCGTCAGCGGGAACGTGGGGAGGCGATGGGCACGGACCTTCAGCCGCAACGGCGCCTGGGCGGTCAACGGGCGACCGAGCTGAATCTGGACGCGGCGATGTTCGGCCTCGTAGGCCACGACCTGATAATCGTAGAGCGCATCGGCCGGCTCCGCGTCGATCCCGTCGATGGTCCAGCGGTTGGGGATATCGGCTTCCACGACGAAGCACTCGCCGAAGCGACAGTGCAGATCCGCGAGCGTTTGAGCGGCGACGGCTCCGGAGTCCAGGTCAATGGTGGTGCCCAGCTCCGCGACGATCCCCCTGGCGCGCCGGGCCAGGTTCACATCCAGCGCGCCATCCGCGCCGAAGAGCTCGAACACCGATTGCTCCGCCGCGCCGTCCTGGCCCAACGTGCTGATCGCCGATTGCCGCGCGTTGTGGGTTGACAGATGACGCAACTCCAGCGTCTCGGGTACGATGATCGACATCGTCCCCTGCCGCCAGAGCACGCCCTGCGGCCGGAACGCCGGCAGACGCCAGAGCGTGCCGGTGTGCAGCGGGGCGAGGCCCGACACCTGCAACGGCGCGTGGACGCCGGTCAGACGCTCGGCAAACTGGACACGAACCGTCTGGCCGCGACCATCGTCACTCGGGACGGCACCCCAGTCCACGTCGACGTTGCCCAATCGCACCGCCGTCACTTGGACCTCAGCATCGACGTCCAAGCGCAACTCCGCCAGCGGTTCACGTTGGATCTCCAGCCCGATGCCGCACACGATCTCCAGCCCGTTATCGGTGAGCCGGTAGGTCGTGTCCTGTTGGACATTGACCAACTGACGCCGACGGTGGTTCGGCTGGCCGGGCGCTACGGTCAGCGCGCACCGCGACTGGCCTCCCAGCTCCACGACCCACGGCCGCAAGCCCGCCGATGCCGGCCCGCCCGCGGACGCGTCCATCGTGCTCGCAGGCGGAGTCACCAGGCCGTGGTCCACCCGCACCTCGAAGTCGCTCGGTACGTCCAGGATGATGCGACTGAGCGGCGCGGCGGCCAGAGCCATGTCGAAGCGGCATGCGCCCCATGGATCGGTCGTCCCGCACAGCGTCCACGGCACGCACAGCGTGCCGCTCTCGGGCACCATCACCGCCAGGTTGCCCGCCGCGTCCGAACCGATCGTTGCCGGGCGGCTCGCCGCACCGGCCTGCCAGGTGCCCTCGCCCGCCGCCAAGCCCCACGGCGCCAGCGACAACGCGACCGGCTCGGCGGCCGTATGGGTGATCTGCAACCGGGCCAGGCCGGACACCAGTTGACCCTCCGGGCCGCCCGCGTAGGTGGCCCGGTATTCGGCTGATTCGATCCACACCGCGCCGGCGGGTACGGCACGGTGGCGCTGAGCGATGTCCGCGAGCAGCGCCTGGAACTTCTCCCGCTCGATCGGCAGGTACCCGCGCGTGCGCTGGCTCAGCGACTCCTGAGGAACCAGCACTCGACGATACCGCACGGGCGGCGACCCGCCGGACGCCTCGTCCGCGCACACCGGCATGCAGGTCGCCTGCAGGGCGGCGAACGTCAACAGCCCCAGCGACAGCGCGGCCCGACATGTCATGGCTTGGAATCCGCAGCGGTAGTCGGAACCGACATCGGCGATACCGTGACCGTGATCTTCGAACTGCCCTCCGGGCGCACCGCGCCCTTGTCGAGCACCTTGATCTTGGAGTCCGAGAACTGCGCGCGGCCCTGCACGGCCGGCTTGACAGCGTACGCGCGCCGCAACGCCTGCCGGAACACCGCCGCGATCACCGCCAGCAGCACGCCAACCAGCGCGCCCTGGGCGAAGAGGATCGCCCAGTCCGGCCACCACAGGCCGGCCGCCACGGTCGCCACGCCCGCGGCCAGCAGCAGCGCGGGATGCCGCAAGGCCGGCACGTACAACAACAACAGCCCGCAGGCCAACGACAAGCTGGAACAGACCAATAGGATCCCCGCGCGCGATGTCGTCACCAGCTCCAGCCGGTTGACCGCACCCAGAGTGGTGTACAGATAGGAGTTCGTCCCCGCAGGCGCCGGGTCCTGGGGCGATGCGCCAATCCACTGCTCCAGCTCCGCCTGGTCCCGGGCCGGCTGCCGCCGCCAGCCCACGCTGTCCCATTGCCACCGCCGGTCGGCCATCATGCGCGGGTCGCAGCCCACCACGACCTCGTTGCCAGGCAGAATCACTTGCCAATAGGTCCGCTCCACGCGATCCAGTGCGTCGAGCGTGGCGGCTTCCAGGTCCAGAGGCCCGCGCGCACGCTCGTGCGGCGCCACCACATACCAGACCTCCAGGACATGCTCCCGCAGGGCGGCTTGCGGGACCGCCGCCACCGGCACCATCAGCTCCCCGCCGGACCCGGACGCGTCGAGCGTCACCTCGCGCCGATCGACCGCCAGCTTCACGAGATGCAGGTCGGCGTCCGCCGACCGCGGCAGCTTCACACGCACTTGCGCGGCGCGCGTCCAGATACGGAAAACCGCCCGATCGCGACGCTGCTGATGCGTGAACCAGGACTGAATCCAGACCTGGTTGAGGACCGTGGCGCCGGCCGGGCTGGCGCCGCGCAAGGATACTCGGAGCACCGGCGCCTTGCCTTCGACCGTAGTCGCCAGAACGAGTTTGTCGCCGCCCGACTGCGCTTCGTCCACGATCCAGGCGTCACCCACCGGCTCCACACGGAGCGGGTCGACGCGCAACACGGTCAAGCTCTGATCGACTACCAGCGTGTTGCTGTCGCGCCCCGTCGTCGGGATCAGCAACGGCAAGGATAACTGGCAGTCCGCATCGGCCGACAGACCCTCCAGCAGCTGCGGCGGGTGCGTGACGGTCAACTCGAGCGGCCCGAGCGTGGGTTCCGGGAGCCGCACCTGGACCCGCGGCCGCGCGCTGCCCGGCCCCGGCCCGATCGCGGGGAACAGCTCCTGGTGGCCCAGCTTGACCAGGAAGCCCAGCGCCGTGTCCGAGGCCCACGACTCCGGCAGCGCGAACGTCACAGCGTCCACCGGCTCGTACTGCACGTGGTACGAGAACCGCTGCTGGACCGTGTACGAAGTCCGCGTAAGCGTGACCGTGCTGGCGACCCGGACTGAAATCGCCTGCGGCTGCACGCGCAGGTCCGCAATGAACTGAGCCTGCTGGTCCGACGGTCCCCGGTCGCGGTAATAGAGCCGCTTCGTCCCGGCGGCGCCCGGCAGGTTCCCGTCGTCCGGCGGCGCGCCCTCACTGCCGGCCAGCGCGCCACCGTTGCCGCCCGCGGCGATCGGCGCGGCCAACGCCGAGAGCGCGGTCATCTGTTGCGGCCGGGGCGTCAACAGCACGTTGTCTGCCGGGACAATCGCCACCGTCGCCGGGCTGACAATCACCGTGGCGCGCGACGGATTGGCCGGTTCCAAGAGCGGTAAGACCAGACTCAACGGACTGGTCCCGGTGACGACCCCGGCCGTCAAGTCCTGACGCGCCTCGATCCTCAGCTTGAATTGTCTCCCCGTTCGGACTCCGGCCGGGATCGGCACGATCAGCGGGTTGGCCGTGACATCCACGGCCTGAGCATTGTCAATGCCCACGTACCGCACGATCTCAACGGTCCAGAACGGCAACCGGACGGTCAGAGGGCTCGCCCGCGACCCGCTGGTGCTGCACACCAGTTCGGCCGTCAACCGCGCTTGCTGAGCGTCCACATGGACCGTGTACAGCGGTTCGACGTTGATCCGCGTCGCCTTCTGCCGGATGGCGACTCTCAGAGACCGCTGCTGATTGAAATAACGATACCGGGCCGCCGCTACGGAGGGGCTCGCCAGCCCATCGCCCGCATCCACGCGTGGGAACTCGGGGTTGTCCGGATCATCGCGGTCCTCGAACGTCCAGTCGCCGCGCACCACCAGATCAATGTGGCCGTGATGTCGCACTGCGCCCAGGAACTCGAACCGGGCCGGCTCGAATTCCAACGTCTGATCCACCAGCTTCGAGACGGTCAGCGCCGTGGCCGAGTCGGCGGCCGTTGCGGGGATCTCCGCCTGCAAGACGACTTCCACCTCGCCCGTCGTGGCCCGGTCCAGACGCACCTCGACCATCGGATCCGCCGCCGTCGTGTCGGCAACCGGCAGAGGGCGCACCGTATAGCCGGTCGCCTGCGATTCCCGCCACCGCATGCCGGACGGCAACCGGACCTGGAAACTCTCGATCGGCCCGCCGAACCCGCGCACCGTGAAGTGCCCTTCCACGGAAACCTCCTGCAGCACCTCATCGGCCGTGACCACGATCTCACCCAACACGTCCAGCCGCCGGTCCGCCGCTTCCTCAACATTGCTCGAACCGTGCCAGTTCAAAGAGATATCCCCGCGCACGCCCCGTGCGGTGAATCGGCCGTGACCTTCCGGCGTCGATTCGAACGCCAGCGGTCGCCCCGCCGCGTCTGCCAGATCCCGCACGAACCCCTCCGCCAGCTTCTCGGGTACGTCCAGATTCAAGGCAGACGCCAGAGGGGTCGGCAGGAACAGGACGACGCGCGATTCGCCGCCAACGTGATCGATCGGCGCCTGCAGGTGCAGCGTCACGATGTGCGCGGCGTCACCGCCGGCCTGGAGCCAACAAACGTAGCCGCCCTGCCCGCTGTCGAACGTCAGGAAGTGCTTGCCCGGACCTTCAAACACCGGCTCCTGGGTCAGGAACGCGTTGCCAAATCGCAACGGCACGGGCAGCCACGCGCCGGCGGCAACCCCATCCAGCGCCCGACCCTCAAACGTGAACTTCACGTCCATGTCCAGCCGGTCGCCGGACACGCGGGCACCGACCACCATGTCCTCCATCACGAACGCGGGCAACTGCAAGTCCGTCAGATTGCGGTGAATCTTGAGCAACTCTTCGAACTGCTCGTACGAGATGTCCGGCACGTAAACGAGCACGCCTTTCTCGTTCTTCAAATAGAACCCGCCCGGCTTGACCTCTTCCACCGGCGGGGGCGCGGATGGGACGCCTCCCGAGGGCTGCAATGATGGTTGGGCCGCCAGACGGCCAGCCATCCCGGGCTGGCCCAGCAGGAGGACAAGGGTCAGGAGTAGCCACCAACCACGCACGGCGATCACGCCCACGAAGCGATACGTCGGCCGACGTATCTGGTATTTCAGTTGCACAGGAGATAGGCAAAGACGAGCCAAGATTCTAGTGTAGGCCCGCCGCTCCCACCTGCCAATCATTTTCTTCCCGCCGGTTGCCCAAGAGCCGGACGGACGGACGGCCTGCCCCCACACGCGACCTGCCCGGAGGGCCCCCTTGCGCCGCAACACCCCCTGCGATAACCACCTACTTATGCGGCACTTGTGACGCGTCGGCAAGCGCCGCCAGGAGCTCGCTGTGCAGGCGTGAGGTGCCCGCAGTGACCAGTTGGGGATCGTCCAAATCGAACGGATCGCCCGCAGGCCCCGTGAGGCAACCGCCCGCCTCCCGCACAATCAACTGCCCCGCCGCCACATCCCAAATCTTCACGCTAGTCGCCCAGTAGGCGTCCAAACGCCCCATCGCCACGTAGCACAGCGTCAGGGCCGCTGAGCCCAGCCGCCGGATGGCCTGAGACCGATGCATCACCTCGATCAGCCGCCGAACGTCCGGTGAATCACGCTCCACGTCCGCCGGCAGACCGGCCGCGATCAGCGCCTGAGCCATCTCCCCACAACCACTCGGACGAATCGGAGTCCCATTGAGCATCGCGCCACGACCGAGAGCCGCAGAATAACACTCGCGTTGCACCGGATCGTACACGGCGCCCGCTAAGATCCGATCCCCACGCCGCAAAGCCACAGACACACAGTAGTTGGGCAACTGCCGAACGTAGTTGAGCGTGCCGTCTAAAGGGTCGACGATCCAGCAATACTCCGACTCGGGATCGCCAGACCCCACACCCGGATCGCGCGCGCCAGACCCGTCTTCTTCGCCCACAAACCGATGCCCCGGATACGCCTCGTGGATCAGGCGCCGCGCCATGTCCTGCGACGCGAAATCGGCTTCGGTTACCAGGTCCTTGGCCGCCTTCTGCCGGGGTGTGATCGCCCCACGCATCTCCAACAACAGGTGCCCGCACGCGCGGGCCACCTGCTCGCAGAAGTCCAAGTACTCCGTCATGGGCGTGCCTTATCAATCAAGCCGAGATACGAAACCGTCCGTCGCGTTCCCCCCGGTAGCCCGCGTGTGGAAGCTCAGGCCGCCGCACTACCATCCGCTCATAAGTGGGGACAGACAGCCTTTGGTCGCCGCCGGGGACAATCTGATTATACTGATTTCCCTCACCTTCGGTGCGGAGGCTACGCGCCCGGCGCCGTGCCGGTCGGCCGGGCCGAGGCGAACGGAGGTGGGGACGGCCGGGCTGTCGGTCTGGCCGGGCCCGGGACGGTCCGGCACTATTTTGGACAAAACTATGGACACGGCGTGGGATCTTGGTATCATCAAGGGCGGTGATTTGGTGTGGGACGGCGTGAAGGTGTCTCGCACGGTAATCGGAGTTCATATTCATACGCGTGCCCTTCGGGGTACAATCGGCCTCTTCTCTGTTCCGGCCCCGCCGTTACGCCGAGCTGCGTACGGCGGGGTTTTTTTTGTACGCGCAGCCTGATTCGTTCGAGATGGAGGCATGACATGTGGCGTCTCGACCACGCCATCGGCACCTGGCAGTCGCAGCGATTGTGCGCCCAGGTCGCATTTGCCCAGCCGGCGCTGGGCGTTCACCAGGTGCGATGCGGTGACGCGGAACTGGTGGGCGCACGGCTCATGCAGGTTGCGTGGTATGCGCACGCTGCGGGCCCGCCTGCGCGCGTCGAAGACGCATACGTGCGCGGATCGGACCTGATCGTCACATACGCGGAGACCGCGCAGCATCCTGTTCGCGCGCAAGTGTACTGGCGCATGGTCGACGAACCTGATGCGTCGCCGGGCGTCGTGATCGAGGTGCTCGTGTCGGTGCAGACCGAGTCGCTTGATGTTGATCCGCGCACGCGACTGGCCACGACGGTTCCCAGCCGCGGATGGAGCTATCTGCCCGCGGACCGCGTGGCGAGCGGCTTCCAGCCGCTGGTGCTCGACGAGCCGTCACCGCGGCGCGCGCCGATCACCTCGCCGGCAACCGCATTGCTCGCGCGCATGGAGCCGGCGGGCTCGTGCAGCTACGGGCAGATCGTCTTCGACTCCGATCTGCTGGACGCACGAATCGCCTGGGAGCGTGACCGGGGCGAGAGCACCCTGGAGACAACGCACTTCGGTGCGCGATTGGAAAAAGGGGTCCTGCGCCGCATTCGATCCCGCGCGGTCCTGGCGCCCCGCGCGCAGGATGAACAACTCGTGGCCGAACTCCTCAAAGACTCCGCCACGGCCGCGCCGCCCCTGGTGACCTGATCGCTAATCGCGGACGCGCTTGAAGATCGCGGCGTACGCGTCGCCTTTGCGGACACGCAGTGTCTTGACGGGGCCTACCGGCTCAGTGCCGTTCCCCCGCACGACGCTGACCAACTCCCAACCCTGGTCGCCCAGGCGCGAGAGCATCGCGCGCAGTGCGTCGACCCCGTTGGTCTCTTCCACACAGTAATCCCACTTCTGCAGTACTGCCTGATCCATTCGATCGACTCCCCCTTGTGCCTCGACTGGCACGCGCTGGACCTGCCGAGCCCCGAATGGACGGCCGCCGCCGGCGGCGATCCAACCCGTACGGACGCACCCTGCGCCACGCGCTTGCGGTCCCACTACGCAACAATAGGTCAGAAACGAACGCCGGAGCGGGGCCCGGCCAAGCACTACACCGCTCGAAAGAGCTATTTCGCGGCCGCACTGCCCGGCCTGATTTCGGGTCCGGCGGATGAAGGAGCAGTAGTACCGATCCGCCACGGCGATGTCACCGCGGGCCAAGCTGCCGAGCAGTGACCGCAACAAGGCCGGCTCCCCCGTCTCTTTACCCTTGTACGGGCCCAACGCCCGATCCATCACGCAGGCGGTCGCCAGCGACAAGATCGCCACGACCCGCGCGATCGGCAGTCCTACGCCACGCTTCTGGGACGCCGGTTGCGGATACTGCGCCTGGTTCTTGCGGGTGTCGGGCATCGTGAACGTGAAGCCATCGATCAACTTGGGATGGAGACGGCCTTTCCACAGCCACGTCGGGTCCGCCGCCGCCTCCATATCCGCGGCGACTTCACAAAGTCTGAGCGTACCTCGACGGATGATGTTCTCATGAGGCAAAGGAGCCAAGGATGGCAAGAAACAAGGCCAGAGAAGAACGGATCAAGGCTGTCGTAGCGGCGTTGTTGGCAGCGGAGGCGGAGGAGGAATCCGGGCGTTCCGAGCCCATTGACGACATCGAGAACGAGATGGTCTCCATCGGAGATTTGGTGGCGCGGGAGTTTCGGGCCCACAAGCTGGCGACGTGAAAGAATCAAGGTGTTCTATCGGGTAGCGTTTGTCGTTACCTCGGTTGTAAATCTTGCTCATGGCTCGACCCCCCCGTTCCCCCCTTGAAAAAGGGGGGGCAGGCTAACGCGCGGTCGCCCACCCGCCGGACGATCCTCCCCATCCCCTCCCCCCCTTGAAAAAGGGGGGGCAAGGGGGGGGTAGAACCTCACGCGTGAACTGAAACCAGAGTGTCTGCTTCTGATCTGGGGCAGACGCAGACGTACACCGACGGCGCGGGCCGCGCGCTCAAAACCATCGACCCTTTGGCCCCGGGTGTCGACGGCCAAGTATGATGGCGGGAGTGCTGTGGTGGAGCGCCGCGACCCCCATGGCGTGGGCTACAACGCCGTGTTCGACGCGCTGGGTCGGGAGACCAGCCGGACCGATACCCATGGAGAGGAACGATGACAGCGTGAGCCGTCTGTCGCGCCTGACCTATCCGGACGGCAGCCTGGTGGATCGCACCTACACCGCGCGGGGCCAGCTGTACCAGGTAAGGATTCGAACGTGCTCGACTCATTCGGCTACACCTGGTATGACCCCAAGGGCAATCTAACCCTGAACGTGACGGGTCATCGGTACTTCTGGGACTTCGACAACCAGCTGCAGGGCGTGGACATCACGGGCGACCAGGTGGCCGACGTGACGTTTGGGTATGACGCCCTGGGTCGGCGCGTGAAGAAGACGGCCAGTGGGGTCACGAAAGTCCACGGCTCGAAGACCGAGCCGATCGCCCATAGCCCGTATGCCGGCCAGGAGGTCGCCGAGTATGTGTCGGGCACCGCGCGGCTCAGGCGGTCGTGGTCCGTGCCCGGGCGGCTGGCGGCAGTCCTTGGCGGGGTGCGATCAGGGTCCGTTCGACGGCCTCGACAATGGCCTGGGCGACCGTCGTCTTGGCACCCTGGAGCGCCAGGACGATCCGACCGCGGCGGTCCATCATTTCCACGGCGTTGGAGTCCGAGTCGATGGCCTGGGGCCCGTTGACCACGATCAGGTCGCAGCTCTTTTTCTCCAGTTTCACCAGTGCCCGGATGCGCCGGTCGTTCGTCTCGAGGGCGAACCCGACAATCCACTGCTCGGGGCGTTTGGCGGCGGCGAGCGACGCGACGATATCGGGGGTTTCGATCAGTTCGACCAACAGCGGCTGCCCGGTCTTGGCGATTTTGTCCTGAGCGACCTGTTGCGGCTGGTAGTCGCACGGCGCGGCGGTGGCGATCAGGCCGTCGCACGTGGGGAACTGTCGAGCGCAGGCGTCGAGCATTTCCCGGGTGGTCAGGACATCGATCTTCTCTATGCCCTCAGGATAGGAGATGTGTGTGGGCCCGGAGACGACGATCACTTCATGTCCGCGTGCCACTGCGGCGGCCGCCAGGGCCGATCCCATGCGGCCGCTCGACGCGTTCGTCAGGTAGCGCACCGGGTCGAGGTATTGGCGAGTCGGTCCGGAGGTGATCAGGATGCGTGTCATGGCGTGTCGCGGCGCGTCGCGTCAGGAGCGGTCGCGGATCGCCGCTTCGATTTCCAGTAGGATGCGCTCGGGTTCGGCCATGCGGCCCGGTCCACTGCGCCGGCAACTGAGCCAACCTTCCTCCGGCGTGATGATGTGAGTCCCATCATCCTGGAGTTGCCGCACATTGCGCTGGACGGCCGGTTTGGCCCACATATCGGGGTTCATGGCGGGCGCGACCAGCACGGGTCCGCGGAACGCGAGATAGAGTGTGGAGACCAGGTCGTCGGCCAGGCCGTGGGCGGCTTTGGCCAGGAAGTTCGCCGTGGCGGGCGCCACGCAGTACAACTCGGCCCGCTGGGCCAGTTCAATATGCGCGCCCAGCGGGAATTGCTGGGATTCGAACAGGTCGGCGGCCACCGGCCGGCCGGTGAGCGCTGTCAGGGTGGCGCTGCCGACGAACGCCTGGGCGGCGCGCGTCACGGCCACGCTGACCCGCGCGCCGCGCTGCACCAGTTGGCTAACCAGGGCGGCCGTCTTATAGGCGGCGATCCCGCCGGTGATGCCGATGAGTATTTCCCGATCGATCATGGTGCGCTGGATGTCGTCCGCGCGACCTGGTGCGCGCGGTGCGGTGCGATCACATGGCCGAGTCATCCGGCGGGATGAAATCCAATCCGCCACCGCCGGCCGGCAGTTCGCCCGTGATCTTCACTTCGTTGGACGTGTTGAGATAGATCTTGTTCTGCATGATTTCCTGGAGCACCACCGCCATCCGATCGGTCGTGTCCAGATCCACCAGGGCCCGGCTGCCCGCATTGAGCTGCACGAGTCGCTTCTGGATCAGCGTCGAGAGCTTGAAACGCCCACCGACCTTATTGACGATCTCTTCTTCTTTGAGTTCTTCAAGCATGGGCTTGTTCTCCACGCCGCTGCAGGATCTCGCAGATCTCCCGCACGGCCCGCTCGACCGTATCGTTGATCACTTCATACTGGTAGGCCGGTACGTACTGCATTTCAGCGCGCGCCACTTCCAGGCGGCGCGCGATCGACTCGTCCGGCTCCGTGCCGCGTCGGGCGAGTCGGCGGGCCAGTTCCTCGAGCGAACCGGGGTGCAGGAAGATGGTCACCGCCTCCGGGATCTGCTCCAACACCGACAGGGCCCCCTGCACGTCGATTTCTAACAGTACCCATTTGCCGGCCGTCTGGCCAGTGGCGACCTCGCTCCACAACGTGCCATACCAGTCGCCCTGGCCGAAGACCTCCTTGCACTCCAGGAACTCGCCCCGCTCCCGGCGCCGCTGGAACTCCTCGGGCGTCAGGAAGTAGTAGTGGACCCCCTCCTGCTCGCCGGGGCGCGGGGCGCGGGTCGTCGCCGACACGCTCAACCGCAACGGGATGGGGCAGACGCTCAGCAGGCGCTGGACCACCGTCGACTTGCCCGCCCCGGAGGGCCCGGAGATGATGACCACTTGTGCGGCAGATCGGTTCATTCGATGTTCTGGATCATTTCCCGCATCCGTTCGATCAGCGCCTTGATCTCCACCACATGGCTGGCGATATCCGCGTCGTTCGCCTTGGATCCGATCGTGTTGGCCTCCCGGAACATTTCCTGGGTGAGGAAATCGAGCTTCCGGCCGCTGCTCTCCGGCAGATCGGTGATGCTCTGGAACTGATCGATATGACTGCGCAGTCGCACCAACTCCTCGGAAATGTCGCTCCGTTCCGCAAAAGCCCCGACCTCCCGCACGATATCGACCGGCTCGATCTGCGTCTCGTATTCGTGCAGGAGCTTGTTGAGCCGGTCGGTCAGGCGGGAGCGGTAGGCGGCCGCCACCAGCGGCGCGCGGCGCGCGATCTGGTCCAATTCCGCCGCGATCAGCTCGCAGTTGCCGCGCAGGTCGGCCCCCATCGCCTGACCTTCCTCGCGCCGCATCTGGTCGAGATTGGACAGCGCCTGGTGGAGCGTCTGTTCGACCAGGGGCCAATCCGCCTCGACGCCCAGGAACTCACCCACATGCTCGTCGACCACGCCGGGCAACCCCAACAGCGCTTCCAGCCGGATCGACTCGCCCAGATGCAACGTGTCGCAGAGCGCTTCGAGCTGGCGGCGATAGCCGGCCAGGACGGCCGTGTTGAGCTTGAACCGGTCGGGCGTCACTTCACGCTCGACCTGCACCGCCACCTGGACCGTCCCACGCCGCACGCGCTGCCGGACCACCGCCTCGATCCGCGGCTCCCACGCCGCATACCCTTCCCCGGCGCGCACCGTCAACTTGAAGTACCGGCTGTTGAGCGTTCGCACTTCGACGCTGATCGTCACCCCATCGGCGTGCCACCGCGCTTCGCCGTGGCCGGTCATGCTCTGGAGCAAGGCAGGAGCACTCCTTCGATCAGGGACCTGGCCGCCGTCCGGCGATGCACCGGCGGCCGATGTCATGCCCAGATTACGCCTGAGCGCGTGGGTACTACGGTGTGGCCCCCCCGGTGGGCGCCGGCGCTCCGCTTGGCCCGCCCGCGGGCTGGGCGCCCGATGTGCCCGACGGACTCGAGGGTGTCGCCGCACCGCCCGAGCTCGGCGTGTAGTCCCGCGCCCCGCTCCCAACCGACTCGTCACTGGCACCCGCCCCGGGGTGCGACTGCGGGTTCATCACCAGGATGACGGCGATACTCAGTAGGATCCAGACGGCCGCCGTGACCATCGTGACCCGCGTGAACAGGTCGCCGGCCTTGGTGCCAAACGCGCTCTGCCCGCCCATGCCCCCCAGGGCGCCGGTCAGGCCCCCGCCACGACCGCGCTGCACCAGGATCAGCAGGATCAAAAACCCCGCGAGCAAGAACATCAGAATGCCAAACAGAATGGACAGAGCGGAGGACATCGCACTGAGCTTCCTTCACCAGTTCAAGTTGACTCGTAACTCCCCGCACACGCGGCATCCCAAGCTCGCTAGGCCGCGGACCCGACACAGGCCACAATGCCCAAAAAATCGGCCGACTTGAGCGACGCGCCGCCAACCAGGGCCCCATCCACGTTCGGCAGCGCCAGCAGCGAGGCCGCGTTGTCCGGCTTGACCGCCCCTCCGTAGAGGATACGGACAACCTGCGCCACGGCGGCATTGTAACGACTCTCCAGCCACCTGCGAAGATCGGCATGCACTTCCTCCGCCTGCTCGGGCGTGGCCGGCTTGGGACCGCCGATCGCCCAGACCGGCTCGTACGCCACCACCACCTGCCGCATCAGGTCGGCCGAGAGATCGGCCAGCGAGCCGGCCATCTGGGCGTCCACCACGGCACGTGTCTGCCCCGCCTCCCGTTGGGCGCGCGTCTCGCCCACGCACACGATCGGGACCAAGCCCAACTCCAACGCCCGCTTCGCCTTGGCGTTGACGTCCGCGTCCGTCTCGCCCAGGATGTGCCGCCGCTCGCTGTGGCCCAAGATCACATACCGGCAACCCAAGTCCACCAGCATCTCGCCACTCACTTCGCCGGTAAACGCGCCGTTGGGCCGGGAGTACATGTTCTGCGCGCCCAACGCGATCGGGGCGCCGCCGAGCGCCTCGCGGACCGCATCCAAATACACGCTCGGCGGACACACCGCCAGCTCGACGCCCACAAGGCCGCCCGCTTTGGCCGCGAGCTGCTGAGCCAACTCCACCGCCTGCTGGCGGGTCAAGTTCATCTTCCAATTGCCGGCAATCAATGGAGTACGCACGTCCGGGTTCCCTCAATCGGTGGGATGGCTCTCGCATCGCGCAGCCCGGCCCACCACCGGCGCGGCGTCATGCGTGCAGCCCGCTGGCGCGCATAGGCCAAGACCGATCGGGCCGCAGGTTTCGAACGGCGCAGTCTAGCACGGCCGCGGCGCGGGCGTAAGGAGAGACACGCCGGCCGGGTTCCGCTGCCGGAGGCGCGCGGGAGAGGCCCGGCGTGGCAACGGCCCAGGGAGGCCGCAGGGCACAGCCCTACGGGCGGACTCGGGCGGCCGGGTAGGACCCCAGCACTTCCAACCGGACGGTCTTGCGGCGCAGTGCGTCCAACGCCCGCTCCGCCGCCTGATCCTGCGGGTGGCCCTGGAACTCGACGAAAAACAGGTACTCGTTCGGCATGTCGGGCATCGGGAACGACTCGATCCAGGTCAGGTTCAGCCGGTTGCGCTTGAAGATCGCCAGGGCTTCGGCCAGCGAACCCGGTTTGTGCGGCAGCTCGAACATGAGAGACGTCTTATCGCGCCCGGTCCGCGCCGGCGTCTGGTTGCCGATGACCGCAAACCGCGTGATGTTGTGCCGGTTATCCTCGATGTCGGCGGCAATCACATCCAAGGCATAGTGGATCCCAGCCTGCCGGCTGGCAATCGCCGCGGCGCCCGGCTTATCGGCGGCAATTCGGGCGGCGGCCGCGGTGCTGGCGATCTCCACCGTGCGCGCGTCGGGCAGATGGCGGGCCAGCCAGGTGCGGCACTGCGAGAGCGCCTGCGGCTTGCTGTACACCTCCAACACTTCGTGGCGCGCGCACTTGCCGAGCAGGCAGTGATGGATCCGCAACTGGACCTCGCCGCAGATCCGCAGAGGCAGGCGCGCGAACATGTCCAGCGTGTCGGCGATGCGTCCGTCGGTCGAGTTCTCGATGGGCACTACGCCGGCTTCCGCCTGGCGTCGGCTCAGTGCATCAAACACGGCCGCGATGCTCGGCACCGGCATCAACTCACTGCTGGTCCCGAAGTGTTCCATGGCCGCCGCGTGGCTGAAGCTGAATTCGGGCCCCAGGAAGACCACGCGCGTCCGACGCGCCAACTCCCGCGCACCGCTCAACAGCTCTCGGAAAATCGCGCCCAGCACCGCGTCGCTCAGCGGCCCCGGATTGGCCGCGACCGCCCGCTCGAGGCACGCGTGGTCCGCCACGACCAGGTCGGCCAGATTGCCGGCGCCCAGCAGGCGCTGGGCAGCCGCCCGGTGCGCCTCGGCGCACCGGCTGATCGCCTCGACCAGCGCCAAGTCCAGTCCTTGCGGATCCCCGCTCGAGGCAGCGGGCCTCGAGCGTCGGTCCCGGGTCGTGCGGGACCGGCTAGGGGGCCCTTTCTTGTCCGGCATATGTCACGTCGCTCGTCGTACGAGAACCTGGTCAAACCATGCGACAACCGGCCTTTTATCCGGCACCCCACGCGCCCCGGCAACTCCGGACGCGGGCGGTTTCGTCCTTCTACAGCTCGATGAGCCCACTGTCAACCGCGCGGCGGGGCGCGGCCTGCCAAATTGGCAGGACTGCCCGAATCGCAGTGGTCAACGCATGGGCAGGCGGCGGCTGGGTGTTTTACAAGCACCGTTGAGCAAACCAGTTAGGAGGGCTCAAGAAAACCGCTCGCCGGGTGGCACGTCCTTTGCATTTCGGTTGGTCCCCTGTGCGCCTCTGCCAACGATGGCCGGCCCACGCGTGCCGTTTGGGGGGCGCGCCACACCGCGCTGATGACAGCGGGAGACCACAAGGCACAAACCGACCCGAATACAAGGACCTCGCGATGGCTGAAGGCGAAAAAATCATCGGTATCGATCTGGGCACCACCAACTCGGTGGTCGCAGTCATGGAGGGAAGCGAGGCGAAGGTCATCCCCAACGCGGAAGGCAACCGACTCACACCCAGCGTGGTCGCCTACACGGACAAGGGTGAAGTGTTGGTGGGCGAGCCGGCCCGGCGGCAGGCGGTCACCAACCCGACGCGGACCGTCTACTCCGTCAAGCGGTTCATGGGCCGTCGGCACCATGAAGTGGCGAGCGAGGAGAAAATGGTCCCTTACAAGATCGTGGGGGGCCCGAACGATTACGTGAAGATCCAGGTGGGGGACCAGCAGTACACGCCGCAGGAAGTCTCCGCCAAGACGCTCCGCAAACTCAAAGAGGCGGCCGAATCCTACCTTGGCCACAAGGTGAACAAGGCGGTGATCACGGTCCCGGCCTATTTCAATGATGCCCAGCGCCAGGCCACCAAGGACGCGGGTCAGATCGCCGGCCTGGAGGTGGCGCGGATCATCAACGAGCCGACGGCGGCCGCCCTGGCCTACGGCCTGGACCGCAAGAAAGACGAGAAGATCGTCGTGTTCGACCTGGGCGGTGGTACGTTCGACGTGTCGGTGCTGGAGGTGGCAGACGCGTCGGACGACACGACCCGGAGCAAGGTGTTCCAGGTGATCAGCACGAGCGGCGACACGCACCTGGGGGGCGACGACTTCGACGAGGAGTTGATCAACCATGTATCGGCCGAGTTCAAGCGGGATCATGGGATCGACCTGCGGAAGGACACGATGGCGTTGCAGCGATTGCAGGAGGCGTGCGAGAAAGCCAAGAAAGAGCTCAGCTCGCGCCCGGAGACGGACATCAATCTGCCGTTCATCACGGCGGACGCGTCGGGTCCCAAGCACCTGCAAATGACGATCTCCCGGTCGAAGTTCGAAGAGCTGATCGACCCGCTGGTCGAGCGGTGCCGCAAGCCGCTCATGCAGGCCTTGCAGGACGCCAACTTGAAGCCGGGCAGCATCGACGAGATCGTCCTGGTGGGCGGTTCGACGCGCGTGCCGAAAGTCCGCCAGATGGTCAAGGAGATTTTCGGCAAGGACCCGCACCAGGGCGTGAACCCTGACGAGGTCGTGGCGGTCGGCGCGGCCATCCAGGGCAGCGTGCTGGCCGGCGATCGGCGCGACGTGCTGCTGCTGGATGTGACGCCCCTGACGCTGGGCATCGAAACCGAAGGCGGCATCATGACCCCGCTCGTCGAACGCAACACGACCATCCCGGTCGAGAAGAAGAACGTGTTCAGCACGGCCGCCGACATGCAGACGGCGGTCACCATCAAGGTGTTCCAGGGCGAGCGGAAGATGGCCGCCCACAACCGCTTGCTCGGGGAGTTCAACCTGGAGGAGATCCCGCCGGCGCCCCGCGGCGTCCCGCAGATCGAAGTGAAGTTCGACATCGACCAGAACGGCATCCTGAACGTCTCGGCACGCGATCTGGGCACGCGGAAAGAGGCCACGATCCGCATCGAGCAGTCCGCCGGCCTGTCGGACAGCGAGATCGAGCGGATGCGGCGCGACGCCGAAACGCACGCCGAAGAGGACCGGCGGCAGTTCGAACTGGTGGAGGCCCGCAATCAGGCCGACCAGATGTGCTACCAGCTGGAGAAGCTGATGCGGGAAAACGCCGACAAGCTGGGCGAACAGGACCGGGCACCGCTGGAAAAAGCGGTCCAGAAGACCCGGGAAGTCGCCAAAGGCGACGACACCCAGGCCATCCGGTCGGCCATCAGCGACCTGGAACAGGCGTCCCAGGCATTCAGTAAGACGCTGTACGAACGCGCCCAGGCCGCCGGCCAGGCGGATCAGGCCGGCCCGGAAACCACGAGCCGATCCGAGTCCGGGGGAAACGATGACGCGATCGATGCGGAGTTCGAAGTGAAGGACTGACGGGAGTGCCCGGCAGCCACCGGCTACTTCTCTTCCAAGCCCAGCCGCCTGACGACCACCACGCCCCCCGGGCTCAGACGTCGAATTTTTTCGGCAATGACCGCTTTTTCCGAGGCGGTCGCTTTCTCGATGCGCCGCGTGAGCCGCGTCATCTTGGCGCGGCGGTGGCGGCGACGCTTCAACTCTTTTTTCCGTTCAATACAACCCACGCTTGTAGCCCTTCCCGAATCGCCAGCAATGCCCCGCACAAGACCCCACGCCCCAGCGCGTGGCGAATGAGGAAAATGTTTAGCACGATTCTGGCCCATCGTCAACGCCGCCGCTCGGGGCGCGGCACAGTTGTCCGATCCCAAACCATTTGCTAGACTTGCGGACTGCGCGTCAGGGCTCCTGTCACGGCCGCCAGGGTGGCGGTCAGCCCGGCGCGATCAGGTCCACGTCCCGTTTGTCGATCGGACGGTCGCGGTGCCCGCCTCCGGCGGGTGGTCGGCCGTGTGCGACAGGAAATGAATTTCGTCTGCCGCGCGGCATGCGGCAGATAGCTGAGTGTGCAATGGTCAATCGAAATCTCATTCGTAGTCTGGAAAGCGACCCCTCCCTCAAAGCCGAGTATCAAGCGACCCTCGGCGATGCCGACGAAACCATCATCACCGAAATCGAAAACGAGTCCGATTTCGAGGTCAACAAGATCGTCGACGGCCGGATCGTGCGGATTGACAACGAGACGGTTCTCGTCGATGTCGGATACAAGAGCGAGGGGACGATCAACCGCGACGAGTGGGATGACCATGATGCGCCGCCGCAGGTCGGCCAGACGATCCAGGTGCTGATCGAAGAGGTCGAAGACGAGACCGGCATGGCGGACGATCCACACGGCATGGTCCGGCTGAGCAAGCGCAAAGCCGAGAAGATCCTGCAGTGGGAAAAGATGATGAAGACCGTCCAGGAAGGCCAGGTCGTGACGGGGACGGTCACCCGCAAGATCAAGGGCGGACTGCTGGTCGATATCGGCGTCAACGTGTTCTTGCCCGCCAGCCAGGTGGACATCCGCCGGCCCGGCGACATCGGGGACTACATCGGCCGCGTGGTCCAGTGCGAGGTGTTGAAGATCGACGAGGCGCGGCGCAATATCGTGGTCAGCCGCCGCTCGCTGATCGAGAAACAGCGGGAAGAGGACCGCGAACAGCTGCTGGGCGAGCTGGAAATCGGCCAGCTTCGCAAGGGCGTCGTCAAGAATATCGCGGACTTCGGCGCGTTCGTGGACCTGGGCGGGATCGACGGGCTGCTGCACATCACCGACATGAGCTGGGAACGGATCGGCCACCCCTCTGAGATGGTCTCGATCGACCAGGAAATCGAAGTCATGATCCTGCACATTGATCGGGAGAAACAGAAGATCGCGCTGGGGCTCAAGCAGAAACAGGCCAACCCCTGGGACAACGTGGAAGAGAAGTACCCGGTCGGCAGCAAGGTCCGCGGCACGGTTGTGAACGTGATGAGCTACGGCGCGTTCGTCAAGCTCGAGCCGGGGATCGAAGGGCTGGTGCACATCAGCGAGATGTCCTGGACCAAACGGATCAACCACCCCAGCGAACTGGTGCAGATCGGCGACGAGATCGAGGTCGTGATCCTGGCGGTCGACCGCAACGGCCAGCAATTGTCGCTGGGCATGAAGCAGACCCAGGAGAACCCCTGGACGACTGTCGGCGACCGCTATCCGATCGACAGCGTGGTGAAGGGGCGCGTCCGGAACCTCACCAACTACGGGGCGTTCATCGAGCTGGAGGAAGGAATCGACGGGCTGCTCCACGTCTCGGACATGTCCTGGACGCGCAAGATCAGTCACCCGAGCGAAATGCTCGAGAAAGGACAGCACGTGGAGTGCAAGGTGCTGTCGGTCGACCAGGAGCGCCGCCGCATCGCGCTGGGCCTCAAACAGCTCGACCAGGACCCCTGGGCGCACGACATCCCGACGCGGTACCAACCCGGCCAGGTCGTGCGCGGCACGGTCACGAAGATCACCAACTTCGGCGTCTTCGTCGGACTCGAAGACGGCCTGGAAGGCCTGCTCCACATCTCGGAACTCGCGGACCACAAGGTGGAGAACCCGGAAGAGATCGTCAAGGTGGGTGAAGAGATCGAGGTGAAGATCCTGCGCGTGGATACCGAAGACCGGAAGATCGGCCTGTCGCGCAAGCGGGTCGAATGGAGAGATGAGGGCGACGGGTCGGCCCCGTCGCATCCGGACGGCGGCGGGCCGACCCCGTCGCATCCGACCGGCGGCCGGGCCAAGCCGCGACACGAACTCAAGGGCGGCCTGGGCGACGCAGGTCCGCTGATCAAGCCGATCGAACCGGACAAGCCCGAGGACGACGCACGCTCCCAGGACGACCAGTCGGACGCCGGCCATACCGGTTAGCCCTATCGGGCCGATTAGGCCGATTGCGGGACTCGACAGCGATCCGGCCCCGCCCCGCGCCCGGGACGGGGCCCGTTTTTTCGCTACGTCCCGAACCGTACGTATAGTTGTCGCACGCCGTCGAGTTGCCGGGAACCTGCAGTGCCCCGGAAACGATCGTCGATAGTCATGTGTGACGGAATACCGCCACAGACCTACTCCGACGACGGACGACTATGCCCGAGCCATACCCCTCCGACATCAGCACGGACGATCCGGACCAGATCCCGACCCCGCGCCGCGGGCGCCGGTCGGTCAGCGGTCCGCAGACGCCGCTGGAAACCTATCTGCGCGAGATCAACGAAACGGCCCTCCTTTCGGCACAAGAAGAGCAGGAGTTGGCTGACCAGATTGCCGAAGGGGATGTCCGGGCACGAGACCGCATGGTGCGCGCGAACCTGCGCCTGGTGGTCAATATCGCCCGCGGGTACACCGGCAAGGGACTCAGCCTGCAGGATCTGATCGAGGAGGGCAACCTCGGCCTGCTCCGCGCCGTCGAAGGGTTCGATCCGGCCGTGGGCACACGTTTCAGCACCTACGCGAGCTACTGGATCAAGCAGTCGATCAAACGCGCGCTGATCAACTCCGCCAAGACGATCCGCATCCCGGCCTATATGGTCGAACTGCTGTCCAAGTGGCGGCGGGCCAACGCGCGACTGACCGAAGAGCTCGGCCGCACACCGACCCCCGAAGAGATCGCCCGCGTGCTCGGCCTGCCCAAGAAGAAGCTGCCCATCATCAAGAAAGCCATCCGCATCTACAACTCCACGCCCCAGACCGACCAGGCCGACGCCGGCTGGTCGCTGGGCGAAATGATCATGGACGAGCGGATGAAGACGCCCGAGGACGAGCTGGTCGAACACGACGCGCTCACCCACGTGCTCGACATGATCGAGACGATGGACCAGCGGGAAGCCACCGTGCTCCGCATGCGGTTCGGACTCAACGATACCGAACCCCATACGCTCAAGGAGATCGGCCAGCGACTCGGCCTGACCCGAGAACGCGTCCGGCAGATCGAAACCGAAGCGCTCAACAAGCTGGCCGACAGCCTCAAAGACCCGCGCGATCGGCGGTTCGCCCGCTTGCTCTTCCAGAACCGGTGATAGAATGACGATGCACAAGGCACCCGCAGACGCGGGCGCCGCAGGCTTCGTGACTCTCCCGCCGGGATACTGCCATGAGCGAGCACCTCCCTCCGCGGCCGTCGTGCGGCGCGCGCATCAAGCCGGGCTCTCCGGCCCCCCAAGTGCTCATCACCCAGGATGTGCTGGCCGCGGCCGTCGAGCGGCTCGCGCGGGACATCACCCGCGATTACCAGGGCCGGGTCCCGCTCATCATCGGTATCCTCAAAGGCGCCTTCATGTTCCTGGCCGACCTGGTCCGACACCTGGACATCCCGGTCGAAATCGATCTCGTCCGGCTGGCCAGCTACGGGTCCGAGACCGTCAGTTCCGGCGCCGTGCGGATCGTGCATGCCTTGGAGATGCCCGTGGAGGGCCGAGACGTGCTGATCGTCGATGACATCGTGGATACCGGCCGCTCCCTCGACCACTTCACACGCTACCTCTGGGAACAGAAGCCGCGCAGCGTGCGGATCTGCACGCTGCTGAACAAACCCAGCCGCCGTGAAGTCGATATCCAGGTGGACTACGTCGGCATCTCGATCCCCAACAAGTTCATCGTGGGGTACGGCATCGATTTCAACGAGCAATACCGGAACCTGTGCGACATCTGCGTCGTGGAGGATTAGATGAGCTTGAGCCACCTGATTGCCGTGGCGCGCGGCAGTGCGCCGGCCGATCTGATCCTGGCCGACGCGCAGATCGTCAACACGTTCAGCGGCGAGATCCAGCGCGGGAACGTGGCCGTCTGCGGTGAGCAGATCGCCGGAGTGGGCGACTACCAGGCGGCGCGGCAGACGATCGACCTGCAAGGCCACTATGTCGTGCCGGGGCTGATCAACGGACATATCCACACCGAAAGCTCGCTGCTGCATATCGCGCGGTATGCCGAGGCGGTGGTGCCGCGCGGCGTGACGGCCATCGTCACGGACCTCCATGAGATCGCCAACGTGCTGGGCCGCGCAGGAATCCAGGATGTCCTGGACACAGCCCGGTCGCTGCCGCTGGACATGTACTTCATGGCCCCCTCCTGCGTCCCGGCCACGCACCTCGAGACGGCCGGTGCGCGACTCGGGCCGGACGACATCCGCCAGCTCCTGGCCGAGGACACCACCACGGGGCTCGGCGAACTGATGAACTACCCGGGCGTGCTGTGCGCCGACAGCGAGGTCCTGGCGAAAGTCGGCGCCGCGGGCGGCAAGGTGATCGACGGCCATGCCCCCGGACTGCACGGCAAGGATCTGAACGCCTACCTGGCGGCCGGCATCCGCTCGGACCACGAATCGATCACGCTCGACGAGGCCCGCGAAAAGCTGCAAAAGGGCATGTACGTGATGATCCGAGAAGGCTCGTCCGAAAAGAACCTCGCCCAGCTGCTCCCGTTGGTGACCGACCGTACGTACAAGCGCTGCCTGTTCGTGGTCGACGACCGGAGCTGCGCGGACCTGCTGCGGGACGGTGACATCGACGCGGTCGTCCGCCAGGCAATCGGGCTGGGACTGGACCCGGTACGCGCCGTGCAACTGGCCACGCTCAACGCGGCCGAATGCTTCGGCCTGCGCGGCGTGGGGGGCATCGCACCGGGCTACACGGCCAACATCGCCGTACTGAGTGACCTGCACCAGTTCGCCGTCGACCTGGTGATCCATCGCGGCCGCGTGGTCGCCCGCCAGGGCCGCGCCCTGGTCACGCCCCACCTGCCGGACAACAGGGCCATCACGCACTCGATGAAGGTCCAGCCCTTCGGCGTCCAACGGCTGGCACTGCGCGCCGACGCCTGGAGGTTCCCGGTGATCCAGATCGTTCCGCACCAGATCGTCACGCGCAGCGTCGACATACCTCCTACCGTGGCCGACGCACTGGTGGTGGCCGACCCGGCGCGCGATGTGCTGAAGCTGGTCGTCGTCGAACGGCACAAGGCGACGGGCAACATCGGCATCGGACTGGTCCAGGGCTTCCAGCTCCAGCGCGGCGCGTTGGCCTCCTCGGTGGCACATGACTCGCACAACATCATCGCCGTGGGCGTCGATGACCGCGACCTGTATGTGGCGATCCAGGAGGTCATTCGGCTCGGTGGCGGCCTGGTCGCCGCCGCCGACGGCCAGACCCTCTGCAGCCTCGCACTGCCCATCGCCGGCCTCGTGTCGACCCAACCGCTGGCGGAGGTGGTGGCGCAACTGGACGCGGTAGAGCGTGCCGCCCAGCAGCTCGGCTGCCGACTCCCCGCCCCCTTTGCCACCCTCTCGTTCCTCGCCCTGCCGGTCATCCCCGAACTGCGGCTGACCGACAAAGGGCTCGTCGACGTCCGGCAGTTCAAGCTGCTGGGAGACTTTGCGGGTTAGATAAACCTTGCCGAGCCTGCCGGTTATTCCGAAATTCCGGCCTGAGAGGCTGCCGATCTTAACTGACCATGACACCTTGGGGGCAGCGCGCACCGGGTCGGGGCCCGGGTGCTCGGACCCTTCTGCAACACGGCAAGGAGGTTCGTGTGGTCAACCAACCGCGATCCCGTCGTTCCGCTTGGCTCTCCGGCCTCGTCATCATGGGGCTGAACCTGATGGCCCTACCGGGCGACGTCGCCGCAGCGGACTCCGGCACCCGCATCCCGTCGCGCTACCTGTCGGACGCCCAGGCCTGGCAGTCTTGGGCTTCGGCCCGGCCCACCGGGTTCCAGATCGCCGATACCGGGCCGATCGGCGGCGCACCGGTCGTGCCCAGCACCCTGCCCCCGGCGCCGGCCGAAGCCGCCGCCATCCCGAAGCCGGCCGATACGGCCAAGCCGGCCGAGCTACCACCGGAGAAGCCGGCCGGCAGGCCGGCCGACCTCCCGACCACCCGCGGCGGTGCGCACCGCCCGCACGCGGCCGGTGACGCCGGCTGCGATGCGTACGCCGCCCGCGCCGGGCACGGCGCGGGCGCGGCGTGCCGCCTCATCCGAGACGCCAGCTGCCAAGAAGGCTGGCTGGACAATACCAGCGTGTTCATCGCCGGCGACGGCTGGAAGAACATCTTCGACCGGGACCACACGAGCAACTTCGGGTTCCGCGCCGGATTCAACATGGGACTCGATCTGCCGGGCGATCACGGCGTATGCGGTCAGCTAGGCGCGTCGTACGGCGGTTACGATTTCCACGGACGCGAAGCCCTGTTCTCGCGGGACGATCCCGTCGAACAGCAGGTGTTCGTCACGGGTGGCATCTTCAAACGCAGCGACGTGGCCGAGGACGATCCGCTGGCCTGGGGGGCCGTGTACGACCTGCTGGTCGCCGAAGACGCGGGCGAGCGGGCGGACGACCTGCGCTTGGGCCAACTCCGCTCCTACCTGGGCTTCGCGCTGACCGAGTGCGACGAGATCGGCGTCTGGTCCGCCTTCCGACTGATGCGCGACGACGCGCCTCAGCAGCAGATGACGGTCAACGTCACCGATCAGGCGAACCTGTTCTGGCATCGCACGTGGGGCCACGGTGGCGACACCTGGCTCTACGTCGGCTGGGCAGATGACCCAAGCAGCACCGTATTGGGCCTGCGCGGCGAGGCGCCGCTGAGCAGTCGGGTGGCGCTGAGCGGCAACTTCCACTACATGCTCCCCAGCACACACGGAGGCGATGTGCATCCCACTCTGTTGGTCGACGACTGTTTCAGCCAGGAGGCGTGGAACGTGTCGTTCGGGCTCGTGGTCTACACCCGTGGCAAGGCGATCGCCCGGAACGTGTCGGGGTTCCTCGGCCTGCCGCTCCTGCCCGTGGCCGACAACGGCTCGTTCTCGTACCAAGCCGGGATGCGCCCCTGATAGGCCGGCACGCCGGCCGCCCGAGCCTGCGCTCGAATCGTTCCCGGCGGCGCCGTCTCCACCGCACATCGGGCGGACCACAGGGGCCTGTGGCCGCCGCGCACCCGCGTACTTAGTCGCAGCGTCCGCGCGCGGGGAGGGGTCTGGATACGCGTGTGGGGATTGGGTATGGTCGATTTACCGTCGTGGTCGTGCGGTAATGGCCGCGGCCTGTCGGGCGCGCGGCGCTTCTGGGAGCTTGGCGAGGAGTGTGAATCTATGAAGCGACATCAGTACTCGCGTCGCAGCTTTCTTCGGGCATCGGCCGCCGTTGCCGGTGCGGCGGCATTCGGACATCCGCTGGTCATGACGGGCATTCAGGCCCGCTCCACCACCGCCCACAACCGGGTGAATCTTGCGGTGGTCGGCTGCGGCGGGCAGGGGCGGAGCGTGATGCGCGGGCTGCTCGGCGGCGACGCGAACCTGGTGGCGCTGTGCGATCCCGACCGGGAGATGATCAACCAGGCGCGGACCGACGCGCTGGCCGCCGGCGGCGAAGCCACGAAAGACGCCCAGGCGTATGAGGACTATCGCCGATTGCTCGAGGACGCGGCGAAGTTCGATGCCGTGCTGGTGGGCACACCCGACCACTGGCACGCGCCGTTGTGCAAGGTGTTCATGAAGGCCGGCAAGCATGTCTACTGCGAGAAGCCGCTCACGCACAGCGTGGGTGAGGCGCGCGAGTTGCGTGAGCTGTCGCGGTCCTGCAACGTGGCCACGCAGATGGGCAACCAGGGCAGCGCCGGCGAATCGCTCCGCCGCTGCACCGAACTGATCCAGGCCGGCGTGCTGGGCCCGATCCACCAGATGTACGAGTGGGGGATCAACGTGACGGCCCGCGAAGGCAGCGCGGAGGGCGAGGATCCGATCCCGGAGGGCTTCAACTGGGATCTGTGGGTCGGGCCGTCGGCGATGCGGCCGTATAAGAAGGAGGTTTACCATCCGTTCCAGTGGCGGCAGTGGTTCGATTTCGGCAACGGCGGCCTGGCCGACTTCTGTTGCCACACGATCAACCTGCCCCTGCGTGCGCTGGACCTCGACTACCCCACGAAGATCGTCGTGAACATGCAAGACGGGCAGCAGCTGGCCGGCAAGGCGGCGGTGGAGTTCCACTTCCCGGCCAAGGGCGACCGGGCGGCCGTGACGCTCCACTGGCAGGGCAACGGCCGACCGCCGGCCGACGCGATCCAGCCGCTGTTGGATCTCTACAAGGACAGCCCGCCCGACGGCCTGCTGATCGTCGGCGAGCAGGGCTGCATCTACACGAACCACTGGAACGATGGCGGCATGATCCGGCTGCAGGGTGAGCCGCGCCTGGTGCAGATCCATGATCATAAAGCGACCCGGGAGATCCCCCGTACGCTGCCCCGCACGGCCGGCCATGGCGCGGAATGGCTCGACGCGTGCCGAGGCCAGGGGAAGACGTTCTCGGATTTCGACCTGGGCGGCAAGCTCACGGAGATCGGCCTGGCCGGCGTGCTCGGGCTCCGCGTGGGCCATGACCTGGACTGGGACGGCCAGAAGATGGAGGCGAGCAACGCGCCCGAAGCCGCCCGGATGGTACACACCGAGTACCGCACGAAGTGGCTTCTTTGAGCACGGACTTCGTGGAGACGTGAACCGAGACATGACTCTCGCACGCCAACGCCTGCAATTGTCGAGTCGACCATGCGACCAAGACAATGGGATCTGCTGAAACGTTGTGCGACCGGCGAGCAGTTGGCAGCGCCGCCCGTGGCGCTGATCATCGACAGCCCCTGGCTGCCCGGCTACCTGGGCATCTCGACCCTCGACTACCTCACCGTGCCCGACGTGTGGCTCCGTGCCAACCTGCGGGTCGAACAGGAGTTCCCCGAAGTGATCTTCGTGCCCGGCTGCTGGGTCGAGATGGGCATGGGGGCCGAGCCGAGCGCCTTCGGCTGCAAGCTGACGTTCCACCACGACCGGACACCGGACATCCATGTTCTGACGTCGGACATCGCGGACCTGTCCGGGTTGACGCCGCCCGATCCGCGTCGCGACGGGCTGCTGCCGGTCATCTTGAATTACTATCGACTCCTTCAGCCGCGCCTGGCGGATGCCGGGCACGTGCTCAAGGTGATCGCCGCGCGCGGGCCGTTGGTGCTGGCCACGCACTTGATGGGCGTCTCCGACTTCCTCCTGGCGCTTAAGACCAGCCCTGACGCGACCCACCAGTTGCTGCGCACCACGACGGCGCTGGTGCGCACCTGGTTGGAGGCCCAGGCGGAGACACTGGGCGATATCGAAGGCGTCCTGCTGCTGGACGACATCGTGGGCTTCCTGTCCTTGAGCGACTACCGCGAATTCGCCCATCCGTACCTGGCGGACGTTTTTCAGGCGTTTCCCGGCGCGGTGAAGCTGTTCCACAACGACACGGACAACCCGGCATCGTTCGGGTGTTACGCGGAGTTGGGCGTCCAGGTATTGAACTTCACGCACTTGCAGCCGCTGGACACGGTGCGCGCGCTGGTGGGCCCGGAGATGTGCCTGATGGGCAACGTCCCGCCTCTGGACGTGCTCGCCCGGGGCTCGCCGGACATGGTGCGGCAGAGCGTGGCCGAGTGCCGTCGGTTGCACCCGTCCAGCCGCGGACTGCTGCTGTCGGCCGGTGGCGGCACCTCGCCGGGCACGCCGGGCGAGAACATCCGAGCGTTGGTGGCGGCCGCGCGGTCCGCGTAGCGGCGGCGGCAGACGAAAGGACGTCGACCATGTTGAGCATCGCCATCGTCGGCGCCGGGGCGGTCGCCGACAGCCACATTCAGGCGTACCTCAAGTTCCCGGACCGCTGCCGCGTGGTGGCGCTGGTCGACCTGTACCCGGACAAAGCGCGCGAGAAAGCCGCGCGGCACGGGCTCCAGGCGGCCGTGTGCCAGGACCTCGCCCAGCTGTTGGCCGAGGTGGACTTCGACGCGGGCTCGATCTGCCTGCCACCGTTTGAGCACGCGCCGGCCAGCGTCCAACTGCTGCGTGCCGGCAAGCATGTGCTGGTCGAGAAACCGATGGCCACCTGTCTCGAGGAATGCGACCAGATGCTCGCCGCGGCGCAGGCCACCGGCTGCCTGCTGTCGGTCGTGGCGCAGAACCGGTTCCAGACGCCCGTGATGAAGCTCAAGCAGGTCCTGGATGCGGGCCTGGTGGGCCGCGTCCTGCACGCGCAGGTCGATTCGTTCTGGTGGCGCGGCGGCAACTACTACGACCTCTGGTGGCGCGGGACCTGGGACAAAGAGGGCGGCGGCTGCACCATGAATCACGCCGTGCACCACATCGACCTGTTCCACTGGATGCGAGGGCTGCCCACCGAGCTGCTGGCCGTCCATGCGAACCTGAACCACGACAACTCGGAGGTCGAGGATTTCGCCACCGCAGTGCTCACCTATGCCGACGGCGGGATCGGGCAGATCACCGCCTCGCTGGTGCATCATGGCGAGGACCAGCAGCTGGTGTTCCAGGGCGCGCGGGCGAAGGTCAGCTTGCCGTGGCAGGTGCGTGCCATGAAGGAGCGGGAAAACGGGTTCCCCGAGGACGACCCGGCAACGCAGGCCGAGATCCAAGCCTGCTACGATCAACTGCCGGCGCTGCAGCATGAGAAGCATGACGGCCAGATCGCCAACTTCCTGGACGCGATTGAGGGACACGGACCGCTGCTGATCGACGGCGTGCAGGGACGGAGTACGGTGGAGCTGGTCAGCGCCATCTATCAGTCCGCGCAACTGGGCCGCAAAGTCACGTTGCCCCTCGCGCCGGACGATCCGTTCTACGCGCGCCAAAGCATCCTGCGCACGGCGCGACGTTTTCACCAGAAGACGCGCAGCGTCGCGAACTTCACCGACAACGCCATCACGTTCGGCCGCGACTACGGCAGGTGAGGGAGCACGATGAGCCAGAAAACCGATGGGATGCACTATGCGCCGCGAGGGCCCGTCAAGCCCGTCTGCGGACCGGGCGAGTTCCGCTTCGCGGCCGTCGGGCTGGACCACGGACACATCTATGGCATGTGCAACGGGCTGGTGGAAGCGGGCGGCGAACTGGTCTGGGTGCACGATCCCGATCCGCGGAAGATGGAGGCCTTCTGCCGGACTTACCCGAGCGCGGCCCGGGCGCGCTCGGAAAACGAGGTGCTCGACGACCCATCACTTACGCTGATCGCCAGCGCGTCGGTGCCCTGCCAGCGCGGTCCGCTCGGGTTGCGCGCGCTGGACCACGGCAAGGACTACTTCGCCGACAAGCCGCCCTTCACCACCCGCGACCAGCTGGAGGCGGCACGCGCGAAAGTCGCCCAGACGGGCCGCAAGTTCGCCGTGTACTACTCGGAACGGCTCCATGTCGAAGCGGCCGTCCACGCCGGGGAGCTGATCCGGAACGGGGCCGTTGGCCGCGTACTCCAGGTGATCGGACTGGGCCCGCACCGGCTCAGCCCAGCACAGCGCCCGGCCTGGTTCTGGGACCCCCGCCAGTACGGCGGCATCCTGGTGGATATCGGCTGCCACCAGATCGAGCAGTGCCTCCACTACGCGGGCGCCGAGAACGCCCAGGTGCTCCACAGCAAAGTCGCCAACTACCACTGCCCGGATCATCCGGCCTTCCAGGATTTCGGCGACGCCAGTTTCCTGGCCGACAACGGCGCCAGCTTCTACTTCCGCGTCGACTGGTGCACGCCCGACGGCCTGGGAGCCTGGGGTGATGGACGCACGATCGTGCTCGGTACCGATGGCTACCTGGAACTTCGCAAATACCTGGATGTCGCCCGCGACAATCAAGGCGATCACCTGTACCTGGTCGACCATCAGGGCGAGCAGCACATCGCGGTGCACGGCACGGTCGGCTTTCCCTTCTTCGGACAGCTCATCCTGGATTGCCTGCACCGCACCGAACGGTCCATGTCCCAGCAGCACACGTTCCTGGCAATCGACCTGGCACTCCAGGCCCAGGCCCAGGCCTTGCGGATCAACTGCTGACCGGCCCAGCACGCCCACTTTGCCCCCCTTCGCGCCGCGCCTGGGGAGCGCTCTTGACCGTGTGGGAGGTCTCTGTTATTTAACCGCCCCTTGTCAGAGTCTGGTCTGGAACGTTCGTCTCCCCTGTCGGACCTGAGCTTGTGGCGAAGCATTCCCTGGCAAAGCTGGCGATTGCCGTGTCGGCGCTAGTCGGGTTGGCCGCGCGCGCGTCGGCGCAGCCGGTCGTGCGTTTTCCCGAGTCGTCGTCGGGCGTGTATCCAGCCGGGGTGTATCCGCCGACGGGCAGCGGCAGCGTGCTGCCGCCGAGCACGGGCGCACCTTCGCTCGGCGCACCGGCCTTCGATCCCTACTCGTCGAACCCCGGGGGGATTTCCGCGCCCTCGTCACTCATCCCGGCACCGTCGATCACGCTGCCCTCCTCGCCGTATGGCAGCCCGTCGGCCACCTACGGTTCGCCGTTGCCGCCGGGCGTCAGCCCGCCGCCGAGCCCCGTCCCGTCGTATCCGGGCCTGCCGGCGGATCCGCTCAGCGCGCCACCGGCCGTATCCCCGTATGGTCAGCCTTACGGCGTCTACCCGCCGGGCATGGACGCCGCGTCATCGCCTCCATCGTTGTTTCCCGGCGGATTCGATCCGGTGCCCTGGGGTCTGCCGCCGGCGCGGTTTCTGACCCCGCGGGTGCGGTACACGTGGGTGGACGGCGGCGGCCAGTTCGACGACCTGGGGATCAACGACTTCGACTTCTCGGTCGTGGCGGCATTTCCCAACTTCCTGTTCAGCACTCAGCCGCTGTATGTCACGCCCTCCTTCTCGCTGCATTTGTGGTCCGGGCCGTACGGCGCGGCGGGCGACTTGCCGGCCCAAGCCTACAGTGCGTTTCTCGATTTCGGCTGGTCATCCGATCCGGCGCGCGCATTTGGCGGCGAGGTCGGCGTGCGCACGGGCCTCTTCACCGACTTCGATACGTTCAACACGCACAGCATCCGGATCATGGGCCAGGGCCTGTTCCGCGTCCAGACGACGCCGACCACGTCCGTGCGGGCCGGTGTGGTATACATTGACCGGAACGACTTGAAACTCCTCCCGGCGTTCGGGCTCTTGTGGACCCCCAATGCGCAGACGCGTTTCGACGTATTCTTTCCGCACCCGAAGCTGGCCCAGCATTTGACCACGTTGGGCAATTCCGACCTGTGGTGGTACGTGGCGGGCGAGTATGGTGGCGGCGCGTGGACCGTCCAACGTGAATTGCTCAGCGATCGGATCGACATCAACGACATCCGGCTCATGCTGGGCGTGGAATTCGGGCAGGCTTCGCTGCTCGTGCAAGGCCGTCGCACGGGGTTCGTGGAAATCGGCTGGGTGACGGACCGCGAGGTGTTCTATGTCAAGACGCCCGACCAGACCCATTCGCTACGCGATTCATGGATGGTGCGCGCCGGGTTGAACTATTAGGTCCGCGTGCATTTGGCGCCCGCAGGATGAAGAACGAGAGGCTCGAGCTGAAGGATGCCCGCGTGACGACGCGCGCATGACGAACCATGGGTCCTCACTCCGCATCGAAGAGCGATCTGCTTGGCTGGGCCGCGGTGCTGGCGTTGGCCTGGATGCCCGGACTTGCGGCCCAGGTACGCGCGTCGGACGCGCCGCCGGGCGCCGTGGGCGATGCGGGCCCGTTTGTCGCATCCGATGCGCCGCGTGTGCAGCTGCCCACCCAGGATTGGCGTGATGATGGTACTTCGATGCTGCCTCCTCCACCCGGCTGGATCGCGGCGGAGTTCGCCGCCCTCGGGCCCACGCTGGGCAGTTCACCGGCCTCCGAGCCGCTGGACCCGAGCGACGAACTGACGCTGGAGACGGGCCGCATCGCGTCGCACCGACAGGGGTTCTTCCAGAAGCTGTCCCTGAGCGGCGCCTGGCTGGACCGGGGCGGAGTGGACGATTTCGGCATGACCGAAGCGCGGTCGTTCGTGACCGTGGCGTTGCCGATGCCCTCCCGCGACTTCCCCTTGCTGATCACGACCGGATTCGATGCGACGGTCCTCGACGGCCCGGCCACTCCCGATTTGCCGGCGACGGTCTATGACGCGTACCTTGATTTCATGTGGCTGCCGAAGCTATCCGACCGGTGGTTGGGCATCCTGGCGGTGACGCCGGGCGTGTACAGCGACTTCGACGACCTGCAAGGGGACGCCTATCGGACTAAAGCGAAGGCGCTGGTCCGCTACGACTGGGCGCCCGGTCGGGTTCAGGTGCTGGCCGGCGTGCTGTACTTGAACCGCTTCACGTTCGACTGGCTCCCGGCCGGCGGAATCGTGTGGGATCCGAACGACGATGTCCATCTGGAGATCGTGTTTCCACGGCCCAAGTTCGCCTACCGCTTCACTGCCTCAGCCCTGCACGAGGACTGGGTCTACCTGGCGGGCGAGTTCGGCGGCGACACCTATTCGGTCCGTTGCGACGCGGCGACGTGGGACATGATTGAGATCGTCGATTGGCGCGTGTTCGGTGGGATCGAGCGGAAGCGGTTGGGCGGCGCCTCGATCCTCTGCGAGGTCGGGTACGTGTTCGGCCGCAAGGTCGAATTCGAGTCCGGGACGCCGGACTACGAACCGAGCGACACGATCCTGATTCGCGCAGGGTTCGAATTCTAGCGCGGCCAGCAGGCCCTGGTTCCTGCGCGGGTACCTGTCTGGGGCCACCGTCAGGGGCGCGAGTCAGCCGCGTGCCATGGCGCGCAGCACGGCTTGCCCCATGTCGGCCGGGCTCTCGGCCACTTCGATCCCCGCGTCGCGCAGCGCCGCGATCTTCTCGTCGGCCGTGCCTCGGCCGCCCGAGATGATGGCGCCGGCGTGGCCCATCCGCTTGCCGGGCGGCGCCGTGCGGCCGGCGATGAACGCCGCGACCGGTTTCGTGACATGTTGCTGGACGTACGCCGCCGCCGCCTCCTCGGCCGTCCCGCCGATCTCACCGATCATCAAGATCGACTCGGTCTGCGGGTCGGCCTGGAACAACTCCAACAGGTCGATGAACGACGTGCCGACAATCGGGTCGCCGCCCAGGCCGACGCAGGTCGACTGTCCGAGTCCGGCCAGGGTAGTTTGCCAGACGGCTTCGTAGGTGAGTGTACCACTGCGGCTGATGATCCCGACCGACCCGGGCTGGTGGATGTAGCCGGGCATAATCCCGATCTTGCACGCGCCGGGCGTGATCAGACCGGGGCAGTTGGGTCCGATCAGCCGGGACTGGCCGGCGCGCAGGGCGTCCATGACGCGCACCATGTCCAGTGCCGGGACCCCTTCGGTGATCGCGGCGATCACGCGGATGCCGGCGTCGAGCGCTTCGAGGATCGCATCGGCCGTGAAGGGTGCGGGGACGAAGATCATCGTGGCGTCCGCTCCCGTCTCGGCCACGGCCTGCTCGACCGTATCGAACACGGGCAGCCCTTCCACCCGTTGGCCGCCCTTGCCGGGCGTGACGCCGCCGACCATCCGGGTGCCGTATTCCAAGCAGCCCCTGGTATGGAAGTGGCCGGCGGAGCCGGTGATGCCTTGACAGATCACGCGTGTTTGGCTGTCGACCAGAATACTCATCGCATGACGGTCCTTATCGCATGACCGCGTCTCAGGGCGCGGCCGCCACGGCGGCAACGATCTTCTGCGCGGCATCCGTCAAGCTGTCGGCAGCGACCATCTGCAGCCCACTGCCGGCCAGGATGCGGCGCCCCTCCTCCACTTCCGTGCCCTCCAGCCGCACCACGAGCGGCACCCGGAACTCGACTTCCCGAGACGCCTGCACCAACGCCTGGGCGATCGTGGTGCACCGCGCGATACCACCGAAGATATTGACCAGCACGCCGCGGACATCGGGATCGTCCAGCAGGATCCGGAACGCTTCGGTCACCTGCGCCGCGTCGGCGCCTCCGCCGACGTCGAGGAAGTTCGCGGGCTGGCCGCCGTGCAGCTGGATCAGGTCCATCGTGCTCATCGCCAGCCCCGCGCCGTTGACCAGGCAGCCGATGTTGCCCTCCAGCTTCACGTAGCTCAGACCGGCCGCGGCCGCGCGCAGCTCCGCCGGGTCCTCCTCGTCCAGATCGCGCAGCTCGGCAATCTCCGGGTGGCGGAACATCCCGTTGTCGTCGAAAGTCATCTTCGCGTCCAGCGCCACCAGTTGGCCGTCGTGCGTGACGACCAGCGGATTGATCTCGACCAGGCTGCAGTCGCGCTGGACGAAGACCCGGCAGAGCGCCTGCATGAACCGCTGGGCCGCAGCGACGCTGGGGCCGGTCAGTCCGAGCTTGACGCACAGCTTGCGGACCTGGAAGCTCTGCAGCCCGACGGCCGGATCGAAGTGCTCCCGGAAGATCCGTTCCGGAAAGGCGGCCGCCACCTGTTCGATCTCCACGCCTCCCTCGCTGGACACCATCAGGACCGGCCGCGCCGCGGCCCGGTCCAGCACGATACCCAGGTAGAGTTCGCGCGCGATGTCACAGCCCTGCTCGATCAGCACCTGCCGCACCGTCTGGCCGGCCGGGCCCGTCTGGACCGTGACCAGCTTCCTGCCCAGCAGCCGGCCGGCCACGGCAGCCGCCTCATCCGCGCTGCGCACCAGCTGCACGCCGCGCTGGTCCGGATCGTCCAGGACCGTGCCCTTGCCACGCCCGCCGGCGTGGATCTGCGACTTGACGACCGCCGGGCCGCCCCCAAGTTCGTCAAACGCGTGCGCCGCATCCGCCGCCGCCCGGACGACGATCCCCGGCAACACCGTCACGCCCGCGTCACGGAGGATCTGTTTGGCCTGGAATTCGTGGATCTTCATCGCCACACCCCGCGTTCGAGAAACCGCCGGGATTGTAGCGCGTCGGCGGGAGACTGACAACCGGCCGGACGCGGCGCGTGGCACAGCGCGCCAGGAGTGCGGGATGACCGCGCACAGCGCCCCCCTTCCGGCCGCTCGTCTACCGCCGGTGGCCGACCGCCTGCTGGGCCGACTCGGCCGGGCCTTCCAGGCCGAGCCGTTTCATTTTCTTGTAGAGGGTAGTGCGATTGATGCCCAGCGTTTCCGCGGTGATGTTGCGGTTCCAGTTGTTGGCGCGGAGCACGCCGAGGATGATCTGCCGCTCCGGACCGGCCAGCGCTTCCTTGAGCGTTTGGCCGGTGATCGACGGCGGGGCCATGGAGGCGCCGGCCAGGAGGTACTCGGGAAAATCGGCGGGCGTCACCACCGGTCCCTTGCCGAGCAGCACGGCGCGTTCGACCACGTTCTGCAATTCCCGCACGTTTCCCGGCCACGCGTAGTGCTGAAGCACTGCCATCGCTTCGTCACTGAACCCCGCGACCTCCTTGTTCGCGTCTTCCCGGACTTCGTGCAGGAAGTGCTGGGTCAGCAGCGGGATGTCGGCGATCCGTTCGCGGAGCGGCGGCAATTCGATGTTGATCACATTGATGCGGTAATACAGGTCCTGGCGGAACCGGCCGGCGGCCACGGCCTGGGCCAGGTTCTCGTTGGTGGCCAACACGACCCGCGTGTCGACGCGGAACGTCCGGGTACCGCCGACCTGTTCGAATTCGAACTCCTGCAGGACGCGGAGCATTTTCACCTGCATGCTGGGGGAGGCGGTGCTGATTTCGTCGAGGAAGATCGTGCCGCCATCGGCCTGCTTGAACTTGCCGATCTTGTCGCTGGTCGCGCCGGTGAAGGCGCCGGCCACGTGCCCGAACAGTTCGCTTTCCAGGAGCGACTCGGGCAGGGCGCCGCACGCCACCTCAACGAACGGCTGATCGCGGCGGCCGCTGCGGCGGTGAATCGCACGGGCGATCATCGACTTGCCGGTCCCGCTCTCGCCCGTGATCAGGATGGTGGCCTTCGTGTCGGCCACGCTGTCGATCATGTCGAAGATCCGCTGCATCCGCCGGTCGTGGCCGACGATGTTCTCCATGCCGTACCGCAGCTCGAGTTGGTCCTTGAGCTGCTTGTTCTCCTCGAGCACCTTGCGCTGGGACAGCGCCCGGTCGATGGAGATCTCCAGTTCCTGATCGATCAGCGGCTTGGTGAGCAGGTCGAAGGCGCCGGACCGGATCGCCTCCACCCCCGTTTCGATCGTGCCGTACCCGGTGATCAGGATGACCGGCACGTCGGGGTGCTTCCGGCGGCAGTAGGCGAGCAGGTCGAATCCGTCGCCGTCCTGCAGCCGGATGTCCGCCAGCAGCAACTCGGGCGGCTGGGCGTCGAGTTGCGTAATCGCGTGGCGATAGGTGGCCGACGCCCTGACCTCATAGCCCTGTTCCCGCAGCCAGCCGGCCATCGATTCCAGGACGTGACGATCGTCGTCCACCAGGAGTAGCGAACCCTTGCTCATGGCGCCAGGCCTTTGGTGGGCGGTGACGGGCACCGCACAATATAAACGACTACCGGAAAGCGGGTTACAACCGGACGGATCGTACGACCCGCGTGGTGTTTTCTCACTCAAACGTAGCTCAGAATTGACGATGTCCGTTTTTCGCCTCGCGAATTCATCGGCCAGCGCGGCCCGCCCGCACATTCGGCATAACCGGCCCAGTCGGTGTCTTTGGAATTTGGCCGTTCTGAGCGTATTGCCTCTGGTCAGCCGCGGCCGCATGGTTAGACTATGAATTAGGCGTCCATCAACGAAGGTGCGGGGCGGAGGTGTGAGTGGAGGTGCAGGCCATGACCATCAAAGTGCTTGTGGCGGACGACCACGAAGTCGTGCGGACCGGTCTGGCACGGCTGCTGGAAGGTTCCGACATCACGATCGTCGGCGAGGCCGAGAATGGTCAGCAGGCGGTGGAGCTCACACTCAAGCACGATCCGGACATCGTCTTGATGGACATTCGCATGCCGGACACGGACGGCCTGGCGGCGCTGGAGAAGATCCGCAAGCAGAAGCCCGACGTGCGGATCGTCATGCTCTCGACCTATGACAATCCGACCTACGTGGCCCGCAGTGTGGCCCTGGGCGCCGCCGACTATGTATTGAAGGACTCCAACCGGGAGGAACTGATCGCGGCGATCACGCGCGCCGCGTCGGGCGAGGCGCCGTCGGAGGACGGCATTCTGCACCGGATCAAGGACACGATGAGCCGGCGGCGGGAACGCGTGGATCGGAGCGAGATCCCGCTGACCAACCGGGAACTGCAGGTGCTGCGGCACGTCGCGTTGGGTCTGAGCAACCGCGAGATCGGCCACTCGTTGGGGATCAGCATTGAGACGGTCAAAGAGCACGTGCAGAACATCCTGCGCAAGGTCGACGTGGCCGATCGTACGCAAGCCGCCGTCTGGGCGATCAAGAAAGGCCTGGTCTGACGGCCCGTGCCGCTGCTGAGCGTCGATCGGCGTCCAGCGGCTCCAGTGACCGACGCCGCTAGCGTGCGCGAGGGTGAGCCCGGTCGTACACTGCGCGCAGGCCCGCCGTGCTGACGTGCGTGTAGATCTGGGTCGTGATCAGGCTCTTGTGGCCGAGCAGTTCCTGAACGCTGCGGATATCGGCCCCGCGGTCGAGCAGGTGGGTGGCGAAGCTGTGTCGCAACGTGTGCGGCGACGTGCGCCGGTCCAGACCGGTCTGTCGCAGGTATTTTTCCAGCATCCGGGCCACGCTCCGCGTCGTGAGCCGGTTGCCGAACCGGTTGAGATAGAGCGGGTGTTCGCGGCGCGGGGTGCGCGGCTGGGGGCGAACTCGCATCCAACGGCTGTTGGCCCGCACGGCCCAGCGGCCGAGTGGCGCGAGGCGCTCGCGACGCCCTTTGCCCCGCACCCGCACCAGGCCGCCCTCCAGGTCCAGGTCCTCGTCGTTGATCGCCACCAGCTCGCTCACGCGGAGGCCGGCCGAGTAGGTCGTCTCGAGCATCGCACGATCGCGCAGCCCCATCGGCGCGTCCGCCGGCGGGGCCTGCAGCAGCCGGGCGATCTCCGCGGTCGACAGGAAGTGCGGCAGCTTGCGGTCCGGTCGCGGGTTGCGCAGGGGCTTGGCCGGATTCTGCTCGCAGAGCCCTTCGCGCCGGGCAAATCGGAAGAAGCTGCGCAGCGTCGCCAGATGGCGGGCCACCGAACTCTTCGCGTAACCGGCCTGGTGCAGGGCCGCCACGTATTGGCGCAAGTCCAGCGGCGTGATCTGGTCCGGACGCGGCAACGGATCCGCCCGGCCGCGGAGAAACTCCATCAACGCCGTGAGGTCCTCACGGTAGGACTTGACCGTCAGCTCGGACGCATTGCGCTCCACCTGAAGGTACCGCAGGAACCGCGCAGTTGCCGAGTGCATCGCGTGCCCCGCAGTCTGGCTCAGACCGGATCGTCGCCGGCCAGCGGGTCTTTCGCGCGCGGCATCTGGAATCGACGCGCGGGAATCGACCGTTTCGGAGGCGGCACCGTTTGCCGGATCTTCTGGCTCAACACGGCCGCATCGTACCAGGTAAAGCTCAGCTCCTGATTCGAGGCATAGCGCCCCAACGTGCGCAGCGCCTCGGCCCGATTGTCATCGTCGAAGAGGAAAATGTAGCGTTCCTTGCCCTTAACCAGCGCTAAAACGTTGATGTCCTTGGCCACCTCAGGTGCTCTCCTCTCGGCGATCGCGGGTGCAGTGGGGTACGTGGCGCGGCGGTCACTTCAGCGACGACCCGTACCTACGTCATATCGGCCAATCGGCCACCGCCACACCACTCGGGTTTTCCCAGCCCCACCACGTGCCGCCAACGTCTCGGTCACATGCAAATAACAACAAAAGCGGATGAAGTCGTCGCTGCGGGCGAGATATCCCTGCCAGCCGGTCCCGCGGCCGTCGTCGCGCACGTTCACGTAGTCCTCCAGACGACCGGTGACCCGCCAATCGTCGCCCGCGTAGAGGCGCGTGTGCGTCATGATCGGCTCAAACTGAGGCCGAAACGGCGGCCGCACCGCAGATGGTGGCGGCGGAATGAATCCGCGGGGGTCGGGCCAGTCGGGGGGCAGTTCCGGCAGACCGCCGGCAGGCAGCTCCAACTCGGGGCCCGTCACACGCGCGCCCCCCTCGGGCAGCGTCTCCACCGCCTGCGCCGGGCGGACCGGCGACTCCGGAAACAACTGGTCCACATCCGGTGGAATCTCTGGCGTCTGGGTGGCCAATTGCTGGCGCGCCAACGCGAACTCGGCCTCGTACACCAGCGAATCGGGAATGTACTCCTCCTCCGTCGTGCCCCAGGGCAGCCCGTAGCCCGGCGGGATCGGATGGAACGACGGGTTGGCGGCGAACCAATCGGTTGCAATCCCCATCCGGGGCGGATAATAGGGCGAGAACTCGGTGACCGCCCCGCGGATGACCACATCCACGCCCAGCCGGCGCGCCAGCTGCTGGAAATCGGTCGATCCGTCGATTTCGACTCGATTAGCCACCAGCCACTGCTTGACCACGCCCGGCGGCATGACCTCGAAGCCCGGGATCTGCTGCAGCTCGGTGTAGTATGCGATGGCCACGTCGTCCTGATTGACCGTCGGGTCGGCCGACAGATTGAAGAACGGCAGAATCGCCACGCGGTGCAGCTGCGGAAATGGATTGTGGAACTGCGGCTCGTGCGTGATCTCGGGAATCACCGCACAGCCGCCACTGAGCAAGCACACCAGACTCAGAACCAAGACGAGGCGCATCGTGAAGCCGGGTATTGGGCCATCCGTGAAAACCCCCGTTCACCAGTGACGCGCTCGGCGGCCGCGCAGCACGTGACCACTCGGACATCAAGCCGTCAATGTCCGCATTATCGGCAAACTCAACCAGGGTTCTTTATCTTCATCTTTCCCGGCGTGGGTTCGCGCCGGACCTGGCAAGTCGGTGGAACTGGAGAACCTGACCCAATCTCCACCCGCCGCGCAGCGGCTGAATACTCATGCGAGCCCATCCAGCCGGTTGAGCCTGATCGGCTCCCGGCTGGCAAACGGCTCGCCATACTGGGCACCGATGAGCCGTCCCCAGTTGGCCGCGTCGTCCCGCACCTGGTCCAGGAACGTGGGGTTCTCCTGCTCCCGACCCGTGATGAACTGGCTGCGGTAGCAGGCAATGGCGGCCAGCTTCTGCTGCCAATGCCGGCTGATGTCCAGCACGAACGCCGGCTCAATGGCCAGCCGCAGGTGCAGGCAATAGTAGTAGTACACGCGGGCCGGATGGTGTGGCTCACCCGTCAAATCCGTCCGGGTGAGTTTCGCCCAGAACCGCGCGTCTTCAATCAGTTGCGTGGCCGCCACGTGGTCCGGGTGTGCATCGACCCAATAGGGTGCGAGCAGCCATCGGGGGCGAACCTGACGCAGCACGCATGCCAGCTGGTGCCGGGCCTCTAACGTGGGCTGCAGGCTGCGATTGGGCAGGCCCAAATTGTCGCGCCAATCCAACCCGAGTATCCTGGTCGCTTCCTCGGTCTCGCGGCGCCGTAGTTCCAGACTGCCATGTGGCGTCGGTTCGCCATCTGTCAGATCCAGCACGCCCACGCGACGCCCCTCGGCTTTGAGCTGCAAGATCAGCCCGGCCGCACCGAGTTCCGCGTCGTCCGGGTGGGGGGCAATGACGAGACAGTCGAGCATGAGTTCCTCCGCAATCGGATGGGAAATCGTCTGAGGCGATCATAGCAGGTCCCGCGTCGGAGTGCGATTGGCACGGGCGTGCCGGTGCCGGCCGGGTCGACCGCGATCGCCAATACCTAGGCACACCCGTCGACAGCTTGATACACTGTGTTGTAGGGGAGCCCTGTTGTCAGGAATTGTACGGATATTGGGTGTTCGGAGTGTCGCATGATCGTCGCTGCATGCCCCTCGTGTCGAGAGAACGTCACAGTGCCGATCGATGCCCGGCCCACGTCGATTGTCCGGTGTCCGCTGTGCAGTGCGGAATTCCCCCTCGAACAGTTCCTGGCCCAGCTGCCCCCGCCGTTGATCGTGCTGCCGCAACCGGACGCCCCCTCGGACAGCAGCTCACCTCTTGAGGGCCTCTACGGGGCGGGTCCGGTCGAGGCGCATGACGCGGTCGCACAGGACCTGGTCGAGCAGGACCTGGTCGAGCAGGACGTATCGATCGACCTGGGCGTGTCGGCCGGTTCGGACGCGGGCGTGCCGGCCTTCGATTTCACGCCGGCGGCGCGTGAAGCGGTCGGCGGACCTCGGGAGCTGGTGCGCCGCCCGGCGAATCGGCGCACGAATACGCCGTGGGAGATTGTGAAGATCGTGGGCGGGGCGTTGCTGGCCGTACCGGCAGCGCAGATCATCCTGTGGTGGTGCGTGCCCTACAGTTGGAAACGAGACCTGCTGCAGGTCGGCCCGGCGGTGAGCCGTGTGGCGCCGTGGATCGTACCGGCGAAGTTCCACGCGCGGGCAGCTGACGATCGGGCTGAGCAGGTGAGCGACGCGGTCGACGGCCGGTCCCCCGGCGCGTTACCGCGTCGGCTCAACGATCGGGACCGGGTCGCGCGCTCCGAACTGCCGGCGTTGGGTGACGCTGCCGCCGGATCGGCAACGGCGCCGCCGGATGGAGGCCCATCGGACGTGCGGCCGATGGACGGCCCGCCGTCAATTGCGCCGGCCACGGCGATCGATCTCGAGCCGTCTTCGGGCGGGCCGGAGTCGGAGCGGGTGTCGGACGGGGCGACGGCGTTCCATTTGGCCGACCTGCGGGCGGCTCTCGAGCGGGCGGTGCAGGCGAGCGTGGCGTGGGACACGGCGCCGAACCAGGCGCCCGAAGACCGGGCGGCGTTGACGGACGATTTCTATGGCGCGTTTGCGGGCCTGGGCGAGGTCGTGACGTTCCTGGCCCAGGGCGAGCCGGGAGCCCGCCAACTGGTCGCGGACGTGAATCACCTGCTGACGTCGCTCCAGCATCAGCCCAAGAAGCTGGTCCTGATCGGCAGCCATTCGGCTGAGTGGCTGGACCAGCCCACCCGCCCGAACCGGGGCGTAGTCCTGTTCGGCACGGTCGGCCCGATCCACGCCCAAGGGGGCCTGTTCGTGACGGAACTGGAACTCGCCTCGCAGCCGAAACGCACGGTCCCCGTCTTCAGCCGGATCGACCCCGCGGGTTACTACGCGCCCGGTGATCGCCTCCTGATGCTCGGCGCGCTGATCAGCGATCCCGCCCGGAACCTGCCGGGCTATGAGGGTCAGGCTGCCGAAATCGTGTTCGGCGGCTTTCCGGCTCGTCTGCGGTGAGCCGTGGGGCGTTCAGGCGCGGCGCACCGGCCGCGCGGGCTGGGGACGCGTGTCCATCGCGGGCGACACGCTACGTGCTTGGGCCACCGCCTAGAGCTGGCTGTCGTCGCTGTCGGAGGTCGGCGGCGCATGGTCCGCATCGCTGTCGGCAATGGTCGCCGAAGCCATGCAGGTGGTGATGGCATTCGGGCCCAGATCGGTCTTGATCTCGATCTTCTGCGAGATCTTCCCCGGGGTCCCGCCGGCCGTGAATTGGACCGGCACCAGATGCGCGGCAGTTGCCTGGTCCGTGGTTTGGAACTTGAAGCAGTCCCCATCGCACTCGATGCTCACGATCCGAAACGGCTTCGAACCCTTGACGAACAGCCGCTTCTGGACCGTCTCGCCGGGCCTGACCACGCCGAGGTACAGGGACGCGGGCGTTACGGTCAGCGGCGCCACAACGCGACCTTCGACCGGCAGATCCACCGTGCCCTTGTACGGGTCATTCGTGACGATCGTCAACTGATCCTGCAGATACCCGGCCGGCGCATCGCCCTTGAGCCGCACGAGCATCGAGTAGGCGACCCGGCCAGAACTCCGCGGACCGTCGGTCAGCTCGACCTCGAAACTCGGATTCGCGCTCCGCACGTCCGTGATCGCCCAGTCACTGCGCCCGGCGTACGAGACCGAGATCGTCTGCTCCGCCACCCGGCCCTGCTCCACGTCGCCGAATGAAACGCTGCCCGGAGTGAACAACACGTCGCTCCGGATGTAGCCCCGGACCGTCAACTGCACCTCCGCGTAATAGGGGCGGTCGATGATCACCGTCAGCGTGGCCCCTCGCGACCCGGTGTAGGAGCGCGTGTTGAGCACGGCATGGATGCTGGCCGACTCCCAGGTCTTGAGCGTCTGCTTGGTGATCCGCGACTCCGTACACCCACAGCTGCTCCGCACGCCCGCAATGTGGATGTCCTCCTCGAAGATGTTCTGCAACTCAAAATCGAATTCCGCCTTCGAGCCCTTGGCGACCGTCCCGAAATCGTGACTGGTCGTCTTGAACATCTTGCGCGCCCACGACTGTGCGTGGGCCGCCGGAGTCACCGTCACCAACAACGCCCCAAAGAGAACCAACGAGCGGCACACAGTAAGCCCCCTTCACGAACATCCGCCCCGCGCCTATTCTCCGCCCGCCCCAGGCAGGCAAACCGCGCAAATCTAGGTCTCACCCGGCAGGCTGTCAAACCCCGCATAAGTCGACACCCGGGAAACACGACCATTGCGATTTCTTCGGCGCGCCCCATGCACCGGCTCAGTGTTTTTTACCACATCCATGGGCAAACGTGCAATTCGAACCGCGCGACCCACACCGACGGCGTTTCCGCGACAGGGGCAGGAGGGCGCATTTACAAAATCCGGGGCGGTTCGCTAGAATACGAGTTTTCGCACACGAGTCCCCTTGCCGGGGGGAACGTATCGGATTGAGCGAGTGGGGCTGAGGTCGAAGTCTCTACCCGTCCGGAGAAGGCGGGGGCATCGTCATGTTCGAGTCACTGCAACAGGGCTTACAGAGCGCGCTCAAGACGCTGCGCGGTAAGGGGAAGCTTACCGAGAGCAACATGCGCGACGGTCTGAAGCTGGTCGAGCAGTCGTTGTTGGAGGCCGACGTCAGCTATTCGGTGGTGCAGGACTTCATGGCGCGGGTCAGCGCGCGTGCGTTGGGCGAGCGCGTGTTGTTATCGCTCGACCCGACGCAGCAGGTGGTGGGCATCGTCTACGAGGAGTTGATCCAGACGCTCGGTCCGGTCGATCCCTCGTTGCATCTGCGTAGCGACGTGACGGTGCTGATGCTTTGCGGCCTGCAAGGGTCCGGTAAGACGACGACGTGCGGCAAGCTGGCGGCCTTGTTGTTGGAGAACAAGACGCAGCCGATGTTGGTGGCTGCGGACCTGCAGCGTCCGGCGGCGATCGACCAGTTGCACGTGATCGGCGAGCAGTTGGGGGTGCGCGTCTATTCGGACAGGGCGGCCACGGACCCGGTCAAGTTGTGCCAGGAGGCTGTCAAGCAGGCGCGTCAGGAGCAGTTGCGGGTCGTGATCCTGGACACGGCCGGCCGATTGGCGATCGACCAGGAGTTGATGGATCAGCTCACGCGGATCGATCGGCGTGTCCAGCCCGATCAGGTCTATCTGGTCGTGGACGGCATGACGGGCCAGGACGCGGTCAACAGCGCGAAGTCTTTTAACGACGCGCTGGAGCTCGATGGCGTGATCATGACCAAGATGGACGGCGACGCTCGGGGCGGCGCGTTGCTGTCGGTCAAGCACGTGACGGGCGTACCGGTCAAGTTCATCGGGACGGGCGAGCGGCTGGAGGCCTTGGAGCCGTTCCACCCGGACGGGATGGCCAGCCGGATCCTGGGGATGGGTGATATCCGCCAGTTGTTCACGGAAGCCCGCCGCGTGGTGGACGAGCAGAACCAGCAGGAACTCGAGCGGAAGATGCTCGAGGGACAGCTGACGCTCGACGACTTCAAGGACCAGTTGGAGCGGATCGCCAAGCCCGGCCTGATGCAGAAGATGCTGGGCCTGATGCCGGGCATGGGCGAGTTCACCAAGGCGTTGGAGAACGAGGACGCGGAGGGCGAGATGCGGCGGATGGTGGGGATCATCAACTCGATGACCCCCGCCGAGCGGCGTCACCCGAAGATCATCGATCAGCACCGTCGGCAGCGGATTGCGGCGGGCGCCGGCGTGCCGCCGCAGCAGGTCAACAACCTGGTCAAGCAGTTCGACATGATGGCCCCGTTGATGCAGAGCATGGCGGGCAAAGGGCTGGGCGGCCGGTTGCAGGCGATCCAGGAGCTGAAGAAGAGCGGCATGCTGGACCCCGGGGGCCGCATGCAGAAGTTCAAGAAGGGAACAGGCAAGCGGCTGACCTCTCAGGAGCGGGCCCGCCTGAAAAAGTTACGAGACAAGGAGATGCGCAAGCGGCGACGCGAAGGGCGCGAGATGCAGTAGCCGGGAGCGGACATCCACAGGTGCCACGGACGCTCGGCCGATCGCGGGACAGGCTGCCAGCCTGTCGCCACGCCGGCCTGCATCCGGGAACCACCGGTGGCGACCAGACAAGTACGACAAGGAGCAATGCGTGGCAGTACGAATACGACTCAAAAAGATGGGACGCAAGCATCGTCCGTTCTACCGGATCTGCGCGATGGATGTGCGGGCGCCGCGGGACGGCAAGGCGATCGAGGAGCTGGGCTATTACGACCCGCTGGTGAAGGACTCGGACGCGCGGGCCGTGCTCAAGGCCGATCGTATCGACTACTGGTTGGGTGTCGGCGCGCAGCCCTCGGAGAAGGTCCGCGTGCTGATCAAGAAGTACGGCACCAACGGGACGCACCTGGCGCAGCAGCAGGCGGCGCTCGAGCGTCTGAAGACGGCCAGGCCGCAGGCGCCGCCGCCGATGGTCGTGCCGCGGCCGAAGAAGCCGGAACCGGTCCCGGCGCCCGACGAGGCGGCGGAGGCCGCGCCGGCGGCGGACGGCGTGGTCGCCGACGGCGAGGCGCACGGCGAGCAAGCGTGAGCGGGTAGACGACGATGCGGTTTGACGTTCTGACCCTGTTCCCCGAGATCTTCACGGGGTATCTCGGTCAGAGCCTGTTGAAGAAGGCCATTGACGCGGGCCTGGTCCAGGTTCGCCTGCACAACCTCCGCGACTGGGCCCAAGGCAAGCATCGCCAGGTGGATGACCGCCCGTTCGGGGGCGGCCCGGGCATGGTGATGATGGTCGGGCCGGTTGTGGAAGCGGTCGAGGCGGTCCGCGACCTGGACGCGCTGCCGGCCCATGTGGTGTTGCTCACACCGCAAGGCCGGCGGCTGGAGCAGGCCGTGGTGGAGCAGTTGAGTTGCCACCGGCGACTCATCCTGCTGTGTGGACGCTATGAGGGTTTTGACCAGCGCGTGATCGACATCCTGCAGCCGGACGAAGTCTCGATCGGCGACTTCGTGCTCAACGGCGGCGAAGTGGCCGCCATGGTGCTGATCGACGCCGTCAGCCGGCTGGTACCCGGCGTGTTGGGAGATGCAAGTAGTCCCATCGAGGATTCGTTTTCGTCAGGCAAGCGACTGTTGGAGTTCGCCCAGTACACGCGTCCGCGCGTCTACCGCGGGCTCAAGATCCCGGACATCCTGCTGAGCGGAGATCACGGCGCGATCGCCCGGTGGAGAGCAGAACAGAGTATTGAACGTACCCGGCAGCGTCGCGCCGACCTGCTGGAAGACCATCAGGAACCGACAGATGAGTAGCAATCGACTAATCCAGGAACTCGAACAAGACTACCTCAAGCCGGACGTGTCGACGTTCGAGATCGGCGACACGGTCGACGTGCACACGAAGATCCTCGAGGGCGACAAGGAGCGCGTCCAGATCTTCAGCGGCACGGTGATCGCCCGCAGCGGGAGCGGCACTCGGGAGATGTTCACGGTGCGGCGGATCGTGGCCGGCGAGGGGGTGGAGCGCAAGTTCCCGCTGCACTCGCCGCGCATCAGCAAGGTGGTGGTGAAGCGATCGAGCATCGTGCGCCGCGCGAAGTTGTACTTCCTGCGCGACCGGGTGGGCAAGAGCGTCCGCCTGGCCGAACGCCGCGGCTGAGGCGTGCCATGTGGAGCCGCGTCTGGTCCTTCTTGCGCGGTCGAGCGCCGGCGACGCTCGGGACGCGCGGCGAGGCGGCGGCGGCCCGCTACCTGCGCCGCAAAGGCTACCGGATCGTGGCCCGGCAAGTGCGTGACGCGCTGGGCGAGCTCGATCTCGTGGCGGTGGACCAGGGAGTGATCGTGTTCGTGGAGGTCAAGACCCGCCAGTCGGACCGTGCGGGCCAGCCGGCCGAGGCGGTGGACGTGCACAAACAGCGGCGGTTGACGCGCGCGGCACTGGCGTTCCTCCGCCGCCACCAGCTGCTGGAGCAGCCCGTGCGTTTCGACGTGGTGGCCGTCCGCTGGCCGGCCGGGGCGCGCCGTCCGGTGATCGAGCATTTCCGCCACGCGTTCGAGTCGCCGAGCCGGGGCCAGTTCTTCGCCTAGGACGCGGTCAACGCCCCGCACACGGCCGGGCTCCGCCGTCGACCGAGCGAAAGGCCGCCAGGTCCATATGCTGTGCCGGGGCTTCAGGTAGGGTGCACTGAGATGACTGCCCATTCCAAACCGGCCGTGATCCTGTTGAGTGGCGGACTCGACTCGGCCACCACCCTGGCGATCGCGCGCAATGCGGGTTTCACGCTGTTCGCCATGACCTTCCATTACGGGCAGCGTCATGCTCGGGAAGTGGAGTCGGCGCGGCAGGTCGCGCGGCACCTGGGCGCGGCACGCCACCTGGTGTGCCCGATCGACCTGCGCCAGTTCGGCGGCTCGGCGCTGACCGACGACGACTGGGACGTACCCGCCGCCGGCGCGCTGGAGGACATCGGTCGCCGCATCCCGACGACCTACGTGCCGGCCCGCAACACGATCTTCCTGGCCTATGCGCTGGCGTGGGCCGAAACGCTGGGCACCGGCGAGCTGTTTATCGGCGTCAGCGCGCGGGATTACAGCGGGTACCCCGATTGCCGCCCGGAATACATCGCCGCGTTCCAGGCCTTGGCGAACCTGGCCACCAAGGGCGCGGTGGAGGGCGTCTGCCCCGTGACGGTCCACGCGCCGCTGCTCCACTGGACCAAGGCGGAGACCATCCGTCGCGGGCTGGAGCTGGGCGTGGACTATTCGCTCACGACCAGTTGCTACGCGCCGCAGTCGGGCGGCCTGGCGTGCGGACGCTGCGATGCCTGCCTGCTGCGGCTGCGCGGGTTCGCCGAGAATCGAGTCGCGGACCCGATCCGGTACGCGGCCGCGTCCTCGTCGACGGGAGGTGGAAGCGATGGCGCGTAACGAACAGCTGATTCGTCAGCACAAGATCCTGCAAATTCTCGAGGATTTCCGGTTCGGACGCACGCTGGAGGAGCTCCGCGACGAGCTGGTCGGCGATCTCGGACTGACTTCGCTGCACACGCGGAGTGTGCGGCGGGACCTGGAGGCGTTGCAGGCCGCCGGTTTCGACGTGGCCGTCCAGACGACGCAGCGGGGCAAGGTCTGGAAGCTCGGCCCACGCGCCAAGAGCCCGCACAAGATCACCGCCACCGCCACCGAACTGATGGCGCTCTCCCTGGGCCGTGACCTGCTCTATCCACTGTACGGCACGCCGTTCTGGCAGGGCATCGAGTCGTTCTGGAACAAGCTGCACGCTGGGCTGCCCGCCTCGGTGGCCGCGCATTACGAACGGTACCGCCGCGTCCTGTTCGTGCTGGGCATGCCCGCCAAGTCCTACGCGTCCAAGCAGGGGTTCCTCAAGACGCTCAACCGCGCCCTGCTCGAACACCGCGTGGTGGAAGTGGACTACCAGCCACCCGGCCGGCCCGTCGCGCGGCGCCGTATCGAGCCGTATGCCATCGTGTTCTATCAATCCAGCTTGTACATCATCGCCGCCGCGCACGAGATCCCCCCCGGGGCAGACCGCCTGCGGCACTGGAAGCTCGACCGCTTCCAACGCGCCACGATCCTCGATACCTGGTTCGCCCCCGACCCGGACTTCCGCCTGGAGGAGTATGTCGGGCACAGCCTGGGCGTGTTCTCAGGCGGCCCGCCCAAGAACTTCCGGATTCGGATCAGCGCCCGCGCCGCCCCCTGGGTGCTGGAAGACCCCTGGCACCCGCAGCAGCAGGCCAAGCCGCGCCGTGACGGCGGCATCGAGCTGACCGTCGTGGCCGCCCACGAACTGGAGATCATCCCGCGCGTCCTGGCCCTGGGCAGCGAAGCGGAAATCCTCGCGCCCGCGTCCTGCCGCCACGCCATCGCCCGCCTGGTGCGCGACATGGCCGCCCTCTATCAGGACGTGCCCGAGGGATAGGCGTCCCGCCCGGCCACCCGGCACGGGACGGGCCGAGCGGGAAGCCGACGCCACTAGGGGCCGGGGATCAGCCGGGTGATTTTCCCGTCCAATTCGACCTGGAACACAGCCGGGACGCGGGGGTCGGTCACATACAGCTTGCCGCCGGCAAACGTAATGCCGACCGGGTTGACCAGCGGCTCGCCTTCGACCAGCTTCTCGGGCGTGCCGCCGACCGGCACTTTCCAGATGGCTTTGGCGTAATTGTCGGCGATGTAGGCCGTCTTGTTGTCGTCCAGCGCCAGGTACTGCGGCATCTGGAACGGCCGATCCTTGAGCACGTTCTCCACGGTGCCGTCCGCGCTCACGCGACGCAGTTGGATCGTCACACGCGACGTGACCCACAGCTGGTCTTCCTGGTCGAGGCACAACCCGGCGACGCCGGCCACTTCGGCCAGCTTCACCGGTTCACCGCCCTCGGCCGGCACTTTCCAGATCAGGTTCAGTTCCTGGTCGGCCACCAGGATCTCGCCGTTCTTGCGCACCGCAATGGACACCGGCATGCCGATCTTACCTTGCGTCAGCGGAACCGGTTTCCCCGCGTCGTCGAACCGGTAGACTTCGCGGGTTGAGTTGTCGCCCGCCAGCAGCTTGCCCTGGTGGTCGAAGGCCACGCTGCGCACCGCACACAGCGGCGTACGGAACTTGGACGAGCCTTCGAAGAATTTTTCCAGCTTGCCGTCGGCGAACTTCCAGACGCCGTGGAAATTCGGATCTGCAATGTACACCGTGCCGTCCGCCGCGACGGCGATCCCCACCGGATACTGCATCTCCTGCGCGTGCGAGCATCGCCCCGCCGCGGCCAGCAGCAGGAGCACCCCACTCCATACACCGAACCCACAACTACGATTTCCGAGCGTTCTCATCGTGTCATCCAAGCCTGTGATCGCCAGTTGCCCAACCTCGGCGCCGGCCGGCTGCACCCCAGTGGCACAGCCCCGACGCGCTGTTACGATCCCTACCATGTCCCTATTTCACTTGCCCGCGCCCGAAGATGCAAGGGCGGGGCGGGACGAATCGACGCGCGCGTGTTGCGGAGTACCGCGGGCACGGCGTACAACAGAGGGGTCGAGGGCCATGAAGATGCTGACGATTCCCATACGACGCCCGCGCGTGGTCATGTACGCTGCGCTCTGCATGGCCTGGCTCGGCTTCGCGTGGTGGCAGCACAGCGGTTACTGCCGACAGCTGGCCCTGATTGAGGAATCGGTGGATCAGCAGTCGCGTTCGATCATGACGGCGTTGGTGGGCGGGATTTCGTCCCATCGCCGCGTCGGCCAGTTCTTCCAGGGCCAACTCCAGGCCATGCTCGACGAACTGGCGGAGGCTCCGGACATCGTGGCCGTGGCGATCTATGGCGGCGATGGCCTGCCGATCCTGGCGGCGGGCCAGGACATGGCCGGATCGGGCGACCTGGGCGCCGGCCAGCCGGCGCACCGATTCCGCCTGTCGGAGCCCTTCGAGCTGAAGCCGTTGGGCCCGGGGGCGGGTGGCGTCGGGCCCGGGCCTGGGGCCGGGCGTGGAGCCGGGCGCGGGTGGGGGCTGGGCCCGCGGCGTTGGGCAGACAGCCCCGACGAGGCGGGCCCGTTCGCCGCGGGTGGCACGTTCCGCGCCGACCTGTGGCTGGACCGCACGCGCGCCGACGCGCTGATCGGCCAGTCGCGCCGGTCGTACCTGTGGAGCGTGGCGGCCGCCGGCCTGGTCGCGCTGTGCATCGGTCTGGTGTGGCACACCACCGTGAAACTGGCGGATGCGCGAGGCCAGTCGCGCGTGTACCAGGCCGAGACGCGTCACCTGAGCGAGCTGAGCCAGGCGGCCGCCGGATTGGCTCACGAGACGCGCAATCCGCTGGGGCTCATCCGCGGCTGGACCCAGCGGCTGGCCGAGTCGCGCATGTCGGACGCCGAGCGTCGCCAGTACGCGCAATCGGTGATGGAGGAGTGCGATCGCGTCACCGCGCGGATCAATCAGTTTCTGGCATTTGCGCGGCCGCGGCTGCCGGAGCTGGCTCCGGTGGCGGTCGAGACGTTGTGCCAGGAGCTGGCGGTGGTCCTGCAGCCGGATCTGGAATCCGCCGCCCTGTCGCTCACCTGGGACATCGCGCCGTCCGCTCAGCGCGTGCAGGCGGACTCCGAGCTGTTGCGCCAAGCGCTGTTCAACCTGCTACAGAACGCCGTCGAGTTCTCGCCTCGCGGTCAGCCGGTGAGCGTGCTGGCCAAGTTGCAACACGACCGCACGGCCGCGATCCAGGTCGTCGACCGGGGGCCCGGCGTGGCTGACGAGGCGGTGGAATCGCTGTTCACGCCCTACTTCACCACGCGCGCCACCGGGACCGGATTGGGATTGGCGATTGTCCGGCACATCGCCACACTACATGGCTGGCAGACATCCTATCGACCGCGCGACGGCGGTGGCGCGGTCTTCGAATTGAGTGGCATCCATGTTGCAGACCCGCAAGACCATCCTGATCGTGGACGATGAGCGGCGGCAACGCGAGTTGCTCGCGGGGCTGATCGCCACGCTCGATTGCCAGGCGGCGGAGGCCGCTTCGGGCGAGGAAGCGCTGGCATACCTGCAAGACCATCCCGTCGACATGATCCTGCTCGACGTCCGCCTGCCGGGCATCAGCGGCATGGAGACATTGGCCCGGATCCGCCGGCACGACCCCACGACCCACGTGCTGTTGATCACCGCGCACGCCGACCTCCGCCAGGCCGTCTCGGCCATGAAGAGCGGAGCTGACGACTACCTGGCCAAGCCGGTGGACCTGGACGAACTGCGCGTCGCGATTTCGGACGCCTTGGGGCTGTCGGCCGGTCCCGGCGAGGCGGCCGATCCGGATCTGCCGCCGCTGCCGCGCGGCCTGATCTTCGACAGCCCCCCGATGCGGCGCTTGCTGCACACGATCGCCATCGTCGCACCGTCCGACGCGCCCGTGCTCATCCGAGGCGAGACGGGCACGGGCAAAGAAGTCATTGCCGGACTGATCCACGCCTGGAGCCGCCGCGCGGACGGCCCGCTGGTCACCGCCAATTGCGCCAGCATCCCGGAGACGCTCGTGGAGAGCGAACTGTTCGGACACAGCCGGGGCGCGTTCACCGGCGCGGTCGAGGCGCGCGACGGCGTGCTCCGGTCAGCCAGCGGCGGGACCCTGTTCCTGGACGAGATCGGGGAGCTGCCGATCACGCTCCAGCCGAAACTGCTGCGCGCCATCGAAACCGGCGCCATCACGCCGGTCGGCAGCGATCTGAGCATCCAGGTCGATACGCGCCTGGTCGTCGCCACGCACCGCGACCTGGACCAGGAGGTGGCCGCCAAGCGGTTCCGCGAGGACCTGTATTACCGCATCAATGTCGTGGAAGTCGTGCTCGAACCGCTGCGCAACCGGCGCGAAGACATCCTCCCCCTGGCCCGCCAATACGCCCACCAGTTCGCAGGCGGCCCCGTGCGGCTGTCCCCGCAAGCCGCCCAGTCGCTGCTGGTCTACGCCTGGCCCGGCAACGTGCGCGAGCTGCGCAATGCCATGCAGCGCGCCTGCCTGCTGTGCCGCGGTGACATCGTGCTCCCCGAACACCTGCCACCCAAGATCGCGACGCTCGGCGGCAGCCCGGCGAGTTCCGCCGAGGACGACACCGATCGCCTGTCCCAAGTCGAACGCGCAACGATCCTCGCCACGCTCGCGGAGTGTCAGAACAACAAGACGCAGACCGCCAAGCGGCTGGGCATCAGCCGCCGCGCGCTGATCTACAAGCTGCGTGAGATGGGACAGTAGGCCGGCGCCGGCTACTCGGCCGGTTCATAGAGCACGATCACCAGCACGTCGGACGCCGCGAAGCCGTGGGAGCTCGAGGTGGCGGTCTGCGGCGCGATGTTCCCCGTCACGCTCACAATCCGCGCGCCCGATTCCTTGGCCCAGTCGTTGATTTCCTTCTCCATGTTCCACAGCTCCGTCTCGATCGACTTGAAGACCTTGATCTGGCGCATGGCGGGCTACCTCTGTTGGAACAGTCGTGGCCAAGGATCGGTCGCCTGACGAGCGCATGCCTCACGGCGCGGGCGCCGCGCCGCCGACCGGCTGCATTCCCGTCACGGACAATATACGACGCCGACCCGAGCGCCGAAAGGTCTCCGCGCGCGGAGCCGCGCAAGCGCCCGGCCGGCGGACCCAGCCGCCGACCGCGGCCCGGCCTTAGAACAGCGCCCGGGCCAGATCGTACCCGACCAGGAAGATGGCGGCGTCAACCAGCAGATGGCTGAGCCAAGGGCCCAGGAGCGAGCCGCTCCACGCATACAGCCACGCCCACACGCCGCCACCCACAGCCACCGCCAGCGACAACAGGTAGGTCAGAGGCTCGGACCACCCGAAAAACACCCCCAAGAGCACGACATGATGCGCCATGAACCCGAGGCTGGACAGCGCGACCGCGCCGACGAGCGAGCAGACCTGACGCAGTTGGCCAAACACGAACCAGCGCCAGTAGTACTCCTCCAAGAGCGAATGCACCAGCGCATAGAACACCCCCAAGACCGTGTACTTCCACAGGCTGTCCACGCCCATGTCGCGCACCTTCTGAGTCACTTGCCGTGCCAGACCGTCCACCAATCCGGTGGATGCCGAGGCGTAGCGATAGAGCAGGAACGTGGCGACCAGCACGACGCCGCCGAACGCCAGCCCCGTGCCGACCCCGCGCAGGCCCGGCCGTGGCCAGGCCGGCCGCTGACGCGACACGGCGAGCACCCAGCACAGCGGAAACAGGAACTGCAGGCACTTGCCCAGCGCATACACCGCCTGCTGGACCACGGTCGGGCAGGGCGCAAGCAGCCGGAAGTAGACCAGGGTCAGGAGGGTCGGGAACGTCAGCGCCAGGCCGATGGCCAGGTGCCGGCTGCGCAGGCGGGCCGGTGCAGGTGCTGCTTGAGAATCGGCCATGGCCGCGCTCCCCGGGTCCGGTTGTTGACTGGCTCAGTGAATCGAGGATACTCATGATCAAACCAGCCTGAAACGGGTGCGGCGGGAACAGGCCGACAGGGAGTTGCGCAGACGTGAGCCGGGAATCGGGCATGCCGGGGTATCGCGAGGCGGACCTGGAGCGGATCCGGCAGCGGACGTTCGTGCGGGCGGTCGAATATCACCGGGAGATCGAGTCGACCAATACGCGGGCGCTCCGGCTGGCGGAAGAGGGATCGTTGAGCCTTCCGGCGCTGGTCCTGGCCGACCTGCAGACGGCCGGCCGCGGCCGCGGCGGCCATGGCTGGTGGTCCGCACCGGGCGCGCTGACGTTTTCCGTGATCCTTCCGCGCGATGCATTGGCGGCGGATCGCTGCTGGCCGCAGGTTTCGCTCACGGCCGGCCTGGCCGTGTGCGACGCGCTGCAACAGGTGCGTCCCGGGCTGGAGATCGGCTTGAAATGGCCCAACGACGTGTATGTCCGGTCGCGGAAGATCTGCGGCATCCTGGTGGAACTCTCCTCCCGCGCACCCGCACGCCTGGTGGTGGGCGTGGGCCTCAATGTGAACAACTCGGCGGCTCAGGCACCCCCGGCCCTGTCGGATTCGGCCATTGCGCTGATCGACGTGACCGGATACGCGTGCGACCTGACCACCGTGCTGATCAGTATCCTGCAGCAGTTGGCCGGCCAGCTCTCGACGCTCACCAGCGCCCGCGCCACGCTGGCCCACCGCTGGCAGGAGCTGTGCATGCTGACGGGCAGGACCGTCCAGGTCACCGCCGGAGCCCGGACGACCACGGGGACTTGCCGGGGGATCGACGAATCGGGCGCGTTGTTGGTGGATACCGGTTGGGGCCATGAGCCATGCACCAGTGGGACGGTCACCGTGCGAGACTGAACGATCGTGCCTGACACACGCCGCCATCGGGGCCCACATCCGGACGACGAGTCGTTGTTCGCGCCGGCGGTCTGGCCCCGACTGCGGGAGGCGGTGAGCCACTTGTCCTGGCTGCTCACGCGCGGATACGCCTGGGAGTCGGCGTTGAAGCTGGTCGGAGACCGGTTCCGGCTCGATGCGCGCCAGCGACTGGCCGTCCAGCGTTCCGCGTGTTCGGACCAATCGCTGGCGCGGCGTGCGCAGGCGCGCGTGCCGCTGGCGGCACTTGCGGACCAGCAGGTCAGCATCGACGGTTTCAACTTGTTGACGACCGTTGAGGCGGCGCTGGCCGGCGGCGTCTTGTTGTGCGGCCGTGACGCGTGCTTGCGTGACATGTCGAGCGTGCACGGCAGCTATCGGAAGGTGGCCGAGACCGTGCCGGCTATCCGCGCGGTCGGGCAGCTCTTGAGCCACACACGGCCCGCGCTCTGTACCTGGTGGCTGGATCGGCCCGTGTCCAACAGCGGGCGGCTGAGCCAGCTCATCATGAGCGTGGCCCGGGCGGAGGACTGGCCGTGGCAGACGCAGCTCGTGCACGACCCGGATCGGGAACTCAAGGGGGCGTGCGAGGTCGTGGTGACCGCGGACAGCGTGATCCTGGACGCCTGCCGCGCCTGGGCCAACGTCGCCGCCGAACTGGTCAGCCGCCTGGTACCCGGCGCCCGGATCGTCCCGCTCCAGGCCCTTGTTGCAGACGGGTCTCCCGACCCGCCCACCTGAATGCACGACCGCAGGTGGGCTGAGGACGACCCTCAAGCAGCTACGTCTCGCGGGCCCCCGAAGCCTTGATCGTCGGCTGCATGAACTGAGGCGCCGTCACACCCATCGACACGTAGATGCTCATCAGGCCGTCGACCGACATGTCGGCCGCTCGGATGCACTCGGTCGGCACCAGCAGCAACCCGCCTCCAAACGGCACGGGCGCGGTCGGCACAATCACGATCTGGCACTCGCGGCCGTCGACGATGTAGATCTGCGGAGATACCAGCAGCGCCAGAAAGGCCAGCCCCCGCTCGCCGCCGAAGACGCAGTACACCACACTCATGCCTTGCAGGTCCGCCTGGTCCTGGCGGTCGAGCATCGAGACCAGCTGCTTGGACGTGTTGTAGATGCTGCCCACCACCGGCACCCGATTGAGCACGGCGTCCGTGATCGCCTGCACCAGGCGCTTCGCGCCCGTCTCGACGGCGACGCCCAGCAGGAAGACCAGGCCGAGCACGACCGCCCAGCCGATCAGGTACGCCAGCGTCTTGTCCTCCTGGGAGAACCGCCAGCCAAGGTTGCCGACCAGCCGCCCGATCGGCGTGTCAGGGCCCAGAAAGCGTTGCAGAAAATCGGCAACCCAGATCACGACGGCGATCGTCACCACCACGGGCAACACCGCGAACGCGCCCGCCAGGAAATAACGCAGCAACCGCTGGCCGACTTTCCGCAACACTTCCATCTCCAGGTCGCCTCCCGTGATAGAACCCGAGGACCTCGCGCCGTGGCGATCATGATACCCCGTAACTGGGTGGCTCGCTAGAGCTAGCTCCGCGCACCGAGCTTGATAATCTTCCTGGCGTCGACGCTGTCCGGCAGCCCGACAATCACCAGCGGCTGCCACGTGTCGTAGGTCCCCTGCTCCATTTCGCGCAGCGACTTCTCAAGCACCTGAACCTGGCTCCGGGCGCTCTCGGCAACCGCGGCGATGGCGCCGATGACCTGCCGATAGGCTGGGGACCCGCGTCGCGGGACGTAACCCCGCCGCTTGAGCCAGCCGATCAGCGCATACACGTTGTCGACTGTCTCGGGCGGATCCGGACAGGTGCCGCGCGGGCGTCGCGGATCCACATAGCTGCTGCCGAGCCGCGCAGCGGCGTGCAGAGGCGTGTCGATGATCTGTTCCAGAGTCGCCGCAGGGGCGGCTCGCTCGAACACGCGATAGGCTGCCCAGGCAAGCGCCAGTTGACTCGGCGTGAGCTCTTCACCATCACGGATCTTCGCCAGATCGCGCGCCTGGCGCGCATACCGCGCCGCGCTGCGCGCCGTCGCGGCGCGCTGACGTGTCAGTCGCTTGAGACTCGCCTCCAACTCCTGGACCACGCGCGCCTTCGCACGCGCCACCGTCCACTCGCCAGCCGCCACCGCCGCCACCAGTTCGGCCTTGGCAGTCTCCGTTTTGTATTGCGCCAAAGCCGTGACGAATTTGACCTGCAAGTCGGCCATCGCCTGCCAGTGCGCCATCGCTAATTTGAGTGCCGTGTCGGGATCAGCCATGGTTGCCTGTCTCCACAATCGAGGGTAATCGGATGCCCGAGGAGAGTGATGTCGAAAAGGACCGGTTTCGTATCGCAGAAAGCGCGTCGTCACCGTCGTGAAAACGCGCGAAGCAGATGCCGATGAACCGGCCGGTGAAACCGACCTCCGGGCCGGGCGCTGCTCCAGTGGTTGCCGTTAAGGGCGAAATCCCGTCCGTCAGGCGCGGGAAACACGCCGAACCGCTTTTTCCAGGTTGCTCCTCAACCGCGACGCGGTTAGGATATTAGTGATATCCCACCTTGGAGAGCGACGTGCCGCCTGCTTGCAGGGCGGATCGGTTTCGCGGTTCTTCCTGTCGCTGGTTCCTCCTGTCGCCCGGGACGGCACAACGACACGGGCGGCCGGAGTCGTATGTTCATGACGACAACACCTCCGATAGCCGACGATCCAACTGAACCGTTCGTGCGGCGAATTGACGCGCCGGGCGCATCGGCTCGCGCGGAGCCGAGCGACCCGCGGCGGGCGGCGCGTGCGCGACGGCGGGGCTACTGGGCGGTCGTGCTCCTCGTGGCGTGTGGTGGCGTGTTGGTGGTGGTCGGCGTGGCCGGTCTGCGCTCGGGTTCGGTGCGTGCCGGCGGGGGATTGGTCTATGCCCCGGTCCAGCGCATGGATCTGCCGATCACCGTCACGGAGCGGGGCACGATCGAGAGCCAGAACAACGTTCAGATCGTGTGCGAAGTGGAGGACGTGCAGGGCGACGGGATCAACGGCACTCCCATTCTGTGGATCGTCGAGAACGGCGTGTCCGTCAAGGCGGGTGATCTGCTGGTCGAACTGGACTCGGCGTCGCACCTGGAGCGGCTGGACCGGCAGATCCTCGCCACGGAGACTGCGCGTGCCAAGGAGATCCAGGCGCGGCTGAACTTCGAGAACCGTCAATCGCGCAACGTGACCGCGTTGGCCAAAGCGGATCTGGATGTGGAACTGGCCAACCTGGCTCTGCAGCAATTCGAAGACGAACACGGGGGCACCTATCAGATCCAGTTGCAGGACATCGAACTGGCGATTCAGGAGCAGACGGCACAGAAGGAGATTGACGATCGGAACCTGGTCGGCATGCGGCTGCTTTTCGACTTGGGTTACAAGAGTAAAGGGGATCTGGCACAAGCCAAGCTGAAGGCCATGCGCGCCGAGAGTGCGTTGGAGCGTGAATCGGCCAGGCGTCGGGAACTCACCGTCTACAAGTATGCCAAGCAGAAATCGACCTTGGAGGGGGATGTAGCCTCGGCCGAGCGTGCGCGGCAGCAGGTCCGCGTCGAGAACGACGCTCTGTTGGCCCAGGCCAAGGCCTGGAAAGAGTCCGCCGAGTTATCCCTTCAGCGCGAGGAGGAGCGGCTGGCGCGATACCGTCGGCAATTGGAGAAGTGCAAGATCTACGCGCCCCAGAACGGGATGGTGGCCTACTACGTCGAAGACCGGCCTTGGGGCGGACAATCCGGCCCGATCAAGCCCGGGACAGCCGTGCGGGAACGCCAGCCGCTGATGAGCATCCCCGACCTGTCCCACATGCAGGTGAAGACGGCGATTCACGAGTCGGTGGTCGATCGTGTGCGGCCCGGCCTGCAGGCGACCATCCGGCTCGACGCCTTTCCCGATCGCGTCTACCAGGGGACCATCAAGTCGGTGGCCGTCTTGCCGGACGCCGGCAACTGGCTCAGCTCCGATACGAAGGTCTACGAAACGATCGTCACGATCGACCAGGAAGTGGATCACCTGAAGCCCGGGATGACCGCCGTCGTCGAGATCCACATGGACTACCTGCCGGACGTCCTCTGCGTGCCGGTGCAGGCGATCGTCCAGCGGCGTGACGACACCTGGTGCTATCTGGGCGAGGGCAGCAGCCTGAGACGGCAGGATGTCAAACTGGGCCCGACAAACGACAAATTCGTCCAAGTCCGTGAAGGGCTGCAAGAGGGTGACCCGGTCGTGCTCAACCCCTCCGCCATCCTGAACGAAACGCCGGAAGAGCAGCACGCCATCGGCCCGAACGCCACGAGCGAGGATACGGATGTCGTCGAGTAGTGCGGATCAGCACAGCCGGGGCCAGCCACCGGTCGTGGTGGAATCTTGAGTCTCCGCGGTGGCTGGCGTATACTCTCGGTGCGTGTGCCCGGTTGCCGGCTGCTTCCCCACGAGGTCCATTGCGATGCCCATACAGTTCACCTGTCCACATTGTGGCCGAGTCACGAACGTCGATGATCAGTACATCGGTCAATCAGGCCCCTGTGCCGGCTGTGGGCAGACCGTCACGATCCCTGGCGACCGCCCGCCTCTGGCCCACGGCTTCACGCCCGAAACGGTCGGACCCGCGGCCTCGCGGACGAGCTCCAACACGTGGATATGGGTGGCCGTGGCGCTGGCCGTGATGTGCTTGTGCGGTGGCGGTACGCTCGTGGCCTTGCTCCTGCCGGCCGTGTCGTCGGCGCGTGAAGCAGCCCGGCGCATGAGCTGCACGAACAACCTCAAGCAGATCTGTTTGGCAATGCACAATTACCACGACGTGTACAACTGCCTGCCCCCGGCCTATACGACCGACAAGGACGGTCGCCCCATGCACAGTTGGCGCGTGTACCTGCTGCCGTACCTGGACGAGCTGTATCTGTACGAACAGTACAATTTCGACGAACCGTGGGACAGCCCCGCGAATCTGGCATTAGCCCAACAGATGCCGCAGGTATTCCGCTGCCCGTCCGACACGTCCGGCCTGAGCAGCAACCAAGCGAACTACGTGGTGATCCTCGGCGACCCGTCGCAGGAGCCGCAGCAGTCGCTCTTCCTGCCTGACCACTGGACCCGGTTTTCGGACATCCGCGACGGCACCAGCAACACGATCATGGTGGTCGAGACAGCCAATCCCGTCCCTTGGACGCAACCGGACGCCGATCCGACCGTCGACCAGTTCATCTCGCAGTTCGCGGCGCGCGCCGGCAGTCTCCATCCGAATGTCGTGATGATGGCGACGGCCGACGGTGCCGTGCATGCTTTCAGTAAGGACACGGACAGCCAACAACTGCGGCTGATGATCTCGCCCGACGATGGGCAGGTTGTAGCGTGGCCGGATTACTGATCCACGCCCATTGCCTTGCCGCTGACGCGGCGATCCGCGACACCGGTGAGCAGACCCGTGCTGCGATCGATCCAGATGGAATGCGCATCGCCCTGCACGCCGGATTTCGGATCGATCGCGTGCCCCATCGCGGCCAGCGCCCCGATCAGTTCCCGATAGCGCTCGTCTTGCGCGCCTTCGAAGGCCACGCGGTCGGGCAGCCACTGGTGGTGCCACCGCGGGGCGGCGACGGCCGCCGGCAGGTCCATCTCGTACTCCAGGGCGTTCAGCAGGACACACAATACGCTGTTGATGATCGTTCGCCCGCCCGGGCTGCCTGTGACCAGCACCGCACGCCCGTCCCGAACGACCAGCACGGGCGTCTGCGAACTGAGCATCCGCTTGCCCGGCGCGATCAGGTTCGGCGACGTGCCGATCGCGCCGCGGTGGTCGGTGCGGCCGGCCGTCCAGTTGAAATCGCCCATTTCGTTGTTCAGCAGGAACCCTCGGCCACGCACCATCACGCGCGAGCCGTAACTCTGCTCCAGGGTGTAGGTGTTGGAGACCGCCATCCCGTCACCGTCCGCGACTGAGAAATGCGTGGTCTGATCTCCCTCGGCCTGCACCGGGATGTCCGGAGCAAGCTGAATGCTGCTGGTGGCGCGCTGCCGGTCGATCTGACGCGCCAGTTCGGCCGCATACGGCTTGGCCGTCAGAAACGAAGGCACCTCCACGAAATCCTGATCGCCCAGGTAGCGCGCGCGATCCAGGAACCCGCGTCGCATCGCTTCGATCATCAGATGGCGCGCCTGGGGCGAATCGCAGCCCATGCCGCGCAGGTCGAAGGGTTCCAGCATGTTCAGCATTTCCACCAGCGCGATGCCGCCGGAGCTGGGCGGCGGCGGCCCGAAGATGTCGTAGCCGCGGTACCGGCCGTGGATCGGCTCGCGGACCTTCGCGGCATAGCCGGCCAGATCCGAGGCGGTGATCAAGCCGCCACCCGCCTGCATTTCCGCAACCAGGGCCTCGGCCACCGGCCCGCGGTAGAACCCGTCCGGGCCGTGCGCGGCGATCAGGCGCAGCGTGCCCGCCAGATCGGGTTGCACCAGCCGGTCGCCCGCCCGCCAGTTGCGCGCGGCGGGCGGCGCGTACACGCGCAGCAACTCCGGGAAGCGCTGCGACTCGCGATCCGCCAGGATGCCGTTGAGCGACCTGGCCAGCGCCGCGTCGACGGCGAAGCCGTCCTGGGCCAACGCGATGGCCGGCGCCACCAAGACCGGCCAGGGCAGCCGGCCGAACCGCGCGTGCGCCAACGCCAGGCCTCGCACCGTCCCCGGCACACCAACCGCGCGGAGCCCGAGATGGGAGTCGCCCAGCGCAAACATGTCGGGTGTTGCCGCGCCCGGCGCCGTCTCCCGATACTCGATGCACACGGGCGTCCCGCCGGCGCGCGGCAGGACCATCATGAAACCGCCCCCGCCCAGATTCCCGGCCGGCGGGTAGGTCACAGCCAGAGCCAGCGCGGTGGCTACCGCGCCGTCCACGGCGTTGCCGCCTTGCCCGAGGATCGACGCCCCGGCGTCACTCGCCGGCGCCGACACCGAGACCACCATCCCGCGCCGGGCCGTCACCACTTCCGGGTCCGCCGCCCGGACACACGGCGCCAAACCCCAGAGGCCCACCCACACAAGCATTGTCGCGCGCATGGCGGTCTTCCTTCCGACGGCTGATCGGAGCACCGAGCCGGGGTCGAATGGGCGGCCCGCTCCCATCCGTCCCAGCCATCGCTTATTTCATCTCCGGCGGCTGATCGTGCAGCGTCGTGATCGGCACGTCCGCACGTGATTCAATGCGCAGGTCGGCCCAACACGCCCAATCGCCGACCGAATTGTCGCGGGGACCGACATCCGCGATCAGTTTGATGCGGATCTGCTGGCCGCTCCATCGCGATAAATCCGCCTCCAGGCCGGTCCACGCATGCTCGATCCATTGCCGCTCGGCGACGACCGTCTCCGTACCGGCCTGGTCCACGACCGCGACGCGGAACAGAATCCCGTCCCCCGGCTCGCTGCCATCTCCTTTGCCGATGTTACATCGGAAGGCCGCGCCGGGCGTGGCGGGCAGCTGGACCGGCTCGAACAGGGCAAACGCGTAGCCCACGCCGCCTTGATAGGGCGGATGCATGAACAAGCACTTCTTGGACACCTGTCCGCACGCGCGGTCGGTCCAGTGGACGGTGGCCAGCGTGCGCCCCTCGATCGTCGTCTCCGGGTTCCCGCGCAAACGCTCTCCACTCTGCAGCGACTCCGACAGCGTGCCGAGCGACGCGAGGCCCAACCGTGTCTGCAACCACCAGGTGCGACGGTATTCCAGGCCGTCCACGGCGACGGTCAGCGGAACCTCGTCGACCTGTTCCGCGTCCCGCGCGGGCGCCGCGAAGGTCAACTGCCCGGCATCGTTCGCGGGCAACGGCGTGTCACAGGCCTGGTCGCCCAGTTGCACGGCGGCCGTCGCGGCGCGCGGCAAGTTCGACTTCAACTCGAGCGCGTAGCGGCCGTCCGTCAGCGCCAGGCTGGCGTCCACCAGCGGCACCACCGTGAAGTCGATCCATTGGCCATCCACTTCGTGCCAGAATTGGCTGCCGATCGGCGCGTCCGGCGGGATCCGGACCGTCACGCCGCCGGGCTCCACGACGACCGTCTCGCCAGGCACCACGGTTGTCCGTTGACAAGTGAGCGGTGCCTGCGGCGCGCTCGTCGGGGTGAGCAGGTAGCTCACTGCGCCGGAGATGGGTGTCACGTAGACGATCCCGCGACTGAGCACTGTCCGCGCTTCGCCCATCGGCTTCCCATCCGCGTCGAGCGCCACGGCGGTGGCCGCCCGCCCGTGGAGCGCAATGCCGAGGACCGGGTCTTCGCCGAGCCCGAACAGTTCCATCGTATCGCCGTCCCGATGCAGCGCCACCAGTTGCCCGCGGGCCGTCGCCTTGGGGAAGCGTGTCAGCGCGCCACGCCCGTTCGCATACAGATAGGCCGGCCCGTCCACATAGTCCGCGCGGCGGCCATCAACCAGGGCACTGAAGGCCAGCAGCTCGTCGCCTTCCTCGCTCTGCACATACCAACCGTTGGGCGGCAGTGTCCGCGCCGGCAGCGGCCAGGGGTCGGCCGTGTGGCCGTTGACCCACACGGTCAGCCCGTCCGCATAGCGCGTCACGACTTGCGACCGGCGATAGGCGCCGGTCGCCACGGCCGCGCTGGTGTCCAGCAGGTTGCCCTGGCCGTCGTGGTATCGGATCGACGCGGCCGCCTGCTGGGCGTAGCGCGCATGGACCTGCTGTACCGAGTAGTAGCTGCGCACGGCGTTGTCGAACCCGCCTTCGAACACCAGGAAGCCGGTATGGCCGAACGCCAGCGTGGCGGCCAGGAAGCGGTCCAACCAACCGTCCCGATCCCGCTCGATCGCCGCCCGCGAATGGCTGTCCCCGTAGAACATGTTCGGGTTGCCCATGCCGAAGTTGCAGCAGAGCGGATGGATCTTCAGCAGGTCGAAGTCGACCAGCCAGGGGTTGTCCGCCAGGCGGGCGACTTGATCCTGTCCATAGTTCCCGTCAGTCAATCCGCAGTAGTACCAGTGGTTATTCCCTTCGCTGTAGACCGGTCCGTTCCAGGTCCGTTTCTGGTGCAACATGATCTCGCCATAGGCGTAGAACGTCACGGCCATGGTCCCGGCGCCGGGCACACGGGCATCGAAATCGCAGTACGCCCACGGAGTGACCGCCGTGTGCACGTCACAGTAGGCGGTATCGAGCTGGAACTTGTCCTGGATGATCGGCGCGAGCCGCGCTTCCAGCTCCACCGCTCGTGCGGGCTTGAGGTTGTAGCAGCGCGCCCAGGCCGGCTGCCATTGGTTGTCGGGCAGTCGCGTGACGTAATCCGCATCCCAGAATTCATTGACGGGCGCGAAATCCGTGTAGTTGTTGTAGATCCCGTACCGGAACCCCAAGGCCCGGATCCGCCGGGCGTAGTCGGCCTGCCCGGCGTCTCCACCTTTCTTCGGAGCTGCGCGCGTGCGCAGGGTGAAACTCTCGCCCCCATCCCGCCAGCCGGTCTCGTGATCGGTGATGGCGACCTTGGTCATGCCGTAACGTGCGACCTTCTTCCAGAACGCGTAATCGCTCGCCCGATCGGAGGCGCCGTGTGCGCGCCACACGCACTGGCCCGTCACATGCATCCAGGGCGATTTGGGGTTGGGGATGTTCGGGAGCGTCTGCTCGAAGCGCGGCGAGACGGTCAGGAACAGCCGCTCGAACACCGGGTTGCGCGCGCCGTCCGTCTTGGGCAGGTACCGCGACCCGCCGTTCTGGGTCACTCCGTCGTCGGCCACGCGGTTGGAGAACCAGAACAGCGAGGCGTTGGTCCGGCAGTGATCCAGGATGGCCGACATGAACAGCGGCAGGTCGGCGGCGCCCGCCACCAGCACCGCCGGGCGCTGGCCGGCCCCTGCCAGGTACGGCAGCGTGACCAGCCGCGGATCGGCAACGCCCACGGCCCTGCCGATCCGGAACTCGCCCAGCTCGTGCCCGCTGCAATGCACGTCGATCACCAACGACTTCTGCCAGAGCCGCAGCGTGTAGGTGACATCCGCGGTGCGCGGCCCCAGAACGCATCGCCAGGTGGTCGATACGCGGTCGGCCTCGCAGGCGACCTCCAGCCGTTCGATCCGGTCGGGCGCGACAACGCCCTCGCCGGCACCCGTCGCGAAATAGACGCCCCCGTCCACGCACGGATGGAACGGCTCGCACCGCCCAACCCACTGCGCCGTGAGGTCGGACAGCGTCCCGGTCCGGGGCCGGTACCGGTAGACCAGTTCCCCATCGTCCCCCTGGTATCGGAACTCGTAGGTGTCCTCGGCGCCCGGCTCAACGGCCGTGCGGAACCGGCTGGGGCCGTTGTCCGGCAGGATCGTCTCGTCGCGCGTGGGAAACGGCAGAGTCCCGGGACCGGTATTCGTTCCGGTCGTCTGTCCGGCGGGCAGTTGGATGCCGCGCGCCGGGCGCGGTTCGAATGTCAGCGGCGGCAGCGCTTCGACATAGAGGGCGAGGTTGTCAAAATACAGCACCCGATCATCCGCGTTGCGGCCACCGACGACCTCGATGCTCGCGAGGCGCGGGCGATCACCCAGCGTGTCGAGTTGTTCGGGGGTGAGCCGGCGATGCAGCAACCACCATTCCTTCCAGCGTACGCGGTCGAGCGGCACGACGAGCGCGGTGCCGGCCGCGTTCTGGAAGACCAGCCGGATCTCCACTTGGGGCGTGCCGGGGTCCGGGGCCCAGGCCCAGTTGTTCCCGTACACCCAGAGGTTGATGCAATCGAATGGCGTCTCGCAAATCACCGGTGAGGGCGGCTGGAGAGCCACTTTCGGGTCCGGACCGGTCCCGCGATAGACCAGCTTAGCCACGTGGTCACCCCACAGCTGCTGCTCCTGCGAGAGCGTCCAGGAGGCGACCGCCTGCTCGCACGACACGGTCCAGCCCGCGAGTTGTTCGAAATCAATCAGCGGAGGCTCGGTATCCTGCACCCGGCCGGCCCACACCATCTCGTAAGGCCGTTCGCCGCGCGTCTGCCCCCCCAGGTCCGTCGCGCCCATCATCAGCAGGCACAATCCAACCAGCGTGTTTCGTGCGCACATGGTACCGGTCCCTCCTGGAACCCGATGGTACGCCATGCCGTGCGCGACTGCAATGTACCGATGTGCGAGGGCGGGCAACCTGCCCGGAGCGAAGCGCACCTGGTTCAGCCGGATGATCGCCGCCGCGCTATGCCGCGCCGACGCCCGACCGTGCGGGGACCTGCTCAGCGGTCGACGACTGCGTCAGTCCGACGCACATGTCGATCCGGCCCCAAGCAGATTGGAATGCGAACCAGACGGGGTCGGACTGGCCGGTGAAGCGGATCGATTGCCCTTTGCCCGTGACCACCGTCGGGATGCCGATACTCAGCGCGAGGTGGCAGAGCTGCGACTTCGCCTGCCCGACCACGATATTGACCGTCTCGCCGACGGCGTCGATCACGTTTTCATCGATCAACTCGGGCAACTGGCCGAGCATCGCCTCGGTCAGCGCCAGGGCGACTTCGCGATCCAGGCTGATCACGATGTTCCCGTCCGCCTTGCCGGTCAAGCCGATGATGCCGGTGACGTCGCGGGTCTTGTGCAGATTGGACTTCTGCTGAGGCTCGCTGAGCGATACGTCGCACGCGAACATTGTGGCGAAGTTCTCGATGAGCGAATCCACGAACGGCGCGGCATAAGCCCCCATCGGTGATTGATCCTGTCTACGGGGTGGAAGGAAGCGGATCCAGGCTGCCAGGGTTTCAGGGCGCGAATGAACCCAAGTGCTTTTCAACCTTGCCGCGTAACGTTTCCGCGTCGAACGGTTTGATCAGATAGTCTGACACGCCGGCCTCAATGGCGCTGAAGACCCGCGCTTTCTCCGATTCCGTGGTGATCATGATGATCGGAACGGTCGACCCGGTGCCGCGGATACCTTGGATCACTTCAAGGCCGCTTTTGCCCGGCATGTTCCAATCGGTCAACACGAGCATGAACTCCTGCTTGCCGAAGGCCGCGAGCGCCTCATCGCCGTCATTGGCCTCGACGATATCGTTTAAGCCGATGTCATTGAGCGCTCGAATGATGATGCGTCGCATAACCCGCGAATCATCCACCACGAGAACTGCGGAAGCCATGATACCCTCCGTCTTAGGAACCCGGGTCGAGGCGCCGACGACAGCGTCGGTCACGCACGCTGCAAGAAACCTAGATTACGACAGACGCACCGTGCGTGGGCGCGCGTCAAACGGCCGGAATTTCCGCCCCCGCGGTAGCGGTTGCGCGGGGCGCGCCTGGCAGGGGGGCCGGCACGGCCTCTTGCGGATACGCCGGTCCTGACGCCGGGCGCGCGGGGATGCGCCGGTCCCGGGCCGCCGCCGGCGGCGTTCTCGAGTTCTTGGCGCGCACCCGACCACAGAAGCTATGTTTCTAGGATTGAACAACTGTCCGCCGCATGGGGAGGGAGGCGCTCTATGTTCCTGGAAGTCTCACTGGTGCGCCACGGATTCATCACCGCCGACCAGTTCGTGCAGGCGGTGGAATACCAGTTGGCACAGCGCCCGCGGCTCGGCCGGCTGGCGCTCGAATCCCGCAAGCTGACGATGAAACAGGTTTTCGCTGTGCTCACGCGGCAGACCGAACAGGACAAGCCGTTCGGCGAGACAGCGGTCGAACTGGGGTATTTGACGACGCGGCAGGTCAACAGCCTGCTCAAGCAACAGGCCCAGCGCACACTGCCGCTCGCCCAGTGCCTGGTCGAGATCGGAGCGATCGATCCGGAGACGCTCGAACGAATCAGCCGCCGATTGCGCCATGCTCAGACCGATCCCGGTCGGCACGACGCGACCAGGGCCGGGCGTCATCCCGGCCTGCCGTCGGCCGGCGTTGCGGAAGAGACGGAACTTGCCACCTGTTGAACCGAATCCAGATACGAGGATGAACCTGATGTCACACATCGCTGACCAGGACCTGATTGCTGAGTTCGTCGTCGAGTCGCTGGAACACCTGGCGGACATCGAAAGCCAGCTGCTGGCCATCGAGGCCGCCGGGCAGGATGTCGACACGGATCTGGTCAACACCGTGTTCCGCGCCATTCATTCGGCCAAAGGCGCAGCGGGCTTTCTCGGATTGACCACGATCTCCACGCTTGCCCACAACATGGAGAACGTGCTGAACCTCTTCCGCAACCGGGAACTCGTGCCCACCACCGCCAACATCGATGTCCTGCTCCGCTGCGCCGATGTGCTGCGCCGCTTGCTTGAGAACACGGAGACGTCCAACAGCGTTGACGTGTCCGACCATGTCAACGCGCTGACCGACATCGCGGCAGCTGCCCCCCCGGCGCCGGCGGCCGCCAAGCCCGCTGGCGCCCCGGCCACAACTGCACCGCCCGCGCCTTCCGCTCCGGCAGCCACCGGGCAGGCCGTGCAGGAGAGCAACGAGCCATCTACCCAGACGGCACAGAGCCTACGCGCCTCGGACAACGACGACGGTCCGACCGCGAACGGGGGAGAGGGCCAGGCGGCGGCCGGCAGCGGGCAGGCGGCCGGTGGCGGCGAGCCCTCCAAGCAGCCGGCCGGCCGAAGCGCCGCCGACGCCAACATCCGCGTGTCCGTCGAATTGCTCGACGACCTGATGAACCTGGCCGGCGAACTGGTGTTGAGCCGCAACCGGCTGCTGCAGGTCGTCGCCGCGCGCGACACCAACCAGATCGAGGCGGTTGCGACCGGCCTCGACCACGTGACGGCGGACTTGCAGGAAGCCATCATGCGGACGCGCATGCAGCCGATCGGAACGGCATTCACCAAGTTCCGCCGCGTGGTGCGCGACCTGAGCGTCAAGCTGGGCAAGGACATTCAGCTGCATATCGAGGGCGAGGATGTCGAGGTCGACAAGTCCATCGTCGAGACGATCGGCGATCCGTTGACCCACCTGATCCGCAACGCGGTGGACCACGGCATCGAGACGCCCGAAGAACGCGTGGCAAAAGGGAAACCGGCCCACGGGACGATCTGGCTGAGGGCGTTCCACCAGGCGGGCAAGGTCCACATCTCGATCTCGGACGACGGGCGCGGCATCGACGCCAAAAAGGTCAAGGAACGGGCCGTCACCCGCGGCCTGATCACGCCGGAACAGGCGCGCGAGATGGGCGATCAAGAGGCAGTCCGCTTGATCTTCCACCCCGGCTTTTCCTTAACCGAGAAAGTGAGCGACGTGAGCGGCCGGGGTGTCGGCATGGACGTCGTCCGGAGCAATATCGAGAAGCTGAGCGGGACGGTCAGCGTGGACACGACGGTTGGCTTGGGCACGCAGATCGATGTCCGTCTGCCGCTGACCCTGGCTATCGTACCCTCCCTCATCGTCCGCTGCGGCCGCCGCAAGTTCGCCATCCCGCAGGCCAGCATCCACGAACTGGTCCGGATCCGCGCGGCGGAGGTAGCCAAGCGGATCGAACATGTCAAGCAGGCCGAGATGTTCCGGCTCCGCAGCGTGCTCCTGCCGCTGGTGCGGCTCCACCACGCCTTGGCGCTGGACGTGAACCTCGGCCAGGACGTGGCGCGCGATCAGGCGGTGTACATCATCGTGGTCGAATCCGCAGCGCTGCGCTATGGCCTGGTGGTCGACGGCGTTGCGGACTCGGAAGAGATCGTTGTCAAGCCGCTGGGGCGGCACATTCAGGAGAGCACCTGCCTGGCCGGCGCCACGGTCCTGGGCGACGGCACAGTCGCCCCGATCCTGGATGTGACCGGCATCGCCATACACATGAACCTGAAGAGCTCCGGGCAGGAGACGACGAGCCTGAGCCTCAAGGACGGGGAGACCGAAGAGACGCAAACGGCCTTGATCTTGCGCAACCATCCCGACGAGCAGTTCGGGATCCCGATGCAGTTGGTGGCCCGGTTGGAACGCATCCGCAGCGATAAGGTCGCACTGGTCGGTGGACAGGAGATCCTGCAATACCGGGGCGGCTCACTCCCATTGCTGCGGATTGAAAACCTGATCACTGCAGCGCCGCCGCCTCCCACGCCGGTCGTATCCGTGGTGGTGTTCACGGTCGCCAAACGCGAGGTCGGACTCATCGTCCCGCACCTGGTGGACATTCGCCAGATCTCCGTCGATGTGGACACCCGGACGCTGCGCCAACGCGGCGTCCTCGGCTCACTCATTGTCCAGGACAGGACCACGCGACTGCTCGACTTGTACGGGCTGGCCGAGGCTGCATTCCCCGACTGGTTCTTACAGAACGAGACGGTCGCGATCTGCCCGGAGCACGGACCGGCCAGGTTACTGGTCGTCGAAGACTCGGCATTCTTCCGCACCCAACTGATCGGGATGCTGGAAGCGGCCGGCTACAGCGCGGTCGGCGCCGAGGACGGCCAGGTCGCCTGGGAGATGCTGCAGGATCCGTCCGAACGGTTCGACATGGTGGTCACGGACATCGAAATGCCGCGGCTCGACGGCCTCGCGCTGGCACAGAACATACGTGCCAGCGCCGCGCTCGCCCACCTGCCGATCATCGCGGTGACGTCGCTCGGCAGCGAGGACGACATCCGCCGCGGCGCGGACTCGGGCATCGACGCCTACCACATCAAACTGGAACGCGAAGAACTGATGACCACTATCGCGGCCCACCTCGCGCGAGCCGGCACGACCTCGTCGTCGCCGGCCCTGGCATGTGCCACCTACTAAGGAACCACTCATGAACGCTGTGGAGACACCCACCCTTGCGGGCACGACGGAGATACTGGAACTGGCGACGTTCTACGTCGGCGACCTCCTGGTGGGCGCCGACATCCGCCAGGTGGAGGAGATCAACCGCCAGATGGACTTCACGCCGCTGCCGCACGTACCGCCGTTCGTGCTCGGCGTGCTCAACCTGCGGGGCAATGTGGTCACGGTCGTCGACTTGCGGACGATTCTGGGGATCCAGCCCGATCATCAGTCGCGGCGGTCTCACAATGTGATCATTCGCTTCGAGGGAGAACGGATCGGGCTGGCTGTCGACCGCATCGCGGACGTCGTGCGCACGACCGCTGACGCGATCGACGAACTGCCCGCCAATTTCGACGCCATGGACACTCGCTTCCTCCAAGGCGTGTACGCCATGGAGAACGAACTGCTCCTGGTGCTCAATGTGCAAGAGGCCTTGTCGCTTCAGTAACCCCGTCGTCCGAGCGCCGGTCGCTCGAGACGCCCCCGAGTTCGCCGCCCCGCGGGAAACGCCATATGCCAGACCAACCGATCCGCGTACTCGTCGTGGACGACGCGGCCATCTATCGCAAAATCATCACGGAAACGTTGGCGCAAGTCCCGGGCATCGAGGTCGTAGGCCGTGCGTTGCACGGGCAGATGGCGTTGGCCCAGATCGACAGCCTGGCCCCCGACATCGTGACGCTCGACGTGGAAATGCCCGTGATGGACGGCCTGGAAACGCTCCGGCAGCTCCAGCGCCGCGGCGCGAAGACCGGCGTCATCATGCTCAGCGCTCCAACGGCGCACAGCGCCCAGGCCACCGTTACGGCGCTGGAACTCGGCGCGCTGGACTTCGTGCTGAAGCCGGCCAGCGGCAGCCTCGCGGAGAACTCGGCGAAGCTGCGCGAGTCGCTTGCCAGTCGCGTGCTCAACCTCGGACGCGCGCATCGGATCCGACAGATGCTCGGCGGGACGCGCGCCGCCGCCGGGAAAGCGGCCCCCGTCCGGGGCGGTGCGGGTGCCGCCACCGCCGCTCCCCCGCCCCCGGACGCCTCGGCCGGCCCACGCGCGGCCACCCGGTCGCCCGCGACACCCCAGGTCGTCGCCATCGGGATCTCCACCGGCGGCCCGCAGGCCCTGCAACGGCTCTTGCCGCGCCTCGCGCCCGACCTGACCGTCCCCGTGTTGATCGTCCAGCACATGCCGCCCGTGTTCACCCGCTCGCTGGCCGAGGACCTGGATCGGCGGTGTGCGATCAGCGTGTGCGAGGCGGCCGACGGACAGCCGGTCGTCCCAGGCCAGGTCTACATCGCCCCGGGCGGCCGCCAGATGAAGGTCGCCCGGACCGATGACGGCGCGTACATCCGGATCACCGACGACCCGCACGAGAACAGCTGCCGTCCGAGCGTCGATTACCTGTTCCGGAGCGTCGCCCAGGTGTACAAGGCCCACACCCTCGCCCTGATCATGACCGGCATGGGCTACGACGGCGCCGAAGGCTGCCACCTCATCCACGCCTGCGGCGGCTCCGTCCTGGCTCAGGACGAGCACTCCTGTGTCGTGTTCGGGATGCCGCGGCGGCCGGTGGAAGAGGGCATCGTCGACCTCGTCGGCTCGCCTGAGCAGTTGGCGACGGAAATCCTGCAGCGCGTCCGGCGAAAGGAACTTGCATGCCGGTAACCCCGCAGGACATGCTGGAACTGGCTACGCTGATCAAGCGGCTCTGTGGTCTGGCGCTGGATGACAGCAAAGGCTACCTGATCGAGAGTCGCTTGTCTCAACTGGCGCGTGATTCCGCGTGCGACAGCTACGTCGAACTCTGCCGCCGCGCCGTCGGCGGCGATCGCCAGCTCCGCGCGAAAGTCATCGACGCCATCACCACGCACGAGACGCTCTTCTTTCGCGACAGCTCGCCGTTCAACGCCCTCCAGCACCGCGTAATCCCGGATATCATCGACGCCCGAGCCGACTCCCCGCTGGCCAAACGTATCCGGATCTGGTCTGCCGCCTGCAGCACCGGACAGGAATGCTACAGCATCGCGATCGTCCTGAGCGAACTGTTGCCCAATATCGCCTCCTGGAACATCAATATCCTGGGCACCGACATCTCGAACGCGTCCATCGCCCAAGCCAGCCGCGGCAGCTACTCGACTTACGAGGTCGGGCGGGGCATGCCGCCCCAATATCTCCACAAATACATGGTCCGCGACGGCGCGCACTGGAAGGTGCGTGATCCGCTCCGCGCGCTGGTCCAGTTCAGCTGCCGCAATCTGCTGGAAGACTTCAGCGACCTCGGGCCGTTCGACGTGATCTTCTGCCGCAACGTGGCCATCTATTTCGAGGCGGCAACGCGCCGAGACCTGTTCCTCCGCCTGGCCGAACGGTTGACACCCACCGGCTACTTGTTCGTCGGCGCGGCGGAATCCCTGACCGACCTCGGGCCCCGTTTCGCACCGAAAATCCACTGCCGCAGCGTCTTCTACCAGCCCAATCTCCCGGCCGGCGCGCCCGCCCACTGAAAAGTCCTCACGCGCCCGCCGACGCGCTGTCCCCGCCGGGTGTCGGGTCGCCTGCCCGCCCTCGGCGGCGCGCGGAGACTCCGCGCGGCCGACCCGTACACGCAGAACACGATAAGCTCACAGGCGCGCGGCAACGCCCGGATCACACCTTCACACGCTTCCGGTGCACTACCGATTCGGTCTGCTTGTGCGCCAGGATGATCGCGTCGCGGGCAAGATCGCCGCCCAGGATGGGCGAGGCCTGGTCGGTGCGGACCGCCTTGACCACTTCCTTGATCTCGGCCGCGAACGGGTCGATCGCGTCATGCTCAGCCAGGGCCGGCACAACCACGCGGCCGCGGTGGTCGAGCACCGTGAGCGGCATGAGCGTCCGGCTTTCTCCGCCGAGCACCGCCGACTCGTACAGCAGCGTCGCCTTCTCCAGGTGGATCTCGAAACCGTGGGTAAACGCGCGACCCTGCTGGTTGATCACGCCCGACGTGGCGCTGACCGTCAGCCGCGGGTCGGCGAACTCGAACATCGTGTTGCAGTACTCGACCACTTCCCCGCGCAGCCGCCCCTGGCTGATCACGTGCGTGGGCATTCCGAACAGATACCGAATGAAATGCGCGTCGTGGATGTGCAGGTCCAGCAGCGGACCGCCACAGCCCCGGGGGTTGTAGAAATCGCGCAGCCACAGCGGGTCCGAGATGACGCGTTTGAAGTGGCCGCCCAGCAGCGCGCCGAGTTTCCCGCCCGTGACCAGCTTGCGCGCATGGGCATACTCGGGGTACATCGGCAGCACATGCCCGATCAAGAGCTGCCGCTTGGCCCGCGCGGCCGCCTTCACCATGCGCTGGCAATCGGCCACCGTCAGCGCCATCGGCTTCTCGCAGAACACGTGCTTGCCGTGCTCCAGCGCGCGGACGGCCGCGTCGGCATGCGCCGACGGGGGCAGGCAGATGTCCACCAGGTCAACCGAGGGGTCCGCAAACAGCTCGTCAAGCGACTCGTAGCGCTGCATCTGCGACACGTCGACCCGCTCGCCACGCGGCCCGAAGTTCCCTTGGATGTCGCGCCAGTCGCCGTCCAGCCGCTTCCGGTTCTGCTCGCATAGTGCGACGATCCGTACGCCGGCCACCCGCTGATAGGCCAGGTAGTGTATCCAACCCATGAACCCGATACCGGCGATCCCAATCTTCATCATGACGCGCGTCCGTCCATTCGTTCGTTTGTCGGTACTGTCTGTCCGTCCGTCCGTCAGTCGGTCCGTCTGTCTGTCTGTTCGTTCGTTTGCTCGTCCTAGCCCTGCGTTCGTTCGACGAGTCGCGTGAATCGCTCGTACGCGGCATGCCACGGCGCCGGGGCCGCCGGCACATACTCGTCCACCGCGAAGCTCTCGCGGATCACCTCGCGGGCATCTGCGATCGAGGCCACGTCGCCGTTGGAGACCGCCTGCATCATCACATTGCCGATCGCCGTCGCCTCGATCGGGCCGGCGATCACGCGCCGGTCACAGGCATCGGCCGCCATCTGGCACAGCAGCCGGTTCTGTGTGCCGCCGCCCACAATGTGGATGGTCTCCAACGGGCTGTCATTGAGCTGCTCCAACCAGCCGATCACCATGCGATAACGCAAGGCCAGGCTCTCCAAGGCGCAGCGGATGATAGCGCCGTCCGTCGCCGGGACCGGCTGCCCTGTCTCGCGGCAGAAGGCCTGGATGGCGGCCGGCATGTTCTCGGGCGCCACGAACCGCGGATCGTCGGGATCGATCAGCGACACCAGCGGCGGAGCGTCCTGAGCCAAGCGGGTCAACTGGTTCCAGTCGTACTCGCGCCCTTCACGCAGCCAGACCGCCCGGCACTGCTGTACGAGCCACAGGCCCGCGATGTTCTTGAGCAGGCGAATCGTGTTGCCCACCCCCCCCTCGTTCGTGAAGTTCAACTCGCGGCACCGGTCGGTCACCACCGGCGCGGGCACCTCGATCCCCATGAGCGACCATGTCCCGCTGCTGATGTAGCACCAATCCGGTTTCTTGCCCGGCGCACTGCGTGCCGGCACCGACATGACCGCACTGGCCGTGTCGTGCGTGCCGGGCAAGACGACTTGCATGCGCGGCGCGGCGATCTCGCCGGCAACCGATGCGCGGAGCGGGCCCAGTCGGGTGCCGGGCGGCGTGACCGGTCCGAATAACCGCCGCGGGATCTCAAACCGCTCCAGGAGTGGTAATGCCCAGTTGTTCTCTTGCGGGTTGAACAGCTGAGTGGTCGTCGCATCGGTGTATTCGTTGGACTTCTCGCCGCTCAATAACCAGTGGAACAAATCGGGCATCATCAGCAGCGATGTGGCCGCGTCCAGAAGTGGCGACCCGTCGCGGCGCATCGCGAACAGCTGGAACAGGGTGTTGAACTGCATGAACTGCAGGCCCGTGTGCGCAAAAATCTCCTCGCGCGGGACGACTTCGAACGCCTGGTCCAGGATGCCCTCGGTCCGCCGGTCGCGGTAGTGCAGCGGATTGCCCAGCAGCTCGTCCTGCGCGTTGAGCAACCCGAAGTCCACGCCCCACGTGTCGACACCCACCGACATGATCCGCGCGCCGTACTTCGCCCCAGCCGCCCGCAAACCCTCCTTCACCTGGCTCCACAGGCTCAGCAGGTCCCAGTACAGACGGTCGTTGGCCAGGACGCCGCCGTTTTCGAAGCGGCTGACCTCTTCCAATGCCAACTGCTTGCCGGAGAACTTGCCGGCCACCACGCGGCCGCTCGATGCGCCCAGATCGACGGCTAGAAACACTTGGGAGCCTTTTGCCATAACATCGGACCCTTGTGAGCAACTCGCGCCACACGTCGCACAACAACTCGTCATGACCGTCGCGGACCAGCGCGCTGGACCCGCCACCGCGAGTGATGGTGACGCGCTGGGCGGCACCCGTCAAGTACCGGACCCTCACGGCGCCTTCCCGGACAGCCGCGCACAGCGCAGCCGGCTCGCACCCCCTTGCAGCCGCCGGACACAATCGCCACCGAGCTCTTCGCGGCCGTCAGGCGTGGATGCAGCCCGGCCCGGAAGACGGTACACTGGGAGCTGCCCGCCGGTACAGACCCTCCGCGCATCGCCCGAAGAATAAGGAATCCCCAATGAAAGCCTCCCTGCATCCACTGCCAGGCCTGTTCGCCGTGCTCCTGGGGCTCAGCGCACTCCAATTGCCGAACGACACGGGTGTTGCTTGGGCGGACGAGGACAGTCTGTGGCGCGAGGCCGCAGGGCGGATCGAGCAGCACCGCAAGTCGGATGCGACGGTCGTGGTGCGAGACGCGTCCTGCACACCGCTGAGCGGCGTGCAGGTATCCGTCCGGCAGACGCGCCATGCGTTCCTGTTCGGCTGCAATTTCTTCCAGTTCGGCAGGTTCCGCAACCAGGAGGACGAGGAGGCCTATCGCACCCGGTTTGCTGAGCTGATGAACTACGCGACGCTGGCCTTCTATTGGCCCTCCTACGAAGCGCGGCCAGGGCGGCCGCAACATGAATACACGCAAGAAGTCGCACTGTGGTGCCGCGACCACGGCATCGCTACCAAAGGACACCCGCTGGCATGGAATTTCTCCGAGCCGGGCTGGTTGCCCGATGACCTGCAGGAAATCCGCCGCCTCCAGATGGCACGGATCTCCGACTGCGTCACGCGCTTTCGCGGGCTGATCGACCGCTGGGATGTCGTCAATGAAGCCACGCACTATGAACGGGAGGAGACGGCCAGGCAGGCGCCCAAGCTGACGCGGCTCTGGACGGAGATGGGGCGCGTGCCGTTTGTCGAGGAGTGCTTCCAGCACGCCCGCGCAGCCCACCAACAGGCCGTGTTGCTGATCAATGACTACCGCGCCGATCCGGCCTACGTCCAACTGATCCAAGACCTGGTCCAACAGGCCGGGCAGCGGCCGTTCGACGTGATCGGCATCCAGAGCCACATGCATGGCGGGGTCTGGAGCAATGAGAAGATCTGGCAGGTCTGCGAGCAGTTTGCCGCGCTGGGCGTCCCGTTGCACTTCACCGAGTTGACGGTCCTATCAGGTGAATTGGGGTGGGAGCGCGCCAAAGACAACAACTCCTGGCCGTCGACCCCGGACGGTGAAGCCCGGCAGGCCCGGGACGTGGTCCGCATCTACACGATGCTGTTCTCCCACCCGTCGGTGGAGGCCATCACCTGGTGGGATTTCGCGGATCGGAACGCCTGGCAGCGGGCTCCGGCCGGCCTGCTGGGTCAAGACCTGAAACCCAAACCGGCTTATACTGCACTGCAGGGCCTGATCAAGGACCAATGGTGGACCTGCCAGTCGCTGACGACCGACCCGGACGGTCGGGCGGCGTTTCGCGGGTTCCACGGCGAGTATCAGGTGGTGGTTCAGCCGCCCTCGGGCGGAGCGTTGGTCGTGACCCAGACGCTCCGCAAGGGGGAGGGCAACCTGTGGGAGATCACGGTGGAGTGAGCCACCTTGTACAACGGGTCCGCTCGGGCTGCCCGGCGCGGATCGAGCGTTCCCCGCATGAAGGAGACCTGCATGACGAGGTTTGGACACGCCCGGGTCAGCAGCACGCGGCACTGGGGGTGGGCAGCGCTTCTGCTGGCTTTCTGGTGGGCGCAGCCGGTCGGCGCGGCGGACGACGCGCCGACGGGCGTTGAGGCTGCGCCGCTGTTGGCGCATTGGACATTTGACGACGCGGAGGAACAGGGCATTGGCGAGGCAACGGGCAATGCGGCGCTGCAGGTAGCCGCGCGTGTCCCGCGCGTCCGCGGGGTGCACGGCCTGGCTGCCGAGCTGTCCGGCGCACACCAACTCCAGGTGCGCAGCATCGTGACGGGCCCGACGCTGCCCCAAATCGCGTTCGCGGCGTGGGTCAAACCGGCTGAGTTGGCGGATTTCAAGGAGATTTTCCGTCAGGAGTGCCCCGAGCGCCTACTCTTCTCATTCCAGAACTCCGGGACGATCCTGTCGCTGGGGCTCAACATCCACGGGTACGTCGAGTGCGATGCGGCGATCGACCCTTCGCACGTGCTCGACGGCGCCTGGCATCATGCGGCCGCCACCTTCGACGGCCAGGTGATGCGCGTGTACCTGGACGGCGACGAGATCGGGAATCTGGAGCGGGCCGGGCCCATCACGACCAACGCACAAGCGCCGGCGTTTATCGGATCCAGCAACGGCCTGGGCGAGCACCTGCAGGGCATGCTCGATGATCTGCGGATTTACTCCCGGGCGCTGACGGCCGCCGATGTGCAGCGCCTTTACCGCGAGGGGATCGCCTCACTCGCCGCGCGTTTCCAGGAACTTGACCAGACCGCCGCGCGCTACTACCAGCCGCGGGCGACATTTGCGGAGTCGCTGGCCAGCGTCCGCCGGATGTTGGCCGAACATCCGGATGCGCGTGTGGATCGCGAGTTGATCGGCGTCGTGCTGACGAGACTGAAAGCGGATTTCGCGCAGGATTACGCGGACTATGTGCAAGCCACGAACAGCTTGCCGCTGGACTACCTGACGGCGGACAACCACGAGGCGCTCGCCAGGACGGTCGGCCGGCTCGTGGAACTGATGATGGAATACCAGCCGCTGACCGACGAGCAATGGCGTCGCTTGTCGGGGCCGCAGCGCGCGGACTGGGAGGAGGCCCGACGGATCGCGGCGGAGTACGTTCGGTTGAAGGACGCGGGGGCCGCGGCCGACGACTCACCCGCCTGGATCGACATCATGCTCCAGGCGGGGCGGCGTGTGCAACCGCGGCCGTTCGTGGCCGAAGCTGTGGCGCCCTACCGTCGGCCGGAGACCCCTATCACGCAGGACCTGACCGCGGCGGCGGCCCGGGAAGCCCTGCAACGCGATTGGCTGCACCAGGCGGACGGCAACCCGACCCGCGAACGGATCCTGGCCGAGATCCGTTGGACCGGGCAGCTCGCCGAGCGGATCGCGCAGGCGACCGATCCGCCACTGGATCTGACGCGCGAGCTGTTGACGCTGTTCGCATTACAGAGGCAGGCGGAGCAGGTCGAAGGCGCCGACGCCGCGCTCTATTTCCGCGTGCGGGAAGTGAAACGCACCATCACATTCCGGAACCCGGCGATCGACTTCAGCCGGGTGCTGTTTGTCGACATGCCCTTTCCGGACGGGAGCGAGTGGGCGCATGAGACCCGGCATCGGCTCGGCTACATGGCGGTGCCCGGCGGCCGACTGCTCGTGCTCGAGGGACTCTCGCCCGCCGGGCACCTGCGGCAGTTGATGCCCCAGCTGCCGTTGCACGGCGCGTTCTGGCGCCCGGACCTGTCGTGGGACGCTCGGAAGGTGCTGTTCTGCTTCCATCCGCACAACGAGAAGTCGTTTCATCTCTACGAGATCAACATCGATGGCAGCGGCTTGCGGCAGTTGACCGACGGGCCGTACGACGACCTGGACCCGATCTACCTGCCGGACGGGCAGCACCTGATGTTCTCCACGACGCGTGGCCACACCTACGTCCGCTGCATGCCGCCGACCAACGCGTTCGTGCTGGCCCGCTGCGACCGGGACGGCCGGAACATCTTCCTCGTGTCACAGAACAACGAGCCGGACTACCTCCCCTCGGTGCTCGAGGACGGACGCGTGGTCTACACGCGGTGGGAGTACACGGACAAGCCGCTGTGGCGCGCCCAGAAGCTGTGGACGGTCAATCCCGACGGGACACAAGTCAACACGTTGTGGGGCAACCAGAGTGTCTGGCCGGACCTGATCAAGGACGCGCGCCAGATACCCGGCACCCGCAAGATCATGTTCACCGGCAGCGCCCATCACAACTGGTTCGCCGGGTCGGTGGGGATCGTCGATCCCACGCGGGGCTTCAACTTCCCGGACGGCCTCACCAAGGTGACGGCGGACGTCGAGTGGCCGGAGTGCGGGAACGGGCCGGTGGATCCGATCGAGTCGGCGGACTATCACGCCAGCGGGCACTACGCGGGCTACTACTCGCCCTATCCGCTGAGCCCCCAGGACTTCCTGGTGTCCGCCGACCGCCAAGGCAAATTCGTGCTCTACTGCATGGACATCCAGGGGAACCGCGAGCTGGTCTACGAAGGGACGCACCACATCCTGCACGCCATCCCCGTCCGGCCGCGCAAGGTCCCACCCGTGCTGGCCGACCGCGTCGACTGGCCGACCGACCGGGAGCGCCTCACGCCCAAGCCGGGCGTGATCTACAGCACTGACGTGTACGAAGGCGCCCCCGAGGCGCTGCGCGGCAAGGCGCGCTTCCTGCGCGTGTTGAATATCGAGCCGAAGACCTATACCTACTGGCACAAACGGCCCGCGCTCTCCACCGGACCGGTCGTGTCGCTGGTCCAAAGCGAAGGGGTCAAACGCATCCTGGGCACCGTGCCGATCGACACGGACGGGTCCGTCACGTTCGAGGCCCCCTCCGGCATGGCGCTGCATTTCCAGCTCCTGGACGAGAACCACCGGGCGCTCCAGACGATGCGCAGCTTCGTCGGCGTCATGCCGGGCGAGCGGCGCGGTTGCCTGGGCTGTCACGAAAGCCATAGCCGGACTCCGTTACACCAGAATGATGCACTGGCGATGAGCCGCGCGCCGCGCCCGATCGAGCCGCCGCCCTGGGGCGATGAATCGGTGAGCTTTCCGCGGTTCGTGCGGCCCGTGCTCGACCAGTACTGCGCGAAGTGCCACGCCGGCGACGGCGAGGCGCGGCAGGTGGTCGACCTGACGCAGCGACCCGGATTCCTGTCCTTCGACGAAACCTACATGCTGCTGACGGGCAACCCCAGTTGGGGTGCGCCGTATCGGAAGCCGGAGAACCCTCCACCGGGGTTCGGCATCGCCAACATGATCATGGTGGAAGGGTACAGCACGGTCGACCCCGAGGCGTACCGCACGCCGGAACCGATGACGCACCTGTCGTACAACAGCCCGCTGATTGATATCGCGTCCTCCGGCCGGCACTACGACGTGCAGGTCGATCCGCTGTCCTTGCAGCGACTCATCGCCTGGGTCGACACGATGTGCCCGTACCTGGGCGCCGAGGAGGTGCGAGAGATCGATGACCCGGTGTTCCAGGGTGTGGATTGGTTGTCCGTCCGGCCGCGCGTCAAGACGGCGCCGACGATCGTGCGTCCTGGACCGGTGGACTGAGAGCGCGCGTGTTGCGCGGAGGCGGACGGGTGTGCCCGATGCTTTCCCCTGCTGAAATGATCGAAGCGCGTCGTCGGATTACAGCGGCGTACGACCCGGCCCTGTTGCGCCAGGCGGGCCGCCGCGTGATCGATCAGTTGGCGGCCCACCTGCAGGATGCCCAAGCGTGCCGCGGGGCCGTGCTGCCCTGGCGCGATCCGGCGGCGAACGTGGAGGAGGCCGCGCAGTGGCTTGCGCGCGGCCTGCCGGCGGGCGCGGAGCGCCAGCAGGTCGAGCAACGACTGGTCGAACTGGTGGCGCTCATGCTGCAGCGCGGCCACAACCTGCACCACCCCGGCTACATCGGTCACCAGGTGGCCGCGTCCGTACCGCTGGCCGGATTGTTCGACGCCGTGGGGTCGGTGACGAACCAGGTGATGGCGGTCTACGACATGGGGCCGTGGGCCACGGCCGCCGAATGGAGCCTGGTGGATCGGCTGGGCCAGCTCATTGGTTGGCAGCTCGGCACGTTCGCCGGGCTGGCGACCCACGGCGGCTCGCTGGCCAATCTGACGGCGTTGCTGGCGGCGCGCAACGTGGCGCTGACCGATTCATGGGAACAGGGGCTGGCCGGCCGCGCCCGGCCGCCCGTGCTCGTGGTGCACGACGATGCGCACTACTCGGTCGGCCGCTCTGCGGGCGTCTTGGGGATGGGGACCGCCCAGGTGCGGCGCGTCGCGCTGGACTCGCAGCGCCGCATGGATCCGGATCGCCTGGAGGAGCTGTTGCGTCAGTTGCGGGACGAAGGCCGGCCGGTAGTGGCGGTAGTCGCCTGTGCCTGCTCGACGCCGGTCGGCGCGTTCGACCCGTTGAGCCACATCGCGGAGATCTGTCGGCGTTACGGCGTGTGGCTGCATGTGGACGCGGCCCACGGCGGCAGCGTCTGCGTGAGCGCCCGCTACCGGCACCTCGTGGCCGGCCTGGACCAGGCGGACAGCGTCGTGTGGGATGCACACAAGATGCTGTTCATGCCGGCCCTCTGTGCGTTCGTGTTCTTGCGGAACAAAGCGCATCGTTTCGAGGCCTTCCGGCAGGAAGCGCCCTACCTGTTCGACCCGGCCGCGCCGGGCCTGGCCGAGTACGACAGCGGGCTGCGCACCGTGGAATGTACGAAGCGAGCGGCGGCCTTCGGCCTGTGGGGCGTCTGGGCGCTGTTCGGCCAACAGCTGTTCGCCGACCTGGTGGACGTGACCTTCTCGCTGGCACAGACCTTCTACGAGAAACTGCAGGCGGCGCCCGATTTTGAAGCCGTGCACGAGCCCCAGGCCAACATCGTCGTGTTCCGGCACCTGCCCCGGGCACTGGCCGATGCGCCGCGCGAACAGGTGGGGCGCTTCCAATTGGAGCTGCGTCGACGCGTGATCGAATCGGGCGAGTTCTACATCGTGTCGACCAAGATCGACGGCGTCGGCGCGATGCGCACCACGGTCATTAACCCGCTCACGACCCCGGAACACCTGGACCAACTGCTCGACTCGATTCGCGGCCACGGCCGGGCATTGTTGAACGGAGCTGCCAGTTGTCAGCCGCCGCTTGTGGGATGACAAGTCGTCGGTGGTCGAGGTGCGGGTGCCTCTCAACGCGGATCACTGTGGATCTCATTCGCCCGCTCCGTCCCACCTGGAAAGAAAGATCGAAGCCCAACAGATGAACACTCGCCAACTGCTCAAGCTCGGTGTCCCGACGAACTGCGTCAAGGAGGCGATCCGGGCGATCCAATCGGCGGCTGCCGGAGGAGCGCTCCAGGGGAAGGCGGTCAAGGAGCGTGTCCGGCAGGTCTTGCAGGAACCCGCCACCTACGAGGCGGACGCGCATTTCGGCGGCTTGGCGCGGTTGCTGATCGCCGAGAAGCAGTCCACACCTCCCGCGCCGGTGTCGTATCGGACGTGGGGTGCCGAGGGGATTGAGCCGGACTCGCACGCACAGATGCGTCAGGCTTGCAGCGTGCCGGTGGCGGTCGCAGCCGCCCTGATGCCGGACGCGCACGTCGGGTACGGCCTGCCGATCGGGGGCGTGTTGGCATGTGACAATGCGGTGATTCCCTACGCGGTTGGGGTGGACATCGCCTGCCGCATGAAGATGTCCGTACTCGATCTTCCGCCGGCGACGCTCGAGTCGAGGTTCAACGCGTACAAGGAAGCGTTGCAGGGTGGCACGCGGTTTGGCGTCGGTGCGGAGTACCGGCAACCGAAGTCGCATCCGGTGTTGGACCAGGACTGGTCGGTGACCCGTATCACGCGCACGTACAAGGATCGCGCCTGGCGGCAGCTCGGAACGTCCGGGTCGGGCAATCATTTCGTGGAGTTCGGCACGTTGACGCTCGAGGCCGCGGACCGGGAGCTGGGTCTCGAGGCCGGGCAGTATGTGGCGTTGTTGAGTCACAGTGGGAGTCGCGGGACGGGCGCGGCGGTCTGTTCGACCTACAGCGCGATCGCCCGGTCCAAGCTGCCGCGGAAACACGCGTCGCTGGGCCGACTCGCCTGGCTGAGTCTCGACGACCAGGCGGGCCAGGAGTACTGGGCGGCGATGAACCTGATGGGCGATTACGCGGCAGCCAACCATGAGATCATTCACCGGCTCGTGGTGCGGCTGCTCGGTGCCCAGGTGGTCGCGGGTGTCGAGAACCACCACAACTTCGCCTGGAAGGAAACGCACGGCGGTCGGGAAGTGATTGTGCACCGCAAGGGTGCCACGCCCGCGGGGCGCGGCGTCCTGGGCGTCATCCCGGGGTCCATGGCGGACCCGGCGTTCGTGGTGCGCGGTCTGGGCGAGCCTCAATCGCTCGCCTCCGCCTCCCACGGCGCCGGCCGCTGCATGTCCCGCACGAAGGCGCGGGATACCTACAATATCAAGACCGTTAAACGGGAACTGGAGCAGAAGGGGATCCACATCCTCTCGGCCGGGTCGGATGAAGTGCCGGACGTTTACAAGGACATCCACAAGGTGATGCGCCAGCAGGCCGACTTGGTGACCATCGTTGCCCAGTTCGATCCGAAAATCGTCCGGATGTGCGACGACGGCAGTCGCGCGGAGGATTGAAACGGGCCGGTGGAGCGTATCGCGTGCGGGGCCGCACGCCTGCCCCGATGCAGACAGGCGTCCCATCGGCCGTTGAATCGACTGCCTCCTTGAGGAACCAGCCATGAAGATCTTCCGCTACCTTGACAGCCCCGGCATCTGGCCAGCGCGGAAGTGGATTTCGAATGCGAGCTGGCCAATCCGGTCGAGCTGGAGGTGTGAGAGATCGAAGCCGGGCAGACACGATTCATCAACTGCGAGCTTTCGGAGGTATTGCATGTTGCGAGCAACAGGGACACGGTCGGCAGTGGTTCTGGCGTGGGCGCTGGCGCTGCTGTGGATGGGATGGGGGCCCACCTTGGCTCAGGCGGAAGACTGGCCGCGCTTCCGCGGTGCGAACGGCACAGGAGTCAGCACCTCCACGGGCCTGCCGGTCGAAATCGGACCTGGGAGGAACGAGGCGTGGTCGGTGGATGTTCAGGAAGGCACGTCGTCGCCCGTGATCGTCGGCGGACAGTTGTATCTGACTTCCTTCGTCGACGCGGACCGTACGGTCCAGTGCCTGGACGCTCAGACCGGCAAGGAGCTGTGGCGCCGGACCGTGCAGAAGGTGCGTGAGGAGAACATGACTCGCCCCTACAACGGGCCGGCCACCTGCACGCCTGCCGCCGACGGGCAGAACGTGGTCGTGTTCTATCAGGATACGGGATTGCTGTGCTACACCAACACGGGCGACTTGCGTTGGCACACCGATGTCGGCCTGTTCCACAGCATGCACGGCATGGCCAGTTCGCCGATCATTGTGGACGACAAGGTGATCCTGCTGGCCGACCAGATTCAGGGCTCCTATATCGCAGCCTACGACCTGGCTTCCGGCGCCCCCTGCTGGAAAGTCGATCGCCCTGACGGCGTGACCGGCGCGTACACCACTCCCAGCGTCGCCGCCCTGGACGACGGCACATTGCTGGTGCTCGCCAGCGGCGCCCAAGGGCTGTTTGCCTACCGGGCGTCCAACGGGGAGGTGGCGTTCACAGTGCCCGGCGTCTCCAATTCGCCGATTACCGTGCCCATCGTCTCCGGTTCGCACGTGTTTCTCTGTGAGCCGGCGGGGGAAGGCGAGTCGATGGCGGTATACATCGAGCAGTTCGACGCCAACAAGGACGGCAAGCTCGCGCTGGAGGAGATGAAGGACGTGGTGTCCATGTATCGGATGATGGAGAGCATGGACCGGCGGTGGGGGAACGGCGACGGGATCGTGGAGGAAACCGAGTGGAACGCGGCGTTTGCCAGCCTGGGCAACCGGGCGGGCTTGCTCTCCATCCGCCTGCCGTCCGCCGGCGGGAACTCGGAACCACACGTGGAGTGGACCTACCGAAAAGATGTCCCGTACGTGGCATCACCGGTCGACTACGACGGCCTGCTGTTCCTGATCACCGATGGTGGCGTGCTGCAGGCGATCCGGTCGGACAACGGCGAACTGGTCAGGAAGCGCCGCCTGAAGAAGGGTGGGGCATCCTTCTTCGCATCGGTGGTGGCCGCCGATAAGAAGCTGTTCGTGGTCGATACGAAGGGGCGACTGACGGTGCTGAAAGCCGACGCCTCCTGCGAGGAGCTGTTCAGCGCCGATTTCGGTGACGGCGAGCGCGTGATCGCGACCCCGGCCATCTGCGACGGACGCATCTACGTGCGGACCAAGGCCAGGCTGTACTGTTTCAGCGCTTGACGACGGTCACGTCGACCGTCCAGCGCTTGTCGCCGCGCTGGATCTCCAGCGGCACCGTTTGATCCGGCGTCAGCGTCCGGAGCGCGGCAGCGTACGCCTTGAGATCGGCGATCTTCTGCTGGCCCACTTGGAGGATCACGTCGCCCGCTTGCAGGCCGGCCCGGGCGGCCGGCGAAGCGGGCCGGACCGACGCGATCCGGACCCCTTGGCCTTCGTAATCGAAGTCGGGCGTCGTGCCGAGCGACACGCCGTAGCCGGAGGTCGGCCCGGCCGCAGCAGGCTCCTGGGCGGACGCATCGATCCGCACGGTCAGCGGTTCGGGATGCTCCACGAGAAAGACGATGGCCTCCTTGACGAACGTGGCCACCTTCACGAGCCCGGGCACGTCCACCCGGTCCGGAGTGTCCGACGGCCGGTGGTAGTCGTCGTGCGCGCCGGTGAAGATCTGGACCGCTGGAATGCCCAGCTCGATGAAACTCTGCTGATCCGACGCCTCACCGCCTTTCATGACAATCTGGTTTGGAATGCCCGTCACATAGCCGCAGCCGCGGAAGATGTGCGGCCACTGGTCGGCCGTCCCGGCGGCGTGGACGGCGATCTTCCCGTCGAACAAGCGCCCCACGGTGTCCAGATTCACCACGGCGCGGATCTGGTCGCGGGGGAACCGCGGATGCGCGGCATAGTGTCGCGATCCGAGCCGCCCGCACTCTTCGGCCGAAAATGCGACGAACACCAGGTTGCGCGACCCGGCCGACTCCGCGGCGAGGTTCCTGGCCAACTCCAACAGGACAGCCACCCCGCTGGCGTTGTCGTCGGCACCCGGGTGCACTTGTCCACGGAACGCATCCCGCACGTCGGGCCAGCCGCGCCCCAAGTGATCGTAGTGCGCGCCCACGATGATCGATTGGTCCGCCCAGTCCGCGCGGTGGCCGGGCAGGACGCCGACCACGTTGCATGTGTCGACGGGCTGCCCGTCCGGCCCCTGCGCGACGGTGAACGATTGGAACCAGGTCCCGTGGTCGCCGCCCGGCTGGAGTCCGGCCGCCGCCATCTGATCGGCGATATAGTCCGCCGCCTGCTGCAGCCCGAGGCTGCCCAGCCCGCGTCCTTCCCGTTCGGGCGCCGCGAGCCACGCGACATGCGCCGCCAGGTTGCGCGCGGAGAAGACGGGCGGCAGTTCGGCCAAGGCACGCCGCTGCTCGGGCGCCAGGGCCGGCCAGGCACCGCTGCGATCCTCGCGCAGGTCCACTACCAGCGGCGACGCGCCGGCGCTCCACTGGCCCTTGACCGTGTTGGTCGGCTCGACCCCTTCAAACGCCAGGTACGAATACTTGCCATAGTGGGGCAGTTTGCGGGCCAGACCGTCCAACGCGGCGGCCGGCTCGACGACCAGCCAGCCCACGGCCTTCTCGACGTTCCGCGGGTGGCGCCGCGCCACGACAATCGAATGGCCCGCCAGTGGCACTGCATCCCCGCCCAGTTGGACCCGGTCGCCGTGGACGCTGACCGGTTCTTCGGCGGATCCGGCCGCCAACTCGGCGGCAAACCGATTGTCACGCCCGAAGATCCACACACAGCGGTCGTCGGGAAGCGCCGCCAGTTCGCCGTCCGACACGACGTCGATCTGGTGCGCATCGCTGGCCCAGGCGTCGACCAGCCTGCGGTACTGTTGGCCGAGCGCCGGACCGGCGGCGGCCGGAATCACCGCCAGGATGCGCGGTTCGCCGAAAATCTGGCCGATCGACGCCGGCGTCTCGCGCGGGTCAAGCATACGGAACAGGTCGCACATGGGATCCACGTGCAGCGATAGCGGCGCTGCCTCGACCGTGATGGCCAGTGGCTGTTCGCGCCCCTGCAAGCTCACGATGGTCGTCTGAGGCCCGTCGGCGGTAAGCACGGTCACCGGGACCTGCAAGGTGTAGGGCTCGGCGGCCTGCGTCTGTCTGAGCAGCCCGGACACAACGAAGCCCGCGTCGGCCCGCTGGACCTGCAGGTCGGCCAGTCCGAGTACGGGGGCTCCCGTGCGCGTAGTCCACTGCTGGAAAACGCCGCGCAGGTCCGTGCTGCCGGCCGCCTCCAGGGCCGCGCGCAGATCGTCGAATCCGGCGCGCCGGCCGCGCTGCTGGCGGTAGAAATCCGAGAGCCCCGCACGGAACGCGTCGTCGCCCAGCTGGCGGCGCACCATGTGCCAGAGCATCAACGCCTTGCCATAGCCCACCGCCTCGGTCGCCGCGCTGTGCCGCTCGCGGAACTCAACGAGCGGAAAATCGCGTCCCTCACGCACATAGTTGCGGTATTTCTGCAGCGCGCTGCGGCGGTACTCGTGTCCCAGCCCGCGCTGCTCTTGCACCAGGTGGTCGGCCAGGTAGGCCGTCAACCCTTCACACCAGTTGCCCTGCGCAGGGTCGACAAACACGCCGTTGCCCCACCAGTTGTGGAGCAGTTCGTGGGGATACGACGAGTGCAGGATGAACGGGAACCGGATCACTTGCGAGCCCAGCAGCGTGAAGGACGGCATGCCGTAGCCTGTCTCCCAGAAATTCTCCACCAGCGCGAACTTGTCGTACGGATACGCGCCGATCAACTGCCGATACATCTCCAGATACTGGGCCGTCGCGTCCAGGTACTTGCGGGCCAGCGCGTCGTCCGGGGTGCGCAAGTAGACCAGCGCCTCGACCGCCCCTGCCGTGTCGCGGTACGGCAGCAGCGGGCCGCCCACCAGATAGACCTGCTCCATCAGCCCGCCGGAATCCCACCGTGCGATGCCGCGATCGTCCCGCGACGTGCCGCTCCCCTGGCTGATGACATGCCACTCGGGCGGCAACTGAACCTCGAGCGTGAATCGAACCAGCCCGTCGCCGAACCGCGGCACCCACAAGCTGTCGCCGTCCAGGTAGACCCCCTCGGCGCTGATGATCCCGCGCGTTTCGCGGAAACCACGCGTGTACTGCTCTTGCTCGTCGGACAGGCCGTGGTCGATGGACCCGTCATACGTCAGTGTCAACACCCCGTCGGCCGGCGCGCTCGTCAAGCGGTAACGGACCTGCCCCGCGGGGCCCGCATCGGCCGCTCGCTCGACGGCCGGCTGGCTGGATGTCAGGGTCAACTGGTCGCTCAGCACGAACTCGGTCCCCGCGCGGCACAGCGGCGCGGGCAGTTCCAGCCGGTCGCGCACGCGGATCTGATGGGTTTCGGGCAGGAGCGTGACGGCCAGCACGTGCTTGAGCGGCAGGTCGCGCGCGCTGGCAGCCTCCGCCTCCAGAGGAACCGGTTGACCGCCCAAGCCCGGAAGCCAATGAAGCGTCAGTTGGTCTTCCAGGTCCTTCACGCTGTCCCGCAGCGCCCGCATCCAATCGCCGCCGGCATAGAACACCGCCGGCACGATCAGGATATTCTTGCGATTCTCCGACTGCAATTTGACCAGGACATCGTGCAGCTTGCCTTCACCCTCGACACGCGCAATGCGCAGGCGGTAGAAAGCTCGGACCTTGGTCAGCGGGTCGTTCTCCTCGAGCGATTCCCAGGCCGAGACCTGTGCGGGGTCGGCGTCCGGCGGCAACACGAGCACGGTGGTTCCACCAAACGGACCCGGGCATTTCGGGAGCATCCCCGGCGCGGCAAACTGTTCGGCGGCGAGCGTTGTGGGAATAGGCGTGGCGTCCGCCGCCTCCGGCGGCCGGTCGACCACCGCGACGCGGCAGCCGCCCTGGGCCGACACTCGCCACGCGTGCAACCGCGCCCAATGGCGGGCACGTGGCGACTCGTGTTCGACCAGGATGTAGCAGCGGGCGCCGTTCTGGGCCGCCGGCCGCGGCGGGCATGCGAGCGCTGTGCGGATCGCGTCCTCTTCCTGCGGGTCCACTTCCCAGGGGTCCGCCGCGCGCACGATCGTCTCGCCCTGGAACTCGCCCCCATTGCGCTGCCCCAGTTCCTCGGCCCACCAGTTCGCGTCCTCCGCCGCGCAGATCACCCGGAGGCCCTTGCGCGGCGGCGGCTCCTGACCGAACCGCTCCGGGTCCGGCGAGGGGCACTCTCGGACCTTGGCATACTGGCGGGGATCGACGGCGATGGCCGAAAACGGCATGCGGTCGGCCAGCAGGGCCACGCCCACCGCGACTGTGGCGCCGGCCCCTTCGCCGGCCACGCACACACGCGCCGCATCCACCGGGAAATGCCGCAGCAGGTAGCCCCAGATCGATTCCACGGCCCCCGCCATCCCTGCCAGGTCGGACGTGAACGTATCGGGCCAGAACCAGCGTCCCCCGACGCTCAAGTCGACCTGCGTCTCGCGGTACGGCGCTTCCATCACCGCAATGGCTGCCTCGTTGCCCAGGCGCTCCTTCCACAGATCCAGCGCGTCACCGGCCGTCAGGCCCTCGTCCGGCAGGAAGATCAAGAGCGGTACCGGATGCTCCGGCGTCGCCTGGGCAGGGATGTGCCATCGGTACTTGATCTGCTGGGGTGCGTACACGGAGTACATGCCCTCTGACTGATCCGTCGCGAGCGCCTCGACGAAGGCCGTGAAGTCGGCCCGCGTTCCGGGCGGCAGCTGTTCGGTGGCCGGGTTCAGCGTCGGCACAATGGCCACCGTCAGGACCTTGGCGTCGGGTTTGCGGAGCTTCAATTGATGGGCGGTGCCGTCCCAATATGCAGTGTGGAACCCACCGTTGACATGCAGCACCACATGGCCCGGGTACTTGTCCAGCGCATCGGCGCACGCTTCGCCCATCGCGTTGTCCCACAGCGACTGTGTGGAATACAGCCGGGCGTCCGAATCGCTTCCGCCCTGCATCCTGCCCAGGTGTCCACGCGTCACACGATCGAACCGGCGCCAATAGGCGTCCGTGTTGGGCAACAGCTGGCGCGGCACGTGCCCCGCCTGTTCGGGCTTCAGGCTCTTCAGCGCGTCGGCCCCCGACATCGACACTTGGGCGAGCAGCGGGCGCGGGATGTTCGACGCGACGACGCGCCCCTGCATCTGCCTGGCCAGTTCGATCAAGGGCCGGTATGCCGTGGCATAGTTCACCCACGGGCGGCTCTGGGCCAGGAACTGCTGCTCGTCAATTCGGCCCGCCAGGTAGTCGTCCAGGACCGGCTGGACGTCGCGCTCGAACATCTCCATGGCCAGCACGACCTTCCCGGCGCGGCGCCGCAGCAGGCCGTCGTACACGGCCAGCTCCAGACGGTGCGTCGTCTCGTCGTCATGCGTTTCGCCCAGGAACACCACGTCGGCGCCGGCGAGCCGGTCCAGCATGGACTCCACCGAGACGATGCTGCGCGACGTGCCGTCGCGCACGCTGACCGCCAAGTCGATCGGCGGTGCCGCCCAGGCGGGCGGCGCATCCTGGCCGTCGGCAGACGGCGGGCTCGACAGGGCGACACGAAGCAGCAGCAATCCAACCAAGGTTGTGAACGTGGGACGCATATTCCGACAGTCTCCCGGGACGGGGCGAAGTAACGACTCAAAGGGACAACCAAGGGACGCCAAGGGACAAGACTGTCTGATTCTTGCCAATCGGCCGTGGAAGGTCCAGGCCGCCGGCCCGGGGTGCAGGCGTGGGTGGCGAACCGCGGCCGAGGTGGCGTTCTGCTCACCTGGGAACGTGCCTGGCCCGAGGGGCCGGGACGCGCCGGCATCCCAGGCGCCAGGCTCGCCTGGCCTTCGGTCTTTTGACCGGCCGGGTTGCCCTGCGTATGATTGCACGATGCCCCTGGAGGACACCGGGCCCGGGAAGGGGCCCTGCGCAGCGGACGGCGCGGACGACGCGAGGGTCGGGGATCGCTACAACACGGCGAACCGTTCTAACAGGACGGGGATGATCGGTGTGTAGTGGTTGTATGGGTTAGTCGCCCGACACCTCGTGTTGCTTTTTTTGACCACGGGCAAACCGTGTCCTATATTCGGGTAGACCGACGCTCCGCCGATGTCTCGTCGGTCCCTTACTCGATTGTCGGTGCGAACTGCTTGTGCGCGTGGCGTTTGCCGTGCACTGTGACCAGACAACGTGAGATGACCACGGCATTCGCGCCTCCCGCCAGGTAACGATGGACCGAACGATGCGAAGCTTGCTCACATTGGCACGTGTGTGGACCGTTCTCGCCTTCTCGCTGTGCTTCGGCTTGGTCGCGGCCACCGCCAATGCTCAAGTCGCCATCCCGCCGGAAGCGATGGTGGAGCGTCTGGACGACGTTATCCGGCAGGGCGAGCTGTTCGAGCGCGAGCGTCGTTGGGGGGACGCGCTGAATTACTATGAAAGCGCGATCAAGAACCATCCGCACCGGGACGAACTGCGCCGGCGTCTGAACGTGGCCCGCACGCACCTGGACATCGCGCGGCGGTTCGTGGACCAGAGCTATCTCACGTCTCTCGAACGCCTCACGCCGCAGGAGGCATTGGAGCTGTATGCGGAAGTCCTGCTGAAGATCGACACCTACCATGTGAACGAACCGAGCTGGAAACATCTCGTCTACCGCGGCGTCACGAATCTGGACATCGCCCTGACCGAGCCGGCCTTCCTGGATCACTTCCCGCGCTCCGTGTCGCCCGATGCGAGCGGCTCATTCGTGCAGGCTGTCCAGTCAGCAGTGGATTTCAACGCGATTGAGACTCGGACGCAGGCGGCCGACGCCGTCGCCAAGGCGGCCGGCGTGGCCGCCCGGCAACTGGGGGTGCCCCGCCAGGCCGCCATCCTCGAGTTCACCTGCGCCGCCGCCTCGTCGCTCGATCAATACTCGGTCTACCTGACCGGCACGCAGCTGGATGACGTGTTCTCGCAAATCGAAGGGAGTTTCGTGGGGCTGGGCATCGAACTGAAGGCGGAGGACCAGGCCCTGTTGATCGTCCACGTCATCCCGGGCGGTCCGGCAGCGGAGGCCGGCATGCTGGCCAACGAACGAATCATCGCGGTCGACGGCCGGGCGACGCGCGACATCTCCTGCGACACGGCGGCCGACCTCCTGAAGGGTCCGGAGTACAGCTATGTGGAGGTCGGATTGCAGGCGCCGACCGGCGACGTGCGGACGCTGCGCGTCCAGCGCCGGCGCGTGGACGTCCCCAGCCTGCAGGATGTCAAGATGCTCGATCCCCAGAACGGGGTCGCCTACATCAAGCTCACCAGCTTCCAGAAGACGACCGGCCGAGATGTCGATGCCGCACTCTGGTCGCTCCACGCACAAGGCATGCGGTCCCTGATCATCGACGTGCGTGGCAATCCGGGCGGGTTGCTCAACGCGTCGGTGGAAGTCGCCGACAAGTTCCTGCCCTCGGGCATCATCGTCTCCACGCGCGGTCGCAGCACGCGCGAGGACTTCGACTACCAGGCACACAGCGTCGGCACCTGGCGCGTACCGCTGGTCGTGTTGATCGACGGGGACTCGGCCAGCGCCAGCGAGATCTTCGCCGGAGCCATCCATGATCACGGGCGCGGCACGATCGTGGGCCAGCGCAGCTATGGCAAGGGGAGCGTCCAGGGCATCTTCCCGCTCAACCGCTACAAGTCCGGCATCCGCCTCACCACCTCCAAGTTCTACTCGCCCAGCGGACAGCCGATTAGTGACCGGGGCGTGATACCCAATGTGGAAGTCCATCCCGAGCGGACGCGTATCACCGCGCGCGTGACCGACACCGGCCAAATGCTCACCGCGGCCGCCGATCCGGTCCTGCAGGCCGGCCTGGACGCGGCGCGCCGGGCTACCACAACCCAGCTGGGCCGCGCGCGGTGAGCCGTGCTTGGATCGGCCGCCGCCGGCTGCTACGATCGTGCTGTCACGACGCTCGGCGCCGTGTGTACCCGACCCGTCACGGTATGGTCCGATCGCAGTCGGTAGCCCATGTTCTCGCGCCTCGCCAGCCTCGTCACGCACCATCCGACGCTGATCGTCCTGGGGTGGCTGGTCGCGATGGTCGGCGTACGGGGGGTCGCGCCGCGCTGGGAGACGATCATCCACGACGGGGATTTTGCCTACCTCCCGCCGCACATGCCGAGCGTCGTCGGGGAGCAGTGGATGACGGAGGCGTTCCCGTGGCAGCGTGGCAAGAGCCAGATCGTGGTGGCGATCGCGCGCCGAGGCGCTCCGATGACCCAGGACGACGTGCAGGTCGGCTACGACGTGGCGCGCCGCATGAAGAACCTGTTCGGCGCCGCACGGCTGGCCGCGGCGGCCGAACTGAGCGTTCAGGAAAAGGCCTTGCGGGGGGAGCATCGCGAGGCGCAAGCTCAGGAGGTCGGCGCCCGGCGGCAGGCCCTGCTGGAGCAGGCCGCCGAGGCCCTGCAGGACGCGCTAACGCTGGACACCAAGCTGGCAGATTACTGGGATGACCGCCTGGCGGCCGACCCGTCGCTGCAGCGCGCGCGTCCCCCGCGGCTGGCCACCATCTATCACCACCGCGCCCTGCTGGCCCGACAGCAGGGCGATACCGAGGCGGCGCGGCAGGAACAGGCCATCGCGTGGGAGCTGGATCCGGAGCTGCGTGCGGCGTCCGGGGAGGTACGCCCCGCGCCGGCCGCACAACTACCGCTGGTCGACGTCTGGACCTGGCGCGACAGCTATTTTGGATCGAAGCTGGTGAGCCGGGACCATCACGTTCGGCTGGTCGTCCTGCAGCTGTCCAACGAGTTCATGGCAGTCGACAACATGCAGGTGCTGGAGACGATCGAAGCCGAGCTGCAGCCGGTGCGAGACACCCTGTCCCAGGTCACGCAGCCCGGCCTGTCCATCCTCCAATCCGGCTCCGCCGCGGTGGGCGCCGACCTGTTGCGTTCCGCGGCCGCGAGCATTCACCACACGGAAATGGTCACCGTCCTGCTGGTGATCCTGTTCCTCGCACTGGTCTACCGGTCGCCCCTGCTGGTGGCGGTCCCGCTCGTGACGATCTTCGTCTCATTGATGCTGGCCACCGGCCTGGTGGCCCTGTTGACTCAGTTGTCCTTGGTGCCCGGCTTCCATGGGTGGACGTTGAAAGTATTTTCCACGACGAAGATCTTCATCGTGGTGATTCTCTACGGCGCGGGGACGGATTTCTGTCTGTTCCTGATTGCGCGGTACCAGGAGGAGTTGCGCCGCGGACTGGACCTCGCCACCGCCGTCTCCACCACGCTGGTCCATGTCGGGGATGCGTTGGTGGCCAGCGCGCTGACCACCATCCTCGGGCTGGGCATGATGGCCTTCGCCGATTTCGGCAAGTACCGATACAGCGGTCCGGTCATCGGCCTGTGCCTGGCCATCACGCTCGGCACCTGCCTGACGTTCACCCCCGCCCTGATGCTGATCCTCGGCCCCCGCATCTTCTGGCCGCGGCGTGTCGTTCGGGCCGGGGTGCGGATCGTGCCCGCCAGCGCGCATGGTGTCAGGCGCCGCGACCCGACCGGCCTGTCGGGCGCGTTCTGGCACTTCATGGCGCGTGTGATCATCGCGCGGCCGGGCCGCGTGCTGGTCGTCTCCACACTCGTCCTGCTGCCGCTGGCCGGCTATGGCGCCCGGCACGGGGGCGACGTGACCTACGATTTCCTCAGCGGGCTGCCCAGGCGCTGTCCCAGCCGGCTGGGCGCGGAGGTCTTGCGGCGGCACTTCCCGGTCGGCGAGAGCGGCCCGGTGACGGTGCTGGTGCGGCACGAGGCCGCGCAGCTCGAGACGGCGGAAGGCCGGGAGCAAATCCGCCACCTCGCCGACCGACTGCACCTGGCGGGCGTCTCGGCCGTCCGTTCCGCGGAGGATCCGCTCGGCGAATACGCGCCCGGCGAGAAGGCCGGGCTCCTGAGTGATCGCGGCCGCACGCTGCGCGTGCTCCGCGCGCACCCGCGCACCAGGTCGATTTTCGTCGCGCAGACGGCGGAACTGGCGGGCCGCGTGGCACGGTTCGAGGTGGTCCTAGCGCATGACCCGTTCTCCCTGGCGGCGATTCAGGTCGTCGACCAGGTGCAAGAGACCCTGGAACGACTGACCCGCGCGCCCGACTCGTTCTGGCACAACGCACAGTTCGCCATGACCGGCACGACAGCCGCCATCCGCGACCTGCGGTCGGTCACGCGGCACGACAACGTGCGAATCCAGATGCTGGTGGTGCTGGCCGTCTTCGCCGTGCTGGTCCTGATCCTGCGCCGGCCGGTGGTGTGTGCATACATGATGCTGACCGTGCTGTTCAGTTACTACGTGACGATGGGTATCACGACGCTGTTCTTCCGCGCAGCCTACGGAGACGCCTATCAAGGGTTGGACTGGAAGGTCCCCCTGTTCCTGTTCGTGATCCTGGTGGCGGTCGGCCAGGACTACAACGTGTATCTGGCGACGCGCGTGTTCGAAGAACAGTCACGACTCGGACTGCTGGCCGGCCTGCGCCGCGCGATCGTCAATACGGGCGGCATCATTACAAGCTGCGGGATCATCATGGCCGGCACATTCATCTCGATGACCAGCGCGGTCTGGCCAACGCTTCTCCCCGGGCCCTGGGCGCGATGGTGGGCGGGCACGACCGGTCCGGTCCACACGGTGTTGGAGCTCGGTTTCGCACTCGCCTTAGGCGTGTTGCTCGACACGTTCGTGGTCCGCCCGATCCTGGTCCCGTCCTTCCTGGCCCTGCTGTGCCGCTGGCGGCTGCGGGGCGGTCGAATGCCCAGGAATTAGCCAGGCGGTGCCCGCGCAACAGGCAGTCCGAGCCCAATCCGCATCTCGTGCGGGCACCTTCAGCATCACGTAACCGCGTGTCGACGAATGATTTGCAGGAACACCCGGCGTGCGGTCCATCGTTTGGCCCTCCGATTGCGGGAGGGCGTGCAATCGGCCCGGGCGTTACCCAGGCGAAAGGGTGTCGGTGGCCATGGCGCCGCAGGCGGACGCGCGCCGGCGGTGTGAGCGGCTCTGCAAAAAGGGGAGGGACGTGACTCCGAAAGAGGTCTTAGCGCTGTGTCGCCAGAAGGACGTGAAGACGGTGGACCTGCGGTTCATGGACTTCCCGGGTCTCTGGCAGCATTTCACCATTCCGGTCACGAGGCTGGATGAGGACGTGTTCGAGGACGGGCTCGGCTTCGACGGCTCGAGCATCCGCGGCTGGCAGGGCATTCACGAGAGTGACATGCTGGTGGTGCCGCAGCCGGAGACGGCGTTCCTGGACCCGTTTACCGCGCTCCCGACGCTGGTGATGATCTGCAACATCCAGGACCCGATTACGCGTGAGGATTACACGCGCGACCCGCGCAATGTGGCCCGCAAGGCCGTCAATCACCTCAAGAGCACGGGGATTGCCGACACGGCCCACATCGGGGCGGAAGCGGAGTTCTTCATCTTCGACGACATCCGATTCGATCAGAACGCGCACGAGTCGTACTACTACCTCGACAGCATCGAGGGCCAGTGGAACCGCGGCCGGGTGGAGAACCCCAATCTGGGCTACAAGCTGCGGTACAAGGAAGGATACTTCCCGGTCCCGCCCGCCGACCAGATGATGGACATCCGCAACGAGATGATGCAGACGATGATCGAGTGCGGGATGGATGTGGAGACGCACCATCACGAGGTCGGCACGGCCGGGCAATCGGAAATCGATCTGCGGTACGACAGCCTGGTGCAGATGGCCGACAAGCTGTTGAAGTTCAAGTACATCATCAAGAACGTGGCGGCGCGCCACAAGAAATCCGTGACGTTCATGCCCAAGCCGATCTTCGGCGACAACGGCTCGGGCATGCACACGCACATTTCGCTGTGGAAGGATGGCGAGCCGTTGTTTGCGGGGAGTTCGTACGCCGGGTTGAGCGAGATGGCGATGCACGCCATTGGCGGCCTGCTCCACCATGCGCCCGCGATCCTCGGCTTCACGAACCCCACCACCAACAGCTACAAGCGACTGGTGCCGGGCTACGAGGCGCCCGTGAACCTGGCCTACTCGCAGCGCAATCGCTCGGCGTCGATCCGGATCCCGATGTACAGTTCGAGCCCGAAAGCCAAGCGGCTGGAGTTCCGGTGCCCCGATCCGAGTTGCAACCCGTACCTCGCGTTCTCCGCGATGCTGATGGCGGTGATCGACGGGATCCAGAACAAGATCAGCCCGGGCGATCCGCTGGACAAGGACATCTATGACCTGCCGCCCGAGGAAGCAGCGCTGGTCGCCAAGACTCCCGCGTCGCTCGAGGCCGCGCTGGAGGCGCTCCGGAACGGCCACGAGTTCCTGCTCAAGGGGGACGTGTTCACCGAGGATGTGATCTCCACCTGGGTCGAGTACAAGCTGAAGAACGAAGTGGACGCCATGCGGCTGCGACCGCACCCGTACGAGTTCTGCTTGTACTATGACATCTAAGTCTAAGGACCGGCCGGGCGCGGCGCTAGTCGGCCCGCGGACCCGGCGCCATCACTTCCGCGATGCGCGCGGTGGTGACCGGTGCAATCAGGCCGCGCTCGGTGATCAGGCAGTGGATCAGCCGGGCGGGCGTGACGTCGAATGCCGGATTGAAGACGCGGACGCCGTCGGGCGCGGTCTGCCGGCCGAAGCCGTGCGTGACTTCCCGCGGGTCGCGGCGCTCGATCGGGATCTGGTCGCCGCCGGCCAGCGTCAGGTCGAACGTGGAGCAGGGCGCGGCGATGTAGAACGGGATCTGGTGCGCCTGGGCCAAGACGGCCAGCCCGTAGGTCCCGATCTTGTTGGCCGCGTCGCCGTTGGCGGCAATGCGGTCCGCGCCGGTGATCACCGCCTGGACCCGGCCCTCGCGCATGACCTCCGCCGCCATCGAGTCGCAGATGAGCGTCGTCTCCACGCCGTGTGCGACGAGTTCCCAGGCGGTGAGCCGGGCGCCCTGCAGGAGCGGTCGCGTCTCATCGACGTAGACATGCAGCCGCTTGCCCGCCTCCTCAGCCGCGTAGATCACCGCCAGCGCCGTACCATACTCCGAAGCCGCCAGCGCGCCCGCATTGCAATGGGTCAGGACCCCCATGCGGTCCTCCAACAGCGTCGCGCCATGGCGTCCCAGCGCGTGGCACGCCGCGCGATCCTCGTCATGGATCGCTCGCGCCTCGTCCAGCAACGCCGCCTGGATCCCCGCGATCGTCCCCTCATGCCGCAATTGGCCCGCCCGCGCGCCCATCCGCTGCAGCGCCCAGCTCAAGTTCACGGCCGTCGGGCGACTGGAAGCCAGATAGTGCCGGACCCGGTCGAGTTCCGTGAAAAACGTGTCGGCGTCCGCGTCGACGACACGCTGCAGTCCGAGCACGACGCCGTAGGCCGCCGCGATCCCGATCGCCGGCGCGCCGCGCACGCGGAGTTGCGCGATCGCCTGCCATACGTCCTCGACGTCCCGACAGGTCACCTCGCACAGTCGGCCGGGCAGACAGGTCTGGTCGAGCAGCACCAGTCGGCCGTCGGGGCCCCCGACCCAGCGGAGTGTTTGCCAGTCAGTCGGCATCTTCCCGGATGATCTCCTGCAGCCGTGCATCCTTCGCCGCCGTCCGCTGCTCGAGCACGCGTTTGAAATCCGCGAGCTTGCGCGCCAGCGCATCGTCCGCCACGGCCAGGATCTGAACGGCCAGCAAACCGGCGTTGCGCGGGCCGCCCATGCCGACCGCCACGGCGGCCACCGGCACGTCACTCGGCATCTGCACGATCGACAGCAGCGAGTCCAGCCCGCCCAGCTCCGCCGTCGGGACCGGCAACCCGATGACCGGCAAGGTCGTATGGGCGGCGATGACGCCGGCCAGATGCGCCGACCCGCCGGCCGCCGCAATGATCACCTTCAGCCCCCGGTCGCGCGCCGTGCGCGCGTACTCCTGGACTGCCGCCGGTGTGCGGTGTGCACTCAGGACCCGCACCTCGGACTGGACATCAAACTCCTCCAACGCGGCGCGCGCCGCTTTGATCCGGGGCCAGTCGCTGTCGCTGCCCATCACGATCCCCACCCGTGCCTGCCAGTGCATCATCAGTTCGTTCGCCCTACCTACGCAACACCACCACGAACGCCACGGCCAGCGCCACGCACACCACCACCAGCGCGCCGATGATCGCGACGTGCCGCCGGTCGGCCTTCGCCCGCGGGCGCACGTCGCGCACCGCGGCCGCCCGCGGCTGAACGAAGTTGAAGGTCTCAGGCTCCGCATGAACGGGCACGGGCGTCGCGGCCACCGGCCCGACCAGGTCCGCCCCTTCGAGCGCCGGGAAGACCGGCCCGGCCGCCTGCCAGTCCGGCCACCCTTCCCGCCAAACCAGCGCGTCCGCGCTGACCCGGCCTTCGTTGAGCCAGCGGCGCATCACCGCGCCATTGGCTGGACCGAACTGGCCGCCCGTCGGAGGCCGCACGTACCAGACCGCATCCGGCATCTCCGAGATCGGGTCGCGCGCGGGCGACGATCGGGTTTCCGAGCCCGCCGCACCTGCTGCCACCGAACCGGCGCGCTCCGGCTGGGGAGACCCGGCAGCCGACGTGCCGACCTGCTGGCCCGCGGCCGGGCGGGCGGATGCGGCTCGCGTCACCGCCTGCTCCGCCTCGCGGCCCGAGACCGCCGCCTCGTGCGTCCCCTCCGTACTGGCCGACGGAATGCGCACCTTGGCACCGCACTTGGGGCACACGCCCCGCTTGCCGGCGAGGAACGCCTTCACATGCAGTTTCTTGTCACAGGCATGGCAGCGAAACTTGATTCCCATGGCACGACCCGCATGCGACTCTGGCCTGCCGACATCGCACGATCCGCACACCGCTCCATTATAAAACGGATTTATCGTTTGGGAAGCTCGCAGTGTCCTTGTGCCCAGGTGCGGGCGCGACTATACCAACGTCATGTCGCGGCCGTCGTGACGGGTCGCGCCCCGACAGGTTCGTGGCTCCTTGCAGGTCAATGACCCCATGAATCGGACAGACTGCTCGCCGCCCGATGATCCGCCGGACGGGCCGCTGGAAGTAGCGCTCATCGGCGACCTGACTGAACATGAAGCGGACTGCGTCGACAAGCTGCTCGGCGTCGCGCCCGGCTCGACCTGCACGCTCTACATCAACTCGCCGGGCGGCAGCGCCTACACGGCCATCTCGCTGATGACCCTGATCCGCCTCCGCGGGCTGCAGGTGACCGGCGTGGTGACCGGCGAGTGCTCGTCGGCCGCGCTGTGGCCGCTGGCCGCCTGCACACGCCGGCTCGTCACGCCCTACAGCGTCCTGCTGTTCCACCCCATGCGCTGGCAGAGCGACGAACATGTCCAACTGGCGGAAGCGTCCGAATGGGCACGCCACTTCGGCCAGCTCGAACATGACATGGATCGCGTGCTGGCCCAGTTGTTCGCCATCCCGTACGAACAACTCGCGCCCTGGATGCGGCCCGGCCGCTACGTGTCGGGGCCCGAGTTCGCGCGGGCCGGGCTCGCGGAACTGATCGATCTGGACCCGCTGGTATGAACGCCCGCCGCAAGACGACTCGCCGCGAGTTCCTCCAGGGCAGGTCCGCGCGCGACGCGCTGATCGACCTGTCGTCCCGAGCCGGCGCGGCGGGCGAGGGCCCGTGGCGCCCGGACGCCGCCGACGGCCGCCCGCCACACGACTACCACCTGCGGATCAGCCGCCGCGCCATGGCCTGCGACTTCGAGGTGTTCCTCCACTGCGGACCGCAGGCGGGCGCTGTGGAAGCGGCAACACACGCGCTCGACCTCCTGGAACCGCTGGAAGATCAACTGTCCGTGTTCCGGCCGCAAAGTGACCTGAGCCTGATCAACCGTGACGCGGCCCAGCGGGCGTGCCGCGTGGAACCGCGCCTGTTTGAACTGCTGTGCCGCTGCGCGGATTGGAGCCGCGCGACCGGCGGAGCCTACGACATCACAGCCGGGCCGCTGGTCCGAGTCTGGGGGTTCGCCACGCGCAGCGGGCACTTCCCACAAGCCGAGCAGGTCAGCGAGGCGATGCAGCGTGTCGGGAGCCAATACCTGACGCTGGACCGCCGGCAACACACGATCCGGTTCGCCCGGCCCGGCATGGAACTGAACCTCGGCAGCGTCGGGAAGGGCTATGCCCTCGATCGCTGTGCGGAAGTGCTGGAGGCGGCGGGCGTCCGCAACTTCCTGATCCACGGCGGCCAGAGCAGCGTCCTGGTGCGCGGCGGACAACAGGCACGCGAGGACGCGCACACGTGGTGCGTCGCGCTGTGCCATCCGCTGCGCCCCGAACGCCGCCTGGCCGAACTGCAGATCAGCCACTGCGGGCTGGGCACGTCCGGGTCCGGGCAGCAGTTCTTCTTCCATCAGGGCCGCCGCTACGGACATGTGCTCGACCCGCGCCGCGGGACGCCCGCCGAGGGCGTGCTGTCAGCCACCGTGCTGGCGCCCGACGCGGCCGAGGCCGATGCGCTGGCCACCGCCTGCTTCGTGCTCGGTGTGGATGCCGCCCGAGCGTACTGCGCCACGCGACCGGAACTGACCGTCATATTCGTGCTGCCGGGAACGCGCGACGCAACGGTGGCCATCGAGACGATCGGCGACGCCGGGCAACTGCGGGTGCTCGATGAACAGGCCCTGGACAAACCGCCGGACGCCGGACCGGCGGCGCATTGACACATACTCCCGATAGAGTATGTGTCGCAGCTGCATCGGCCAGGTGCTGAAAAAACAGGCGGAAATCGCCCTGCCACCGGCGGAACGTTTCCGGTACCATGGGCCGACCCTAATCCATCGGCTCACAGCTGCGAGGTGCAGCGATGTGGCAAAGGACTGCCGTCATCGTCGCGCTGGGACTCGTGTGGGCGCCCCGCGCGAGACTGCCTGGCGAGGAGATCCGTTACGCGGAGCTGCTCATCTCCGACCTCAACTGGGTCATGTTCGATGTGACCATGGGGCGCATCCTGGCCACGGGCAACCGCACCAGACACAACCAGCAGCGCACCAGTCGGGAACTGCCGGACGGGACGATCGAGACATTCGCGGTGACGCTGGATCGCGGGCTGGTGTCCCTCCATTACGCCTACCAGGGAGCGACGCGGCGGTTGGTAGTTCACGTCACGCGCCGCGATCACCTGGAGATCGAATACCGCTGTCACGATGAATCCGCACCGATTACGCTCATGAGGTTCGTCCAACATCCCGGGGACCACTTGTCCCTGGTCCTTCAGGCGGCGGACGAGACGCCGTGCGAATACCGGGCCGCCACCCTCTGGCATCTTCAGCTGGCCTACCCCGAGGCCTGTCGCACGCCGTTGAACTGCATGCTGCGGGCCCTCCGTCCCGACTGGCAGATCGAAGACGAAATCGCCGAGATCCGATCCACGCTGCTGGCATCCGAACCATCCAGCGCGGCCACGTCGCGGCGTGAAGTGGAGCTGCTGGTCGCCCAGTTGTCCGCCGATCAGTTCCGCACTCGCCAGGCCGCGGCACGTGAACTGCTCGCCCGCGGGCGCTGCGTGCTGGGTTTCCTGCAGGAGCTTGACCTCACGATGCTGGATGCCGAACAACGGCAGCGTGTGGGCGACATCCAGAAAGCCCTCACCGTCGATCGACAAGACACGCCCGCCCGAGTCACCGCATGGCTGGTCAATGACCGACGCACCTGGTTGGCACTGATGAACGACGACCAGCTGCAACACCGCACCCGCGCGCACAGCCACCTCATGCGGCTGTGCGATCGCCCCGTGGATTTCGACCCTGAAGCTGCACCGGAAACCCGCGCAGCCCAACTGGCCCACCTGCACACGGCACTGCTGCGACGCTAGGGGCCGCACCGCGGCTCGACAGGATACCGGGGCGACCGGCTCAATCCCACCACCAGGCGTCCGGCGGCAGCGTGGACGGCGGCGGGGCGGCCGAGGCACGATCAGCCTCCAGCAGGCCATAATCGTCCACGCGCACGGCGTCCGCCCCGACGAGCGGCCCGGCGTCGACCGACACGCCCCCGCTCACTCCGGCGACAAAACGGGACCGATTGATCATCACATGGTTGATCACGCTCTCCACCTGCTGCGGCGCCGGCCCGAGCGCGACCGGGTATCCGTCCGGATCCGACCAGTAGGTCAGATGCCAATCGACCTGGCCCGGCAGGTCGTGAGAAACCATCAGCCCGGCGACCAGGGCCATGTCGAAGACGTTGCGCAGTTCGGCGTAAATCGGGTACTTGGCGGCCAGCGCGTCGAAGTGCCTGGTGAAACTGCGGGCGAACCCGCTGGTCAGCTCGTCCGAAGCGCCCGTGTGGATCCGCTCGCCGGTTGCCGATACCTTCTCGTTCTCGCTCAAGACCTGGACGCCCGGCCCGTCGAGCTGGAAAGCGTCCCGGGCCGCCGTCGTGCGAATCCCCTCATAATTCAATGTGAACCACCAGCGCAGCACACTCATCGCCGCCGGCTCACCGCCCGCACGCTTGACCGCGTCCAGGTAGCTCGTCACCCCCAACGTGCCCGGCTCCAACCCCATCCCGATCAGCTTCATGCGGTAGTCCGCCTCGACCAGCACGCGCGCCGTGCGCGTCCGCGCGTCGATGCCCCAGACGCGGATGCGCTGCGTGCCCAACGCAGCCTGCAACTGGTCGAGCCACTTGCGCCGCTGGGAGGGCGAGACCGACCGGCCCTGCCAGGACTCTTGAAAACGCCGTGCGGCCGCCAGGCCCTCCTGGCGCGGCTCGATCGTACAGCCGAACTGGCTGTGCTGCGTCAGGGCGTTGCGCAACACCACCACCAGGTCGTCCAGCTGCAGCGTGGGGGCTCCCGTGGCGACGTTCACGACGCGGCCCTCCGCATCGGTATGCCAGTCGCCGGCCGGGCCGGCCAGCACCAGGTCGCCCGCCTCGGGATAGACAAACAGGTACTGGATCCGATAGATGCCCGCCAACACGCACATCGCCTCGTCCGGCCGGCGGCCCAGCGCCTGGTCCAACTGCAACTGCCGCTCGAGCCGCACCAGGGAGACTTTGCGCAAGCCGGATGGATGACGCGCGGAGCGATTGCCCGAATCGGTCGCGGCCGCGCGCCGCGCCGCCTCCAACAACGTCGAGTCGTTCGCCGGACCAAGCCGCTTCATCAGCCCCGAGGCGTCCACATACACGCCCGTCGGAAACGGCTGGATCACGCCCGCCCCGCCGGCCTCTTCCCAATCGTTAGGTGCGATCGTCGACTGGATCAGCTCGATGAGCGAGTCGAAGTCGGCCATCGCCGCCCCGCCACGCGCTCCACCTGAAGCGCCGCCGCCGGCCATCACGCCGGCCAACGACCCTATCGCCTCACGCCGCGCAAGATCGCCGCGCATGTCCAGGAACGTGCGGTAGGACGCCTCCCGCGCGCCCAGCTCCGCCTGACGAACCGCGATCCGGCCCAGCCACCGATCGCGCAGCGCGTCATCCTGGATCGCGCGTGCCGCCTCCAATGCCGGACCGAATTCCCCGGCCCTGATCGACGCCTCCAGGTCGATACCCTCCTGCGCCCCAGGCGCCCGCGCGGGCCACGCGACGCACCCGATGCAGATCATCAGCCCGGCAAGCCGCCGCCAGGTGCCTGCACGCAGGCACGAAAGACCATACCACATCAGCGGTCCCCTCCCTTTCCGAGCCCCTGTCCTGGGTTCACTGTCGCACGGCGCCCGGGGAGCTGTCAAGCTGAAACGAACGAAGCCCCTGGTCCGAAAAGACCAGGGGCTCCGTCATTGTATCGGATGCGTCCAGGCACGGCTTCCGCCGCGCCACAGGCGCCAATCGGTACCGCTTCGTTTAGTCGCAGCCGCAGCTGGGCTCGCAGCACTCGACCTCGCAGCAGCACGCACGCTTGGCAGCGCAGTGTGCACGCAGCCGCTGCAACAAACCAACGCGCTTCGGGGCGCAGCAGCACGGGTCGCAGCAGGGGTCGGCCTCGCAGCCGCACGCCGGCTCGGCACCACAGGCGGGCTCGCAGCACTCGGTCTCGCAGCAGCAGGCGTGCTTAGCAGCGCAGCGCGCACGCAGCCGAGCAAAGAACCCGCAGCGCGGAGCGCAGCACGGGTCGCAGCACGGGTCCGCTTCGCAACCACAGGCCGGCTCACAGCACTGCGTCTCACAGCAGCACGCATGCTTGGCCGCACACCGGGCATGCAAACGCGCCAACAGACCCACTCGCGGCGCACAACACGGATCACAACAGGGGTCGGCCTCGCAGCCACAAGTGACCTCGCAGCCACAACAGGGGTCGGCACACCGACCAAACAGACCAGCCTGCGCACGCGAAGTGCTGACCAGACTGAACAGGCTGACCGCCAACAAGGCGGGAAGGATCATACGATTCTTCATGGGGAGGGCTCCTCGAACCAGAAACACGTGTAACGTTGACACCTCTGTCTTTGCCCGGCCGCCGGCCCCGCATGCTCAACCTGGGCGGCGGCCAGACGCTGGCTACGGCAAAGTCCTCAGCAAGTCCACCTCGCTGATTTCATGAACACGTATCGTCCGCGAAAACTTCCCTGCTTAACCAAAGACCGCATTTGACCAGTACTACGACATCATACATGTTCGGTATTTCTTAACATGCTGATTGTAACGACTGGGAGGGCCGTGCAATACCCGGCTTCGGGACCTGGCGAATGGTTCAATTTTCCCATTTGTGCCGCCGATGATTGGCATAACAGCATCGGCCGCGTCTGCGCTCCGGCTAGGGGGGCAGGCGCCTTTCAGTCGGTTCCCGCCAACCGACCTCAACCGCGCCGAGCCCGACCCACACCCCGCAAAAGAAGGATGGACCCGATGAAACGTACGCTGCTGTTCCTGGCGTTGGTCTGCCTGGTAAGTCTTGGCTGCCAAACACATTCCCGCAACTGCCGGAGCTGCGGTCCGATTCACGGACATGCGCAGTATGGTCGCTGTGGCGCAGGGTGCAACACGGCCGGGTCGCCCGACTACGTGCCTTACATCCCGAAGCATTATGCGCGGGAAATCGGGCCTGCCGGTCCGCCGACCGCCACCTACGCGTATCCCTATTACACGGTCCGCGGCCCGCGCGACTTTTTCTTGAACCAGCCGTCCACCATCGGGTACTAGGGCGACTCCCTCGGGGCGGCGGTCGCCTTGGTTCTCTGGAAACTGGCGTGCGGGGGCGGGCGGTCGTCCCGCGGGTGCGGGCGGTCATTTAGCCTTCGAAGCGACGCACGATGAGGGTGCTGTTCTGTCCGCCGAAGCCGAAGCTGTTGTTGAGCGCGACGTCGCATTTCGGGAAGCGAAGACCAACTCTGCTTCTGGCCTGACTGCTTGCCCCCCCCTTTACAAGGGAGGGGTAGGGGGGGTAGCACCTCACACGACCTGAGTCTCCGTGCTGGACCGTTTCGAGGTCCAACCGGACCACTGGCTCGAGGCGGTGCCCAATCTGTTTGAACGCCCCCTTGATCATCACGCGGGCCCTCACTCGCCGGGCCGCCCACCGCGCGAACGACGCTGTCTCCTTCGTCCCACAGCCGGCAGCAGCCGCGTCGCCGATCTGTGTAACCGCAGGGCCAGAGTCCGCCGTCAGGCGGACGACGTGAGCGCGCGCTAGACGCCGGCGGCCGGCACCTGAACCTGCGGCGGACGACGGTGGCGCTTGGGTGCAGGGGCCGCATGGCTGGCCGGGGGAGGTGTGCGGGGTGCGAGTCGGATGCAGGGTGCGTGCGCCGGTCAGGCGTGGATTCGCTGCCGGCCGCCTCTCCACAGCGCGCGGCCCGTTGGGCCTGCGGTTACACAGGTGGAGTCCGCAGAAGCTCAGAAGCAGACACTCTGGTTTCCGTTGTTGGTACGCACCGAAAACCGACCGGGGGCCGACGGCCCGGGCAAGCCCGAAAGCCTTGCCTCGCCGTCGCCTGGGGCAACGCCCCACGAACCCGATGCCACCGCGCCCATTTTGGCCGAAGGCCATATTCACCCCCAGCATGATGGATGACCACGGCAAACGATCCATCCATGCCGCCGACCATGCTCGACACGTGCCACCATGGACGCGGCCCAGGGCTGCGGCCCGGCTCGCCGGGCCTTCGCCCTGGGCTGTGATAGAGTTGTCCGTTCGGGACGGAGGAGACCGTCTTCGTGTGGCCGTGAAATAGTCCTCATCATCCTGGTAGGAGGTGATGTAACCCGCCTCATCGGAACTGGACACCGGGGCACCAAAACGGAACTGGAGGTCGGACGTGCCGGGCGGGCATATAGAGTGCGCTGGCCGACGCGCTCTCCACGGCTCACTCAGGGCCCTTCCCGGTGCTGGCTTGGTCGCTCTGCTGGCGGCTTAGTTCCCTGTTCTCTGTCAAGGGAGAAACCCAAAGTGTCTGCTTCTCATGATGCGGATCAAGGGAATCGTGTCTCCGTCAGTGGATCGCGACGCTGGATGATTATCGGGACGGAATCAACTCGTTGTTCAAGGCCGCGCGCAAAGCGGTTTCGCAGTGAATCTGTGCTCCCACGTATTCCCGCAGCGGCATGTCGGGCTCACGAGCCGGTGCGTTCGCCGCATTGCGGAACCGTGAAAACGAGCGCGTCTGCAACCTCGTACTGAGCGTCGCCGCTGGTACGCTGCTCCGTCTCCTGGCAGCTTGCGCGCAAGAAACGCGACGCACGTCGGCACCTGGTCTTCACGCAGATTTGTCCTGTGTAACCGCAGGCCCAACGGGCCGCGCGCTCCAAGGAGGCGGTCCGCAGCGAATCCCACCTGAACGACGCGCACGTCCGACCTGTCAGAGTACCACAGTTGTCCTGATGCGGCTTCAGGTGCCGGCCGCGGGCGGCAAGCGCGCGAGCCGCCGTCCGCCTGGCGGCGGACTCTGGCCCTGCGGTTACACAGCCCAGGTCTGACCGGCGCACGTACCTGACCCAGCAGGACCCACAGTTGTCCCGCCACGGCCATAGATCCGACCGAGCACACTCAACGACCCACATCCCGACCCAGCGCGCAAGAGAAAGCGACGGGGACAGCGCCCCGGTTCCGCGACGCGGCACAAGACCGTCGCACTGGTGATTCACGAAACCATCCCCGTGCCGCTGGAGGGACTGCCGGAGGGCACGCTGTAAAACGGTCACGAGGACTATGTCGTCCAAGACCTGAACATCGAAGCCCATAATGTGTGTTACCGACGGCTGCGGTATCTGCTCTCCGCGCGTATCACCGACATCACGGGCTTATTGAGTGTCTGACTCGAAATAGTCACAATTCGACAACTTATTTGTGAGCGCACCATTAGGCCCGTCCCGTTGGGACTCGGGTCTGGTGGATGTACGCGACCCAGGGCTGCGGCCCGGCTCGCACGGCTCGCCGGGCCTTCGCCCTGGGCTGTGATACAACTGTCCCTTCGGGACGGAAGAGACCGTCTTCATGTGGCCGCTTGGCACGGCACAAGTCGTAGAAGGCCAGAGCAGGCGCTAAGCAGGTAAGATGGGGCGCGGAACACCAACGACAGACGTTAACCGTCAAAACACCCTGGTTCTTTCACGTCGCCAGCTGACGCGGTGTTCCGTCGCCAACGTGGCTGCAGGGAAGCTGAGGTTCCCGCCCTGAGGGCGATGATTGTTGCTTGCGCTCCGGTGCTCTCCCCGGTGCTCTCCTCCCGCCCGTGGTGCTCTCAGCGGTGCCATCAGACCGTCCGCTTTTTGCATCGACCGTGCGCAACGTGCATCGAAGACAACTACCTGCGAGGTGGCATAAGGCCCGAGAGCGTCGGGCCTTGCCCGACGGAATGTGCCGGGAGAGCGGCACTTGGGGCGCGAGTGGAAAAGTATCCCGACAGGATTCGAACCTGTAGCCTTTGGCTCCGGAGGCCAATGGTCGGCGCGCACATGCCAGAGTGAGGCATCGATTCAAACTGCTGTGGGAAAAGTACTTATGACTTCCATCCTGAACCAGCTGAACTCGCCACGATTTCCACAGATTACACGATTTAGCATGGTTTGTCACCAATTCTCTGACACTTCTCTCACAAGTCGCTCGGATGTTCCACTCCGGCGCAGCGGGCATCGCATGTCAGAGAATCCGCCGTTCATGATCGAGTGGGAACTGGTCGTGCGAGGTGTGCGGGCAGCAAGTGGAGATGTTCCATAGCTGCAAGAACAGGCATTGCCCCAAGTGCGGCGCGTATGAGCGGCGGCTGTGGGCCGAGCAGGTCCAGGCCGATCTGCTGCCCATCGAGTATCACCATGTGGTGGTGACCTTGCCGCATCCGCTGACGCTCTTGGCGTTCGCTCATCCGCACGTGCTCTATCCGCTGGTGCTGCGCACGGGGGCGGAAGCCATGCTGCGGCTGGCGCGTCGGGAGCTGGGGGTGGAACTGGGCGTGTTGATCTTGCTGCACACGTGGGGCCAGCTCATGAATCGACACGTGCATGCCCACAGCCTCGTGTCGGGCGGCGGGTTGTCCCTCGATGGCGCGCGGTTCATCCAGTTTCCCAGTGGCGAGTTCTTGTCCCTGGAGAAGATAGCGCAGGAGTTCCGCGATCTGTTCCTCAAGCGGCTCGAGTCGCTCTACCGCCGCGGCCAGTTGGTGCTGCAAGGTGACTGGCGGCAAATGGACTGGGGGAACGGCTGGCGAGAGTTCCTGGAGCCGCTGCGCGAGATCGACTGGGTCGTGTTCAGTCGCGGCGTCTGGGATCGCCGCGCGGAGGTCGGCCAGCGCGGGGAGGTGTCCCGCGCCGTGGAGTATCTGGCGCACTATGCCAACCGCGTGGCCATGAGCAACAGCCGCCTGTTGGCGATCGAGGGCGACGAGGTGCTCTTCCGTTACCGGGACCATCGCGCCGGCGGCACGTGGCGCACCAAGGCGCTGCTCGGCGTGGAGTTCATCGAGCGATTCCTCCGGCACGTGCTGCCCCAGGGTCTGCGGCGCATCCGGCGGTTCGGCTGGTGGGGCAACGCCGTGCGGACCGAGAAGCTCGCGCTGCTGCGCCGGCTGCTGGGCGTCCCGCCCGCCGAGCCGGCCGAGCCCGCGGACACAGCGCCGCCGACGCAGTGGGAGGGAGAGGCGGAGGCAACGCCGGATCAGGAACTCGCGCGGTTGGAGACCGAGCAGCGCGCGCCGCACAAGTGCCGCGACTGCGACGGCCAGCTGGTGTTGCTACATCAGACCGAGCGTCCGACGGTCGCCGACTTGCTGCGGATGCCGCCGAGTATGGAGCCCTTGGTGGAGACCGGGCCGCTGCAACTGCAGCTGCCGATCTCCGCCTTTTTGTGACCGCCCGACAGATCACGAGGACACGGACAGCATGGCGCGAGCGATTTTGCAGCGGACGGATCGCCTCCGGCGCTCCCGGTGCGCGCGGGCCACAGCCAATCCGACCCCGAGCGACACGCATCTGTCACCGCAGCGGCCCCAAAGCGCGCACCTTCCCATGTCTGGACCTGCTCCGGCCTCCGCTCCGCCACGCACGTCGCCTGGCCCGCGCACCGCGCGCTACTGGCAGCTCCGCGTCACCCCCGTTACTTTCTCCCTAGTATACAGAGCAGGCGCTCCAGCGCGCCCCCCACGGCTCACTCAGGGATCGTCCCGCTGCGGGCCGGGTTGGCTGGCGTTTCGGCTTCTCGCCTGTTCATTGTGAACTGAGGAAATCAGGCACTTTCCGATTCTATCAACCCGACGAATCGAATGATTCCTCCACGACCAAGTCCGCCACCAGCGAGCGCACCAACACGTAACAGCGGATCCGCCGGAAGAGTCGAGTGGCGTCACCTGCCGATCGTGACTCTCCAGCGCGTGGCGTGATCACGTAGCGGACGGTCCGGCGGGGAGTACCAGTGCGCGCCGGCAGCTGCCAGAGCCACTTATTTCAGTGAACACGCGTCAATCAGCAGGTCGCGGCACAGCCGATGCGATCAGGCCAGCACTCCGAGTCGATCGCGTTCTGGCCCCAACCCCCCAGCGAAGTTGGTCGACACACGTTCACGACAAATTCGCTGGACCAGGACAACACCACAGCGGCTCAGTTTTTTTGCCTGGCGGGTTTGAGACCCGCAGCTTCTCGCTCCCGTGCCATCCTCTCATCCCAGGAACGGTCTGAGCAGTTTTCCAGAAGAGAGCGAACTGTCGTTCCCGGTGATCCCGGAAACCCCCAGTTCTGCCCGACACCACGTATAGCAAGGGCGACCCTCTCACCGTGAACGATCAGTTCTATGACCTCACCCTCACTTTTTCGCGCGGCTTGTAGAGAAAACAGAAGGTCACGCTCCGTTGCCCGCTGCGGAGCATAGTTGGAATCATCGTCTGTTACCTTCTCTTTTGGATAAACGTCCCACCGCCCGGAATCAGACGACGGTGTTATCCCTCTCAACAGGCGATATGCCAAAGCACCTTGGTACAACGCCACAGTTCCGAGCTGGCTGCATTCGTAATTCAGTCGCACATGCAGTACGTCAGCAACCTCTAAAGGAATGCCTTGCGCGGCTGGTTCCTGTGTAGAACCAGATCCCATGGGCATCGCGAGGATGACTGAGAGAACAACAAGCATACTCACGCTGGCCACAGTGGCTAGTTTGACCATGTCCCATCGCCTCCTATATACAGGAACTCCCCGTCTGGCACCCTGAAGGAAGTCAGAACTGACTCAAGCAAAGGACAGCACTTACAGTTGCTCTTTTTCAGGAAAGTATACACGTCAAAAAAAACATTCACCGGTGGGCGCATTTCCTGGACCAATCTGGACGCATCCGACGCGGTAATGTCACCACTAGACACGGGTAGCAGGTGCAAAACTCCGCCGAACCCTATGACGTGTACGACGATCTGCAAGTCAAGGCATATTACCCCGGTTAGCTTCGTCGAGCCAATATTGTCTGGAATGATCTCCTCATCAGCCCCAATGTTACGAACATCCAGTTTGAAAATAGTCTTGAGAGAGGCTGGGCACTTCGACGTATTGTTCGAGTCTGCGCGAACGAGCAGCCTGGTAAAACTGGTCACCTGCCACACTTGTGACATCGCGGGTTGAGGTACGACAAAATTCACCCAAAAATCGTATCCCGGAGACAAGAATTTGGGGCGACTCTTCAGTATCCGCTGCCAACCTGCGGTTGCAGCCGATCCCGCTGTGCCGAGGCGTCCAGGGACGAACCCCGCAAACCTGAAGTCCATGGCGCGAAGGCCAGCAGGATCGAAAGCCATCTGGAGCCCAGATGGATCTCGCCGCGACGTAGGCGCATCCCAAACATACTCGACGAGATTGACTCCGTCCCAATACCCTACAGGATCCCTGCTGCAGAACCTTCCCAGCTGAGCCGAGAAGCAGCGGGCCCGGTAGTAGTAGAGGCTGACTTCCGGATCCCAGCGGCGGCCGGTGTAGGTGTAGGGGTTGGCATAGCTCGACGAGGTCCGGACCGTCGTGCCGTCGGGGGCCAGGATCGTCAGGACACCGTACGGCGTGTACCGATAACGCTCCACGACCGCGCCGCTCGTGTTGGTCAACGCACTCACGCAATAGAGACTGTTGGCCTGGTAGTACACCGTGCTGCCGGTGCCGGTCTTCCAGATCGGCTCGTCGATGTAGTCGCCGTCGATGTACTTCTCCGTCGGCGAGGACGGCGCGGCGCCCGACACATACTCGGCGATCTCCTGGCCGGCATCCGGGCTATGGGCGATCGGCTCGGTCTTGCACACATACACTTTCGTGGCCCCACTGGCCGTCTTCTTCACGCGCCGACCCAGGGCGTCATACCCGAAGGTCACGTCGGCCACCTGGTCGCCCGTGATGTCCACGCCCTGCAGCTGGTTGTCGAAGTCCCAGAAGTACCGATGACCGGTGACGTTCAGGGTCAGATTACCTTTGGGGTCACACCAGGTGTAGGCGAATGAGTCGAGCACGTTCGAATCCTTGCGGATCTCGAGCGACTGCGTCAGGTTGTTGTTCCGGTACGTGTGGGTGGCCACCACGCCGTTGCCATAGGTGCTGGTCGACAGCCGGCCGCCATTATCATAGGCCCGCGTATTGATCACGCTGCGGTTGTACTTCACCTGGTACAGCTGGCCCCGC
>JBPOJB010000066.1:0-4232 GCA_052034005.1 Planctomycetota bacterium | reverse complement strand
TGGCATGACGACACACCTCCTTGCGGATTCCTGCATCTTGCGACTCGCTGAGACACTCTGCCTCGAAACGACCGAATCGCGCTTGCCATGTCATACCAGATTGCCCAGTTTCGCGCAATCGCCCTGTGGTGTACACTTGACGGCGTCGTCGTGACTGCACGGCCGGAAGGTGCCTTCGGCAGGAGAACTCGTGAGATGACGCGGCAAGTCGTTTGGGTCAGCATCGTGGTGGCGGGTTGGATCGGCCTGCACCAGCGTGTTTGGGGTCAGGGTATCGAAGAAGCGCAACCACACCTTACTTCGTCATCTACACAGCCGGCCGACGGGGAAGACCTGGATCTCGGCCTGTTCGCGCGGGTCGTCACGTCCGATCCCGCACGGTACGACGGAGCACGAGCGGGTCGGCTCGAGGAGTTTCACAGTGAAGACGTCTTCCTGACCAGCGAGATCGCCCCACAGCAGGATGGGACGTACGCGCTGGCTGTCGACCCTGCTCACGGGGCCGCGATCGGGCTGGAATGGGCCGAGCGTCGTGTGCTCCGACGCCTCGAACTCGACTGCCTTGCCCCGCCGACAGCCGAATCCGCGGTCACGCTCGAGTACTGGTCGTCGTCCGGTCGCGAGGACTCCTGGGGCGCCATCGGCCAGACACCCTGGCAGGGGCGCTGGGAGCCCCTTCCGGCCGATGTCCAGACCCGCGGGGACTGTGTTATCGCGACGATTCAAAGTGATGCCGTGCCCGAACAGCGTCAGCGTGTCGGTGTGCTGAAGGTCCGCTGGAAATTCCCGGCCGCAGCGTCCTCGATCGTCGTGCGCCGGCCCCGTGCCTTTGGCGGCTCTGCCTGGCAGCGTGTGGCAGTCCGGCTGGAAACGGCGGACGCGCTCGGTGTGACCGTGGAAGCCTATAACGGCCTGGTGCTGGCGGGCGACGTGCCGCAACAGACGCTGCACTGCGCGCCGGAGCGGGGCACATCCGAGGTGTTGAACGTGATCTGCCGCGCCCCGAGCGGGCATATCGCGGACCGGACGCTGCTGCGCTGCCGCTGCCAGCACGGTGCGGCAACCGTTGCCGTGGATGACGTCCTCACCGCCGGCCGGGTCTATGTGCCGGCGCTGGGGCTGCTCGTCAGTCGCGCCGATGAGCCGGGCGGATTGGCCGAGTACAGCCAACGTTCGACGGGCGAGCGGACGATTCTCGCCCAGGTCCGAGATCTGCCGGACCAGACGTTCGACCAGGCCCTGCAGACGTTGTGGCGGCCGGCACAGAACCATGGACCGACCATGCTCTCCCTGGCGTGTGACAACGCGAAGTACATTGTCGAACGGGACGGCAGCGTACGTTTCGGCGCTCTGACGCTCCGCCCCAGTTTCCCCCAGCAGGAGGTCAGCTTGACCCGTCTGGATTTCGGCATGCCGGGTCTCGATACGACCGTCCGTCCATCCGCGACTCAGCCGCCGCTGCCGTTGCGCATCGCCGACACGGTCTATCAGAAAGGCCTGGGGTTGCACGCCAACGCGGAGCTGGTTGTGCGGCTGAATGGACGCTACCGGTGGTTCGCCGCGGATGTCGGCGTGCTGCCGGTAGATCAGGACGGTGGCACGGTGACGTTCCAGGTCGATGTGGACGGCCGACGGGTCTTCGACAGCGGCGTGGTTCGGCAGGGCGAGGCGGCGCGGGCGGTTCGCGTTCCCGTCGATGACGCACAAGTGCTGACCCTGCGCGTGACCGACGCGGGCGACGGCATTCTGAACGACGCTGCCAATTGGGGAAATGCACGACTGGTACCGCGCGGCGACGACAATGACGACGACCACGACGCGTCGGTGTGCTTGAGTGACCTGGTGGCCGGCAGCGAACAACCTCAAGCGGCGCACACCCGTGCGCTCGAAGATGGCTGGTTGCCGATTCTCGTCAACACGACGCGCGTCGACGGTGTCGAGCTGCATCAGCGTACGTGGGTCGCTCCGGCCGACCCGGTTTCGGGCACCTGGGACACCGTCGGGCGTGCGCGCGCAGTCGGCATCGTGGAGTATTCGCTGGAAAACCACGGCCTAGACGCCGCGTCGGTGTCGGTCGCCTTGGATCTGGCCTGGAGCGCTGACACTGCGGACGGCCCGCGTTTGGGCGCGCTTGGGGCGGACGGCTGCGTTCAGCTTCTGCACAACGGCCGGTTGATCGCGCAGGTCGACCTGAGCCGACTCGCCGGCCTTCAGGCCGCGGTCCAACCCTCCGGGCTGGTGATTACCGGCCACTTACCTCCCGCCGGCCGCAGCCACGTCGTAGTCTGTCTTCCGGCGGGGCCGGCGGGCCCGGACGATGAGTGTTGGCGTGCCGACCCGCAGGTGCTGCACGCGCGCACGGTGCGCTACTGGAAGGAGTTCCTCGCGCCGGCCATGGAGGTAGAGCTTCCGGAGCCGCTACTGGTACAGTTCTTCCGGGCCACGCAGATTCATATTCTCATGGCGGCGCGCAACGAGGCCGATGGGCAGCGGATCGCACCCTGGATCGCGTCGGACGCCTATGGACCGCTCGACACCGAAGCCCAGCCCGTGATCCTGGGCATGAGCCTGGTGGGCCAGCGCGAGTTCGCCCAGCGTGGGCTCGACTTCTTCATCGCCAGCTACAACGCGGACGGCATGCTGGCCCGCGGCTACACCCTGATGGGGACCGGCCAGCACCTGTGGACGCTGGGAGAACATGCCGCGCTGCATCCCGACCCTGTGTGGCAAGACGGGATCGCTGACGACGTCCTGCGGGCGGCCCGCTGGATCGTACGGCAAACGGAGAAGACAAAGCGGCGCGATCCGCATGACGAGGCCGTGCCGGAGCATGGGCTCGTCCCGCCCGGCGTACTCGCGGACTGGGACCGCTATGCCTACTACATGTACGCGAACGCCTACTACTGTGCGGGCCTCGAGGCGGTCGTGCGCCTGCTGGCTGACGCCCGACCGGCCGATGTGGGGCCGCTCCGGCAGGCAGCGGTCGAGTATCGCGGGAACCTGGAGCGCGCGTTCGCCTGGCAGCGTGCGCGGATGCCGGTGGTGCCGCTGCGCGATGGGACGTGGGTGTCCCCCTGCCCGTCCAGCCTGTACTGCTACGGCTTAACGCGCGACTTTTTCGGCGGCGTCAGCGCGATTGGTCACGACGTTGAGGTGGGTGGGCAGCACCTGATTCCGCTGGGGCTGCTCCCGCCCTGCAGCGAAGCGGCGGACGCCATCGTCAACCTGCTGGAAGACCGCTGGTTCCTGATCGACGGGATCTTCGGCGAGTACCCGGCGGCCCAGAATGAAGCCGACTGGTTCAACTACGGCGGTTTCGCCAAGCTCCAGCCCCATTACGCGCGCACGGCGGACCTGCACGCGCTGCGCGATGACGTCCGCCCGTTCATCCGGACCTACTTGAACACATTCCCCGTGCTGCTGAACCGCGAGAACCTGACCTATTGGGAGCACCTGAACCATGGAGGCGCGTGGAACAAGACGCACGAGAGCGCGTGGTTCCTGCAGATGACCCGCACCATGCTGGCGATGGAGCGGGGGGACGAACTGTGGCTCGCGCCGTTCGTAACCACCGCCTGGCTGGCCGACGGTCGGCACGTGGCGGCCCGCGAGGTTCCGACGCGTTTCGGTCCGGTCAGTTTCGCGCTCCACTCAGCGGTCGCCGACGACCGGATCGAGGTGCACGTCGTCCCTCCCACACGGACGGCGCCGTCCCGCATCGTGTTGCGTGTGCGCCATCCGGCCGGCAAGCCGATCGCGCGCGTCACGGTCAACGGCCACGAGCACACGGACATCGACGTCGCCGCGCAACTGATCTACCTGCCCGCCGGTGCCTCCGAACTCTCTGTCCGCGTCCAGTACTGAACAGCAGGTCCAGAAGCAGACACTCTGGTTTCGGCTGGTTTCGGCGGGGCTGCTGGTTGTCTCAGCTCACAGCGCGTACTGCTAGCATGTGTGCCCGGGCTTCATCTGCCAGCCGGGAGGATGACGCACTGAACTTCGCGGCCAAGCGCGCTACGATGTGAGCGTTGCATTGCGACACGAGACGCCGGCCGTCAGACCTGGACCGACGCGTGCCGCGCAGGGGACTGCGCTCGGCCGCGACACGGAGCGACCAGGCCAGGATGGCAGATAGGGTGACCCATGCCCGTCGCAAGCTCACTGGGCCAGCAGCGTCAGGCTGTCTTTCATTGCTCGAGCCGCTGTGTGCGGCGTGCCGTGCTGTGTGGAAT
>JBPOJB010000067.1:0-14678 GCA_052034005.1 Planctomycetota bacterium | reverse complement strand
GGGGGCGGGGTCTCGCGGGGGGAGCGCCCCCGGGCGGGCTAATCGCCCCCCCCGGGCGGGGGGGGGGGGGGGGGGGGGGGCCCGCCCCCCCCCCCCACCACGAGGATCGTCAGGCCATGAACACGTTCCCGATCCCGACAGCTCTGAAGATCGTGGACCAGCAGCTCCAAATCGACTGGAGCGATGGACAGGTCCGACGCTACACGTTCCGCGAACTGCGCGAGAACTGTCCGTGTGCCGGCTGCCGCGAAGCGCGCGCGCAGCCGCCTGCGCCGGCCGATCCCCTGCAGCTGGTCGTCCTGTCGCCCGCCGAGGCCCGGCCGCTGAGCGTCGTGTCCATGAAGCCGGTCGGCAGCTATGCCTACGCCATCGCCTTCAGCGACGGCCACGGTGACGGCATCTACACGTTCGCATTGCTGTTGGAGCTCGGGCAGCCCCAGCCCGGCGGCTGAACGAGCGCGCCCGATTCCAGGCTCGGTCGGGAAAGCTCGAGACGGCCCGACGGCGTGCGGTTTCCGAGTGCGCCGCGCTCGTTTAGAATACGCCCGACGTGTCGACGAGTCGAGGTCTTCTTGGAAAGGGGGAAGCTGTGGGTAAGATCGGTGTTGGCGTAGCGGGTTGCGGGTTTGTGGGGCGCGGCGCGCATGTGCCGGCTTTTGCCACGATGGAACATGCCCAATTGGCGGCGGTCGCGGACGCCGATGACGTGCGGCTGGGCAAGGTCCAGAAGAAACACGGCGTCAGCCGCGTGTACAAGGACTACCTGCAACTGATCGAGGACCCTGAAGTCGAGGTGGTCGTCGTTTCGCTGCCGACCGCGCTGCACGCCCCGGCCGCGCTGGCGGCCATCCGGGCGGGCAAGCACGTGCTGTGCGAGATGCCGCTGGCCTTGAACCTGAAAGACGCCGACCAGGTGATCGAAGCGGCGGACAAGGCCGGCGTCACGCTGATGCCGAGCCTCACCTTCCACTTTACGCCGAACTACGTGAAGGCCAAGGAGATCATCGACGGCGGCAAGCTCGGCCGGATCACGACCTTGATGTATCGCGAGTTCATCCCGGCCAAGGACCTGGCCATGCAGTGGCCGGTCAACAGCTGGATGTGGAACATCGAAGAGAGCGGCGGACCGCTCTACACCCTGGCCGTCTGGTCCATCGACCTGCTGCGCTGGCTGGCCGGGGCCGATATCGTCGAAGTCAATCCGACCACGAAGTACACGAAGCTCGAGAAGTACGGCGGCACGCTCGGCTATGACGCGGCCGCCTCCCTGCGGTTCGCCAACGGCATGGTCGGCTGCCTGCAGTACAGCGGCTCCGTGACCCATTCGGCATCCGCCTCCCGCCTGGAGGTCATCGGCGACTCGACCTATCTGCTCGATGCGTTCCACAACGACAAGGTCACGCTCCTGGCCGAGGACCCGTGCAAGAGCGAATGGGATGTGAAACAGTCCGGCGCGCGGATGTGGGGCCATTACCAGCAGGACGAGTACTTCATCAAGTGCCTGCAGGACAAGACGCCGCCGAGCATCACGGGGCTCGACGGCCGCAAGGCCATGGAAGTCGCCGACAAGATCGCCCGCGCAACGGCGCGCGAGGCGTGAGGGTTCAGCAGTATCGAGTTCGCGGTTCTCGACGCCCAGCGGAAGGCCGCGGCAACAGCCCCTTCAGGTCGAGAACCCGAACTCAGGTGCTCTGCAATCCGCCATCGCGCGGCCCGTCGCGCTACCCCACGCGGAACCGAGGGTGGTTCGCATCCGGCCGCTCGCCCCGTTCCATGATCAGCTGGCTGAGGGCGGTGTCGATCATGGCCACGGCGGGGAACACGTAGGGCGCGTCTTCGACGGGCCCGTACAGGATGAAATCGGCGCCTACCGCGACACTCGACGCGCAGACGGCGGCCACGCAGGGCTTGACGGCCTGAGGGCCCATCTTGGTCTTCAGGCCTTTCCAGACGGCCACGGCGTTGTGGACCCCCCCGCCGACCGGCAGGCCGAACTCGTTCTTGATGTCATGCATGGCGCTGCAGGCCTGGCCGAGCGTGGCGAGGTCGAGCACGCAGGTGTCGACCAGCAGCTTCGTCACGCCCGCCTCCTCGGCCCGGGGCAGCAGTTCGCGCACCGCCTGGACACGGCCCTTGGCGGTGAAGTCCATCAAGTAGTAGGTCAACAGGATGGCGCTCGTGACGCCCGCGTCTCGCATCGCCGCGAACTCGTCGCCGGTGATCTCCGGCTGGATCGAGTTGTATACGATCCGGTCGGCCAGGCCGGCCTTGGCCACATACTGCAGCCCCGCGATCCGCACCTGAGCGGTCGTGCCGTCGATCAGCAGCGGCATGTCGGTGACCTTGGCCGCGAACTCCAGGTTCCGCACGATAGCTTCCGGCGTGGAGCCCACGACATCGAGCATGCAGGGGTTGCCGGTCCGCGCGGAGTAGTCCTCCTGCAGGCGGATCCGCTTCTCCGCCTCCGCCGCGTCGATCTCCCCGCGCTCGGCGTCGATGACCACATCGTGCTTGTGGTAGAAGATCGTGCCGATCAGGACGGTGGGTTGAGCGCCCGGTCGGCCTCCCACGCTCGTCTTGCCGATCTGGAAGATCTGCTGCTCGGTCGCGTACTCCAGCAGCCCCCGGGGGCCCTGGCCAGAAACGTCAGGACTCATCAGTCTGCTCCATAGCGTGTCGGAAATGTGATGCACGCCAGTGTAGCAGGTCCGGCGGCCGTCGGCGACACCGCGCGGGGGTCGGGCAAAACATGTTTCGCGTCCGCCGGGAAGCGGTTAGAATAGCGGGGGCGAAAATCGGCTGCCGCGCTGCGGCAGCGGACCGATCAACCTCAGCTATAGCCAGGAGCACTCCCATGGCACGCAAGTTCACACGAAGGCAGTTCGTGCGCCACAGTGCCTTGACGGCCGCCGCCGTGGCCGCCGGGTTGGCCGCCACACGGACCGTCCTGGCCGGCAACCCGACCGGCGAGGATACCAGCGGGATCCTCAACTACAACGACCAGATGGAGTACCGCCGGTGCGGCAGGACGGGCCTGATGATCTCGGCGATCGCGCTGGGCGGACACTGGAAGCGGCTGGTGAAGGTCATTGGCGGCGAGGAGCCGGAGGGCTGGATGACGATGGAGATCGACCGCGAGGATTTCCAGGAGAACCGCCGCGAGATCGTCAGCCGCTGCATCGACCGAGGCATCAATTACGTGGACGCCTGCTGCCGCGAGGAGATCCTCGCCTACGCCAAGGCGCTCGAAGGACGCCGCGACCGGATGTTTTTCGGATACTCCTGGCACATCAAGGAGAGCCGGTTCCCGGAGTGGCGGGCGCGCAAGAAGCTCCAGGACGGATTGGACGAGGGCATGCAGGAAGCCGGGCTGGATTATGTCGACCTGTGGCGCATCAGCCTGCTCACCGACAGCCACCAGCATTCGCAGGCCGAGCTGGACGACGTGGCCGCCGCGCTCGAATGGGCCAAGAAGTCCGGCCGCGCGCGGTTCGTCGGCGTGTCGTCGCACGACCGGCCGCACCTCAAGACACTGATCGAAACCTACCCCGATCAGATGGAGGTGATCTTGACCCCCTACACCGCGAAGACCAAAGTCGTCACCGATGAAGACGGCTTGTGGGCCAGCATTCGGAAGCATGATGTCGGCTGGTTCGGGATCAAGCCGTTTGCCAGCAACTCGGTGTTCCAGGGGGATGGCGCGCCCGACAGCCCGAAGGCGAAGGAAGACAGCGAGATCGCACGCTTGGCGCTGCGCTGCATCCTGTGCAATCCCGCCATTACGGCGCCCATACCCGGACTCATCACCGTTCCGCAAGTCGATAACGCCTGCCTGGCCGTCGTCGAACGGCGCAAGCTGGATGTCGTCGAACAGGCCCGGCTCGATCGGGCGATGGACCGCGCTTGGGCCAGGCTGCCGGACCATTATCAGTGGCTCAAAGACTGGGAATACGTGTGACACGCGCCATGAGTAGACTGGAAGGCCCCCCGATGACGTTGCGCGCAAAGATGACCTGGTATGCGGCCCTCCTGCTGGTCGCCGGTGCCGTGACGGCCGCCGAACAGGGACCAGGCCGGAAGGAAGACAAGAAGCAAGCCGAGCAGAAAGCCGGCGCGCTCCCGCCCCTGATTGTCGACACCGACTCGCCGCTGCTGTTGGACGAAGGCCGGAAGCCGGCGCCAGATGACGGGCCTGTGGCGCCCTCCGTGGCGGAGAACGCCGCCTGCTATGTGTGCCACGCCAATTATCAGGAGGAAGAGCTGGTCAAGATCCACGCGGCCGGGGATACCGGCTGCGTGGATTGCCATGGCAAGTCGTACGCACATCGGAACGATGAGAACAATACGACCCCGCCCGACGTGATGTTCCCGCGCGAGCGAATCGAGGATGCGTGTGGGAAGTGCCACGAGTCGCATGACGTGCCGGCCGCCGACGTGATCGCACGGCTCCAGGACCGCGTGCCACCAGCCACCGCCGCCCAGCAGGTCGTGTGCACCGATTGCCACGGACGCCATCGCCTGGCACACCGCACGGTGCTGTGGGACAAAGCGACTGGCAAACTGCAGACCGACAGGCTCGATGCGGTCGCCCAGAAGGCCGCCCCGACGCTCGGTGTGATCAAGGCGCTGGTCGGCACGTGGGTGCTGGAAGACGAACATGGTCAGCCGACCGACCAGGTCGTGTCCACCTATCGCATCACAGCGGCTGGCAACGCGGTGGTGGAAGTCATGTTCGAGGATACCGATCGCGAGGTGGTGACAGTCTACCATCAGGACGACGCGGACCTGTTCTTGACCCGGTACGGCCCGGCCGGGAGCCCGGCGCGCATGCAATGCCGCGCCGGCTCGGATCTGAGCCAGCTCGTCTTCCAACGGGTGGATGCGAGCAGCCTGGGCTCGGGGCCGGACACGCGCCCGGACGCCCTGACGCTGACGATCGTCGACTCGAACCACATCCGGGCGAAGTGGCAGGGCTGTACCAACGGGAAGCCCGGCGACCTGCAGACGCTGAACCTCGTGCGTCAATAGCGCGCGGGAGGTCCCGGGGCGCACGGGGCGTGACGCAACTCACAAGGCACGTCGCAGGCCGTTCCGAGCGCGGCCTGTGCAGGGCTGTTATTGCGGGGCGAGTTCCAGCGCGATGACGGTGGCGATCGGGTCGGGTGCGGATTGCGGCAGGGCGATCACGGCGGCCTGGTCTTGCCGCGTGATCTCCAGTGGCTGGCGGCCTTGGAGCAGGAACGCGCGCTGCGGCACGCCGGGCAGGTCGGGGAGCGTGAGCCGGCCGTCGGTCGGCCACTGGAACAGGTGCAGGTAGAGCCGCACCGACCCGTCCGCGAGCGTTCGGCGCGTGCAGCGTCCCCAGGGGGTCTCGGCCAGCGGGCTGGCCTCGGTCGCATAGATCGACTCGCCGTTCGTCTTCATCCAGGCGCCGATCGCCGCGAGCCGTTCGACGGACGGGGCGGGGATCTCGCCCTCGGCGGTCGGGCCGACGTTCAGCAGGTAGTTGCCGCCCTTGGAGGCGATGTCGATTAGGTTGCGGATCAGCGTCTCGGCCGATTTCCAGTGCTGGTCGTCGCTGCGGAACCCCCATGTGTCGTTCATCGTCATGCAGGACTCCCAATCGACGCCCGGGATGCCCGTGGCCGGGATCTCCTGTTCGGGCGTACCGAAATCGCCCGAGTATTCCCGATCGGTCCCGCTCATGCCCTGCATCCCTTGCCGGCCTTTGCCGACGCGGTTGTTGATGATGATGTCCGGCTTGAGTACATGCAGATACCTGCAAAGGTCCTGGGCATCCTCCTCGGTCCACCAATCGGTCCACTCGCCGTCGAACCAGAGCACGGCCGTGTCACAGCAGTCGACCAGTTCCTTGAGCTGGGCTTTCAAGTAGGTGACATACTCCTGTTTGCGTTCGGGGTGGATCTTGGTCGGATTGTAGTGCTGTGGGCTGCCCCGATACTGGGCGGGGTGGTGCCAGTCCATGATGGAGTGATACACGCAGAACTTCAGGCCCTGCTTGTGGCATTCGTCGGCCAGCGGCTTGAGCAGGCATTTCCCGTAGGGTGTGGAGTCGACCACGTCGTAGTTGCTGACCGCCGAATCAAACAAGCTGAACCCATCGTGGTGCTTGGAGGTGATCACGATATAGCGCGCGCCGGCGTCCTTGGCGATCCGCACCCACTGGGCGGCGTCGTACTTGACCGGGTTGAACTGCCGGGCCAGTTGTTCGTACCTGTCGACCGGGATATTTGCGCTGTTCATGATCCACTCGCCGATCCCGTCGATCCTCTTTCCATCCCAGGTACCGGCCGGAATGGCGTACAGGCCCCAATGGATGAACAGGCCGAAGCGCGCATCGCGCCACCACTGCATGCGCGCGTCGCGTTCGGCGGGCGTCTCGGCCGCCGCCGCGGGCAGGAGGGTGGTCAAGCACACGATCAGGCCGGCAGTTCGCAAGGCAGCGCGTGACAACATGGCAGGGCTCCTGTAAGGTGAACGGAACGAGTGGGTTGTGGGACTGGGTGTCGCCCCTCAGCGTATTGTACGCTCGGGAGCCGCGCGCCGGCGCGGCCTCAGGGCCGGATCTGCTTGCGGACGGCGGCGATGAAGGCGGGCGACGTGCCGCAGCAGCCGCCGACGAACTGGGCGCCGGCGTCCAGCAGTGCCGGCACGTGGGACGCGAACTGTTCCGGGGTGGTCCGGTACACGACCTGCCCGGCGATCATCTCGGGCATCCCCGCGTTGGCTTTGATCCACAGCGGACGTTCGGTGGCCGTCCGCATGCGGCGGCAGATATCGACATAGCCCGCGATGCCCTGCCCGCAATTCGCGCCGACCACGTCGGCCCCGGCGAGGGTGAGCCGGCTGGCCGCCTGCTCCGGCGTCACGCCCATCATAGTGCGGTCGTGATTCGCGCCGGAATCGAACACGACGCACGCCACCACGGGCAGGCCCGTCTCCCTGGCGGCCGAGAGGGCGAGTTCCGCTTCCTCCAGCTCGGCCATCGTCTCGATCACCAGCGCGTCGGCGCCGGCCGCGGCCAGCGCGCGGGCCTGCTCGGCAAATGCCGTGTGCAGCGCGTCTTCACTCACCTCGCCGGCCATCAGCATCTTGCCGGTCGGACCGATCGACGCGAACACGCAGGCGCGATCGCCCGCGGCGCGGCGCGAGATCTCGACCCCGCGCCGATTGATCTCCTCCACGCGGTCCGCCAGGTTGTAGCCGGCCAGCGAGATCCGGTTGGCGCGGAACGTGTTGGTCAACACGACCTGGCTGCCGGCCGCCACGTACTCGCGCGGCACCTGCTCCACGAGGTCCGCACGCGACAGGTTCCACTCGTCCGGGCACGCGCCGCTGGGCAGGCCGCGCGCCTGCAACTGGGTGCCCCACGCGCCGTCGGTGATCACGGGCCCGCGGGCGATCAGGTGGTCAAGCTGCATAGGGTGGGTCTTTCTCTCGAGTCCTGCTTCAGGGGACGCGCTGAGCGTCCGGGTCGGACGCTTCGCGCACGGTTGACCGGCCGGCCGCCTGGCCGCCTGTCGGCCAGGTGCCTGCCGCGTCTCAAGGCCGGGTCGCGCGTGCGTACTCGGTCAGCGCCCGCAGGTTCTCGGCCGGCGTGGCGCGGGGGACCTCGCAGCCGGCACCGACAATGTACCGGGGCCCCGCCTCGCGGTGGCACTGGGCGATCGCCGCGCGGATCGTCTCCGGGGTGCCGCCCCGCAGGGCGCGGACCGGATCGATGTTCCCCAGCAGGACCTGGTCGGGACCCATGGCCTGGCGGGCCTTGTCCAGGGGCACCATGAAGTCCAGGTCGACGATGTCGCAGCCCAGTTTCCCCATGAGTTCCAGGATCGCCGTGGTATTGCCGCAGATGTGCAGCCGCACGAGCGCGCCCATCGCGTGCAGGGCGTCGACTAGCCGTTTCTCGAACGGCCAGACATATTGCTCGTAGAACTCCGGTCCGACCAGCGACGCCGCCGCATCTCCGACGCCCAGGATGTCCACGCCCGCCTCGAACTGGGCCCGCCCGAACCGGATGCCCATCTCGAGCGTGAATTCGAACAGCTCCCGCACGAAGTCGCCATCGTCGAAGAAGTCCATCATCAGGGTGTTGATGCCCCGCAGATCGGCCGCTTCGGCACAGGGGCCTTCGATCCAGCCCTCGATCAGCTTGCGGTCTCCCACGCGCTGGCGGAACAGGGCCGCCGCCTGCACCCGGTCGCTCATGCGCGGGGCCGTCTGCGGGTCGGGGATCGTGAGCGTGCGGAGCAGGTCTTTGTCAGCCAGCAACGCATCGGTCTCGACGATCGCCGGCGGCTGGTCCTCGAACATGGCCACGCGCGCGCCGCAGTCGGCCGCTTCACGCGCCGGGTCGGAGATGCAGGAGACGAAGTCGAAATCAAACGCGTCGGCGATCGCGATCTGCGCGTCCACCAGCGTGCCGAAATCGGTCACATACTGGCCGTACTTCACCCCCGCGAAGTCCGCCGCGTACATCATCGTGATCGGCATCAGCGGCAGGCTGTCCACCACCCCGCCACGGAGGAACGTCAGGACCCGTTCTCGTCCGTTCATGAGAGAGGATCTCCCGGTGCATCCTGGGTGACTGGCAATCGGCCGCGGTCACAGCAGCGTGCGTGCGACGTTCACGGCGCTGGCGGCATCGGGTGCGTAGCCGTCCGCGCCGACTTCGTCTGCGTACTCCTGGGTGACCGGCGCCCCGCCAATGACGATCTTGGTGACGCCGAGCCCGGCGGCCTTGAGGGCATCGACTGTCGACTTGATCGCCGGCATGGTGGTGGTCAGCAGCGCCGAGAGCCCGACCAGTTGCGCGTTATTGGCCCGCACGGCATCGACGAACTTCTGGGGCGACACGTTGGTGCCCAGGTCGATCACGTCGAAATTGGCCCCTTTCCACATCATGGCCACCAGGTTCTTGCCGATGTCGTGCAGGTCCCCTTCGACGGTGCCGATGACCGCCTTGGCTATCGGGGTGATGCCCGCCGCGACCAGCAGCGGCTCGAGGAGCCCCATCGCCTCCTTCATGGCCCGCGCGGCGATCAGCATCTCGGGAACGAAGATCTCGTTCCTCTGAAACTGCTGCCCGACGACGTCCATGGCTTGGACCATCGCGTCCAGGATCTCCTGCGCGGGGGTCTGGGCGTCGATGGCCGCCTTGGTCAACTTGCCTGCTGTGTCGCGATCGCCACGTCTGATCGCCTCGCCAAGCTCTTGCAGATCTGGCATCGATCAAGGTCTCCAGCAATGGTCAGGGATGTGCGTAACGTTCTGAGCAGCTTACAATACGCTACTCGGCGAAGCAATCAGCCCAGCGGGTCGAATCCCCGAGAATTGGGGTGCCCCCGGGGTCGAGCGCGGCCGACGGCCAGGGCGGCCGGCGGCGAGCCCCCGGCCGCGCGGCCCCTCCGGGCTGTGCTGCCGCGCGGAGACTCCTACAGGTGGACTTCGATGAATGCCAGGCAACCCCATCCGACTCGACCCAAGACGGCGATCGTCCTGTGCCAGGTGCTGGAGGAAGAGATTGAGCATTTTGCGGCCGGCATGAGCCACATCGTGCACATCGAGAAGATGCAGCAGGGCCTGCACAACGAGCCGGCCAGGCTCCGCCTCCAGGTGCAGGAAAGCATCGACCGGATCGAACGCGAGACGCCGGCCGAAGTGATCGTGTTGGGTTACGGCCTGTGCAGCCGGGGCACGGAGAAACTGCGCTGTCGGCGTTGCCGGCTGATCGTGCCGCGCGCTCACGACTGCATCACGCTGCTGCTGGGAGATCGGGAGCGCTACGCCCGGTACGTGGCCGCGCACCCGGGCACCTACTGGTATTCGCCGGGCTGGAACAAGCACCACCTGCCGCCCGGCCCGGAGCGCGCGGAGGCCATGTTTCGCGAGTATTGCGAGAAGTACGGCGAGGACAACGCCAGGTTCCTCATGGAGACGGAGCAGCAATGGCATCGGAACTACAACCGGGCCACGTATGTGGATGTGGGCGGCATCGGCCGCTCGGACGACCATATCGCGTTCACGCGGCGCTGTGCGGACTGGCTGGGCTGGGACTTCGACCAGCAGTGCGGCGATCCGGCGCTGGTGCGTGAGCTGGTGGAAGGGCCCTGGGACTCCGACCGGTTCCTGGTCGTCCCGCCGGGCAAGTCGCTCCGCATGGTCGGCGACCAGCGTGTGATCGATGTGGATCCCTGAGGGCAGTGGCCTTGTGCATCGCGCCGGCGGCCCGTGCCGGCAGGGAGTGCCCGCCGAGTACCTGTTATGTCGACATTTCACCTGACCATCCAACTGCCGCGCGGAGAGCGGTCCGTGGACGTGCCGGCCAGCCGGACGCAGCGGCTGGTGACGGACGTCCTGCGCACGCTGCAACTGCCGCTCAATACGCGCTGCGGCCAGCGCGGGCTCTGCAACGGCTGCCTGATCGAATTGGTCGAGGGTGCGCTCTGCCTGGCGGCCACTGGCGAGCTGTTGAGGGCGGAGGCGGAACCTCGGCAGCTGCGCGGCTGCGAGTTGCGCCTGCCGGAATCCGGCGCGGCGGTGATCCATGTCCCCAGCCGCTCGCTGCTGGCGCATCAGCCGCAGGTTGTCACGTCGTTTCGGCTGAAAGTGCCGCGGGCCCACGACCCGCTGTGGCAGCCGGTGCGCGTGTCGGCGAGCCGGCTGCCGGACGGCGTGCCGCGGCAGGAGGGCCTCCGGGCGGCCGTCGCAGCCCAGCTGGAGTGCACGTTGCCCCTGCTGTTCGGCCAGGCAGTCGAGGGGCTCGCGCCGCACAGCGACGGCGCCTACCACCTGGCGCTGGACCATCGCGGCGACCACTGCCTCCTGCGGGACCTGGACGTGATGGAGCCGGCCTACGGCGCGGCCGTGGACATCGGGACCACGACGGTCGTCGTGATCGTCGTCGAACTCGCGACCGGCCGCGTGGTGAGCAGCGCGTCGGCGCTGAACGCCCAGACGAGGCTGGGCGACAACGTGCTCACACGGATCAACTTGTGCATGAAGATGCCGCACATGGTCCAGCGGATGCAGCAGGCGCTGGTGCGCAACACGCTCGCGCCGCTCTTGACCGACGCGCTGAACGATGCGAGCCTCGACCCGCGCCAACTGGCCTGCCTGGTGGTGACCGGCAATACGACCATGCTGCACCTGCTCCACGGCGTCGATCCGTCGAGCCTGGGTGTGGCGCCCTTCACGCCGACGTTCCTCGATCACCGGGTCGTGGACGCCCGGCAACTGCGACTGAACCTGAAGACCACCGGCGCGGAACCCGGCACGCAGAACGAGCCGGAGCCGGCCGGCCGGTCGGCGGTCGGTCACGTGGTGGTGCACTCGCTGCCCGGCGCCGCAGCCTACGTCGGCGCCGACATGATGGCCGGCATCCTGGCCACCGGGATGGCTTATCGCGACGCCACCAGCTTGCTGGTGGACCTCGGCACGAACGGTGAGATCGTGCTCAAGCACGACGGAGCGCTGCTCGGCTGCGCCACGGCCGCCGGTCCGGCATTCGAAGGCGCGGGGCTCACACACGGCATGCGCGCCGGCCGCGGAGCCATTGGCCACATCTGGTTCAACCAGGAGCCGGGCGAGCCGCGCATCGAAGTGATCGGAAACAGCGCGCCGATCGGGCTCTGCGGGACCGCCTATGTCGACTTCGTGGCGCGAGCCCGGCAGTGCGGCTTGATCACGCGCACCGCCCGGTTCGCGTCCCAGACGGTGCCGGGCCTCTTCAAGCACCCGACACACGGATGGTCGTTCATCGTCGCGCCCGGACAGGACGGCGATCCGATCCTGGTCACGGAAGCGGACATGGCCAGCCTGTTGCAGGCCAAGGCGGCCATCGCCGCCGGCGTCGCCTGCCTGCTGCAGCGCGCGGGGATCACCAGCCAGCAGGTGGCCACGGTGTACCTGGCGGGCGGGTTCGGGTTCCACATGCATGTCGACAGCCTCCTGGGCTGCGGCATGCTGCCCGGCTTTCGGATCGACCAGGTCGAACTGGTCGGCAATGTGGCGCTCGGCGGCGCCTACCTGACGCTGCTGGACAGCAGCGCGCTGCGCGAGATCCGCCAGTTGAGCGAACGGATGGAGATCGTGGAACTCAACCTGGAACCGCACTTCGAGGCGACCTATATCGATCAGCTCTCGCTGCCGACGCCCTAGCGGCCCGTCCGAGCCTGGCCGCAGCCCTGGGGCAGGTGTCCCCAACAAAAGGGAGTCCCATCGGGACGACCCTACTCGGGCCTGATGATCACTCATGCCTGGTCATTAGGGCCGGCGGGTTGTTCCGCTCGCAGCGGTTGTGACGTGCAGCGGGCTGGCGCGGCCCCCTCTCGGGTCCTGGTTTCCGGCCTGTTCGGTCGGCCGGGCGGAATTTCAGGCGCGCGGCGCCGGTCGGCTGCAAGCTACGTTTGAGTGTGCACTTACGGCAGGTCGGTGGGCTCGGAAGACGCTCTCGGGGCAGTAAGCAGGCATCGCGTTTCATGTTGCGTCTGTTGTTGTTGGAAACCAGGAGTGCCTTTGCCGAGCGGTTGGCCGCCGCGTTGTCGTCCGATTACGGCATGCACTGTGAGCGGACGAGTGTGAAGGCTCTGGAGCAGGCCGACCGCGACATCGGGCATGCGCGCTACGACGCGCTGGTTCTCGACGTGCGTCAGGAGCACGCCGATCTGCGCGCGATCTGTCGATCCGTGTCGAGTCGCGCGAATGGTTACCCGGTGGTGGCGTTGACGTCGTTGGAGGATGTCGATTCGGCCATTCGGCTGGTCGAAGCGGGCGCGGACGACGTTTGTCTGCGGAACGAGTGCGATACCGACTTCATGATCAAGCGGATTCGGATGGCGATCGCGCGCCGCGACACGCGTCAGCTGCTGCATCAGACGGCCGGATCGCTGGGTTACGTGCCGGCCAGCCTGCCCGCCCTGGACGCGCTCCTGACCGCGGAACGCAAGCCGCGGCGTGACGAGCCGCTGTCGCCCAACGGCCCCATGGTCCACGTCCTGTGCATCGACCCGCTGGAAGAAGTCGAGCCGCACGAGACGTTGATCCGCACGGGCGGCTTCGACCTGCCGGTCGAGATCCAGTGCGTGCCGGGCATGCGCGAGGCGGTCCAGCGCCTGAACGAGCTGCACATCGACGTGGTGGTGGTGCGGCTCGAGGACTGCAGCAGCGAAGCGTTGGATCTGATCACCGCGCTGCGTGCGTTTGCGCCGGAAGCGCACGTGTTCTTCAGCGCCTCGGGCGCGGAGTCGGATTTCCTGGTCGAGGCCGTACGGCACGGCGCCGACGACTGCCTGGATGACACGCGCGGCATGTCGCCCGCGCTGATCCGCGCGATGCGCGTGGCGTTCGCCCGCAAGTGGCACGCCATGCGCGGCCACGAGCCGCCCGATGACGATACGCCGCCGCCGGCCACCGAGGCCCAGACGGTGTCGACCCTCCGCGTCTTCCAGCAACGCCATCCGCGATACTATGTCACCAAGTCCGCCGTGGCGATCCCCATCAACCCGGACCTGTCGCCCAACCGGTCGGTGCGCGCCGAAGGGTTCACGATCGACATCAGCAAGTCGGGGATCGGGTTCGAGATTGGGCACCTGTCGGACCTGCCGAGCGAGCTGCTGCTGGCCGGCGTCGAAGGCGACGACGGCGTCCTGTATTTTGCGACGGTCCAGGTCCAGCACTGGACACACCGAGTGGGCCGGATCCATGTCGGCGCCGAGTTCGCGCCGCTCGAGCGCGAGCTGCTGCGGGATGAGAACCTCGTCCCGTCGCTCCGGGGCGACACCCACCGGTATGCGACCGGGTTGCCCACCGACACGTTGATCCGCTGGGCGGAGATCGGGGTCTTGCGGCCGGTGCTGGTCGACCGCGTGTTTGTCTGTCCCAAGTGCGAATCGATGCCGACGTTCCGCAAGGGCTGCCGCTCCTGCGGGTCGATCCACATTGCCAGCCAGCCGCTGATCCTGCACGCCGAATGTGCCTACTTGGGTACGATCAGCGAGTTCGACCGGGGCGGGCGCGTGGTGTGCCCCAAGTGCGGCATGCTGGAAGTGCCCGAGCATGGCGGCTTCGAGCGGCACAACGGGCCCTGCCGCTGCCTGGACTGCAACTGGTCCGACGCTGAGACCGAAGTGGTGGGCCAGTGCCTCTCCTGCGGCTGGCACTTCCCGCTGACCAACGCCGCGGAACGCGACTTGATCGGCTACCAGGCCAATCGGCTCAACCCGCGCCTGTTCTTCGGCTCCTGATTGGCAACGTGAAAGAACCAATCTTCCCAAAACAGGACAGGCGAAGTTCTCCCCGATTTGCACCACCCCAACCGGAGGCTGTGCTGGGACATTCGGTGCGTCGCAGCGAATTCGCGGTTGAGCAGCCTCAACGCGACGCGTGTTCGCCTCGGAAAAGGCCGAGCCGACTCTGCGCCAAAAAATGGGGAAGGAAACCAGGAAGGAGACGGAGCAGATGTTTCTTGCCAGGGGAAGGAGACGGACAGCGAAGGAAGCCCCCCCCAGGATGGAGATAGGCAGTGAAGCAGACGTGAGCGTTGCATCCGCGACGCGTTCACTTTTGGGCGGGGAGAGGTAGTCGCCGGGGGGGGCGGGCGGCTGTTACCAGTACCAGCTTTCCAGCCGTCCGTCACGCGACCGCTCGACGAACTCCAG
>JBPOJB010000028.1:0-22549 GCA_052034005.1 Planctomycetota bacterium | reverse complement strand
AACGCCTGCGGCTCCTGTTCGGCTAAGCGCCGTATGGTGTAAAGCCGTCACCTAATACACGGGCCCTCGCCCCCGCCGCTGGGCGGCTGTTTCTTAGGTCTTTCCGCCGTATGGGAATCCAGGCTAGCAGGGCGAAGACACACTTCGCCGTGTGGCGTACTGGTCGCTGCCCCGACCTAAAGACCTATAAGAGACTGGCAACACGACCAGTACATGCCCGCAGCCTAGCAACCTCTTCGGCCCTTGCAATAGACATTCTCCAAAAGTCTCACAAAATGCCCCGCTTGAGGTTAGCACTCCCCACGGCAGAGTCACGACCGACGCGGCGGGCAAGAATTGCGGAAGACTCCTGCGCCGACGGGCCTCGCCCCCTGTATATCCCTGTTAGGGAAGCACGTTTCACTGTCTATCACAGAGAAGGAAATGGACATGGCGATCACGCTCCATCGCGAGGCGTACGTTGAATTCCGATGTTTCGGGATGCCCGATGCGTACCCGAAGGACAGTCGCGACGCCGTAAGCGAATTGCGGCGCAGAGGTTACGACGCCTCGGTGGCGATTTTGCAGTACTTCGTCGAGGAGCGCGTGGTGAAGCTGCGCGAGGCCAGTCGCTGGACAGAAACGGACATCGACGCGGCGGCACGGGAGCTCGACGAGCGGGAGGAGTACACCTCGGAAGCGCTGTACTTCCTGCACCCGGGGGTCGATGCCGCTGAATACTTCCGGGCCCTGCAGGACGCCTGGGACCGAGTGCGAGACGAATTTGGCGACGCGGCAACACCGGTCAACCCAGTGCCGGACTACTTCACCATGACGGTCTACCCGCCGCGCTACGGCCGCGACGGTTACGTCGAGTTCACGCTCTGCGACGACGCGCGCCGCGACCTGGAAGTCGAACGTCAGAAGGCCGACGGCATCCAAGGCCTGCGGCTCCCGGCCGAAGCGCGACGGAGGGCGAAATGAGTGTTACGACCGACCACCTGCTGCTGGCTGCCAGCGACGTCCAGGTGACAGCAGCTGCTGGCCAGACGCCGGCCGTTTCCATCGTCGCCTACACGGGCGGCCAGATGGTCGTGCCGGGTTGGGGGCCGCTGGTGATCGACCTGGCCGGCGTCGACGTCGCCGCGTCGCAGATCAGCATCCTGGCCGATCATGACGCGACGTTGCGGGGCGTCGTCGGTTTCGGTCGGGCGTCAGTCGCCCACGGCAAGCTGCTGGTGGCGGGCACGCTGGCTCCCACCACGGAAGCCGCCCGGCAGATCCTCGAACTGGCGCGCAGCGGCTTTCAGTTTCAAGCGTCGGTCGGGGTGGCTCCCAGCGCGTGGGACCGCATCCGAGCGGGCGAGTTAGTCGAAGTCAACGGCCGGGCCATCGCTGTCGACGTACTCGCTACCCGTCGCGTTGGGTGATGCGGCCAACAAGGTGCTGCTCGATGCGTATACCGAGTCGCCGGCCACGTGACGGGCCTTTGCGGCCATCAAATCGGCCAACGACTTCAAGGACCACACCGGCGTGCGGCCGAGTCAGACGGGTGACCTGGAAGAGGTCGCGCCCGGCGGCGAAATCAAGCACGGCACCCTGACGGAGTCGACCTACAAGTTCAGTGTCGATACGTTCGGCAAGATGCTGAGCATTGATCGTCGCGACATCGTCAACGATGATCTGGGCCTGTTTGAGGACACGGCCGCCTCGTTAGGGCGCGCGGCCATGCGTTCGCTGTCCGATCTGGTCTACAAGGTGCTGTTGGCCAACGCGGGCAGTTTCTTCGGTGCCGGCAACGGCAACTACGACCAGGGGGCGGGCACGGCCTTGAGCGGCGACGCGCTGGCCACGGGTATCGCCCGCATGCTCGCCCAGCGTGACGACGAGCACCGCGACCTCGACATCCGGCCCCGCACGCTGCTGGTGCCGCCCGAGCTGCAGCAGACGGCCAAGCAGTTGCTGCAGAGCGACTTCATCCAGCGGGCCAACAACGATCTGCCGACGGGCAACGCGCTGCGGAACATCGTGAGCTTGGAAGTGGAATCGCGCCTGTCCAATGCGCTGCGCTTCTCCGGCACCAGCGCCAAGGCCTGGTACCTGTTCGCCGGCCCGCTGGACATGCCGCTCGTGACGGCCTTCCTGCAAGGCAAGCAGAATCCCACCGTGGAGTTCTTCGGGTTCGACGCGGACCCCAACACCCTGGCCGCCACGTGGCGTGTCTATTTCGACTACGGCTGCGCGCTGGGAGATTTCCGCGCGGCGTACAAGGCCAAGGGCGAATGACCGCACCCTGCGTGACCCGACCGACTGATCGACGAACCGATTGAACCTGCACACGAACGACCCGGCCCCCTGTGGCGAGGCGGCGTGGTGCGCAACGCGCCGTCTGACCTGTTCTTCACGTCACTCATTCCCTGCGGAGGGTCGGCATGGATACGCCTACTGTCACGATGGCCGGTGTGGAGGTCCACACCTGTGAATGGGAACCGCCCGGTCTGCCCGAGGAAGCCGCGGACGCCTGGGCCGCCGTCCTGATCGACATCTACGAAAAGGAATTTGTCAGCCAGGAGGTCGAGCATGGCGAACGCCGCACTGCCGGTTGACCAGATCCCGCAGTGCCTGCGCGACCGGGAGCAATGGGTCTGCTGGAAATCCATCGAACGCAACGGCAAGCGGACGAAGAAGCCCATCGATGCGAAGACCGGGCTGCCGGCCAGCGCTACGGATGCGCGCACCGGGTCACCGTTCCCGACGGCGTACCGGGCGTATCGGCACAATGCCGGCATCACTGGCGTCGGGTAGGCGTCGCTGTCCATCACGCAGCTGCAGCAGCACTTCCCCATCCGGTTCGGCCGCAAGCGGGTCTATCTGGCCACCACCGGCCACGGGCCGGTCACGTCCGTTTCGATCAACGGCCAGCCCTGGGCGGAATTCGATGCCGAGACGATTCAACTGCCTTACGAGCTGACGCCGGCCGAGGCGGTGGTCGAAATAGGTCGCGGAGGGGCGGCGGCGACGGGGTTCGTGCCGCGCCGTGCGGACGCTGCGGCCCCGCTGCCCGATGCGTCTGCGATCAGCTCCCTGCCGTGGACCGCCCGGCCAGTGCCGGTCGTCTTAGCGAACCGATGGCCGCTGCGCATCGGTGCGGACAGCAGCGGCGGCAGCCGGTTCCTCGGGTGCATCAGACGCGTGCAAGTCTACGACCGCGCGCTCTCACCGGTAGAAGTCGAAGCCGTGGCGCAGGGGACAACTGCGCGTCCGGACATCGCGGCTGCGCTGGTGGCCGACTGGCAACCCGGTGAGATGCACGACAACAGAGTCGCCTCCGGGCACGGCGACCGGTTGTCGGCACAGGTGATCGGCCACTGCCGCGCTTGTGACGGGCCGGGCGGCCGCGCGCTGGAGCTGGCCGGGGACGGGTTCCTGGAAGTTGCCCCCGATCCTGCGCTCGACCTGGCTACGGGCGGCACGCTCTGTGCCTGGATCTGCCCACGGCAGCACGCGGCCGGCGGCGGCCGCATCGTGGACAAGTGTACGGTCGGCGCTGCGGACGGATATGTGTTGGACCTGCACCCCGGCAACACGGTGCGGCTGATCACGACGCGGGCGACACTGCACGCGGACGCCGAGTTGCAGCCGGATCAATGGGTCCACGTCGCGGCGACCATCAGCGCCGAAGGTGAACTGGCCCTGTACGTCGACGGCCACCGGACGGCAGCGCGCGCTGTCGCGCCCGAAGCACAGCAGGTGGCTGACCTGGATCAGCGGATCGCTCGCCTGCGGCAGTTCCACGCTGAGCCTGATCGCAGCCGGCCTGGCCGAGTGCTATGAAGCGGCGCATGCCCGCCTGGCAATCGAGTACGCCGTCGCCACGAGCCGCCGGTTCCAATGGCTGGCGGCCGGCCGGCTGGCACCGCTCGAGCCCGTCTCGCAGCGGGCGGCCGACGAGTCGTACCTGACGACGGTGCGTCAGCTTTGCGATGGACTTGAACAGGTAATTGCCCGCGACGCCGACTCGGACAATGTACAGCACCAGCAGATCGCGGCGCTGTGGGAAGCTGCGCGATCGACGCCGTGAACTTGCCGGGACCGGGAGTCCGGGCGCACTGTCTTGACGAGATGATCTGCATCCCGAACTGCGACAAGATCATCCCGGGCATGCTTACCGCGGAGGAAGAACGGCGCACCAGACGCCCTGCGAACCGCATGTCGTGATGGCAAAGGCGTTGGTGCCAGGCGACGGTCAGGCACCTACCAGCATAATCGCTGTCCTAACCCTTTGCCGCGATCAACCCATCGCGACTCCGGCCGGCCACTTCGCCAAACTGGACCAGCTACCGGCCGCCACCTGGCGACGTGAAAGAACCAAGATGTTCCAACGGTTAACGTTTGTCGTTGGTGTTCCGCGTCCCATCTAACCTGCTTTGCGCCTGCTCTGGCCCTCTCCGACTTGTGCCGTGCCCAGCAGCGACACGAAGGCGGTCTCCTCCGTCCCGAAGGGACATCTCTATCACAGCCCAGGGCGCAGGCTCGGCGAGCCGTGCGAGCCGGGCCGCAGCCCTGGGTCGCGTCCACCCACCAGACCCGAGTCCCAACGGGACGGCCCTAAACTCAGGCGTAGTCATGCGTCCCTATCCGGCCGATACGGCCACACGGGCTTGCTCATCGACGTCCAGAGACGATCACCAATGAAACAAGTCTTCCCAAAACAGAACAGGCGAAGTTCTCCCCGATTTTCACCACCCCATGGTACCCTGAAACGGGCCTTGACTCAGTACGCGGTGAAAAACCGTTGGTCGGTACCGTCCGGGCCGATGCGGAAGGCGATGCGCCGCCCGCACCGCGGGCAATGACCCACATAATGGGTGCCTTGCCGATTAACGTAAACCCTTGTGTATACGGAACAACAGGCGAAATGGACGCCCAGGAAGCGCGTCTCTCTGCCCGGCTGGTCACGCCGCGCCTCAGACGGATCACGACCCGTGTCGAAATGTTCGCCGACCATGGTCTATCGTCCGATCAGCGGCGTTAGGTCCGAAAATCACGCTGGTTGGGTCCGCCTGCGCCCCTATGTACAATGGGAACCACAGTATGGCTAGACGTTTTTTTGCACGCGGGAAGACCATGGCGCGCTGCCTGCTTGGTGTGGCGATCATCGCTTGGGCCGCCGCAGCTACCTCGGCCGGGGATTGGCCGACCTGGCGCGGTCCGAACGGCGACGGGCACAGCCCGGATACCGGGTTTCCCCTACGGTGGTCGGCCACCGAGAACGTCTTGTGGAAAGCCGCGCTCCCCGGACCGGGCAATTCCACCCCCATCGTTACCGGCTCGCGGGTGTTCGTCAGCTGCGCCGGCAATTCCGGCCACCTGCGGAGTTTGATCTGCTTTCAGCGCGACACGGGGGCCCGGTTGTGGCAGCAGGACGTGGAGTATGCGGGGGAGGAGCCGAGCCACCCCAATAACCCGTACTGCTCGTCCTCGCCCGTGACCGACGGCGAGCGGGTGATCGTGTGGCACGGTTCGGCCGGCGTCCGGGCCTATGATGTCGACGGCACGCAGTTGTGGAGCCACGACCTGGGCCCGTTCGATCATATTTGGGGCAATGCATCCAGCCCGGTCATCTATGGTGACCTGGTGATTCTCAACGCCGGACCCGGTTTGCACGCCTTCCTGGTGGCGCTGGACAAACGCACGGGCGCCGAAGTGTGGCGGCGCGACCTGCCGGGGATGGCCTCGCAGAAAGCCGACGAGTTCTGTGGGTCCTGGAGCACACCGGTCGTGGCGTCGATCGGCGGACGGGACCTGCTCCTGGTCATCGTGCCGCTGCGCCTCTACGCGCTCGACCCGCTGACCGGCCATGACATCTGGTATTGCGATGGGTTGGGGCCCGTGAGCTACGCCAGCCCGCTGCCGTCCGAGGATGTGATCATCGCCATGTCGGGCTATCACGGGCCGGCCATCGGCGTCCAGCCGGGTGGCCAGGGGGATGTCACGGCGACCCACCGGCATTGGATCCACCTCGATGCGCCGCCCCAGCGCGTCGGTTCGGGAGTCCTGGTGAATGGTTACGCTTATATCCTGAACGAGCCGGGGATTGCCTGGTGCCTTGAGGCCGTCACCGGCGAGGTCCTCTGGAAACACCGGCTGAGTACGGGGCCGTCCTGGAGTTCGATGTGCTACGCCGACGGACGACTGTATGTCAACAACATGGAGGGCACGACGTTCGTGCTCGAGCCCGTGAACCCGGATGCGCCGGAGTGCACCGTGCTGGCCAAGAACGAACTGGGCGAGCCCATGCGGGCCTCACTGGCCTTCTCCCAGGGCCGGATCTTCCTCCGGACCCTGGAACGCCTGTACTGTGTCGGGAATCGGGAGCCGGCGGTCGGGAGTCGGGAGTCGGGCGAGGCGGAGTCTCGAGAATAATCGGGATGGGTGGTTCCTTGAGTGTGGGCGGGGAACACCCCGGGTCCTCTACGGGGCTGCTGGAAGCGCGGAGTGTGTCACCGTCCAGCCCACGTTCTCGAGTCCAACCGCCTTGACCTCCCGCCCGAATTGAACTAGAGTTTTTGCTGATTTCCAGATCGGACGTTCCGATCTGCAGTGCCTCCAAGAACATGAAAACACTCGTGTGACCAATGATCGGCGTGGATCTCCTGCTACTGGCGGATCTGGTGCTTGCTCCAGGCAGGCCGTAGGGGAGGTTTCTCGTCGCCCGATGACGTTCCAGACACTGACCCCGAGGCCCGCATCGGCTCGGGGTTTTTTCGTGCCCGATCCTTCGTGTATCCCATATCCTGGCGGTGCTGCGACCGGCCAGAAGAACAGGATCTTCACATGACTGACTCACGTCGCGTGATCATCTTCGACACGACGCTGCGTGACGGCGAGCAATCGCCGGGCGCGAGCATGAACTTGACCGAGAAGATTGAAGTCGCCCAGGCCTTGCAGGACCTGGGGGTGGACGTGATCGAGGCAGGGTTCCCGATCGCCTCCCCGGGTGATTTCGCAGCGGTTCGGGAGATCGCCGGGACGATCCACCAGATCAGCGTCTGCGGCTTGGCGCGGTGCAATGAGGCGGACATCGACCGGGCGTGGGAAGCGCTGAAGATCGCCAAGCATCCCCGCATCCATGTCTTCCTGGCGACCAGCGCGATTCACCGCGAGTACAAGCTGAAGATGACCTGCGAGGAGATCATCCGGCGTGCCGTGGAGGGTGTCGCGCGCGCGGCGTCCTACTGTGACGACGTCGAGTTCTCGCCGGAGGACGCGGTGCGTACGGAGCATGATTTCCTGTGCCAGGTCGTGGAGGCGGCGATCAAGGCCGGCGCGACCACGGTGAACATTCCCGATACGGTCGGTTATGCCACACCCGCGCAGATGGGCGCCACGATCGCCATGCTGCGCAACCGCGTGCCGAACATCGATCAGGCCGTCATCAGCGTGCATTGCCACAACGACCTGGGCCTGGCCGTGGCCAACAGCCTGGCCGCGGTGGAGCATGGGGCGGGCCAGATCGAATGTACGATCAACGGGATCGGCGAGCGGGCGGGCAACTGCTCGCTCGAGGAGGTCGTCATGGCCATGCGCACGCGGAACGACATCTACCGGGTCGAGACGGCCGTCAACACGCCGCGACTGGTGCCCACGAGCCGTCTGGTGTCGACCATCACCGGGATGCAGGTCCAGCGCAACAAGGCGATTGTCGGCCGCAACGCGTTCTCGCACGAAGCCGGCATCCACCAGGACGGGATGCTCAAGGAACGGACCACCTACGAGATCATGCGCCCTGAGGACGTGGGGTTCCCCAAGACCGACCTGGTGCTCGGCAAGCATAGCGGCCGCGCCGCGCTGGCCGATCGCGCCAAGGTGCTCGGCTACCGGCTCACCGGCGAGCAGCTCCAGCAGGTGTTCGAGGAGTTCAAGCGTTTGGCGGACAAGAAGAAGGAGATCTACGACGGCGACGTTGCGGCGCTGGTCGAACAGCAGTTGTATGGCGTGGTCGACGAACACTGGAAGTTGATCTCGTTCGAGATCATCTCCCGTGCGGGCGACGTGCCGTACGTGAAGATGACGCTGCAGGACGGCGGCCAGGCGGTGAGCGAGGAAGTCACGTCCGGCGACGGGCCGATCGATGCGGTGTTTCGAGCGGTCGAGAAGATCACGGGACTGGGGCTGGTCTGCAAGGACTACCGGGTGCGGAGCGCCACGATCGGGCGGGACGCGCAGGGCGAGGCGTCGCTGGAGGTCGAGCATGCCGGCCGGGCCTACCGCGGGCTGGGCGTCTCCACCGACACGATCGAGGCCACGGTCAAAGCGCTGCTCAACGCCGTGAACCGCATCGTCCTCATGAAAAATGCCGCCGAAAACGGCCGGTTATGCGATCCGCCCGAGCCTTGACGCCGCGCGACCTGCCCGGCACGAGACAGCCCGACCTGGCACACCGATTGCAGTTCCCCAGGTCGTTGACCGGCCGGCCCGTGCGCGGCGCCCGGGCGGCCGGGGCAGTCCCCCGGCGCAGGCCGCCCGACGCGTGGTCGAGGGTGGGCAGGTCGCACGTCGAACCGGGTCGTTGTCGCCGGGCCTGATATCCGGAGGCCGCCGATGAAACTGGCCGCCAAGATCCTGCTCCTCCTGCTGCTCGGCACGCTGCCGCTGATTGTGATCGCCGAGTCGCTGGCGTTGCAGCGGGAAAACGACCAGATGGAGCGGGAGATGCGCGCCAACGCCAGCCAATTGGCGCGCACCATTTCCGACCTGGTGGTCCAGCTCTGGGTCACGGGCGACGAGCTGCGCGCGCGGGAGGCCGTCGAGCAGATCAACGAGCTGTACCCCACGATCCGAGTGCGCGTCGTCTATCTGGGCGTCGATCGCCGCAGCCCGCGCGCGCCGCTGAGCCCGCGTGTGACGGCCGATCGGCTCGACAGCCCCTATTCCGACAGCTACCTCGATCCGTACGGCCAGGAGTATCTCTGCACCTACGCGCTGCTCCGCGTGCCGCCGAGCCCGGAGATCGCCGCGATCGAGCTGTCGCAGCCGATCCAGCACAGCCACCGCAATTCCTGGTACTTCGCCTGGCACTCGGCCCTGCTGATCGGCTCCACCGCGCTGCTCGGCGCCCTCATCGTGGTGGCGATCGGGAGCAGTTGGATCGGCCGGCCCTTGCGCCGGCTGATCGAGAAGACGCGCCGGATCGGCGCGGGCGATCTGAGCGGCCCCTTGGCGCTGGACCGCCGGGACGAGTTCGGGGAGCTGGCCGCCGCCATCAATTCGATGTGCAGCCGACTGCAGGCGGCTCAAGAGAAGATTGCGCAGGAAGCCCAGGCCCGCCTGACGGCTGTGGAACAGCTGCGGCACGCCGACCGGCTGCGCACCGTCGGACGGCTCGCGGCAGGGCTCGCCCACGAACTGGGCACCCCCTTGAATGTCGTCAGCGGCCGCGCCGGCATGATCGTCGCCGGACGGCTGTCGGCCGAGGAGGTGCAGCGGAGCGCCATGACGATCAAGAACGAGGCCGACCGGATCGCCACGATCATCCGCCAGCTGCTGGACTTCGCGCGCCGCAATACGCCGCAGCGGAAGACGGTCGACCTGGTCGAGCTCGTCCGGCAGACGCTCAACCTGCTGACACCCGCCGTCGAGAAGCGGCAGACAGCCATCGCAGTCGTGCGGCAGCCCGCGGCCCTGACGCTCAACATCGACCCCGGTCAGATCCAGCAGGTGCTGGCGAATCTGATCGTCAACGCCAGCGAGGCGATGCCGGCCGGCGGCAAGGTGGAGCTGGCCATCACCTGTGCGACGGCCGCCCCGCCCGACCGGGCGGACGCCGCCCCTGCCAATTACGCGCGCATCGACGTGACCGACCACGGCGAGGGGATCGCGCCGGACATCCTGGACCAGGTGTTCGAGCCGTTCTTCACGACGAAGGACGTGGGCGAGGGCACCGGCCTGGGGCTGGCCATCGCCTACGGGATCGTGAAGGAACACGGCGGCTGGATCGACGTCCGCAGCGAGCTGGGCCAGGGGAGTTGTTTCACCGTCTACCTGCCGATCGAGGGAACCGCATGCAAGGACGAGTCCTGATCGTCGACGACGACCGCAACATGTGCGAAATGCTGGACGCCGACCTCCGGCTGCGCGGGTTCGCATGCCAGTGGACGACATCGCCGCAAGAAGCGCTGCGCACGCTCCAGTCCGAGCCGATCCATGCGGTCCTGACCGACTTGCGCATGCCCGGCATGTCCGGCACCGAACTGTGCGAGCGGATCGTGGCCAACCGGCCGGATGTGCCGGTCGTGGTGATGACCGCCTTCGGGAGCCTGGACGCGGCCGTGGCGGCCATGCGCGTCGGAGCCTACGATTTCGTCACCAAGCCGATCGAGCTGGACATCCTGGCCCTGGCGCTGCAGCGGGCCGTGCGCCACCACCTGCTCCAGGAGGAAGTCAAGCTGCTCAGCCGGAAAGTGGCGGGGCTCGACCGGTTCGACGAGATCCTGGGAACGAGCGGCCCGATGCAGGAACTCTTCGATCAGCTCTCCCGGATCGCCGACTCCGAAGCGTCCGTGCTGATCACCGGCGAAAGCGGCACAGGCAAGGAGCTGGTGGCCCGCGCGATCCACCGGCAGAGCCGCCGGCGCGACAAGCCGTTCGTGCCCGTCAATTGCGCGGCCTTGCCCGACGCGCTGCTCGAGAGCGAACTCTTCGGACACGCCAAAGGCGCCTTCACCGATGCGCGGTCCGCGCGCAAAGGCCTGTTCCTGGAGGCCGAATCCGGCACGCTGTTCCTCGATGAGATCGGGGACTTCCCGCTCCCCACCCAGGCCAAACTGCTCCGCGCACTGGAAGAACAGAAGCTGCGCCCCGTCGGCGGCGATCGCGAGCAATCGTTCGATGTGCGCATCCTCAGCGCCACGAATCGAGATCTGGAGACGGCCGTCGAAGAGGGCCGGTTCCGCGAAGACCTGTACTTCCGCATCAACGTGATCCAAATCGAAGTCCCCCCGCTGCGCGCCCGCGGCAGCGACGTGCTGCTGCTGGCCCAGCATTTCCTCCAGTCGTTCGCCACCCGATCGGGCAAACAGGTCTCCGGGCTCTCCGATACCGTCGCCGCCAAGCTGATGAACTACTCCTGGCCCGGCAACGTGCGCGAGCTGCGTAATGTGATCGAACGCGCCGTGGCGCTCACGCGGTATGAGAACCTGGCGGTCGACGACCTGCCCGACAAGATCCGCGACTACCAGAGTTCACGCATGGTCCTGGCCGGCAGCGATCCGGCCGACCTGATGCCGCTCGAAGAGCTCGAACGCCGCTACATCCTGCACGTCTTGGAAGTCCTGGGCGGCAACAAGACCAACGCCGCCCGGGTCCTCGGCCTGGACCGCAAGACGCTCTATCGCAAGCTCCAGCAGTGGCAACTCGGCGGAGCGTGACCTGGTGAGCCGCCGGGTCAGAACGCCGCGCCGGGGCAAATTGCCGCGCGCCGCCACCTCCAGCAAGACCGATTCCGTGCATTTCCGCCGTTGGCATGTCAGTTGCATCCGTACGAACCATCGCACCGAGCGCGGCGACTCGGACAGGGCGTCCGGATTGAAACGGAGCCGACTCGGAACCTACAGCACCGTACACGGGAAAGGAAAAGGAGGGGATCATCATGAACAAGACCATGCATCAATTCAGAATGTGGACGTCGCGGCACACCGCCCTGGCCGTAGCGCTCGTGCTCCTGGCCGTCGCCGGGACCGGCGCCTGGGCGCTGCAAGGCAACACCCCGGCGGACACCCGGGACCAGGCCGTGGTCAACGCCGCGGAGACGGGCAAGGCCTTCGCAGCCGTCACCAAGGAAGTCACGCCGGCCGTCGTCTTCATCAAGGCCATCAAGCAGCACGTGATGACCAGCAACATGCCGGGCTTCAACGGACTGCAGGGGCAGATCCCGGACGAACTGCTGCGGCGGTTCTTCGGCAATCAGCTGCCCGACTTCCCGATGCCGCGCCAGCCGCAACCGATGGTGGGCGAAGGTTCGGGCTTCCTGATCACGGCGGACGGCTACATTCTCACGAACAACCATGTCGTGGGCGGGGCCGACAAACTGGAGGTCACCCTGAACGACGGGCGCAAGCTGGATGCCAAGCTGGTGGGGACGGACGAGCGCACGGACGTGGCGATCATCAAAGTCAACGGCCAGGGCCTGCCTACCTTGCCGATGGGCGATTCGGACGCGATCGAGGTCGGCGAATGGGTGCTGGCCATCGGCAGCCCGTTCGGGCTGGCCGGGACGGTCACGTCGGGCATCGTGAGCGCCAAGGAACGGGACGGGATGGGGATCACCGACTACGAGAACTTCATCCAGACCGACGCGGCGATCAACCCCGGCAATTCGGGCGGACCGCTGGTGAACCTGCAGGGCCAGGCGATCGGCATCAACACGGCGATCGCCAGCCGTAACGGCACCTACAACGGCATCGGCTTCGCCATCCCGATGAATATGGCCAAGCAGATCTGCGAGCAGTTGATGGCGCACGGCAGCGTCACCCGCGGGTACCTGGGCGTCATGATCCAGGAGTTGACACCCGAGCTGGCCAAGTCGTTCCAGCTGGAGAACGCGACCGGCGCCCTGGTCGGCGACGTGAGCAGCGACGGTCCGGCGGCGGCCGCCGGCCTGCAACGTGGTGACGTGATCGTGTCACTCAATGGCGAGCCGGTGAAGGATATCACGAGCTTCCGCAACCAGGTGGCCATGATCAAGCCGGACACGCACGTCACGCTCGGAGTCGTCCGGGAAGGCCAGCATAAGGACTTCTCCCTCACCGTGGGCAAGCTGCCCGATACGGTATCCACGACGGGCGGCGAACGGCAGTCGGTCGAGTCCTCGTGGGGCCTGAGCGTCCAGACGCTCAACAAGGAGCTGGCGGACCAGCTGGGCGTCGATCGCAGTCATGGCGTGGTTGTGACCGGCGTCGACCCGGCCTCTGTGGCCGCCACGGCCGGCATCCGGCCCGGGATGGTCATTACCGAGGTGAACCGCAAACCGGTCAAGACCGCCAAGGAGTTCGAGGAGGCGGTCAAGACCGCCAAGGATCCCCACTCGCTGCTGCTGCTCATCCAGGCGGGCGACTCGACGCGATACCTGGTGCTCCAGCAGGGCGAATAAAGACGGGGCAGAGTGTGTCGTACTGACCAACTAGTCTCTCCGAGGTCCGGCGGTGAAAGCCCGTGTTTCCCGCCGGATTCTCTTTGGGTGTCGAGACGCTCGTCGTGCTCGCGCCCGCGGCGCCCCGCCGGTCATCGCTGCGACTCCCGCGCCTTCAACTGCTCCTGGATCGCCTCCGGCGGAGCCAATTGGTCGGCGGTCACCGCGACATTCACAAGCACCTCCTCAACCGTGAGGCTGATCTCCTCGCCCCGGGCCCTGATCTTCAGGCGATGCGGCACGCGGATGTCCCCCACCTTCCGATAGTCACCCAGGTCGATGATATCGAGCGCGTCCCGGTCGGCTCCCGGCCCCTGCCGCTCGACGCGCGTGGTCCAGCGCACGATCAGCCCCGAGTCCTCCGCAATGAACACGGTCACCGGCGACTCGGCGACCTGCGGGTCGAGCGGCTTGTAGGTGAGGACGACCTTCGAGCATTCCGTGCCCTCCACGGTTTGGTGACCCACATACTCCGCCTTCCGATAGACGTCGCGCCAGCGCCCGAACCGCTCCTCCGGGCTGTTCCGCAGGACGGCCACGCGATGCGCGCCGGTAACGATGGCGGCATCTGCGGGGAAACTGATCCAGACCGTCTTGCCGTCCGAGCCGCGCTCGAGCACTCCCACGGGCAGCTCCACCACCGATCGGAATCTGTCGGGAGCGACCCAATACGATTCGAATCGCCGGACCGCGCCGTCCGCCATCACGCACCGCCCTTTGACCACCCGGCTCGTCATGGCTGCGTACGACGCCTGGCCGCCGGTCACTTCGACGTACCGGTCCATCAGCGCCGCGCCTTCGGCCTCCGCCGTCTCGTCGGCACACGCCGTACGCGACAGCCCGCCCAGCATCGACACGAGGGCCATCCAAGCCAATCCTCGCAACGCCAACCGTCGTTTCCACTGCACGCGTTCCATGGGGGTCATCCTTTCATTCGCGGACCGGAGAAGCGGGCGGCACCTGTGGGAGCCGCCATTATAGCGGACGTTCGCCGCCGGGGGACGCCCTCGTTGCGAAGCGAGGTGCCGTCAAGTAAGTTGGAATCGCGCGGCCGAATGGCGGAATTGGCAGACGCACAGGATTTAAAATCCTGTGTCCCGTCAGGGACGTACGGGTTCGAGTCCCGTTTCGGCCACCTGAATTGCCCGTACACGTACGCCCGTGGAGACTGAACGTGAGATGGCTTGGTCTGCTGCTGGTGGTGTGCTCGGGTCTCCCCGCTTCAGCTGGCAGCCTGACGCCCGTGGATCCGGCGCGATTCCCCGACCTGTTCAGCTGGACGGACACCTGCAATGTCTACGTTGTCCGGGACGGCGACGCGGCGCTGCTGGTCGATCTGGGCGACGGGAGCGTGCTTGATGCGCTGCACACGATCGGTGTGCAGCGGGTCGAGTGGGTGTTGTTTACACACCATCATCGCGAACAGTGCCAGGGCGCGCCGCGGTTGGCAGGTACGGGGGCTCGCGTCGCGGCACCGGAAGCCGAGCGCGCGCTGTTCGAACGCCCGGCGGAGTTCCGGGTCATGGACGTGCGGCTGGATGACCCGTTGACCGTGTATGGATCGAGCTACGTCCGCCCTCCCGCGCAGCCGATACCGTTGGACCGTGCACTCGAGAACGACGAGGTCTTCACCTGGCGGGGGCACGAGTTGCGGTGCCTGGACACGCGCGGCAACAGCCCGGGGAGCATGACCTACCTGCTGGCGCATCCGGACGGCCCGGTGGCGCTGAGCGGCGACGTGATGCTCGACGGCGCCACGATGCACACCTGGTTCGACACGGAGTGGGACTATGGATTCGGCGCCGGCATCCAGGCATTGCGCGCCTCCGTGGAAACCCTGGCGGCACGGAAGCCCCAACTGCTCCTGCCGTCCCATGGCCCGGTAGTGCGGCAGCCTCAGGCACAGCTGGCCGGCTATGCCGGGAAGCTCGCCGCGCTGGAACGCCTGTACCTCCGCGGCTATGACATGGGCGACCTGACGGCGACCTTCCAGGACAAGGTGTCCATCGAGACGGTGGTGCCGCCCGTCGCCCGGATCTCGCCGCACCTGTTCAAGCTCAAGCGGGCGAATTTCTACGGCAACTTCGGGCTGATCCTGGCCGACAGCGGCCATGCGCTGGTCGTGGACTGCGGCCTTGTCGACGAGCAACTCCTCGACGACGCGCTCGCCGGCCTGCAGCAGCACTTCGGTTTGCGAGCCATCGACGCCATCATCATCACGCACATGCACGGAGACCACTTCGTCGAAGCGCCGTACCTCCGCGACAAATGGGCCGCGCCGATCTGGGCGCTGGACAAGATGGTCGACAAGATGGAGCACCCCGAATGGTTCGCTTACGCCGCGCCGATTCAGGCTTATGGCAAACAGAACCGTGACGGCTCGCTGGTGCGCGGCGTGCGTGTGGATCGCGCGTTGCGGCCGGGTGAGACGTTTGAATGGGAAGGCTGCCGGTTCACCGTCGACTGGATGCCCGGTCAGACCGAATTCGCACTCTGCCTGCACGGGACGATCGACGGGCGGCGGGTAGCCTTCACGGGCGACAACCTGTTTGCCGACCCGGACAACCCGGCCCACACGGGCCACGAAGCGGTCGTCGCCCACAACAGCGGCATCCTCGAGGAGGGATATATTTACGCGGCCGAGTACCTCACGCACCTGCAGCCCGACCTGCTGGTCGGCGGCCACTCGTTCGTGATGGATCGGCCGGCACAGCTCATCGAGCGTTTCCGAGGATGGTCCTACGACATGCGGGACGCGTTCCGCGCGCTCAGCCCCGATGCGGACTATCGATACGGGTTCGATCCGTTCTGGGTCCGCGCGGAGCCGTATCGCGTGGTGCTGCCTGCCGGCGGCGGCGCCGAGGTGCTGGTCCACGTGCGCAACTTCCGCCCCGGACCGCAGACACATCACATCGTGATCGGCACCCCGCCGGGCATCGCGGTCGAGCCGGCCGTGCTCAAGGGCGAACTTGCGGCGGAATCGCGACAGGCGTTCCCCGTGCGCATCACGGCTACGGACTCGGCAGCGCCGGTTACCTGCCTCCTGACGTTCGACGTCACGCTCGACGGTCGACGATATGGCCAATGGTTCGACCTGATCGTCGACGTCCGCGCCGCAGACTCTGCGACACCGAGTCGATAAGCCGCACCGGCCATCTCTGCAGCAGCCATGCAAGCGCGCGGCGCCGGGCCCAGCCCTCCCTAAAGCTGCTCATCGACCCGCTCGATGTGCACCACCATGACCGCCCGCGCCCACGGGAATTTCTCCTTGGCCGCGGAGAAGTGGGGGCCGTCGGTCTGCATCTCCGCACGCCCAGCGATCGCGCAGCCTTTGCCCGAGCTGTAGGTGCCCGGCACCTGGCGCGTGCCGCACAGCAGCTCGACGCGAGGATCGTGCTGAAGGTTGGCTTCCGTGCGACGCATCCCGCCGACCGGTACCAGCAGCGTGTCGCCATCGAGGCCCAGTGCGCGCATGTAGTCGCCCCACGTGGCAACCACATGCGGTCCTTCCGGGCCGGCTGTCGCAATGGCCACCCATTCCGACTTCTCCCAAACGTCGCGGCAGATGCCTTCCAGCTTGTTCATCGGTCCGACCTCCTCTTGCATGAAAACGCGAGTGCGCCGCCTGCCGGGAAACAACAGCCCGACGGCGAACGACAGAAAGTCGTCCGTTCATGACGACGGCCGACACGCGACGAACGACTCCCGACCTGTGCACCGGCGTCCAGTGTGCGCGGCCGGGGGGCAAAGCACAAGCGGACCGGCGACGCCGGTACGGTCGCCGGCTTCAGGCGGACACGGGGCGGCCGGCGAGGCCTCTCCGGGGGCCGACGACTCCGCCCCGTCGAGGTGGCTGCGCGCCATCGCCGGGAGGAGACGGGCCGATGTTCCCCCGTCCAGGTTGTGTGCGCCGTTGAATGCGGCATCCTCGCCAGTATAATGGCCTCGGTTCTAAGCTCGCCGATCCCAAGCAGATACGCTGATGATGCTCGGATACTTGACTTGAGGCGTTCCACCGGTCCATCTTCGTCGTACGCCGGTGCGCTCGTTCCTGCCAGGAGTCTCCAGCCATGAAACGATGCGTGAACCTCCTTCTGCTGGCCGTGCTGTCGATCGTCGGTGGGGCGGCGCGCCTGCACGCTGCGGATGTCTCGCCGACGCGGCCCAACATCCTTTTCATCTTTTCCGACGATCACGCGCAGCACGCGATTTCCTGCTACGGATCGAAGGTCAACCAGACGCCGAACATCGACCGTCTGGCCGCGGCCGGTGCCCGGTTCACCAACGCCTTCGTCACCAACTCGATCTGTACACCAAGCCGAGCCACGCTCCTGACCGGGCAATACTCGCACCTGAACGGCGTTCCCGTGTTCAACCGCTTCGACGGTACGCGGGATCACGTGGCCAAGCACCTACAGGCCGCCGGTTACCACACCGGGATGGTCGGCAAATGGCACCTCGGGTCCGACCCGACAGGCTTCGACCGCTGGATCGTCTTCCCCGGCCAGGGTCAGTATTGGAACCCGGTGTTCCTGATCAACGGGCACAAGCTCAATATCCAGGGCCACTGCACGGAAATCACCACGGAACTCGGCATCCAGTGGCTCGAGACACGCCCGCCAGACCGGCCGTTTTTCCTCCTGCTGCACCACAAGGCCCCACACCGCTCGTGGGAGCCGGACCCGCGGAACCAGGCGCTGTTCCAGGACAAGGTGATCCCCGAGCCGGAGACGTTCTGGGACGACTATGCCACGCGACCTGCCGCCCTGCCGGCGAACCAGCAGACGGTGGCGCACGACCTGACCCGCCTGGACCTGAAACTGGCCCCTCCCGCAGATCTCGTCGGCGCCGCCCGCAATGCATGGGCCCATGTCAAGCCGACTGAAGTCCGGCTCGCGCTCCCCGACGGAAGCGAAACGATCCTGACCGGCGACGCCCTGACGCGATGGAAGTACCAGCGCTACATGCAGGACTATCTGGCCTGCGTGCAGGGGGTGGACGACGGCGTCGGACGGGTCCTCGACTATCTCGAACAGCACGGGCTGGCGGACAACACCGTCGTCTTCTACTCCTCGGATAACGGCTGGTATCTGGGCGACCTCGGGCTGTACGATAAGCGCTTCATGTACGAGCCGGGGCTGCGCTTTCCGCTGATCGTGCGCGGACCGGGCGTCAAGCCCGGCAGCGCGCCCACGCTGTTCGCGGCCAACATCGACCTGGCTCCTACGTTCCTCGAGCTGGCCGGCCTCCCCATCCCGGCTTCGATGCAGGGGCGCTCGCTCGCGCCGCTCCTGCGGGGTGACACGCCGGCCGACTGGCGCAGGTCGGTCTACTACCGTTACTACCACGACCCCGGACACCACAACACCGCCGCCCACCTGGGCGTCCGGACGGAAACGCACAAGCTCATCTACTACTGGAAACAGAACGCCTACGAGATGTTCGATCTTGCGGCCGACCCGTGCGAACAGCATAACCTGCTCTTCGCACCCGACGAGGCGAACCGGCCGGAGGTCGCACGGAAGTTCGCCGAACTCAAAGATGAGATCGCCCGCCTGCAAGCGCAGTACCAGGATGACGGTCGCTACGCCGACCCGTCGACCTGGCCGCCCGGCAGCGCCGACGGCCCGTTCGACGACAAACAGCCCCTGGGAACGAAAACCGTCGCCGAGGCGATCGCCCTGATCACCTCAAAATAGCAGGCGCTGACCGGCCGACGTGGATGGCTGAGGGTGAAGTGTGTCAAACGGCAACACAGGACACCGACATGCAAAACTCAATCTTCATCATCCGCCCCTACCGCTGGAACGGTATGTGGGTCTTCGACGACGAGCGGGTCGGGTTGGATAAGGAGCCGTTTGTCGCCGGTGCCGACACGATGATCGACACCGCGATCGCCTGGAAGGGACTCCGGAACGCCGACGCCGGCTTCCTGATGGTGTTCTCAGCCGGCCCGTTCCCCAGCGCAGACTTCGCGCTCGACTGGGTGCGGGAGGAATCCGGTGGGAACGTCTATCAGACGCAGCTTGAAGTCGAGGGCCAAACACAGCTGATGGAAGGCTGGCTCTGCCCTGCCTTGAATCTGTATTTTCCGGACGCCCCCAGAAAACTCTATGTCCAGGTGCGGGAGGCGGGCGCCGGCGGTTGAGGTTGGGCTTCAGCCAAGCCACCGTGGGCGGCCAGCCAAATCCAGCCAAATCAGGGTGTCTGATTCTCGGATTCTCGACGCAAATGGCCGCATGAATGCGGTCAGGACAGGCTGGTTCGTAGTGACCCGATTCATCGGGTCCTGAGGTGTGGGACGATCCAATGACCGCATGGATGCGGTCACTACGAGCCGTGCCCAGGGCGGTGCGAAGTCGAAGACCCAAGGCTTCCCCAACATAGGCTGCAGCGCCACCAACTGGATATCCCGGGCGGGGCCGTGGTTCGCCGCCTCCAACAGCCGACGCTCGCGGCAGACGCAATGTCAGGCTGCGCCCCGTCGACTGTCAACAGTACCGTCCACCCTCGACTTCCTGTGCCGCGGCAAGAGGCACCTGGGCGGACCAGGACATCCGCGCTACGTGCGGTCGACATGCCCGATTTTGGGGTGTCTCCTCCAACCCAGGTTGTGTTCAGCCAAATCAGGATGTCCGCTTCTTCGTGTCGACGTATCAACGTATCGAGTATCGACTGTATCGACTCCTCGACTCATCGACTCCCATGACTCCTGCCCCTTTTTTGGGCTTGCCGGAAGCACGCACTATTGTTACGATGCACCGAGCGGATCGTACGGCTGCGCCGGGGCGGAGCGGACGTCGCCGCTGGCGGACACTCGCCCCCCGCGCGGCTATTCTCAACACATCTGCAGAAAGGGGGGCGACGATGAAGCAACATCGCCGTGTTTCGGCAGGAGTTGGCAAAGGGGGGGCTGCCGCATCTGCAATCGCGGGCGCCGATACCGAGCCTGACACCACACGCATCGCCCAGGAAAGCTGGAATCTCGCACAGTTGTCGTGAACAACGCAGCGGTAGCACTAGTAGTCCTATACTAGCGCACACCGCACAAATCGTTGTCGAGCGTGCGTCTGTTCGCCCGAAGTGGGCACCCTGTCAGTCACAAGGGTTCATCAGTGTCTGTCGTGCCTGCTTTGCTTCATCGTTTCGTGTTGCAAGACAGATGACGGCACCAGCGCAGCAGACCCTGCTGGCGTTTGCGGCACTTGCCCTGTTTGAGCTGCCGGTTGTCCCGGCTTCAGCCCAGATCAACGATATTGTCTGCATGGTGGGGACGGAGACGCGCAATCCCGTCATGGGCGAGGCGGCTATGTACATCGGCACAGGGCCGCTGCCCAATGGTTGGATGATTAGTCAGTGGCAATGGCAATGCCGCGTCGTGATGGGTACCTGCGCGACTGATTGGGCGGTGAGTGCGGGCTATGGTCCTCCGTCGATATTTTGGATTGTTGAACAGTGGCCTGGCATTGCCGAACGTCGCCAGACTGTGAGCTATTTCGACTTCTTTACGATGCAACCAGTGCCGCCACCACCCACTCTGGTCGTCAAGGAGTTTACTGTTGAACCCGCCGACAGGGCAGAGATCGTGGGGGGCTTGAACACTCCAGCGCCGTTTGGTAGTCCCATCGTCATAACGTTCCGATTATATGCGGGTCTGAGGCCAATCGGCGATTTTTCGGCTGGTTTAGCGCAAGAGCGAATCACCAACCAATGGCTATTGTCGCCACCGCTACCTACGGAGAGTCTTCCGGACTGGCCAGATTGGGGACCTTACCCTGAACCCATTCCCACTTTCTTTCACCTGGGGAGCTACATCCACGATGAAAAATGGCACATCGGCAGCTGGCCCTGGTGGAGTGAGATCCCGGTGGGCGCACCATACATCAAGTACACACAGCACTTACGGCTCCGCTGGCGCTATCCTTCGTGCGAGGAGGAGAAGACAATAGACTTAGGCAGTTTTGCACTCCAACGAGTGAAGGTTAGTGCTACGCATTGGAAATACACACTTCAGTGAGGTTCGCCATGAAACACGTCCTTTTGATCGCGTTCGTGACGCTGAGCTTTTCAAGCATCGTTGCTTTTTCGCAACAGCCGCCCGAAGCTCCTGATGCGACGAAACCCGTAGAAGAAATGGACTTTTTGGACCGGGCCCTCACAGATCCTCGAGTCATCGATCGGGCCCTTGTGGAACCTGAGTTCCTGGATCTGGTCCTCGCGGACCCCAAACTCGGTCTGGTAGTCGCGGTCGCCAAGCTTCGCCTGCCGCTGCCCGACCGGCCTGAAACCCTGCGCAGCCTCCGCGAGTCGTATCGCCTTGTCGGGCCGCCTCCACCGGCGTACGCGCAAACCTATCCAGGGATGGACAGGCCACTTCCCCCCCGACTCCCGAAGCCCCTTGGCTTCTACGGCACGCAGACGAAGCTCTCGAGGCCAGAGGACCCAGAACAGCAGGAAGCCGCGCGATTGCTCAAGCAGGCCGCGGCCCCCGCCGAGCGAATCGTCAGCTTCCAAAAAGCCTGGAAAGAGCTCCGATTTTTGGGCTGGCAGGTTGACGTCCGCGAAGTCGAAACCGTGGATGGCGTCACCACGATTAAAGCCCGGGTGTATCCTATCTCGGAGACTAAAGAGGGGGGACTGCCGGTGACGCTGCTTGCTGTCGTTGACGAGACCTACCAGTTGGTAGGCGGAAAGCTGAGACTCTTGAAGATCGAAGCGAAAGGCAGTATCAGCTGGATCGGACTCTGAGCGCCCGCCCCGATTCACAGCCAAATAAGGGTTTCTGGTTCTCGGATTCTCGGCGACAAATGACCGCATGAATGCGGTCACTATGGCTTGGTTCGTAGTGACCCGATTCATCGGGTCCGGGGGTGTGGGACGATCCAATGACCGCATGAATGCGGTCACTACGAGCCATGTGCCCAGGGCGGTGCGGAGTCGAAGACCCAAGACTCCCTCGCCATAGGCTGCGGCACCACCAACTGGAAATCCCGCGCGGGGCCGTGGTTTGCCGCCTCCAACAGGCGACGCTTGCGGCAGACGCAATGCCAGGCTGCCCCGTCGACTGTCAACAGTACCATCCACCCTCCACGGGCTTTCCCGCGGCAGGAGGCACCTGGGCGGACGAGGACGTCCGCCCTACGTGCGGTCGACATGCCCGATGTGGGGTGGGCGTCTCCTCCGACCCAGCTTATGTGTAGCCAAATCAGGGTGTCTGATTCTCCGTGTCTGATTCTCCGTGCCGCCGGGTCTCACTGGTTGTCGGTGGCGGCTTTTGGCTGGTCCAAAATGGCGGAGTGGCTGGGTATTACCGCGAGGGCAAGGCGGCAGTTGCCAGACGGCGGTTTGCAATTAGGATGGAGACCAGGGGCTGCCTGCCAC
>JBPOJB010000003.1:0-161981 GCA_052034005.1 Planctomycetota bacterium | reverse complement strand
GGGTGGCGGATATGGTGGCCCATGCCCGTCGCAAGCTCACTGGGCGAGTAGCGTCAGGCTGTCTTTCATTGCTGGAGCCGCTCTGTGCGGCAGCAGCCGCGTCGTCGATCTGTTTAACCGCAGGGCCAGAGTCCGCCGCCAGGCGGACGACGTGAGCGCGCGCCGGACGCCAGCGGCCGGCACCTAAAGCCGCGTCGGGACAACTGTGCCGGCTGCTGAGCGAAGTGCGTGTGCCGGTCAGACGAGGCCTGTGTAACCGCAGGGCCTGAGTCCGCCGCCTGGCGGACGACGTGAGCGCGCGCTGGTCCATGCCGCTGCGCACGGGGGCTGGGCGCAGAAGCAGACACCCTGGTTTCGGGTGGGGGACGTGTTTGTTTCGGAAGCTGTCGAGCGGGTGTGTGTCACGCCTGGTCCTTCCGCCACTGAGACTCGAAATAGTCACAATTCCGTGACTTATTTTTGAGCGTGCCTTGGGGCGATTCCCTCGGGCCGGCGGTCGCCTTGGTTCTCTGGCAACTGGCGTGCGGGGACGGTCGGTCGTCCCGCGGGTGCGGGCGGGCATTTAGCCTTCGAAGCGACGCACGATGAGGGTGATGTTCTGTCCGCCGAAGCCGAAGCTGTTGTTGAGCGCGACGTCGCATTTCGCGTCGCGCGCCGCATTAGGGACGTAGTCCAGATCGCAATCAGGGTCTGGATTCTCGTAGTTGATGGTGGGCGGGAGCACCTGGTCGCGGATGGCCATCAGGCAGACGATCAGTTCGGTCACGCCGGCCGCCGCGATCAGGTGGCCCATCATGCTCTTGGTGCTTGAGATGGGAACCTGATAGGCGCGCTCGCCAAACACTTCCTTGCACGCCACGGTTTCGACGCGGTCGTTCACGGCCGTGCTGGTCCCGTGCGCGTTGACGTAGTGCACGTCGGCCGGTGCGAGTCGGGCGTCATCCAGCGCCATGCGCATGCAGGCGATGGCGCCGCGGCCCTGCGGATGGATATCGGTGATCCGGTAGGCATCGGCGGTCACCCCGTACCCCACGATCTCGCCGTAGATGGGCGCGCCGCGGTGCTTGGCCCGCTCGAGCTCCTCCAGCACGACCATGGCGGCACCTTCGCCGATCACGAATCCATCGCGCAGGCGGTCGAACGGCCGGGAGGCCCGGGTGGGTTCGTCGTTGCGTCGCGACAGGGCGGTGAGCAGGTTGAAGCCGGTCACTCCCAGGGGGTGGATCATGCTATGGGTACCGCCGGAGAGCATCACATCGGCATCACCGCGCCGAATGATTTCGGTGGCTTCGCCCACCGCCTGGCTGCTGGCGGCACAGGCGGTCAGGCAGTTGAAGTTCGGCCCACGCGCGTCGAACATGGCGGCCACGTGCCCGGCCGGCATGTTGGGCTCCTGTTCCAGCTCCTTGGCCGGGTTGAGCAGCTCGATCCCGCGCTGGATGAAACGTCCCAGGTCAAACGGGCCGGCCGCCAGTCCGGCGGCCATCATGTCGGCAAACGAGAAGAAATCCTGACTGCCCTCGCCACTGCCCAGATAGACGCCAAATCGTTCCGGATCCAGTCCGGGCGCGTCGAGCACGCCGGAGGACCCTACGGCCTGCCGCGCCGCGCCCGCGGCGAACCGGGAATGCCGGCCGCGGTGCTTCCAGACCTCGGGATCCTCCCCGACGTGCGACACGTCCCAGTCCCGGACTTCGGCTGATATGGACGTGGGGAAATTCGACGCGTCGAAGATCGTGGTACGGCCGACACCCGACCGGCCCTCCTTCAGTCCGGACCAGACCGTTTCCACGTCGTGGCCCATCGGGTTGATGCAGCCGACGCCGGTGATGACGACACGTCGTCTCATGGTGCCCCGACCTTGCTCTCAATGTACCGGCAAAGGTCTTGTACGGTCAGTTGGTTGCTGAACTCCTGCACCGCCGGGTTCGTCTCGAATCGCGAGAGGTCCGCAAACGGCATGCGCTTCTTGAGTTCGGCGATGCCGGTGGGGGTCACGCGTCCGTCTTGAACATACTGGGCATCGTTCAGAACGTCCTCAGGGAACAGTTCCGATCGCGGGATCTCGATGTCGAAGGCTTTTTCCAGGCGGAACACAATGTCCAGAAAATCAATGGACTCGGCACCCAAATCGCCGACCATCGTGGCCTCAGGAGTCACCTCGTCATCGTCCACACCCAGGGCGTCGACCAGAGCTTCCTTGACTTTCTCAAACACGTCATCTTTCGTGGGTGCCATGCGCATGATCTCCAAAACACTTCTGAGTCAACCGTTTCCGCGCCCGGAAAGGACAACAGTATAATGCCCCCGTGTCACGGCGACAACCGATGGCCGGCGGCTGGACCCGGCCACGCAAGCCGCATCCTCCCAACAGTTTACGGACTCGCGCATACCCCCCGAACGACGAAGCCCCCATTTGTCAACGGGCGGTCCGATTGCTACATTGCCGACCATGCGAAAAGGAATCCCTGTCTCCCCGGGCGTTGCTGTCGGGACCGCCTACTGCATCCATGAGATCTACGTCGATCCGGGTACGCGCCACCTCGAAGATCGGCAGGTGGCCGACGAGTTAGCGCAATACGAGGCGGCCCGCGAGCAGGCCGCGGCCGACCTGCGCGCCTTGCAGGCCAAGGTGGAATCGTCGGTCGGCCACAACGAGGCCGCGATTTTCGGGGTGCACGAGTCGATCCTGCGCGACGCGACCTTCACCGAGAAGATCCGGACCTTCATTTTGCGGGACCGCCTGACGGCCCCGGCGGCGCTCCACCGGGTGCTGAACGAGTACAGATCGCTCTTTGCGCGGACCAAGGACGAATACCTTCGCGAGCGGCTCAACGACCTGCGCGACGTCGTCGTGCGGCTCAACTCGCACCTGTTCCATCGGGTGCAGTCCGCCGCCGCCCAGCCCCTTCAGGGCCCGTTGATTATCGTGGCCGACGAGTTGCTTCCGTCCCAGGTGGTCGCTTTGGGCGACATGGACGTGAAGGGCATTGTGACGCAGGCGGGCAGCCAGACGAGTCACGCGGCGATCATTGCGCGCAGCCGCGGCATCCCGGCGGTCTCCGGTGTGCCGGGCATCTTGCGGCATGTCAACACCGGCGACACGGTCGTGGTCGACGGCCGCGACGGGCACGTAACCATCAACCCCGACCCGGAGAGCCGCGCGGCCTACCGCAAGCTGGAGCGCGAGTTCTTCCACCTGAAGGACCAGCTGGCGGCCAATCGCGACGCGCCTGCGGTGACCGCTGACGGGACGGCGTTGAGCCTGCTGGCCAACATCAACAACGTGACGGACACCCACGCGGCCAAGGCGATGGGTGCGTCGGGCATCGGGTTGTTTCGCACGGAGTACCTGTATCTGACGCACCCGGGCATCCCGGACGAAAACGAGCAGCTGGCGACCTATCGCGCGATCATCGCGGCGGCCCCGCGGCATCAGGTGACGATTCGCACCCTGGACATCGGCGGCGACAAGACGGTCCCGTATTTGGGGCACCAGCGTCCGGAGGCCAATCCGTTCTTGGGCTGGCGCAGCATCCGCTTGTCGTTCGAGCATCCGGTGCTGTTCCTGACGCAGCTGCGGGCGATCCTGCGGGCGGCCGCGTTCGCCCGCGCCAAGCGGGGCGAGGTGCGGATCCTGTTCCCCATGATCACGACGCTCGAAGAGATCCATCGCGTGCGCAAGATGGTCCGCCGGGCCGGCCGGCAGCTGGAAGCCGAGGGGAAGGACTACGTCCAGGCGCCGCTCGGCATGATGCTCGAGGTCCCGGCGGCCGCCGTGTCGATCGAGTCGCTCCTGCACGCGGTGGACTTCGTGTCGATCGGATCGAACGACCTGGTGCAGTACCTGATGGCGGCCGATCGCGACAATCCGAAGGTGAGCCATCTCTGCCAGCCGCTGGCGCCGCCCATGCTGCACATGCTGACCCGCGTCGTGGAGGCCTGCCGGGCGGCCGGCAAGCCGTTGACGCTCTGCGGGGAGATGGCCGGCCAGCCCCGCGCGTTCGTGCTGCTGCTGGGCATGGGCCTGCGCAGCTTCAGCATGAGTCCGGCGTTCGTCCCTTCCATGAAGGAACTGGCGTCCCACATCACGATGGACCAGGCCCGCACGCTGCTCAGCCAGGTGCTGCGCATGAAGACGGTCTCGCGCATCAACCATTTCATGCGCGAGCAGTTGCTGGAGATCGCACCGAATCTCAGCCTGCTGGATTCCGCGTGAGAGCTACTCGAGCAGCGCATCGAGCGCCTTCTTGATCTCCGACTTGGTCACGCTGACCTTGCCGACCAGCTGGCCCTTGTTGAACAGGATAAGCGTCGGGATCGCCATCACGCCGTATTCCTGGGCCTTCCCCTGGCTCTCATCGATGTTCACCTTGCCGATCTTGGCGCGCCCTGCGTACTCCGTGGCCAGCTGCTCGATCATCGGCGCGATGGCGCGGCACGGCGCGCACCAGGTCGCCCAGAAGTCCACCAGGACCGGCACGTCCGACTGCAAGACTTCCGCTTCGAAATTGTCGTCCGAGAAATGGGCCACGTCGCTCATCGTCCATCGCTCCCTGAGATCGTCTTCGAAAAAGAACGGATTGCCATCCACACTACCACTTGAGTCCGAACTGCTCGCCGCCGCTGGCGCGGTCCGTGCCGCCCCGCAGGGGCACCTGCCGCCTGGGCACCGCCGGCTCCCGGGGCGCCTCCTCGGGCCCGGCCGGCTCCGGCGCCTCCGGCGCCGGCTCGGGCAGCGCCGCCTTGATCGACAGCGCGATCCGCTGCGACTCCGTGTCCACCGACAGCACCTTCACGTCGACCTCCTGCCCTTCGGACACCACGCTGCCGACCGACGATACGCGGCCGTGCGCCAACTCGGAGATGTGAATCAAGCCTTCCACACCCGGCGCCAACTTGACGAACGCCCCGAACTTCGCGATGCGCGAGACCGTGCCCCGCACGACCGCGTCGATCGGGAACTTCTGGTCGATGTGCAGCCAGGGGTGCTCCAGCAGGTCGCGGTAGGACAGGCCGATCTTGCCGGTCTGCAGGTCGATCTTCTCGATCTTCACGCGGACCTTCTGGCCCTCCTGCAGCACCTCTCGGGGATGGTCGACGCGGTCCCAGCTGAGCTGGCTGATGTGCACCAGGCCGTCGACGCCGTCGCCCAGCTCCACGAACGCGCCGAAGTCGCGGAGCGAGCGGACCACGCCTTCCACGACCTGTCCCACTTCCAGGCTCTCGAGCAACGCCTTGCGCGACGCCTCCTTCTCCCGCTCCAGGACCGCACGGCGGCTGAGCACCAGGTTCTTGCGCTTGGGGTTCACCTCCGTGACCACGCACAGCAGTTTCTGATCCAGGAACTGGGCGTAGTCCTCGACGCGGAACATCGCGATCTGGCTCGACGGGATGAACCCGCGGATCGTGCCCACCCGGCACTCGAAGCCGCCCGTGTTCGCCCCGGTGATGCGCGCCTCGACCACCGCCCCTTCCACCAGATCGGACCAGTCCTCGACATGGGCCGATGCGCCGGGGATCAGCACTTCGTACAGGCCGTCGTCCTCGTGATAGCCTTTGATGATGACTTCCATTTCCGCGCCGAGCTGCGGCGGCTCGGTGAACTGCCGCGCGGAGGCGACGCCTTCGTGCCGGCCGGCCAGTGCGAAGAAGACGTTGTCCCCGTGGATCCGCACCACGCACGCCTGCTGACGCGACTCCAGCTCCAGCGCGGCCACCGGCTGCGGGCCGGCCGCGCCGTCCAGGATCTCGTCCAGCGACGCATCGCCCATGACGGCGGCGAACTCCCGCTCCAGATCCGCAGACAACGGCTCACGCACCGAGGGGGGCCGGACCGGCGCGCGGGGCGGCACCGGCGGCTCGACGCCCAGCGGTTCGGTCGCTTCCTGGTTCTCCTGCCGCCCTGCCGACCGCGGGCGCGGCGGCGCCTTGTCGCGACGCGACCCGACCTGGATTCGCCCGCGTCCGAGCGGCGGGGCCGACTGCGGCGGGCCGGCCGCGGGCGCGGCGGACTCGCTCGCAGCAGGACCGCTCTCACCAGGCGGCTGGGCCGGTTGCCGTGGAGGGCCGTTGGCCGCCTGCGCGGACTCGTCCGCCGTCGTTGTCGTCGGATTGACCCGAGCGGCGCAGGACGCCTGCTCCTGAGGCGATGCCTCGGAAGATCTCGTGTTCATCGGTTCCAGATCCAAGATCGCTCGACCACGCATGAGTGCCCGTACAGTGTAGCACTGCCCACGCCTCAAGGGTAGGGTTGCCTCGCGGCCCCGCTCGGGGACTCGGCGGGCTGAGGCGGTAACGGAGCGCGCGCTGATTGCAACGTCCAGCTTGATGCGGGACAATGCAAGTCCGAGGCCGCCGGCTCGAGGGGCGGACCGAGCGCGCCCAGGCGCGTCCTACGGCCACCCCCAGGCTCGCAGCTTCCACCTTGGGAGGAAACCATGCAGCACGCACCGCAGCTCCCGCGCCGCCGGTTCCTGGCCGCCGCCGGGTCCGTGATGGCAGTCCCCTACTTCGTGCCGGCCTCCGCGCTGGCGCGCCGCGGCCGGCCCGGCGCGAATGATCGGCTCACTGTGGCCCACATCGGCATCGGTGGCATGGGGGAGGGCCATCTGCTGCGGATGGTCGACTTCCGCGCGGAAGGGCGCGTCAACATCGCCGCCGTGTGTGATGTCGAGCAAACGCGTTTGGCCCGCGCCGTGCAAGTGGCCGGCGAGGGCGTCACGCCCTACCGCGATTACCGGTACATCTGCCAGCGCCAGGACATTGATGCCGTGGTGATCGCCACGCCCGATCATTGGCATGCTGCCCAGACCGTGCATGCGTGCGAGACAGGCAAGCATGTCTATGTCGAGAAGCCGTCGTCGGTCACCGTCGCGGAGGGCCGTGCGATGGTGACGGCCGCGCGTGCGCACGGGCGGAAAGTGCAGGTCGGCGCACAAGGCCGGACCGGCTGGGGTGCCTATTACACCTGCCGCGCCATCCGCAACGGGATCGTCGGGAAGGTCGGCAAGGTCACCTGCTGGCACTATGCCAATCCGGTCGGCGGCGACCAACCCGACGCGTCGCCGCCGGCGGACCTGGACTGGGACCTGTGGCTCGGGCCGCTGCGTTGGCGCGACTACAACCCGGCGTACTGCCCGGGCACGTTCCGCTGGTTCCTGGAATCGGGCGGCGGCCAGATCCGCGACCGCGGCGCGCACCAGTTCAGCACGATCCTCTGGTGCATGGACGCCGACGGGCCGCGCTCGTTCACCGTCGAGGCCACGGGGACGGCGCCGCCGCGCGGACTGTGGGACTGCCCGGTCGAGATGCAGGTGACCTACCAGTTCCATGATCCCGAGTGGACGCTCGTGTGGGCGCAGCCCGGGGAACAGCTCGGCAAGCTCGAGTTCGGCAACGTGTTCTGGGGCGAGGACGGACGGCGGTTGATCCTCGAGTGGGAAGGCGCCTACAAGCCGGCCGAGCCGGAAGCGATGAATTTCCCGGTCCCGGCCGGCGGGTTCGAGCCGTATCGCATCAACGAATACCCTGACGACTTCAACAAGAACCACCTGGCGGACTGGTTCAAGGCGATTCGCGAACCCGACTATCTGCCGGCGGTGGACATCGAAATCGCGCATCGCACGGCCACGCTCTGCATCCTGGGCAACCTGTCGTACATCCTGGGGCGCAAGCTGGTCTGGGACGCGGAACAGGAACGGGTGGTCGAGGACGAGCAGGCCAATCGACTGCTGGCCGTGCCGCAGCGCCATCCGTATCACGTAGGTTGATTCTCCCGGACGATCCAGGACCACCCATAATCAAGGAGCTGCAGATGCGGCACGAGCGACAATGGTACATGGCTGTCTGCCTGGTGGCGGTATGGGCATCCTGCATCGGGGTCGGCCGGGCGGGCCAATGGCCGACGCACGCGCACGACGCGGCGCGCAGCGCAGCCACCGAGGAATCACTCGCGCTGCCACTCGTCCCGCGATGGGTGCATCGCGCGGCCTTGCCGCCCGTGCCTGCCTGGCCGGCACCGGCCAAAGCCGATTACTACCATTTCAAGCAGGAGCTGCAGCCGCGCGAGACTTACGACCACGCGTATCACGCGGTGGTCGCAGCCGGGCGGGTGTTCTACGGCACCTCCGCCGACGACCAGATCGTCTGTCTCGACGCGGCGACCGGCCGAGCGTGCTGGACGTTTTTCGCCGAAGGGCCCGTGCGTTTATCCCCGACCGTCGTGGACGATCTGGTCCTGGTCGGCTCGGACGACGGGTGCGTGTACGCGCTGGCCGCGGCCGACGGCACGCTGCGTTGGAAGACGCGGATCGGCCCGGCCGACAGTCGGTGCATCGGCAACGGGCGCGTCATCTCGCGCTGGCCGGTCCGCTCGGGCGTGCTGGTGCGCGACGGTGTCGCCTATTGCGCTGCGGGGATCTTCCCCGCCAACGAAGGCACGTTCCTGGCCGGTTTGGACGTCGCGACGGGCCGGTGCCTGTTGCGGCGCGCGATCCACCAATCGGTACAGGGCTATATGCTGCTCACCGACGAGCAACTGTTGTTCCCCTCCGGCCGCACATCGCCGAGCGTATACAGTCGCCGGGACGGCGCGCTGTTGGGCACCCTGTCCAGCCCGGGCGGAGCCTACACAGTCATCACACCGGACCTGGTGGCGGCCGGGCGCGGCGATGCGCAAGACGAACTGGCGCTGATCGAACCCGCGACGCGTGAGCAGCTGGTCACGTTTGACGGTCGGCACCTGATCGCCCGCGGCCCGTTTCTGTTCGTCCAGAACCGCACCCACCTGTCGGCCCTCGATCGCGGGAAATTCCTGCCGTTGGCCAAGGAGCACGCCGAGCTGCGGAACCGGCTCGCCAAGCTCGAGAAACGGGGCGAACCGGCCGACAAGGCGGAAGCCGTTCTGGTCAAGGCCCAGCTGGCCCAGGTCAAGGCCGCGATGAACACCTGCTGGGCCTGGCGCACGCCGTGCGAGCATGTCGAATCGCTGATCCTGGCCGGCGACACCCTGTTTGCCGGCGGCAACGATCGGGTCGTGGCCTACGATGCGGCGGACGGCCGCCTCGTCTGGACCGGTACGGTCGACGGGCGGGCCTGTGCCCTGGCGGTCGCAGAGGGACAACTTCTTGTCAGCACAGACACGGGGTCGATCGAGTGCTTCCAGCCGCAGGCCGACCTGTCGCAGCCGGCGCCGGCGGAGCCGACGACACCCGAACCGGGTCCGGCCGCGCCGGCGGCGGACGACGACGCGGGCCAGTTGGCCGGACTGCTGCTGGCGGAATCGCAGGCGGACCAGGGCTTCGGCTTGATCCTGGGGACCGGCTACGCCGGACTTGTGCCGGCGCTGGCCGCCCAGTCCCGGCTGCAGCTGACGGTGGCCGCCGTGGACCAAGCGCCGCTGACAACATTCCGGCAGGCGCTCGCTCAGCGGTCGCTCTATGGCGTGCGTGTTGCTGCGCATGCCGTGGACGCGCAGCAGCTTCCCTACCCGCCGTACTTCGCGAACTTCCTGCTGGTCGACGCGCGCTCGATCCCCTGTGATCCGGCACTGGCCGCCCAAATCCGGCGGATGCTGCGGCCGGGCGGGGGGAGTGCGTGGATCGGCGGCCTGGCGGCGGACGATGCGGCCGGGCTCGCAAGCTGGAACACGGCGCTGTCCGCCGAGGGGTTCACGGTCCGGACCGTGGTACTTCAGGACCTGCCTTGGGTCCACGTCACGCGCAGCCCGCTGGTCGGGTCGGGAGAGTGGACGCACGGCCTGGCGGATGCCGCGAACACCGCCTGCTCGAGGGATCAACTGGTCCACGGTCCGCTGCAGGTCCAGTGGTACGGCCAGCCCGGACCGCGGCTCATGGCGGATCGGCATCACCGCAACGTGCCGCCGCTGGCGAAGGACGGACGGCTGTTCGTGCCGGGCGACAACCTGGTGATTGCCGTGGATGTCTACAACGGGACCAACTTGTGGATGCGCGAGATCCCGCACTCGCTGCGGCTGGGGGCCTTCCTGGACTGCAGCAATTACGTGGTGGACTCGCAGGCACTCTATGTGGCGGCGGAGGATACCTGTCACGTGTTGGATGTCGGCACGGGCGAGCCGATCCGGCAATTGGCTGCGCCGAGCCAGGCAGCGGGCGAGGCGTGTCACTGGGGGTACATTGCGCGCGTGGACGATCTGCTGGTGGGCAGCCTGCGTCGGCCGGGCGCCGCCTATTTCCGGCAGAGCCGCGACGATGATATGGCGTTGTGGGACGACGGCATGTCGCTGGTGACCAGCAGCTCGCTGTTCGCCCTGGGCGTGCCGGATCCTGAGGTGCGCTGGCAGTACCAGTCCGGCGTGATCGTGAACACCACGATCACGATCGGCGGCGGGCGCATCTACTTCCTGGAGAGTCACAGCCCATCGGCCCTGGAGAACGCCCTGGGGCGCATGCCGATGACCGCGTTCCAGCCGGGCCCCAACCACCTGGTGGCGCTCGACCTGCACACGGGCGCGACCGTCTGGAAGGTGCCCTGGAACCTGGAGAACTACCAGCAGCTTGCCTATGCCAACTATGCCCAGGAGAAGCTCATCCTCAGCGGCAACCGTTATATCGGGCGGAAGCTGTGGTACTTCTTCGACACGCTCGATGCGCGCACGGGCCAGATCGTGTGGACCGCTTCGCACGACTCGGGCTACGAGCTGCGTGGCGTGCACGGCGAGCAGAACCGCCACCCGACGATCGTGGGCGACACGGTCTACACGGATCCGCTGGCCTATGATCTGCAGACGGGCCAGCAGGTAGCGGACTGGAAGTTCAGCCGCATGGGCCACGGCTGTGGCAACGTCTCGGCGTCGGCGCACAGCATCTTCTGGCGCGGCAGCAACCCCTGGCAGTGGGAACTCAGCCCCGAGGCCCAACCGCAGCGGATCAATGCGGTCACGCGACCCGGCTGCTTCATCAACATGATCCCGGCCGGCGGCGTGTTGCTGATCCCGGAGGCCAGTTCCGGGTGCACCTGCAGCTACCCGCTGCAAACCTCGCTGGCCTACGTGCCGCCGGACGCCCCTTAGGCTGCGCCGCCGTGAGCCCTCACACGCTCACTTCCCACCCGCTACGGTATTCCCGCCGCACGAAGGCATTGACTTCGGGCTTGTTGGTGCATTGCATCAAGTCGACATCCCACTCGATGACGCTGCCGGCGCCGGCCATTTGAGCGAGGTATCCGGCCAGCGCCATAGCGGTGAGCGGGCCGCCCGCATCGGTGAAATTCGAGACGGGCGTACCGCCCTCGCGAATGCACACGTAGAGCTCCTCGATCGGCCCGTGCGCTTTGGCGCGCGGGAGCGTCCGTGGCGGAGCGGGGAACTGGTCATGGTCCGCGTCGGGAATCATGCGCGCGTCGTTCTTGAGATATCCCTTGGTCCCCACGAACAAGGTGGCCTCCGACCATTCCACCCCGTACTTGCGCTCCAGCTCCTTCATCACGTCCGGGCGCAGCTCGGCGTGATCGTAGACGTAGCACTTGCAGGCAGGAAACGCCTCGCGGGCCGGGATGTGGTAACAGACCACGTTGTCCTGCGGGTACTTCTCGTCGCTGCCGCCGGTCGTGTGAAGACACTCGACGCTGTACTTCTTCACCTCCCACAGCCGCAGCGCCAGGAACGGGTACGCCAGCCGATGGCACGCCATGTCACCAATGGTGCCGGTGCCGAACGCCTTCCAATCGCGCCACGAGAAGGGATGCAGGCCGTCATGGTAGTCGCGATAGGGCGCCGGGCCGATCCATTCGTCCCAGTGCAGGCCGGCCGGCACCGGCTTGGCCGGCGGTCGGCCGCCCGTGCCGCCGAAGTTGCGGTCGAGCAGCGTGTGGGTCTCGGTAACGGTACCAATCGCGCCGGCGGCCACGTATTCGGCCACCCGGCGAATCCCCTCCCCGCAATACCCCTGGTTGCCCATCTGCGTCAGCACGCCCTTCTCGCGAGCCGCCCGGGCCAACGCATGACACTCCGCGATGTTGTGGGCCAGCGGCTTCTGGCAGAACACGTGCTTGCCGCAGTCGATCGCGCGGATTGCGGCCGGCGCATGATGATGATCGGGGGTGGCAATGAGCACCACGTCGAGATCCCCATGGCACTCGTCGAGCATCTTGCGGTAGTCATGGAAGATCCTGGGCGCCGCCTGATCGCGGACCGTGTCGCGCATGATCTTGGCAATCGTGTTGTCGTCCACGTCGACCAGCGCGACCAGCTGCTCGCTCAACGCACAGCCGACGCTGTAGCCGCCCATCCCGCCCGCACCGATCACGGCCACCCGCAGCTTGTCTGGAGTCAGAGGATGTCCCAGCACGTGCGGCGCGCCCGAGAGCGTCGCCAAGGCGGCCGCGCCGGCCGAAGCTGCAGTCTGCGAGAGAAACCTGCGTCGCGAATAACGTGAAGACATGGTTCCCAGCTCCCTTCTCCCTTTGAACCTGATCGTGCGCTGCGGTCGACCAGCCCACGGCGCGGCCGACACGGGTCCATTTTAGACCAACCTGCACAGATGAGCCATCATGGGCCCGCATTTCGATCGCGAGCACGACGCACACACCGGAACCCGAACGCCTCGTACCCGAAACAGGTGTCTGCCAGCCCGGGGGCCGCGAAGTCCCGCGCTGAAGACCGGCAACCCTCCGCGCTCGTCTTCCAGCTCCCGCCACGCAGAACCCGATCCTCGCCCGATTCCGGTCCGGTCGGGTCCGTCTGCGGTGCGCCGGCCTCATAGCCGTCGGCGTAGCGATCATGACACCACTCGGCCACGTTCCCGTGCATGTCGTAGAGCCCCCAGGGGTTGGGCGGTTTCTGCTTCACCGGGTGCGTCTTGCCGCCGCTGTTCGCCTTGAACCAGGCGCGGTCGGCCAGCAGGCCGGCGTCGTCACCAAACGCGTAGCGCGTGGAGGAGCCCGCCCGGCAGGCATACTCCCACTCCGCCTCGGTCGGCAGCCGATAGCCGTCGGCCGCGAAATCGCACTGCAGCGTCTCCAAGTCGTAGCAGGGCTGCAAGCCTTCGCGCGTCGAGCGCATGTTGCAGTACTGGACGGCCGCATACCAACTCATGCGGTCCACCGGCCTCGACGCATCAACCCACTTCGACGGGTTGCGGCCCATCATCGCCTGGAACGACGCCTGGGTCACCTCGCAGACGTCCATGTAGAACGGCCCGACCCGCACGGCGTGGGCCGGCCGCTCGTCCTCCTCGCCCTGCTCGTCCCCCATGATGTACTCGCCGCCGGGGATGAGCACCATGTCGAGCCCGGACTTCGTCGAGATCCCGGCTGGAGCGCCGGACACGGGATGCCGCGCGGGCTCCGGCTCCACGCGCCGCTGGCAACCGCCGCCCAGAACACTCCACAGGACAAGCCACCCCAGCGCCCGTCGAATCGTCATGCTGGCCTCCTTCAGGATCGTCATCCGACCGACCACCAGTCCAGTGGCCGGTCGCCGTGCGCAGGGCGACTTGCGTCGGCCCGCCACCCGCCCCACGTTCAATGCCTGGCCGATTCGTGCACCGCGGGATTGCGAAGCACTTGCTGCGTGCGGCGGCGGATCTCGCCGGCGATTTCCGCCGCGCGCGGCTCTCGAGCCACCGCCAAGCCCGCCCGTTGACGAAGCGCCTTGACCACCATCCGGCACTCCCCCACCAACTCGTCCTGGTTCCCCCCCACCTCCACGACGGCATGCGTGATCGCGTTGCATCGACTCAGCGCGTCATCGCCGTCGTAGTCCAGGAGCGTGCGGCGGAACTCGTCTGTCAAGTCCATCACATACCCGGGCGTCTTGATGCGGGCGCGCCGCGCCTGGACATGCTCGTCGATCGAACGCGCCAGTGCCTCGAACTCGCCGATCAGCTCCGCAAGCTCAGGCCGGTCCTGCTTCTGCCGGTCCAGGTACGCCAGCAGCTCGTGGCCGAACGCCACGTAGTCGTCGATCCGGCCTCGAATATGCTCCACAAAGACAACCACATCCCGCAGGATCTGCTCGATCTCGTCCCGCTTCTGCTTCTGCTGGTGGCGGCCGTAGATGGCCGCCAGCGCATCGCGCATCCCACAGGTGGCGCACCCGCGGTACTGGGAGCCCTGGCCCTCCACGTCCAGGATGTATTCGCACGGGCCCACCCCGAGCGTGGCGCGCACCACGTCTACGACGGTGAACACGTCCAACGGGGTCGCCGGCACCCGCTTGATGGGATAGATCACGGCCGGCCCGATGAACTGCTCCACGCGCCCCAACGGTTGAACGTAGCCCCGCCCAGCCGTATCCAGCCAACAGGGATAGGAGAACGTTCCCAAGACGGTCGTCCAGCGCGATCGGTCGCGCGGGATGAGGCTCGGCGCGTCGGCCCAGCCGTATTTCTCGAACTGGCCGTCGTCCTTCTGGGCGATCATCTCCCAACTGTCCGTCAGATGGTCCGCGCGGCTCCAGTCGACGCGCCACTGGGCCGCAAACGGCATGTGCCACTCCAGCGGAATGATCTGATCCGCCTCCTCGTGCGCGATGTCCCGTTCGTGCCAGATGCCCGGAGCGGCGAGGACGGCGACCCAGACCCGGCCGCCCTGGCCGAACGCGAGCGAACTGCGGGTGATCCAACGCCCGCCCGCGTCGCGCGGTGATCCGGAAAGCTCGATCCGGGCGTCTTCATCGCGCGACGCCGTCACGCTCATGACGATGGCATCCCCGCCCGGCAGCATCCGCAGAAGGAAGTTCTCGCTGGGCAGCTCCGCCGAGTCGACCTGCAGCCGTGCTGCGTCCACGACGATGTCGTCGGCAAAGAAGTCGGGCAGCACGACGAAGCGGCAAGGAGCCTCGATGCTCACGGCCGCGACCGGCGACGCTGCGGACGGCTCCGTCCGGACGTACAACTGGCCCATCTCCAGCGCATAGCGCAAGCCGCCCGTCGCCCCGCCCGGCAATCGGAAACCGGCCTCGACGACCACTTCGCCCGGCCCGTTCTCCACAACCGCCACCGACGTCAATGCGGCTTCCGACGAGCTGTCCGCCGGGCCCAACACCGCGCAGAACGCGGCGCGGTCGGCGCTGATCGCATACAGGTCCGCCCCCGCCGCGCCCCGGCGCAGCACCACCGCCAGGCGATTGTTCGCCAACACCGCGTCACCACGGAATGCATGATCCGTGGTGTCATGCGGCACTGGGGTCCAGCCGGCACACTCGCGGACCGCATCGCACGGCAGCGGCGACGCCGAGACGCGACCCGTATCGAACAGGCGTACTTCCGCCGCCAACGGCTCGCTCGCCGCCATCTCGTCCCAGGCCACATACTCGCCCTCGTACAGCCGGAACATGTCGAGCCGAACCTGGGAATCCGGCTGATCACAGCTGACGTATGCGAACCATCCTTGCGGGAAGGGCTTCGGCACCCGGAACGTGACGTGCAGTTCGGTCCAGGCGTCCGCGGTGACCGTGAACTGCTCGCTCGCCGCGGCCCGGTCGTACGGCGCGCCGCGACGCTCGATCTCCAAACGGAGCACCACCGGCCCGTGGACGCTCTTGGCCAGCACCGCGAATGTGCAGGTCCGACCTACCTGCACCGCATCCATGCACTGCCCGAACTGGATACCCCACTGGTCCACCGCGCCCAGGCTCAACAACGCACTGTATCGGCCGGCTCCCGCGTCCTGAGCGTCCACCGTGAACCGGCCGACCGTCGCGCCGCCGACATCCATTCGCCACAGATCGCGACCTTCTTCGAAGCCGGCGTTGGCGAACAGGTTCTTCCCAATTTCCAGCATCTTCCGGGCGCAGGCCTGGACCGCCGCGGCCAGCGACGCCTGGGACGGCGCATCCTCGGAGAGCATGGCGGCCGATTGCCACAGCCACCGCCCGGCCATGCGGCAGTTGGCCAGCGTGCGATCCGCGTCCGCGCCGATCGCGCGGAGTTCCATCCCCAGCTGTGCACAGGCCGCCGCGCCGTCCTTCCGGCCGGTCAGGTCTGCGACCTGTGCGGCCAACTGCCCGGCACGCGCCGCCGGCGCCGGTCTCCGGCGGAGGAAGCCCGCCGCGTGACGATCGATCGATTCGCCAATCGACCGCAGCGCGGCGACGTCGGCGCTCACCGACTGCTCGCCCGCCGGCTGCCCACACAGGTCGCAGCTCTCGCGTGCGAGGCTGCCATACCGTTCAATGCGCGCCTGCACACGTTCCACGTGCGCCACCATCTGGTCGAGCAGCTCGCGGATCTCCTCGGCCGCTTTCTCCTGCCTCTTGCGGCTGAACTGCTGCTCGACCCACGTCATCACATGGTCCGGCGTGGGATTGGCATCCGAAGCCAACCCTTCGGTCTGGAGGATGTACTCGCAGGGGCCAACGCCCAGCGTGTTTCGCAGGATGTCGATCGGACAATAGGTTGTCAGCGGCGTCGTCCGACAGCGGTCCAGGGCATAGACCAGCAGCGACGGTCGGTCGGCGGCCGTCTGCAGAGTGCCAGGCAGGCGGACCAGCGCGCGACCGGACTCGAAGCAGCACGGGTGGTCGGCCGAGCCGCCGTCCGTCGCGGCCTGCCCGGCCGCCGCATCATCCTCCGGGTCACGAAAGAACCAGGACTGCGCGGCCCCGTGGTCCTCGAGCAGGTCGGCGCGCCACTTGGCCGCAAACGGCGGCTTCCAGTCCAGCGCCGTCGGCGCGCCGGCCGCATCGGCCGGCAGCGCCTGCTCGTGCCAGAACCCCTCGCACTCCAGGCAGGCGACCCAGACCTTCTGGTCCCGGGCGGCCTGGATCTCCCAACCGCAGAGGCGCGTTCCCGCGCCCGCGCTTTGCAGGACGCCGGGAGCCGCCGGCCCCGACGCCACCGCCGTCGCCTGCTGCGTGCTCGACTGCCACACGCACATGACGGCGGCGGAGCCCTGGCCCGACAGGCCGATGCAGAAGTTCTCGGCCGGCAGTCGCAGCCGCGGCCGCGTCGCCAGGTCCGGACCGAAGACCATGTCGTTGCCGAAGAAATCGGGAACGATCACGTAGCGCGCGGGACACTGCACCAGCAGCCCGTGCGTGCCCTCGCCCGCCTGGAACTCCACAGTGCATTGGCCTGCGGCAAGCTGACATCGCAGCGGGCAGGTCACGCCGCCGGGCGACCGGAATGTCGCGGCCAGCAGGACGGTGCCGGGGTTGTTTTCGAGAACCTGTACGGCCTCCAGCGCGGGCGGCTTGTCACCCGGCGCGGCCCACGGCGCGACCACCGCGCGCAGCGGCAGAGCGGTCGCCGTCCGGCTGTAGATTTCCACGCCGCCCCCAGCGCGCCGCAGGACCATGGTCAGGCGGTCATTGCAGAGCACCAGGTCGCCGCGGAACCGATGCGCGAGGTGGTCTTCCGGCACGGCACTCCAGCCGGTTCTCGACGTCAACTCCGCGGCGCTCAACGGCGCGGGCGATCCCGCGCCCGTGTCGAAGAGGCAGGTATCGGGCCGGTCGGGCGCCGGGTCTGCTCGGATGGTCGGCATGGTCACGCCACCGGGCCCCGCGGCGATCCACAGGAACGCAATGGCGATGGCAGCCTTCTTCCGGGCGGCTCCTCTTTCGCGAGGGCCTTGCTTGAGTCTCCACATGTGTCATTCACTCCGCGTGGGGCTTCTCGCAGAAGAACCGCCGGGGGCCGCCTCATGCCAGTCGGGGCTCATGTCGGAACCCCCTTCGGTCAGCTTCCGGGGCGTGCCGCCTTGGGCCGGGATCGTGTAAAGTTCCCACGGGCCGCGCTCGGAAGCGCCTTGACAGTAGATGATCGATTTCCCATCCGGGCTGAACCGCCCGTAGCGCTGCACGCCGCCGAAATAGGTCACCGGTCGGTTCTTCGTCCCGTCCGGGGCGACGGTCGCGATATGCGTCTCGGTTTCATAGACGATCCGCGTGCCGTCGGGCGACCAATGCGGCTCGCATGCGCCCTGTTTGTCGTACACGCGGGTGGGGGCCTCGCCCGCCGGATCCAGCAGGAAGATGGCGTTGCCGGCATCCCAGCGGCAGGCCATGGCAATGCGCGTACCGTCGGGGCTCCAGGCCGGGCCGGAGCAGTGCGGCCAATCGGCGGGGCTGATGCGCCGTTCCTGGCCCGTGGCCAGCTCGCGCACGAAGATCTGCTCCGCGCGGCGGAACACGATCTGCTTGCCGTCGGGCGACCATTCGGCCTGATCGCCGTCGCAGATCCGTTGCGGCCGCGCGCCGTCGCGCGTCATACGCCAGACGCCGACCGTTCCGCCGCGGGTGGAGCTGAAGAGGATCGACTTCCCGTCCGGGCTGAAGACGGGATCCACATCCTGCTCGTCGGGGCCGGCTTGGGTGAGTTCCCGCAGCGCGGATCCATCGGGCCGAATGCTCCAGATCCGCCAGGGACCCGACCGATTGCTGGAGAAGACAATCAGCTCCGCGTCGTCGGCCGTGCTGCCGGACGCCGCCAGGCGCGCCGCCAGCAGGGCCGATACGCCCAGGCACCAGGTCGCGGCGCACAGGATCTTCGTCAGGGATTGTTTCATGCGGTCCATTCTAACGCGCGACCGAGCGGCGTGTGGCCGAGGGTGCGCCGTCATTGCCCTTGCACAGTCTCGATCAGTGCCAGCATGTTATCCAACGGGATATCCCCGGGCATCTCGTGCGACGGCGCGATGATCAGGCCGCCTCCCGTCCCCAGTTCGTCCATCAACCGGCGCACTTCCTGGCGGACCTGCTGCGGGGTTCCGAACGGCAGCAGGCGCTGGATGCTGACACCGCCGTAGAAGGCCAGCCGGTCGCCATAGCGCGATTTCATCTCGTTGAGGTCCATCACTTCCGGCTGGAACGGGTTGAACACCTGCACGCCGATCTCGATCAGGTCGGGGAAGAGCTCCTGCACCTTGCCGCAGCAATGGATGACGACCGCCCTGCCGGCGTCCGCCACCAGCCGGTACATCGCGGCGACCCGCGGCTTGATCAGCTGGCGCCAGCGTTGGGGGCCGAACATCAGCCCGCGCTGCTGGGCCCAGTCGTCGCCGAACAGGACGCCGTCGAACGGGTGCTCGAGCATCTGGCCAAGTACGGTCATATTCCAGGCGAGGATTCGATCGAGGAGCATCTCGACGAAGTCCGGCGCCTCGGCCATGTCGGTCATCAGCGATTCCATGCCGCGCAGGGTCCAGGCCCGCTCGAACAGGGAGAAGCTGACCGAGAAGAGCTTGAACCGGTCGCGATGGGCGGCGAAAAAGGCCGGCAGGCCGGCGTAGCGGCGCGGGTCCAAGGGGTCGGGCATGACCAGCGGGCCGAGATCCTGCTCCGGAAGCACCTGGTTGGCCGGCACCCCGAGGTCCTGGTCCACAGTCCGGTTCCAGACGACGCCCCATTCGTCGAGGAACATGCCGGGCTCGGCGCACGGCACGTACTCCAGCCTCGATTTGTACCGCGCCACGTGGTTGCCCAGCAGGTCGTCCAGGTGCGACGTCCGGAAGTGCGCTTCGAGCTTGGCGCGCGCGGGGATGGTCATGTTGATCTGGTAGGGAACGATGTCCGGCTGCTCGTGCCGGATGGCCTGCCAGACGCGTTCGCGCGGCGTGATGCGTGGATTCACGTGAGCCCTTTCGAGGTTTCTCGATCAGGTGAGGTCCCGCATCGTCTTGACGGGGACATCCTTGGCATCCGGCGTGGCGAGCGGCGGCCAGGTGGATCGGTCCAGCTGATACCCCACGTCGGGAACGAGCGGCCAGACGATCGGCGCCAGGCAGAGCACGGCCGCCTGGAACCCCTGCAGCGTGGCGCCCAGGTTGCCGGTGTGGGCCGAGTTGTCCGCTTCGTTTTCGATGACGAACGGGCCGGCGAACCCGCGCTCCATCAGCACCTCCAGGAAGCCCCGCCAGTCCAGGCTGTCGCTGCCGCCGAATCCCGGCAACATGGGCTGGTAGTGGTGCCGATCCCACTCGTGAGCAGGAACAGGCACGCCCGCCTTCTCAGCCCATTCGGCCTTGACCGCCTGCATCGGGTACAGAGCCCCCCAATGCACGCGGCCCGCGGTCTGCAGATTGCGGGTCCCCTTGATGTGGATGCGATGGATGCGCGCCATGTCGGACGCGCCGATAACGTCGATCGGATCGATGTTCTGCCAGACGTCGTGAGACGGATCGTACGTTTCGCCATGCGCTGCGCTGGGGATCAAGGCGTACATCAACTTCCGCGCGGCCAGGCAGCCCGGCAGATTGTTGTAGGTCGTCGGGGTCGTCGCCGGACACCAGCCTTCCATTGGACAGTTCTCATAGATGACCGTGACCCCCAGATCGGCCGCATAGCGAATGATGGGTTCGAAGACGCGCACGTATTCCTCGAGGTTCTTCTCGAAGCCGCGGTCCTGGACTCCCAAATCGTGGTTGTAACCCACGAAGGTCCCGACCTTCACATCGTTGCGGTCGCCGCCGCACAAGTGGGCGATCCGGATCAGCTTCAGCAAGTGATCCTGGTTCTTGACGCGTTGATCCGGGTCGCCCCCGATCAGGTTCTCGTAGGCGCCCACGGAGAAGCGGAGCCCCTCGCGGTTGCAGGTCTCGACCAGTTGCCGGGCCTGCTCCGGTCCGAACCGGTCGTAATCCAGGTGCGTGGCCACGTGGTCGGCCCGCGTGCCGTCACGCCGGAACACACAGAGTTCCATGCCCTGGGCACCGACCTTCTTGGTATGTCCGATGATCTGGTCCAATGTGTACCGTGGGAAAGCCGAGGTCATGATCCAGATTGGATTGTTCATCGAGGCGATTCCTGTGCTACGAGGCGTGATGGAAGCAACGAGTCCGTCAGGGAGCCGGTCGTCGCATCGATCAGAGTCCGCCCCATTATCGTCAATCTGCGCAGGTCGGGACACTACGGACCCCGACGGAAATGAGGGGGTTCGAAGACCGCTGGACCATGGGGCGCGTGGTAGCAGGTCGGGGCCGGCTGGCGAGGGCCGGGCGCGCAGCGCGCACCGCCTGCTCGCGGCCCGGCGGGCCGAGCGCAGGCGGCCCCGCGGCCCGACAGTCTTCGCACTCTGCCTATACCGCCAACTAGCGGGTTTCCGCCGCAATTTCAGCCTTTGCGCGCCGTGGGATTTGCCGTAGAGTAACCGTTTCGCATCGCGGACCCGCAGGGAAGGACCGTTCCTTGAAACAGCGCTCATTCTTCGGTCGTTTTGCGATTCCGATCCTGGTTGTGATTGGGCTGTTGACGCCTTTGATCATGTACTCGGCCTTCCGCACGGTTCGCAGCAATTCGAACCGCGTGCAGGACTGGCTGCCCAAGAGCTATGTCGAGACAGGCGACCTGGCTTATTTTCGCGAGCATTTTCTGGGGGACCAGTTTGTCCTGATCAGCTGGGATGGCTGCAAGTTGGGCGGCAATCCGGCGGACCCGCATGCCGAGCGGGACGACCCGCGGATCGAGCGGTTGGCGCAGGCGTTGGCGCCTGAGGGGGGGCACCCGGCCGACAGCATGCTGCACTATTTCAAGGGGGTCACAACGGGCCGCCAGATGGTCGACCAGCTCACGAATCCGCCGTTGAGCCTCCCGTATGCGGAGGCCATCAAGCGACTGCAGGGTTTGGTGATCGGCCCGGACGGTCGTCAGACCTGCGTGTTGGTCTCGCTGACGGACGATGCGTCCACGCATTTTCGCGAGTTGATTGGGCGGGGCGACACGAAGCTGATCAAGTCGCGCAACAAGCTGGGGGTGTTGTTCGAGGTCCTGGCCGCGTGCGGCATTGAGAAGGACAGCGTCCATTTGGGCGGTCCTCCGGTGGACAATGTGTCGATCGACGAGGAAGGCGAGCGGACGCTGGTGCGCCTGGCCTTGTTGTCGGGTGCGTTCGGCTTGTTCCTGTCCTGGTGGTCGCTGCGCAGCGTCAAGCTGACCTTAATCGTCTTCGCGTGCGGCCTGCTGAGCGCCGGACTTGGGCTGGCGGCAGTCCACTGGACCGGCCAGACGGCCGACGCCGTGCTGATGTCGATGCCGTCGATGATCTACGTGTTGGCCATCTCGGGCGCCGTGCACCTGATCAACTATTACCGTGAGCAGGTCAACAACCGGGGCGTGGAAGGGGCGGCCGGGCGCGCGCTGCGCATGGGATGGTGGCCGACCTGTCTCTGTTCCGTGACGACGGCCTTCGGCCTGTTGGCACTGCTGGCCAGCGACCTGGTCCCGATCCGGAAGTTCGGCGGGTACTCCGCGCTGGGCATCATGCTGGCCCTGACCGTGCTGTTCGTGTACTTGCCGGCCGCGCTGGAAGTCTGGCCGATCAAGCGGTGGGTCCCCCCGGAAGGCGAGCAGCCCCCGCCATCGCCGGAGATGGCCGAGGAGACGTCGAGCGGCGCGGTGGATTTGCACGGCGCGCTGGACCGGTTCTGGCAGCGGTTCGGCCGGTTCGTGATCCGCTGGAATGGCTGGGTCACGTCGGCCTGTCTCGTGCTCTCGGTGGTCTTCGCGGTGGGCGCGTTCCGCATCCGGACCTCGATCGACTTGCTGGAGCTGTTCGACAGCGATGCGCGGATCCTGCAGGACTACCGTTGGCTGGAGGAGAACGTCGGCCGGCTCGTGCCGATGGAGATCGTGATCAAGTTCCGCGAGGGTGCGCGCGTGCGGGACGACCGCCAGCGTCCGGACGATCCGCGCTATTCGCTGGTGGAGCGGATGGCGATCGTCTCGCAGGTGCAGTCGGTGCTCGAACAGCGCTTCGGCGAGCGCGGCGAGAACATTATCGGCCCGTCGTTGTCCGCGGTCACGTTCGTGCCGCCGTTGCCCAAGCAGAAGACGGGCGTGTCGAGCGTCGTGCGCACGACGGTAACCAACAAGCTGCTCCAGCAGAGCTACGACGACCTGGTCGCCACCGGCTATCTGCGCGTCGATCCGGTCGACAACACGGAGTTGTGGCGAATCAGCGTCCGCGTGGCGGCGTTCCAGAAAGTGGATTACGGCGCGTTCGCGGACGAGGTGCGGGCGCTGGTCGAGCCGCTGGCCCACCAGTACAGCAAGCCGTGGGCCAGCACGCGCACCTCGATGGTTTCCGCCATGTTCACGGGCGTCGTGCCGATCGTGTACAAGGCCCAGCGCGCGTTGCTGACCAGCCTGGTCGAGAGCACGGTCTGGTCCTTCCTGACGATCACGCCCCTGTTGATGTTCGTCTGCCGCGGGCTGGCCGCCGGCATCGTGGCCATGCTGCCCAACGTCCTGCCCATCCTGGTCGTGTTCGGCGGCATGGGCTGGCTGGACTACCCGGTGACGATCGGATCGATGATGGCCGCCAGCATCGCGCTGGGCGTCGCGGTGGACGACACGATCCACTACCTGACCTGGTTCCGGGAAGACCTGCTGCGGGGCAGCACGCGGAAGATATCGATCCTGGTCGCCTATCGGCGCTGCGGCACGCCCACGCTGCAGGCGGCCCTAATCAACGGCTTGGGTCTGTCCGTGTTCGCGGTCAGCACCTTCACGCCGACGCGCGAGTTCGGCCTGCTGATGCTGACGATCCTGCTCGCCGGAGGCGTGGCCGAATTGATCATGACGCCGGCCTTCCTGGCCGGCCCGCTGGGCCTCGTCTTCCGCCCGAAGCCCAACCGCCTGCTGCCCCTGCTGAAGAACTGGCAGCAGTCGCTGCGCCGGCTCACGCGGGAGTCGGCCGGGGCGGGATAGACGCGACGGAAGGCGAGTCACGGCGCGATAAACGCTTTGTGTTCCCGCGATGCCATCGGCTACAATCAAGGGGCGGCGTCTGGGCATGTTAGTGCCGGCGGGCCGATGCCATCTGCCGCCGGTCAGACGCAGCTGATGGGAGGCCATCATCGTGAAAAAGACCAGCAACCGAACCGGTGCCGAGTGCCGCGCGGCACGTCGCCGGATGTCCCGGCGGCAGTTCGTGGGCCGATTGTCCGCGGCGGCAACGTTCTCGATCGTCCCGCGCCGCGCGCTGGGCGGCCTACGCCATGTGGCGCCCAGCGAAAAGACCACGCTGGCCGGGATCGGCGTGGGAGGACAGGGCATTCAGAACGTCATTCGCTTCACGGATTACCCCGAAATCCAGATCATCGCGGTCTGCGACGTGGAGCGTGAAGGCGCGGGCTACATGTCCTGGAATTGGGGCCAGGGCCAGGAGGCACACCGGGCCGGCCGAGAGCCGGCGCGGCGAGAAGTCGAACGGCGGTATGCCGAGCAGCAGAACCGGGGGACGTACCGCGCCTGCCGCACCTATGTCGACTACCGCGAACTGCTCGACAAGGAGGACCTGGACGCCGTGATGGTGGCGACGCCGGACCACGCGCATGCGGTCATTACCCTGGCGGCCATCCGACGGGGCAAACACGTCTACTGTGAGAAACCGCTCGCCTACACCGTCTATGAAGCGCGGGTCGTCACCGAGGCGGCGCGGCAGGCCGGCGTGGCTACTCAGCTGGGAAACCAGGGACAGGCGGAAAACGTGGCCCGGATGATCCAGGAGTATCTGCTGGATGACGCGATCGGTCCGGTGCGCGAAGTCTATGTGCCGTGGGGCCGCGGTTTCTGGGATCCGCCGCCAGGACCCGGACGCCCCGCAGAGACGCCGAACGTGCCCGACGGGCTGGATTGGGACCTCTGGCTGGGGCCCGCCCCGGCCCGGCCCTATCATCCCTGCTACCACCCCTGGAGCTGGCGCGACTGGTGGGATTTCGGTACGGGACAACTCGGAGACCTCGGTTGCCACAAGCTGTCCACCATCTTCAAAGCGCTCAAGCTCGCCAGCCCCACCACCATCGAAGCGGAATGCGAGTCCGTCAACCCCGAGATCTACCCGCGCGTGTTCAACGTGCACTTCGAGTTCCCCGCCCGCGGTGACCTGCCGCCCGTCAAGCTCCACTGGCTCAGCGGCGGCGCTCAACCGCCACGCCCCAAAGAACTCGAACCGGATCGCACAGTCTCGGAAGAACTGTTCCTGGGCGACCATGGAGCACTGCTCGGACACCGCCTGATTCCCGAAACCCGAATGCGACAATACGGCCGACCGCCGCAAGTCCTGCCCAGGTCGCCCGGACACGACCAGGAGTTCGTTCAAGCGTGCCGCGGCGGACCGCCCGCAGGGTCCGATTTCGTCGCCCATTCCGGCCTGCTGACCGAGGCCTGCCTGCTGGGCAATATCGCCCTGCGCGTCGGCCGAAAACTCCGCTGGGACAGCGCGAACTTCCAATTCGCCGATGACGCGGAAGCCAATCGCCTGCTCCACCGCGAATACCGGGACGGCTGGACGCTGGGCTCGTAAGACCCCACAGACTCGGATGACCGCCCCCCTGCCACACGCACCCGAGCTGAGTCCACGGCCGCATCGGACGTGCGGATCGCCACGCAACCAGCGCGACTCGCGGGGGGCCGGCCCACTGCCGCCGGAATCACGACTGAAATAGTAATATTTTTATTGCGTAACTTGATCAAGTTATGTATGATTCCGTACGATGTTGTTGGAAACGCGAATTGGATAACGCTGTGACGGGAACTAGGGGAGTTGATGACCATGCAACGCGGGCAAGTTTATTCGGACATCGTTCAGACCACATTTCACACGCCGTTGGTGCGGCTGCGGCGCGTCGTTCCACCGGAGCACGCGACGGTGCTGCTCAAGCTGGAGTACTTCAATCCCTATTCGAGCGTGAAGGACCGGATTGGGCGGTCCATGATCGAGGCGGCTGAGCGGGACGGGGTTTTGACCCCGGAGACGCGGATCATTGAACCGACCAGCGGCAACACGGGCATCGCGCTGGCGTTCGTCTGTGCGGCGCGAGGCTACGATCTCACGCTGACGATGCCGGAGTCGATGAGTGTCGAGCGTCGGGGAATGCTTCGTGCGCTGGGGGCCAAGCTGGTGTTGACTCCGGCCAAGGAGGGGATGAAGGGGGCGATTGCTCAGGCTCAGGAGCTGGTCGCGCGCACGCCCAACAGTTGGATGCCTCAGCAGTTCGACAATCCGGCCAACCCTGACGTCCACGCGCAGACGACGGGCCGTGAGATCTGGGAGGACACGGGCGGCCGCGTGGACCTGATTGTGGCGGGCGTGGGGACCGGCGGCACGATCACGGGCGTGGCGCGTTACATTCGCGCACGCAACGCGCAGTTCGAGGCGTGGGCGGTCGAGCCGGCGGATTCGCCCGTCATTTCGGGCGGCAAACCCGGACCGCACAAGATCCAAGGCCTCGGGGCGGGTTTCGTTCCCAAGAACCTTGACACCTCGCTGCTCCAGGGCGTCGAGACGGTCACCAATGACGAGGCGTTCCAGTGGGCGCGGCGGCTGGCGCGGGAGGAGGCGATCCTGGGCGGCATCAGCACCGGGGCCAACGTGGCGGCGGCGGCTCGCGTGGCGGCGCGTCCGGAAAACCGCGGGAAAGTGATCGTGACGATCGCGGCCAGTTGCGGTGAACGGTACCTTTCCACGCCGCTGTACCCGGGAGAGTCGGAGACCTCGGGCTGAACGGCGTGGGGGGCGTCATCGGCCCGCCGGGGTCATGGCCGCGACGGCAGCGAGCTGGTGAACCGGTAGCTGCCCGACGCGACGCGGCAGCGGAAGAGCCCGTCTTCGACGACCGCGTCTGCGATGCCGGTCTGCGTCTCCACCGGCCCGCCGTTCTCACGGACCGCATTGAGCGCTCGCGCCGGCAGGGTGGCGGTGGCGGTGGTGCCAGGCGGCACCGTCAGTTCCCACGTCAGCGTGTCGCTTTCCACGCGCCACTTGCTGGAAATCGTCCCGTAGCCGGTCGTGAGGGACGCCTCGACCCATTGCAGCCCGCTTTCCACGCCGGGCGCCGCGGTGAAGTGCTCGAAGCCCGGCGCATGTTCGTCGTAACGGATGCCCGCCAGTCCCTCGATGAACCACAGCCCCACGGAAATCATCGTGTTGTGGATCTGCGAGTTCTCGCCGTCCCATTCCTCCCAGATCGTCGTCGCGCCGTTAGCGATCATGTGCCCGAAGCTGGGGAAATCCTCCTTCGTGTGCATCAGCGCCAGGAGGTCATTGCGGCGCTGCTGGATGAGGTACTTGGTCAGGAAGTAATTCCCGTGCATGCCCGTGTTGAGGTGGCCGTGGCGGGTGACCGTAATGTCGTGCTCCAGCGCCGCCCGAACCCGGGGCGCGACGCTCGGCGGCGTGATGCCCAGGAGCAACGGCATGACCAGGTAGGTCTGCTCGCCGTTGGCATAGGTGGCTCCATCGGCATTCAAGAAGCGGGCGTGGAGCCGGGCGGCCAGTTCCTGCGCCTGCTCCGCATAGACGTCCGCCTGGCGGTCGTCGCCCAGGACATGGCCGATCCGGCTGGCCAGTTGCAGGCAGTACACCAGGTAGCAGTTGTTGAAGAAGAGCGTGGAGTGGTCGTCGACGCGGTCCCGGCCCTGCTTCCTGCCGGGCGGCACCCAGTCGCCCAGGAAGTTCCACTCGGGCGAGCCGGCACAGCCGATTCCCACGTACGGTTGCAGCAGGCCGTCGCGCATCTTCGTCTCGAGGAACGCCAGCCACTTCTTCATGACCGGCCATCCCAGCTCCAGCGGCCGCCGATCACCGTAGGTGAGGTAAACCTGCCAGGGCATCGTGATGCAGAAGCCGCTCCAGACCGGACCGCCGCCGGCATCCTGCGCGTAGGGCGCCGTGTAGGGCACGTCCCCTTCCTCGTTCTGCGCGTCGCGCCAGTCGGCGGCCCACTTGGCGTAGAACGGGCCGGTGCGGAAGTCGAGCATGCCCATTTCCATCGACGTGCCCGAGTCGCCGCCGTAGCCCAGCCGTTCCCGGTGCGGGCAGTCGACCGTATAGCCGCCCAGGCTAAGACACTTGTAGGTCCAGTCCATCATGTCGTGGATCTGGTTGAGCAGCCGGTTGTCGCACGCGAAGGTTGCGCCCGGCGCGTAGGCGGTCGTGATCAGATGGCCCTTGACCTCGTCCGCTCTCGGGGCCCGCGGCAGGCCGGTCACCAACGCGTAACGGAACGCCGCGTAATTGAAGCGATTGCAGAACCGTTCGCCGCCGCCGCCCCGCGCCACATACTCGCTCCGCTGGCCGTAGGTCTGGTAGGTGCCGTCGGCCAACTGCTTGTCGGCGAACTCCATCGTGATCTTCGTGCCCCGCGCGACGTCGTCCGGCAAGGCCAATTCGAACCAGCCGGTGTAGTTGCGGCCCATGTCCAGCAGGAAACCGCCATCCAGCGGCCTGACGGCTGAGAGCGGCACTTCATCCAGCACGCGGTTCGGCTCCATCATCTGGGCGGCGATGATCGGCGTGGGCGGATGGTGCACGGCGGCAGCCCGCCAATGCGAGTCGTCATAATCGGCGGCGCTCCAGTTGGCGATCTCCTTCTCCGCCTCGACCAGCTCACCGCCGTAGCTGCCGCTGGTGCCTTTGCCCAGCGGCGTGATGTGGCTGGGATGGGCTTTCCAGGTCGCGTCCGTGACGATGGTCTGAGCAGGCCTTGCGTCGAAGGTGACGGTCAGCTCGGCCTTGACCATCGGGCCCGCGCTGCCCGTGTTCTTGAGGACGCCGAGCGACCAGCCTCGCCCCAACCACAGGCCGATGCTGTTCTCGCCGGCGTTCAGAAAGCGGGTGACGTCGTGGGTCAGGTAGAGCCCGCGCCGACCGTAGTCGGAAACCGCAGGGCTGAGCACCTCGTCGCCCACCTTCCGGCCGTTGATGTACAGCTCGTAATACCCCAAAGCGCAGACATACATCGTGGCCGTGGCGGGGGCCTGCGGCAATGTGATCGTTTTGCGCAGCCAGGGGAGCGGCCCCTCATGGTTCGCCATCCAGTCCGCGCCGATCCAATCACCCTGCCAGTCCGCGGCGGAGAGGGGCCCCACGCTGAACCACGCCGGATCGCTCCACGGCGAGATCGAGCCGGCCTGATCCCACACGCGCACCTTCCACCAGCAGCGCGCACCTTTGGTCAACGGCGCACCGCCATAGCAGACCCATTGCGACTGCCGGGATTCGACCTTGCCGGAATCCCAAAGCGCGTCCCGTTCGGCCGCCAGCGCGTCGAGCGACTCGGCTACCAGCAGTTGGTACGCCGTCTGTGCCAAACCGCGAGGCCCAGGCGGAATCGCCCAGGAAAATCGCGGCTGTGCCCGATCGATGCCCAACGGGTTGATCAGCCCCTCGCACCGCACCTGCTCCGGCGCGCCCGGCGCGGCGCCCCACGCGGCCGTTCGACACGACGCCACTACCACCACCATCATCATTATCGCCCACGTGACCGTCGTCACTCGCATCGTAGAGGCTCCTGGTTGCGTGTCTTCTCGCGAATGGTCCCCGTCGCACACGGGCCCAGCGCGCCGCCTCGATCCGGGCGAAACGCCGGACCGTCCCCATAGCGCTCGCATGGGCCCGGCGCGCGTGATTCAAGGTACCAGATCGCAACGGGCCGCTCCAGCCAAGCGTGGGCCGCATCACCGGTGCTGCCGACCGTCTCCTTCAGCCGGGCGTCATGCGGCGAGCACCTCGCAGGGCTGCTCCCGGGAGCGCCCTGAGCTGCTCCTGCCCGCCGGCATTGACACACGCGTCCGGGGATTGTGCAGATGACGGCCCGCGCCCCCCACGGCCCGCCCATTCTGTCGCGCGTCAGCGACTATGGGCGACCGGCCGATCGTCTGCTATTCTTGTTGTCATGAGCGTTGCCGAACAACTTGATTCACCGGAGACGACTGATTCACTGGAGTTGAGTGCCGAGTCCGGGCGGACTGTGCATCGCCGGCGGGTACGGCTGCCGGTCTTTCTGTTCGTGGCGACCTGCCTCTCGACCTTCTGGGCGGGCGCCAACCACTGGCTCCCGTTGCCGATGGACACGCCGGTGCGCCAGATGGTGCTCACGCACTGGGCCGACGGCCTGATCTACATGGCGTGCCTGTTGGCGATCCTGCTGACCCACGAAATGGGCCACTTTCTGGCCACGGTTCGGTACGGGATCCCGGCCAGCCTCCCCTTCTTCATCCCGTTCCCCATCTCGCCGGTCGGCACGATGGGCGCAGTCATCAAGATGGACGGCCTGCGGGCCGACCGTCGGGAGATGTTCGACATCGGCCTGGCCGGCCCGTTGGCCGGATTGCTGGTCGCCATCCCCATCATGTGGATCGGGATCCTGCGACTGGATCTGAGCCGGATGGCCTATGGGCCGTTCGCCGTGGACCTGCCGCTGCTGGTCCGGATCGCGCTCCAGGTCCTGCAGCCGCCGGGGTACGCGCCGGGCAAGCTGATCTGGTTCAGCCAGTTGAACCCGTTCTTCATGGCCGGCTGGGTCGGCTTCCTGATCACCGGACTGAACATGTTGCCGGTCAGCCAGCTCGATGGGGGCCATGTGATTTACACGCTGTTTGGCAAGCGTGCTCACTGGATCGCGCGCGGGTTCGTGCTGTTGGCCATCGGGTTCGTCATCATCTCTCGGCAGTGGAACTGGACGTTGATGATCGCCTTGGTGCTCCTGATCGGCCCCGCCCATCCGCCGACGCGGAACGACCAGATCCCGCTCGGACGGGCCCGGACGCTGATGGGTTGCCTGGCGATCTTGATTCCGGTCTTCTGTTTTGCACCATGGCTCCTGATCATCCCGGGTTAGTCATCGGTTGCGACATGGGACGTGTGGAACATGGGTGGCATGACCGTGTTAGTGATCAGCAGCAGTAGCGCCCGGCGCACGCTCCGTCGATGGGCTCTCGCATATGTTCTGTGCTGCGCCTCGAGCCTGTGGAGCGCTCCAGCGCCGGTGTCGGCCCAGCCGCCGGTCGACGCGGCGCTGCCCGAGACCGGCGCGGTCTGTGAGGAGCTGGCGAGCTTCGATCGCCTGATGCGATCCTTTCTGTGCGAGCACAAGGTCCCCGGCGGTTCGCTGGCGGTCACCCGCCACGGTCGCCTGGTCTATGCCCGCGGGTTCGGCTATGCCGACGTCGAGCGTGGCGAGCCGGTCCAACCGGACTCGTTGTTCCGGATCGCCAGCGTCTCGAAGCCGATCACGGCGGCGGCCGTGCTGCAATTGGTGGATCGCGGCAAGCTCCGGTTGGATGACCGCGTGTGGTCGATCCTATCCGCCGCGCCGGGATGGGCCGGCCCCGGGTACGCGGATCCGCATCTGGGCGAGATCACCGTGCGGCAGGTGCTTCAGCATCGCGGCGGTTGGGACCGCGAGGCGTCCGAGGACCCGATGTTCCGCACGCGGGAGATTGCCACACAGCTGGGCATCCAACCGCCGGCCGCCTCGCGGGACATCGTGCGCTACATGCTGGGCAGACCGCTGGACTTCGAACCGGGGGCACGTTATGCGTACTCGAACTACGGCTATTGCGTGCTGGGCCGGGTGATCGAGCAGGTCACCGGGACCGACTATGAATCCTACGTCCGGACCGAGCTGCTCGCGCCGCTGGGGATCCACCGCATGCAGATCGGGCGCACGCTGCCGGTCGGGCGCGCGGCGGGCGAAGTGCGTTACTACGAGCCGCACAGCCAGACCGGCCCGTCCGTGTTCGGAACCCCGCTGGACGATCCGGTGCCTGCCCCGTACGGCACCTGGTACCTGGAGGCGATGGATGCCCACGGCGGCTGGATCGCCTCGGCCATCGATCTGGTCCGTTTCGCGGCTCGGCTGGAGGTCTCCGGCCCGGCTGGAACTCTCTCCGAGTGCTCGCAGCGGGCCATGATCGCGCGCCCGCCGGGCGCGGCGGGCCGGGAGGCGGACGGTGCGTTGCGTCAGACCTACTATGGCCTGGGTTGGATGGTGCGTCCGGTCGGCGGCGGCGGCGGATGTTGCAATGTGTGGCACGCCGGTTTGCTCCCGGGCAGCTCGTCGCTCCTGGTCATTCGGCACGACGGGCTGTGTTGGGCCGTGGTGTTCAATTCGTCGGCCACCGCGGGCGGCCGCGCGCCGGCCGACGAAATCGACGCGCTGGTGCACCAGGCGGCCGACGCGGTCGAGGCGTGGCCTGCGGAGGACCAGTTCCCAACCTGGCTGCAGTTCTGAGGCGCGCCGATCCGCAGCGCCGGCAATGACAGCCTCCGATCGAGGCGGGGAGACGAGACCATGACCATTTGGACGGGCGCATTGATGCTCTACCTGATCCTGGACCCGATCGGCAACACGCCGCTGCTGATGACACTGCTCAAGGACACCTCGCTCCAACGGCGGAACTGGGTGATTGTGCGTGAGAACCTGATCGCGCTGGGCGTGCTGCTGTTCTTCCTCTATTGCGGCCGTCCCCTGTTGAATTTCCTGGACATCCACGGCCCGGAACTGGAGATTGCCGGCGGCGTCGTGATCTTCCTGATATCGCTCAGGATGATCTTCCCCACGCGCGGCGGGGTCATGGGCGAATCCGAATTCACGGGCGAGCCGTTCGTGGTGCCGTTGGCGATCCCGCTGATCGCGGGCCCGAGCGCCATTGCGGTCGTGATGCTCTTCACGTCCGCGCGCCCGGATTCCATCTCCATGGCCAACGCCACGGTCGCCGTAATCCTCGCCTGGTCCGCGTCGCTGCTGACGCTCTTGCTGGGGCACCAGCTGGCCCGGCTGCTGGGCCGCCGGGGCGTGGTGGCCACCGAGCGGCTGATGGGCATGGTGCTCTGCGTGATCGCCGTGCACATCCTGCTGTCCGGACTGGAGGCCGGCTTCCCGGCCCTGCACAGGACGCCCTGATGTCAGGTGTCAGCTCGCTTCCCGGGCGTTACAATATGCTGAGATGCAGTGATCCACACGCATATGAAAGGCGATCGTTCATGAGTCCACTACCCATGCGCAGGCGAATTCGACGGATATGGCCGTCGGCCGCGATACTCTCGTGTCTGGCGGGCGCCTGCCTGTCCACCGCGCTGGCGGGCGAGCTGGCCATTTCCAGCAGTGACGGCGTGACCACGGTCCGTTGCGACGGGCAACTCGTGCTCGAATATCAACACCGGGCCAACCCCATGAAGGTCTACATCTCGAAGTGGTCGACGCCGCAAGGCGTTCAAGTCCTGCGCGACTCGCCCGCCGACCATGTCCATCACCGGGCCTTGATGTTCGCACTGGGGATCGACGACTGCGACTTCTGGTCGGAAGTGCCGCCGGAGAGTTACGGCAAGCAGCAGCCGACGGGCATCATGAGCGCCGCGTCGTCCAGCTCCAATGGTCCCAGCCGGGCGGTCATCATGCAGACGATCGACTGGGTCAATCCGCGCGGTCGGGTGTTGGCGGTCGAATCGCGGAAGATCACCGCCTATCCCGACCGGCTGGCATCCGCCTCGCTGCTGACCTGGTCCACAACGCTCACGCCCGGGACAGATCAGTCGGAAGCGCGGCTGTGGGGCCGCCATTATTTCGGGCTCGGCATGCGATTCGTCGAGTCGATGGACCAAGGCGCTTCGTTCATCACGCCGGGCCATGAGACGGGCACGGCCGTCCGCGGGTCCGAGCGCCTGACGCGCGCCGCCTGGTGCGCGATCCACGGCAACGCCGACGGGAAACCGGTCACCATCGCGGTGTTCGACGCCCCGGGCAACCCGCGTCATCCGGCCACATGGTTCACGATGAATGACCCGTTCGCGTATCTCAGCGCCACGCTGGACCTGGACACCGAGGCGGGCCTGAGCAAGCGGGAGATGACCATCTCGCGCAATGCGCCGTTGCAAGTGACTTACGGCCTGGCGGCCTGGGACGGACACGTCGACCAGGCCGCGATCGAGCAGGCGTATCAGACGTGGCAGGGGATCTGTCGGGAGGAATAAGCGGGGCGGCCGGTCCGGCCGCGCCGCAGCTGCGCCTTCCGGCGCGCGTGCCTTCGGTGCATGATCCCGCATGCGGCGCCGGCCGCGCCCGTGGCAGGTTGGCGGTCGTCTGCTAGACTTGCAGAGGTGCGATGTTGATCTCGTCGGGTGCCGTTGCCGGCACCATTCATTCCAGGTGAGCTGGCAGGCCCCATGAACAGTCCACGTAATCCCGCCCCGCGAGTGGCGATCATCGGCGGAGGCATCTCCGGCCTGGCCGCGGCGCACCGCCTTTCGGAGATCCAACCCGGGCTGTCAGTGACGCTGTTGGAACGAGAGCGGCGTCTGGGCGGGCTACTGGCAACCCATCGTCAGGACGGGTTCCTGTTGGAATGGGGCGCGGACAATTTCATCACGAACGTCCCGTGGGCGGTGGACCTGTGTCGGCGGATCGGCTTTGCGGACCAGCTGTTGGAGACGGACGAGCAGCATCGCGGCGCGTTTGTCGTGCGGAAGGGCAAACTGCACAGGATCCCGCAGGGTTTCATCATCATGGCGCCCAGCCGCGTGTGGCCGGTGGTGACCACGCCGATTCTGAGCCCGTGGGGCAAGTTGCGGATGGCGGCGGAGTTCCTGGTATCACGGCGGCGCGACGAATCGGACGAGAGCCTGGCGGATTTCGTGATCCGGCGGCTCGGCCGGGAGACTTACGACCGGCTCGTGCAGCCGCTGATCGGCGGCATCTACACGGGCGACCCGCGCAAGCTGAGCCTGTTGGCGACCATGCCCCGTTTCCGCGACATGGAGCAGGGCCACGGCAGCCTGATCCGCGCGGTGATGAGCCAGGTGGCCCGTCGTCGGTCACAGGCGGATCGCAACTCGAGCGGCGGCCGTTACAGCATGTTCATGGCGCCGCGGGACGGGATCACCAGCCTGGTGCAGGCCTTGGCCGACCGGCTGCCGCCGGACACGGTCCAGTTGGGCGCCGCGGTCCGCCGCCTGGCGCGGCAGCCGGACGGGTCGTGGCAGTTGGAGGTCGAAGGCGGCGGCTCGCCGTGGCCGCCGTTCGACGCGGTGGTGGTCGCGACGCCGGCCCGGTCGGCCGCGGCGCTGGTCCAGCAGGTTGACAACGTCTTGTCAGCGCATCTGGCGCAGATCCATCACTCGGGATGCTGCATCGTGTCGCTGGCATACCGGCGCGACCAGGTGGCCCATCCGCTGGACGGGTTCGGGTTCGTCGTGCCGGCCATCGAGGGGCGACAGATCCTCTCGGGCAGCTTCTCCAGCGTCAAGTATCCGGGGCGCGCGCCGGACGGGCATGTGCTGGTCCGCGTCTTCGTTGGCGGCGCGCTGCAGGAAGAGCTGGTCGACTTGCCGGACGATCAGCTGGTGGAGATCTCGCAGCGCGAGTTGGCGGAGCTGCTGGGGATTCGCGGCCCGGCGTTGTTCCACCGCGTCGCCCGGCTGCCCGCCTCCATGCCGCAGTACTACGTCGGGCACCGGCAGCATGTGGCGACGATCCACGCGCGGGCGCAGGCAGTCGGCGGGTTGTTCCTGGCCGGCAACGCGTACCACGGGGTCGGGATCCCCTTCTGCATCCACGGCGGCGAACGTGCGGCGCAACGCGTCGCGGATTATTTGGCCCAGGGCGACAAGCCATGCACTATACCAAACACGACTTCTCCCACAGCCCACTGATGTTCTACTACGAGGTGACGCAGGCGTGCGACCTGGTCTGCAAGCACTGCCGCGCCTCGGCGCAGGCGGCGGCGGACCCGCGCGAGCTGACCCACGAGCAAGCCAAGGCGCTGATCGACCAGTTGACGACGTTTCCCAAGCCGCCCGTGCTGGTCATGACCGGCGGCGACCCGCTCAAGCGCGTCGACCTGTTCGACCTGATCCGCCACGCGGCCGGCCAGGGGCTGCAGGTCGCACTGACCCCGTCCGCCACTCCGCTGGCCACGCGCCGGGCGTTCGAACAGGCGCGTGAGGCGGGGGTCCAGCGGCTGGGGATCAGCCTGGACGGCGCCGATGCCCAGACCCACGACGCGTTTCGCGGCTGGGAGGGCAGCTTCGAGCGGACCCTGGTGATGCTCGAAGATGCACGCCAACTGGACCTGCCCGTGCAGGTCAACACGACCATCACGCGACGTAATTTCCAGCAGCTCGACCAGATGGCCGACCTGTTGGCCGGCCGCGGGATCGCGATGTGGGCCACATTCTTCCTGATCCCGGTCGGGCGCGGGGTCGAGGAGCAGCGGCTCACGGCCGAGGAAATCGAGGCGACCTTCGAGACGCTGTGGCGGCACGCGCGGACCCAGCCGTACAGCGTCAAGACCACCGAAGCGCCGCACTACCGGCGGTTCGTGCTGCAGCAGGGCGGCGATCCGCTCTCCGGCCCGCAGGGCTCGGCCGACGACCCCGAGCGCCGCGGACACCGCGCGCCCCTGGGAGTCGGCGACGGCAAAGGCGTCATGTTCGTGGGCCACCGCGGCGAGATCTTCCCGGCGGGCTTCATGCCCCTGTTCTGCGGCCGGTTCCCCGACGCCAATGTGGTGGACACGTACCAGAACCATCCGATGTTCCGCGCGCTGCGCGATCCCGACCAGTTCCACGGCAAGTGCGGCATCTGCGAATTCCGCTACGTCTGCGGCGGCAGCCGCGCACGCGCACTGGCGGTGCTGGGCGATCCGCTCGGCTCAGAACCCGACTGCGTCTACGAACCGCGACGGCAGGCCGACTGAATCAACGCAGCAGGTCCGCAAAACGCGTCCCGGCCAACGTCGCCCGGACCGCGTCGTAATTGGCGATCAACTGCCGATGGTCCGTCGAGTTGACCTTCGCGTAGCAGGAACTCAACGCCCGGTCCTCGCGAACCCGCAGGAACCGGAGCACCGGCTTGAGCGCCTCGGGGCCGCCCAGCAGGTCTTCGTAATAGACCTCATGATAGGGCAACCCGGCCGCCGAGAAGAACCGGGTTGCCGCCGCCACCTCCGCCTCCCGATCCGCCAGCCGGTCGAGCAGGCTGCACGTGTCCAGTTCGACGCGCATCGCCTCGAGTTCCGCGCCGACTTCGACATGAAACACACCCCGGGCGCGCGAAGTCTCCTGCGAGAGTATCGCGTCGAGATAGTTGCGGCGGATCAAGTGCACAATGGATGCGTGGTGCACATTCAAGTAGGCCAGCACGGCCATCTCCGTCGCCGCCTGGTTGTACATCAACTTGAAGCCCGTGACAGCAACCCCCGGACGCCGGCAGTACACCTGGCTGTCGAGATACGCGAAATACAGACGCAGTTTGGCCAGCCGGCCTTTCGGCCGATGCAGCGCGGCATACGACTTCCAACACAGAATGTCGCGGTTGCGCCCAACGCGAGGGGGACCGTACCCTTCCGAATTGAACAGCTCGTCGTAGACCCGCACCTCGGGGTGGCTGTCGAGCAGATCCATCAGCCAGGTCGAGCCGCTCCGCTGCCTGCTCAGCAGCACGAACGGCCGCGACCGCGCCACATCGCCCGACAGACGTTGCCCTGCCAGCTTCGCTAATCCGAGTTTGACGCGCGCACGCGGTGAAATAATAACCATTTTGAGGTAGCCACTCGGTCGGCAGCCCCCAAGTTCTACCCACACAGAGGGACGTGTCGACGGACAGCGATCAAACCCTATCGAGTTGGTTCCGGCAGCGAATCTCGATTTGCGCGCAACATGGCGTCGCGGTCCATAAGACGCAAACCCGCCGCACGCGCCGGGGTTTCGCATTGGGACCGAGAAAAACGAAGTATTTTATTTTATCGACGGCAGCGCAGGCTCCGCGATCCGCACCCGCCGATCTCTCGGCTGGCGGCGGCGTGCGTTGACTCGACATGCGGCGCTGGTCGCGGTATGCAGTACCGCCTGAGGCGTTCGGTGCGTCCGCCGGGGAGACTCGGCCCCTGGCAGTCTCAGCGCCCGATCAGGCTGTAGGTCAAGGCGACCAGGACGATCGAGGCGATCAGCACATAAGTCCAGTCGCGTTGACTGCTGAAAACGACCCAGGCGGCCAGCACGCGGGCTACCGGCGTCGCGATGAGCAACAGCAGGCCCAACTGGATCACGCCCCGACCGCTTAAATCCAACGATCGGCGGACAATTCCGGCAACGGAGCAGAGGTCGGCCGGTTCGCCGCGGAAGGCCTGGTAGTGCGGCACCGCGTCACCGTGTCGCACCAGGTAGATCAGGCCGCCCACGAACACCAGCATGCCGGACAGCAGCACGCCCATGCGCAACAGATTCCCCACCAACGACTCAAACCGCTGTTCTTCCGCGCTGGGCGATCGCGCCGACGGCGACCGTTCAGATTCTGCCTGTGGTGCCATGATAGATCATCTCCACTGCCAGCGCGGCGGTCACCGCCGCGAAGACCCACCGCAACGCGCGGGCCCGGGTGCGTGCCAGCAGGCGCGTGCCCAGGATCGCGCCCGGCAACACGCCCAGCACGACGGGCATAGCCAGCCCGGGATCGATGTACCCGCGACGGAGATACACGCCCGCACTGGCCGCGGCGGTCACCCCGATCATGAAGTTGCTCGTCGTCGTCGAGACCTTGAAGGGGATCCGCATCACCGCGTCCATTGCCAGAACCTTGAGCGCGCCCGAGCCGATCCCCAGCAGCCCGGACAGGATCCCGGCCACGGCCATCAGCAGGAACCCGCCGGGCACGCGCCGGACATGGTAGGGCCGCGGACCATCGAGGCTGGGGTAGGACCCGTCGAGCTTCAACCATGTGGCCAGCGCATCGGGTCCGTTTCCACCCCCGCCCGGGGCGCCCGTCCGCAACGAGAGGCCTGCCGAGACCAGCAGCACGACCCCGAAGATGACGGCCACCACATCGCCGGAGAGCCGGATGGCGATCGCCGCGCCGCCCAGCGCGCCGAGCGTCGTGGCGACTTCCAGCAGCATGCCGACACGCAAGTTGGTAAAACCCTCACGCACGTAGGAAGCAGCCGCCCCTGACGATGTGGCGATCACGCAGACCAGCGACGTGCCGACCGCATAGCGGATGTCGACGCCGCACGCGAGGGTCAGCAACGGCACCACGACCACGCCGCCCCCCAAACCGGTCAGCGCGCCCAGCAGTCCGGCCACGCATGAGCCCAGCCACACCAGGGCCGTCAACTCCAGGACGTTCATGCGAGGCTCCGATCCGCGCGGCGACCACACCGTGGCACCCGTCGGCTGAGCGCCCGGCGCCGGACTCCAGCCGCCTGCTCAATCGAAGATCCCCGCGCCGAACTGGTCGCTGTTCCGGCGGGGTGGTTTCTTGGCTGGGAGCTGGGAGGGGACCACGTGAGGCGGGCGGGGCTCGACGTCGGCCGGTTGGATCTGTGTCCGCGCGCCGCCGCCGCCACGTCGGGCCGTCTCCTGGGCCTGCCTGGCGCGTTCGTACTCTTCGACCAGTTCAGAGCCTTCGAAATCATCTTCGTAGCTGTCATCGTAGCGTGACACATAGTCGGGCTGCTTGGCGCGTTCCCGCTCCGCCCGATACTCCTCGATCACATGCTTCTGGATCATCTCGCGGCATTGGGAGTTGATCGGATGCGCGATGTCGGCATAGAGCTTGGCGCGTCCATCCGCGTCTCGAACCGTGCGGTCTTCCTTGAGCCGTCCGCCGCAGTTGTTGCAGTAACCGCTGCGAAGATGGTTCTTCGTCCCGCAATTGGGGCAATGCGCAGTCAGCTTGCGGCTGGGCATGGCCACAAACGGCCCGCTGACCCCTTCGATGATCTTCAGATCGCGAATCACGAAGCAATCATCGATGGTGATCGAGCAGAAGGCCTGTAGTCGATCGTCGGAATTTTCCATCAGCTTGATGCGAACTTCTGTGATTTCCATGCGGTCTTCCCTCCGATGCGCTCGCCGTCAGGGGGTTGGCCGATCTGTCGCAAGGGTCGTGGCCACGGCGACGTAACCAAGCCCTTCTCCCCGCAGGCGAGCCGCCACACGTCGTGCATGGCCGGCATTTCGGCTGATGCCGTAGTAACTAGTCCCGCTCCCGCTCATCCGGTGTCCCAGACAATCCAGTCGGTCAAACACGCGCCGTAATCGGCCGATCCACGGCGTCAGTTGCTCCGCGGCGGACTCGAGCCGGTTATGCAGGTGTTGGCCGACGCGACTCCAGCCACCGCACCGCAGCGTTTCGGCCAGCGGCCCGGCGGTCATCGGTCGACCTTCCGCCGGCACACAGCGCCGATACACGTCGGCCGTCGACAGCCCTTCCGGCGGCCGCACGACGACCACGTGCAGCCGCCCTGGCATCTGCAACGGCTCGATCCGCTCCCCCCGGCCACGGCACACGGCCGCACCCGGCCCGAAGAAAAACGGCACATCACTGCCGAGATCTCCCGCGAGTTGCGCCAGACGCGCCCGTGACCACCGCAGCCCCCACGCGATATTGGCGGCCGCCAGCGCTGCCGCCGCATCGCTCGACGCCCCCCCCAAGCCCGCAGCCGACGGAATGCGTTTGACGAGCCGCACCCGCGCACCGGCCTGTACGCCGGCCGCGTCACGCAGACGCTCGAGGGCCCGCACCACCAAATTGTCCGCTCGCTCGGGCATCTCCCCGAGCAGGCTTGAAGCTGCGCCCGAAGAACGCTCACGGGCGCACACGCCAGCTCCCATCTCGCACGCCAGTTCTATCCGATCCTCGTGTGTGGCAACCAGACAAATCGTGTCGAACACCGTTACGGCCACCATGAGCGTCTCAATCTCATGGAAACCGTCTGCCCGCCTTCCAAGGACTTCGAGGAACAAGTTCAGCTTGGCCGGAGCCCAAACCTCTATGCCCCCGTCCACCGCTGTCAGAATCATCCTGCCTGTGCTGTCGGAGCACTCCAAGCGTTCTCTGTTCCGACACGTATCAAACCACAAACGACCGGCGCGTCGCCAATGCGTGACGTATTTCATAGCTACGGCACGGTTTATGCCAATAGGATTGTATCGACGTCGCGGTCAGGGTCAACATGAATCTGATATTCCTGGGCACGCCGGAAGTCGGCAACGCCCCGGATCGCGCGCGAGCCACCTCGAGCGTGCGGCCGAGATCGCGGCCGTGCCCGCGCCGCGAACCGCAAACAGACAGATCAAAGATGGGCTATCCTTCAATACCGCCGTTGTCGTGGTCCCCGTCATCCAGTTCGTCGTACAGGTCCGGCATCGCATGCTCCAACAGCGATTGATCGTCCTCATCGCGCCGACCTTTGGCGCCCAGGTCGATCTCGCTGTCGCGGCGGTAATTGAGCATGGTGTCGATGGCGCGGCCGAGTCCGAGCGATGCGCCCGGCACGTTCGGAAACCGCTTGGTGCCGGTCTTGGTGCGGTGTTCGATGTCGCCCGCGCCCAGGATCAGCAGTTCGAGCAGGTCCCGTGTGTCGCGCTTGAGCCCGCGGGCGAAGACCGGTTCGCGGGTCGTGCTCTTGAGGAACTTGTGTTCGTACACGTACGACTCGTCGAGCTCCACGCGGTTGAACAGCCAGGCCCAGACGACTTCGGCGGCGATCAAGAAGGCGAACACGTAACAGGTCACGATATAGAAGCCGGGCGAGACGGTCGCCTCCAGGCTCTGGATGTGCCGGGCCAGGATCCGCAGCGGATTGAAATGCCACTCCAGGTTGGAGACGTAGGCCAGGCTGAACAGGGCAATCATGCTGACGAGCAGCACACCCGCCTTGAGGATGTCGAAGTCGTACATCACGGTCAGGAAGCAGATGACCAGCATGGCGAACCAGATGAGCAGCGGCCACCCGGCGGCCACGACGCCGCTCTTGGCCACGAAGAACAGCACCACGCTGCCCCACACCATGGGGTGCAAATACACTGTCTCGCCATACCAGACGAATTTGACGTTGTAGACGCGTCGCTCGTCGCGCAGCACGCTGCCCAGTACATACGACAGCCAGTCCCGCCAGAGCAGGCGGCCGACGAAGAGAAACGGCCACGCCAGGATTCTCAACGGCAGGAACTTCAACGGCGTCTCGGAGCCCGATGCGCGTGCGGTCGTTCGTGTGGGCTTGTCATTCATTGCGGCCTCCCTTGGTGGAACCCGCGGGCCCGCGCCCCGCGGGATCAGTACTACAGAACCGGTACGCCCCTCTCGGATATCCATTATTCGTCGGCCCGAGAGACTCTTGCCACCTGTCCGGCCCGCTCGAATCCCCCGATCCGATTCTACCGCCCCGGGACCCCGCTGCGTCAGGGCCGGGTCAGGCAGCCGGATCGACGGCCACCACGGTCAGCCGGTGGGCGTGTGCGAAGCGGATGGCCTGGTCCTCATCCACGAGGATCGTCTTGCCCGCCTCGACCGCCAGGACCTGCCCACCCGCGTCGACCAGTTCCCGCAGCGTCCAGAGCCCGATCGTGGGAACGTCGAACCGCATGTCCTGCTGAGGTTTAGCGACTTTGACGACCGTGAAACCACCCTGGGGACACAGCTGTCCGGCGCGGCGAATGCACTCGTCCGTGCCCTCGATCGCCTCCACCGCGATCGCGACCTGCCCTTTGACGACCACCGTCTGGCCGATGTCCAGACGTCCCAGCTCCTTGGCCAGCTGCCAGCCGAACTGGATGTCTTTCACCTGGTGGGGCGTGGGGCGGCGCGCGGTGAGCGGGCCGAGCTTGACGAGCAGCTCCGGCGCGAAATCCGTGGGCGGCGCAAAAATGATCCCGTCCCGTGCGTAAGCATCAACCAGTGTCATCATGAGCGTATCGTCTCGGCGGTCTTGCGTGCCGGCCAGGAAATGCGGATAGAATGTCCGGCAGGCGCGCCAATCGGGCAGATGGCGGACCCAGCCCCAGCGCTGAAACAACATGCGGGCCTTGAAAATCTTGCCGGCCATCGTCGCCTGGCGGATCCCCCGACGCTTGAAATACCGAATGTGGGCGCCCAACTTGGCAATGCCCACCCACTGAAACTCGTTACAGATGCCCGCCAGCGCCGGATCCGCATGGTCACGGATCCCCAGGCAGTAGACGTCGTAGCGTTGGCGCTTCAGGGCCCGGGCAACCGCCAGCGGGAAATTCCCCCAGCCGGCGATCAGACCTATCTTCCGCACACTGCTCATCCGTTCGCGCGACCTACGCCGCGTCCTGCCGATCCGCGCGCGAATCGGATGGCGGGGAGTCCTCCAGGCGCTGCAGGATCTTCTTCAACTGCCGACGCATCTCGGGCAACTGCCGTATGTGGCCCCACATCCGCCACTGGTCCCGCTCCGGCGTCGCAGGCACGCCGATAAAGACCGCGCCTTCCGGTACGTCATTCATCAGGCCGGCTTTCGCGCCCAGGATCGCCCGGCTGCCGATGTGCAGATGGTCGGACAGACCCACCTGGCCCGCCATCACCACGTAGTCGCCCGTCGTGCAACTGCCCGCGATGCCGACCTGCGAACAGATCAGATTGTGCTTGCCCAGGCGGCAGTTGTGGCCGATCATCACCAGATTGTCGATCTTCGTCCCGTCTCCAATCACCGTCGCGTCGTACGTGCCGCGATCAATCGTCGTCCCCGCGCCGATCTCCACGTCGGAACCGATCTCGACGTGGCCCAGCTGCGCGCCGCGCACGTGCACGCCATCGACCGTGTGGTAGCCGAACCCGTATGCGCCGATCGCCGCGCCCGCGTGAATCACCGTCCGATCGCCAATGATCGTGTTCTCGTAAATGACCACGTTTGGAAACAGCGTCACGCCCCGGCCGATCCGACACCCGGCCATGATATGCACACCCGCATGGATCACGGTGCCCGACCCCACCACGACCTCTTCGCCCACGCTGGCCAGCGGATGCACTTGGACATCATCGGCCAGCTGCGCGGACCGGGCCACGGAGGCGGCCGCGCTGCGCCCGACGCGGTGCGTCTCCTGGGGCGGGCGGAAGTGCAAGACGATCTTCGTGAATGCCGCGTGCACGTCCGGCACCACGACGCACGGCATCGACAGGGGCGGGAAATCGGGAGGCACGACCGCCGCAGCGGCCTGCGAGGCTGCTAGCATCGACAGCAGCTTCGGCGCGTCGGCCAACGTGATCTCGCCGGGCTGAGCCCGGACGATGCTGGCCGCGCCCCGAATGGGCGTCTGAGCGTCTCCGCGCAGTTCGCCACCGACCAGATCCGCCAGTTGATGCAGGGTTGTCGTGGGCATGTGTCGGTCCCTCCTTGGACTGGAATCCGTTCCCGACGCGGGAACCGCGGCAGAGATGGTACCGTAAGATGCGAGGCCAGAACAAGACGGAAAACCGCCCCCTCAGCCCCCGAAGATCCGCACCAGCCGCCCAATATCGTTGTAGAAGACCAGCACCATCAGCGCCAGCAGGCAGACGACGCCGGCGAACGTCAGCGCGCCCTGCAACCGTTCGTCCACCGGCTTGCCGGTCACCGCCTCGGCCAGCAGGAACAGCATATGGCCGCCGTCCAGCGCGGGGATCGGCAGGAAGTTGAGGATCGCCAGGTTGGCGCTCAGGAACGTCATGAACAGCAGCAGGCGCGAGGTGTCCGCGGACGCTTCCGACCCGGCGACGGCCACGATCGTCAGCGGCCCGCCGAGCGACCGGAGCGGCACCCGCGCGGTGGCCAGCTTGACGACGAACCGGACCACCTTCTGCAGGCTCTCCTTGGTCTCGCGGAGCCCCAACTGCCAGGCTTCCAGCCATGAGCCGGCGGTGTGGACACGGCCCAACGCCGCAAGAGGCAGCCCCCGGTCGACGTAGAACCAGTTGGGCGAGATCGCCGGGCGCAGCGTCGCGTCCATCGCCTGGCCGGCGCGCAGGAAACCGATTTTCAATTCGACGTCGGCCGGCACCTTCTGCAGCAGCGTGAAGACCAGGGGCCAGTCCTCCCGCTGGGCCGTCAGCTCGATGCCGCTGTCCGCGGCGCGCCGATCGATCACGGCAGCCACCTCCGAATCCCCGTCGGCACTGCCGGCAAACAACACGCGTTGCAGCAGGTCGCCTGCGCGCAGCCCCGCCTTCTCGGCCGGACTGCCCGGCTCCACGCCCACGACCTGCGTGCCGACCGAGTAGGCCACGCCGATCGATTCGATCGGCACGAGCGCACTATGGACGGTCAGCTCGTCATACCGGTAGCGCGGTTCGGGCGTGACCGACAGCTCGATCGTCGTGAGCGCCTCCGCGGTGGGCCGTGCCACGTCCAGGTGCACCTCCTGCGAAATCCATTGCTCGAACTGCTGCGGCAGCACCATCGGGTCGCCCACCGCCTGGCCGTTGACGCGCAGGATGAGGTCCCCGGCCTGGAGACCCGCCCGCTCCGCCGGGCTCCCTTCACGCACCGACTCCACCGGGCCCATCCGCATGATCAGGCCGACCGTCCGCAACGGCTGGGGCGGGAGCGTGACCTCGAGCGTCTCACTCCGGCCGGGCGCGCCGCGGTCGCCCGGCACGTCCCGTACCACGGTGAGCGTGAGCGGCTTGGACAGCTGCGCGGCCTCGGCCGCGTCCAGCTCGTCAGACGGGAACTCGCCACGCTCGTTCACGCGGGAGGCGTCCAACGCCCGGCCGTTGACCGCGATCACCCGATCGCCCGCCTGCAACGGCGGTTGCGCGCTCGCCGCGGCCGTGCCGGGGACGATCGGCACGTTGCTCGAGAGCGTGGTGGACCGGACCTGGCGGACACCCAGCGTGGCGGACTCGGCCAACGCCCGCTTCACCAACCGGTCGCTCGGCGTGATCGAAATCCACTGGCGCTGCCCGTCGGGCAGTTCCAACTGCAGGTCCAAGGGTGTCGGTTCCTCGCCCGCGCTGTGCAAGATGATCTGCTGCACCAGGTCCCAGTCGAACCGGAGATAATCGTTCTCCGTGCCGGACCGCCCGATCTGTACGACCCGGGCGCCGATCGGCACGTTATGGACCCAGGCAGGCGAGCCGCCGGCGACCGTGCCGATCTCGCACGGCTCGTACGACACGCCCATGCGGTAGGCGATCGCGGCGAACGCCACCGCGGAGATCAGGTTCATGATCACGCCGGCCGAGATGATCGCCATGCGCTGCGGCACGCTCTTGGCAGGATAGCTGCGGGGATCGAGTTCGTACTGCTCGTCGGAAAGCGCGTCGTCCGACGCACCGTCTTGGCCGCTCGGCGAGGCGGCCTCGGCGGTCGCGCCCTTCGCGATCCGAATCCGCGCCGCCTCCTTGCGCGCGTTGGCCGGATTGTCGTCCTGGCCGAGCATCTTCACGTAGCCGCCCAGCGGGATGATGCCGATCCCGTATTCCGTCTCACCCAGCTTGAGGCGGCCCAGCGTACGGGGCAGCGCGATCGGCCCGATCTTGATCGGGACGTCGAACCCCAGATAGAACTTCTCGCACTTCACCCCACAGGCCTTGGCCACCAGGAAATGGCCCAATTCGTGGACGAAGATCAACAGGCCAATTCCGATCAGCACCGCACACACGACGTAGAGCCCATGGAGCGCCGCGCTCAGCGTGATGGCTGCTAGGCACAAACCCACCGCGATACCTCCTCCCGCGCCCATGCATCGAGCCTCACAAGCTCGTCCAAAGTAGGGGTCGGGTCGAAATGATGCTGCTGTAACACGGCCTGACAAGCCGGCACAATATCCTGGAAACCAAGTCGCCCGTCGAGGAAGCAGGCCACAGCCGCCTCGTTGGCCGCGTTGAGGACGACACCCGTCGTGCCTCCCACGCGCGCCACCTCCAGCCCCAGCCCGATCGCCGGGAAACGACCATGGTCCACCGACAGGAACTCCAGCCGCAGGGCCGCGGCCGTGTCCAGCCGGGCTGACACACCCTCCCATCGTTCCGGGTAGCTCAAAGCGTACTGGATCGGAAGCCGCATGTCTGGTGGGCTGAGCTGGGCCAGGACCGAACCGTCCTGGAACTCCACCATCGAATGCACGACCGATTGCGGATGGATCACCACCTCCACTTGCTCCGGCTGCAGATCGAACAGCCACCGTGCTTCCACAATCTCGAATGCCTTGTTCATCATCGTCGCCGAGTCGACCGTCACCTTCGGACCCATATCCCAGGTCGGGTGGGCCAGCGCCTCGGCCACCGTGACGTGCGCCAACTGTTCGGCCGGGCGGTCGCGGAACGGACCCCCACTGGCGGTGAGAATCACGCGCCGTACTTCAGAGCGACGCCCGGCCTGGAGACACTGGAACACCGCGCTGTGCTCGCTGTCGACCGGCACGATCGCCGCCCCGTGGCGTCGGGCCAGATCCATCACCAGGGGGCCGGCCACCACCAGCGTCTCCTTGTTGGCCAACGCGACGGTCTTGCCCGCTTCGATCGCCGCCCACGTGCTCGTAAGGCCCGCACTGCCGACGATGGCCGCCACCACCACGTCGACTTCGGGCTTCTGCACCACGGCGCACAGGTTCTCGTGCCCCAACAGCCACTGCGTACGCGAGGGCAATCCGCGCCAATCATGGGCTGCACCCGATACCCTGTCCGTAGCAATCACCCAGTACGGACCATACTCGCCCGCCTGCTGCACCAAGGCATCGAGCCGGCAATGCGCGGACAGCGCCACAACACGCAACCGGCCCCCACTCGCGCGGATCACATCGAGCGTGCTGCGACCGATACTGCCGGTCGATCCGAGAATCGCCACGTTACGTGTTGGAGCTGGCATCGATGTCCAGACGCGCTGTCCCCGGAGATGCTGGCTGTGGGCTCGCTTGTCCCGAGGCACCGAACCTGGAACAATGGTGCAAAGGCCGCCGCGCAGCTGGGCCGGACCGCCCATCGGTCGCTGCCCGTCGTTCCTAAGCTCTTGCTAATTTTAAATTTGCGGTCGACTCACGGCAACCCGGTCGCCGCGCGCCCCACCACCCACCAGCCCGCCACCGTGCATTGTATAATACCTCAACAACACCTCGAGAGCCCGGGCGCTCAAGGACCAGACCAGCCGCCAGGGGGGCATCTTCACGATGAACCAGGAAGACCGTCACAGCCGCAAATCGTCAGATCCCAAAGCGGGCGGCCAGAACGCCCTGCTCTATGTCACGGCCGCCGCCGTGGGAGTGACGCTGCTCATTATGCTGCTGGTCAAGAACTCGGCCACCGTCATCTCCTACCCGCAACTGCTGCAACTGATCGACGCCAGTGCATCCCCGGGCGGAGGGGACGTGGAAATCGCCCAGCGCGTGGGCGACCGGGTGCGGCATTTGCTGTTGAGCAATCCGCGTGAGATTCAGGTCAGCGACCGGCTGGTTCGCGGGCTGGTCGACATCCAATACCTGGATGAGCCCGGGTCGAAGACCAACCCCGGCCGGGGCGTTCGGTTTCAGACCTACTGCAGCGGTACCGATTCGGTGCAGGCCGAGTTGCGCGCGAAGTTGCGCGCCTCGAGTCTGGACTGGTCGGAGGACCCGGAGCCCAGTCCCTGGCGGGCGTACCTGCCGATGCTGTTGTTCACCGGCGTGCTGGTTCTGTGCCTGATCCTGATGATGCGTCGGCTGGGCGGAGCCGGCTCGCCGATGCAGTTTGGGCGTAGCCGAGGCCGGCTCTACGCGCTGGAGGACCTGGGCGTGACCTTCGACGACGTGGCGGGGATCGACGAAGCGGTCGAGGAGGTGCGCGAGGTGGTCGATTTCCTGCGTTCGCCCGAGAAGTACCAGCGTCTCGGGGGGCGCATCCCCAAGGGCGTGCTGCTGGTCGGGCCGCCGGGCACCGGCAAGACGCTGTTGGCCAAGGCGATCGCCGGGGAGGCCGGCGTGCCGTTCTTCAGCCTGTCGGGGAGCGATTTCGTCGAGATGTTTGTGGGTGTGGGGGCCGCGCGCGTGCGGGACATGTTCCAGCAGGCGGAGTCCAAGGCCCCCTGCATCATCTTCATCGACGAGCTGGACGCGTTGGGTAAGACGCGTGGGACGAGCATTGTGGGCGGTCATGACGAGCGCGAACAGACGCTCAATGCCCTGTTGGTGGAAATGGATGGGTTCGACTCGAACTCCGGCGTCATCGTCATGGCGGCCACAAACCGCCCGGAGACGCTCGATCAGGCGCTCTTGCGGCCCGGCCGGTTTGACCGGCAGGTGCTGGTCGATCGCCCGGACATCCGCGGTCGCGAGGCGATCCTGAAGGTGCACGTCAAGAACGTCAAGCTCGACGAGCATGTGGACCTGAAGAATGTCGCGTCGATCACGTCGGGGTTCGCGGGCGCCGACCTGGCGAACCTGGTCAACGAGGCGGCCCTCCTGGCGGCCCGGCGCGGGAAGGCCGCCGTGGGGATGGACGAGTTCAACGAGGGGGTGGAGCGCGTCACGGCGGGGCTGGAGAAGAAGCAGCGCGTGATGAACGACGAGGAGAAGCAGCGCGTAGCGTATCACGAGAGCGCCCACGCGCTGGTCGCGTACAGCCTGCCCAACACCGACCCGGTGCACAAGGTCTCGATCATCCCCCGCGGCCTGGCCGCGCTCGGCTACACCATGCAGCGCCCGGAAGGCGACCGATTCCTCATGACCCAGTCGGAGCTGGAGAGCCACATCCAGGTGCTGATGGCCGGCACGCTGGCGGAAGAGATGGTGTACGCCGATATTTCGACCGGCGCGCAGAACGACCTGGAGCGTGCCACGGCGATCGCCCGCAGCATGGTTATGGAGTACGGCATGAGCCGACTAGGCCGGATCAACTTCCGCGGCACGCCGCGGTCCGCGTTCCTGGCCTGGACGGCCGGCGACGAAGGGGCCCGCAACCACAGCGAACAGACGGCGCGCGAGATCGACGAAGAGGTGAAGCGTATCATCAACGAGTCGATCGAGAAGGTGCGCCACATCCTGGCCACGCGACGCACGGCGCTCGAGTCGCTCACCCGGCGGTTGATCGAAGTCGAATCGGTCGACGCGACCGAGCTCAAGGCGATCATCGAACAGAACTCGCCCGGCCCGCTCGTCGTGCCCGGCACGACCGAGCCGCGCCGCGCGCCGCACACCGTCGAGCCGGCCGAGCGACCCCTGGAACTGCAGTCGGGCGAGCGCCCGGTGGGGTAGGCTTTCAGCCGGTGCTGCGCCACCCGGAACTGCGCCGGCTACCGTTCGAACCACTTGCGGAACGCATGGATGGTGGCCGCGCGGCCGGCGCGGGCGATCGAGTCGGACAGCGGGATCTTCTTGGGGCAGACGGCCACGCAGTTCTGGGCGTTGCCGCAGATCTGGATGCCCCCTTCGGCGATCAGCGCGTCGAGGCGCACGCCCGACATGTGCCGGCCGGTCGGATGGGAGTTGAACAGCACGACCTGGCCGATGGCGTGCGGGCCGATGAACACGCGGTCGTACGCCTCCGCCCGCCGCCGCTCAAACGACTCCTGCGACTCCCCTTCGTCCCGCGTGACCTCCACGTAGGCGTACTGCGGACAGGCCTCCAGGCAGCAGCCGCAACTCATGCAGTGGCTCAGCGGGTACAGCGCCTCCTGCTCCTCCTGCGACTGGGGCGGGCCCTCGCCCCGATCATAGTACCCGTCGACGGCGACCCAGGAGATCGTCTTCTTGAGCGCCTGGAACAGGCGGCCGCGGTCCACGACCAGGTCCCGGATCACCGGGAACTTGGTCATCGGCCGCAGCTCGATCTCCGACGGCCGGACCTCCAGCAGCCGGTCGACCAGCGCGGTGCAGGCCTGCCGGACATGCCCGTTGATCACCATCGTGCAGGCGCCGCAGACCTCCTCCAGGCAGTTGCAGTCCCACACCACGGGCGCCACCTCCTGGCCGTCGACCGTGACCGGGTGCGCGGCGATCTTCTGCAGCGCGCTGATCACGTTCATGTCCCGTTCGTAGGCGACCCGGAAACGCTCCCAGTAGCTCGCCTGGCCCGGGCCGTCTTGGCGCAGGATGCGGACTTCGAAGTACTCGCGGGGGATGGGTCCGGGCTCATTGGCAGCCATAGGTATCTTGCGCCTCGTGTCAATCGCGGCAGGTCATGCCGGCTCGCGCGGCGCCGCATTCCCGGCGGCCGCACGCTCTTTCCATACCTGGTCGATTTCGTCGGCGCCCGCCAGCCCGTACAAGCGTGGGCGAGGCGCGATCAACGACGTGTCGACCTCCTCGTACGTCAATTCGACTTCCTCATCGCGATCCCGCCACTGGGCGATCGTCGACTTGAGCCATCGCCGGTTGTTCTCCTCGAACCGATCGCACCACTGTTCGGCCTGCGCGCGCCGCTCGGCGGGCGTGTGGGCCGTCAGGTGCGGCATCTCGAACTCCGGCTTGAAATGGGCGCCCCGGCACTCGTCCCGGGCCAGCGCACCCTGCAGGATCGCCTTGGCCAACGGGAACATGTCGTGCAGCGCCCGGGTGAAGACGACATTCTGGTTCGTCCACCGGCTGCTGTCGGAGAGTGTGCACCGCTTGACGCGCTCCGCCAGCTCGGCGACCTGCCCGAGCGCTTCCCGCAGCTGCGCGTTGCGGCGGACGACCGTGGCCGTCTTGGTCAGCAGGTCCCCCAGGGCCAGGTGCAGCAGGTAGGGATTCTCGCCGCCCGCCGGGCGCCGGAACAGCCCTTGATAGCGTTCTTCCTGCTCCCGGACCGCGCGCTGGAACAGCGACGGCGGCAGCTCGGCGGCGCAGGTGCCGGACGCCTTGAGGAGTTCCTCCAGGCCGGGCGCGACGAACAGGCCGTCGAAGATGCAGCTGACCAGCGAGTTGGCGCCCAGCCGATTGGCGCCGTGGTACTGGTAGTTGCACTCCCCGATGGCGTACAGGCCCGGGATGCTGGTGGCCATGTTGCGCGGCGCAGCGCGCTGCAGGCCCCCGTCGGCCGTGCGCTGGTAGTCCACCCACAACCCGCCCATGCTGTAGTGCACGGCGGGGAAGATCTTCATGGGCACGTCCCGCGGGTCGACACCCTGGAACTTCTCGTAGATGTCCAAGATGCCGCTCAGTTTCCGGTCGAGCTCCTGGCGCGGGATGTGGGTCAAGTCGAGATAGACGCACAGCCGGCCTTGCTCGACGCTCAACCCCTCGTTGACACAGATGTCGAAGATCTCCCGCGTGGCGATGTCGCGCGGCACCAGGTTCCCGTACTTCGGGTAGCGCTCCTCCAGGAAGTAGTATCGATCCTGCTCCGGGATCGTGCGCGGCGCGCGGGGGTCGCCCGGCGTGCGAGGCACCCAGACCCGCCCGCCTTCGCCCCGCGCCGATTCACTCATCAACCGCAGCTTGTCGGCGGCCGGGATGGCCGTCGGATGGACCTGGATGAACTCCGCATTGGCATACTTGGCGCCGTGCTGGAAGCACCGGCTGACCGCGCTGCCGTTGCAGGCCATCGAGTTGGTCGAGCGGCCGAAGATCACGCCGCATCCGCCGCTGGCGATGACCACCGCGTCGGCCGGGAACGCCCGGATCTCCATCGTCACCAGGTCCTGCCCCACGCAGCCCCGGCAGACACCCTGTTCGTCGAGCACGGGGCCCAGGAAGTCCCAGAACTCGTACTTCCGCACCATCCCGGCGACTTCCCAGCGACGGACCTGCTCGTCCAGCCCGTAGAGCAGCTGCTGGCCGGTCGTCGCCCCGGCAAACGCCGTCCGCTTGTACAGCGTGCCCCCGAACCGGCGCCGATCGATGAAGCCCTCCGTCGTGCGGTTGAACGTCACTCCGAGCCGATCCATCAGATCGATGATCCGGGGCGCCCAGAGCGTCATCTCCTTGACCGGCGGCTGGTGCTGCAGGAAATCGCCGCCGTAGAGCGTGTCATCGCAGTGTTTCCACTCCGAGTCGCCGGCCTGCCGCGTCTGGTCGTTGCACGAGTTGATTCCCCCCTGCGCGCACACGCTGTGCGAACGCTTCACCGGCGACAGACTCATCAGGTCCACCGGGATGCCGAGTTCCGCCAGCTTCATGGTGGCCGCCAGGCCGGCCAGCCCGCCTCCGACCACCAGCACGCGTTGTCGTGTCATGTGCACACCTTCCGTCCCTCGCGCGGCGGCCGCCACCTACGGCGCGGCCCGCTTGTGCGCGTTCGGCTGTATCTCTTGCGCCCCCACCTTGGCCTCGTACATGGCGTTCTCCACACGCCGCGCCTCCGGCACGTCCACAGTCAACGCACCGAACAGCGCCGACATGGACAGCGCCGCCAAGACCAGCCCCACCGCCGCACACGCCCACGTCGCACGTCGCTGGCCCGCCGGACTGACCCACACGCCCCAGGTGATCCCCATCGTCCACAGACCGTTGGCCAGATGGTAGACGCAGGAGAGCACCCCGATGGCATAGAGCGTCGGGATCAGAACGCCGTGCATGGTCAGCGCCAGCGTCGAGGCCGCGTTGTACGGGCGAAACCGCGCCCCGCCCAGCGGCTCGACCACGTGCTTCACCCAGACGTCCGCGTGGATCCAGCCGTGCATGTGGAAGACGTGCAACAGGATGAACGCCAGCGCCACCAGGCCCGTGGCCCGCTGCAGCACGTACCGCACGTTGTTCGCGTACGGGTACGACCGCGTGTTGACCATCCCGCCGCGAATGATCACCAGCCCGAGCAGGGCGTGAAACAGGATCGGCAGGAAAATGAAGGCCCATTCGACGACCGTCAGCAACGAACCCAAGGAATGGATCCGATAGACCAGCTGCTGATAGGTCCCCGGACTCTCCAACACGCTGGCGTTGGTCGCCAAATGCACGGTCATGAACGCGCCCACCGGGATCAGCCCCGTGAGCGAATGCAGCCGCCGGATCAGGAATTCGTGGCGCGCCAGAATCGAACGAGGATCGGACGCTGTAGACACCGTGTTCCTTTCCATCCCTTCGCCAGGCACAGGGCAGGTTGCATGTCGAGCCGACGAGGCGACATGCGCAGATCCGCACCGCGAGGTCGGCCGCCCGGGGCCATGCCCCGCGATCTGCAAGTCGTTGATAGTATAGCGCGGCGGCTGCGTCGTCGACAACCAACCCGCGCCCGGGCCCGGCCCGCGCGCTCTGCGGCCGAGATCCGACCCGCGTGTGCGCCCGCGCGGCCGGGCGACCCGCCGCGGCACTCGGATCGCGTCAGTCTGCCGGTTTGGCAGAGTCGGCCGTCCAAGACGCCGGGCTCAGCGGCACCGGCCGCACGGCGATAACTGATCTTGGCGACCATCCGGATTTCGACCAAAGTATTGGCGGACCGGCAGTTGCGCGGAGTAGAATGGAATAGCGTCCGAGTGATGTTGCAAGCTTGGCACCCGAATTGCAATGGAGATCGGCGGCCCGCGCGTCGTGCCACCCAAAACGGCCCGATCCGCTCAGGCCGGCCCGTCGCCCGGTCTGCCGATGGAGATTGCCGAGGTCACGCCACGTGTTGACGACTCCACCCAACCTGCTGATCACCGACGACGACGACGCGTTTCGCGACACGTTGTGCCGCGTATTTGCGCCGCGCGGGTTCAACACGCTGACCGCCTGTGACGGGGCCGAGGCGCTGGAGATCGTCGGCCGCGAGCCGGTGCACCTGCTCCTGACGGACATGCACATGCCGCGTCTCAACGGGCTGGAGATCATCCGGCAGATCCGGCAGCGCCGGCTCATCCTGCCCTGCATCCTGTTGTCGGCGGGCGTGGATGACGGGCTGGTGGCGGAGGCGCGCGACCTGCAGGCGTTCATGGTTCTGCGGAAGCCCGTGCGGTTTGCGGAGGTCACGCGTGCAGTGCGGCAGGCGTTGCGAGCGACCTACGGCTGGATCTGCGACGACGATTCGGACGTTGGTGGATCTTAAGAAGGCTTGTGCTGTCGGAGTCGCCCGCATGTTCGATCTGGAACCGTCACCGCGACCCGAGCGCGGCGCTCCGGCGTGCAGCCCGTTTGCCGCGCCGCCGGGGACCACGCCGCCGGTCGAGGAGGTGGTCCTGGCGGAGCTGGTCGACGCGCCGCCGCGGCTGTGGCCGACGTTCGCGGTCGTCCTGGTCGCGATCGGCGGAGCCGTTGTCGTGTCCGCGATGACGATCGGGATCATGGCGGCCGCGCAGGGCGGCACCGAGCTGGTGCGGGACGGTGTCCGGTCCCACGACTGGCTACGCGGCTTCATCGCGACCAAGACGGGGCTGGCACTGATGATCGTGCCGGGCCAGCTCGTCTTCGGCGGCGTCGCGCTGGTAGCCGCCGCCTTCTCCCACCAACGGCCCGTCGATCGGCTGGGATTGCGCCAAGGATCGTTCTCCTGGCCGACCTGGCCGCTGTTCCTGCTGGGCACCCCCGTGATCGGCATGGTGATGGCCCAGATCCTGGCCCGGGTCGTTTCCGAGCCGAGCGAGCAGATGAAGCTGCTCGAGAACCTGTTTGCGGCGCACGCCGCTGATTCGCCGCTGCTGCTGCTGTTGTTGATCAGCCTGCTGCCGGGCGTCGTCGAGGAGCTGCTGTTCCGCGGGTTCCTCCAACGCCGGTTGCTGACCCGGCTGCCGGCAGCCGTGTCGATCGGCATTACGGCCGCCTTCTTCGCGGCGGCGCACATGGACCCGTTGCATGCGATCAGTGTTCTGCCGCTGGGAGTCTGGCTGGGCATCGTCGCCTGGCGTGCCGATTCGATCTGGCCGGCCGTCTTCGGCCATATGGGGAACAACGGGCTCGCCATCGTCATGTCGACGGTCGGGGTCCCCGACCCGCAGCTGAGCCTACCCGTCTTGCAGCTGATGCTGCTGTCGTTCGTCGGCTGCATTGTCCTGCTGATCGCGCGGCCCAAGCGGTTGCGCAGGCCGGCCCCCCGCCGGCCGGCTTAGCGGCCAGTCCGACGTTCAGCGCGACGCGACGAGCTGCGATTCCCGTTTCTCGGCCACGATCGCTTCCTGCAGCGACATGGGCACGCGGCGATAGCGGGCCAGCTCCATGGTGAAGGTGCCCTGGCCCTGGGTCATGCTCCGCAGATCCGTGGCGTAACCGAACGTCTCGGCCAGCGGCACCTCGGCCTGGAGCTGAACGTGCCCATCGCGCATCTGGGTCGCCTGGATCAGGCCGCGGCGGCTGGTCAGGTCCCCGACGATGGCGCCCTGGTACCGCTCGGGGGACTCGATGTCCACCTTCATCACCGGCTCGAGCAGGACCGGCCTGGTCTTGGGGAACGTCTCCCGGAAACAGCTCTGGGCACAGACCTGGAAGGCCCGGTCGCTGCTGTCGACCTCGTGATACGAGCCGTCTTCGATCACGACCTTCAGACCCACGACGGGGAACCGAGCCAGCGGCCCCCGGGCCAGGCAGTCGCGCAGCCCACGCTCGATCGACGGGATGAACTGCTTGGGGATGCGGCCGCCGACGACGCACTCCTCGAACACGAAGTCCGATTCGCGCTCGTCCCCCAGCGGTTCCAGGCGGCCCACGATGTGCGCGTACTGCCCCGCCCCGCCCGTCTGCTTGCGGTGCTTGTAGTTGAACGCGACCGCTTGCGTCGGCGACTCCCGGTAGCTGACCTTCGGCGCGCCGACCTCCACCGGCACCTTGTACTCGCGGCGGATCCGCTCGACGTAAATCTCCAGATGCAGCTCGCCCATGCCGGCAATCAGGATCTCGTTCGTCTCCGGGTCGGTCGTCACACGGAACGTCGGGTCCTCCTTGCGAAACCGCGCCAGCGCCTTGCCAAGCCGGTCGGCGTCGGTCCGATTGACCGGGCTAATGGCCGCCTGGATCACCGGTTCCGGCACGAACATGCTCTCGAGCGAGCAGAAGGCGGGTTGTGCGGAGTAGGTGTCGCCGCTGGCGCCCTCGATGCCCATCACGGCCACGATGTCGCCCGCCTGCGCCGCGTCGATTTCCTCCCGCTTGTCCGCGTGCATCCGTACAACCCGGCTGAACCGGTCGCGCTTGCCGGTCCGCTGGTTGTAGTACATCTGGCCCTTCTCCAGGCGGCCCTGGTAGACGCGTACGAACGTGAGTTGTCCGTACGGGTCGTCGACGATCTTGAAAGCCATGCCGACGAACGGGGCGTCCGGATCGGGCGCCAACGCCAGCGTCTGCTGCGGGTCATCCACCCGGCGCGCCACGATCTCGCGCTCCAGCGGCGAGGGCAGGTACCGAGCGACCGCGTCCAGCAACGGCTGGACGCCCTTGTTGCGATAGGCACTGCCCACGAACACGGGCGTCACATCCTGCTGCTGTACGACCAACCGCGTGATGCGGTGGATCAGATCCTCGGGCACCGGCTCTTCCGACAGCAACAACTCCATCAGCTCGTCGCTGTACATCGCCAACGCCTCGAGCATCCGGGTGCGCGCCGCCTGCGCACCGGCCCGACACGGCTCGGGAATCGGCGCGCGACGCACCGTCTCGCCGTGCGCACCGTCGAAGTAGAGCGCCTCGAGCGTCACCAGATCGATCACGCCCTCGAACGTGTCGCCGGCGCCGATCGGATACTGCATCAGGATGGCTTCGTCGCCCAGCCTGTCCCGAATCTCCTGGCACACGCGCTCGGCGCTCGCGCCCGTACGGTCCATCTTGTTGATGAACGCCAGACGCGGGACGTGATAACGCTTCATCTGCCGATCCACCGTCAGCGACTGGGACTGCACCCCGCCCACCGCACAGAGAACCAGGATCGCGCCGTCCAGCACGCGCAAGCTGCGCTCCACCTCCACCGTGAAGTCGACATGGCCCGGCGTGTCGATCAGATTGATGTGGTGACCCGCCCAGGCGACACTCGTCGCCGCGCTGCCGATCGTGATCCCACGCTCCCGCTCCAATTCCATGAAGTCCATCGTCGCGCCGGCACCGTCCCCCTTGACCTCCTCCATCTTGTGGATGCGGCCCGTGTAGTAGAGGATCCGCTCGCTGAGCGTGGTCTTGCCCGAATCGATGTGGGCCGAGATGCCGATGTTTCTGACACGTTCGAGTTTCATGGAACACCTGGTTCGGACATTCCGACCTAAGGTCGCCGCGGGACACCCACACCGGAAAACCAGTCGCCGGTGCGCCCACGGAACCAACGCCCTGGCAGCATGGCAGGAACCCGCCCGCACGACTCCCGGCGAGCCACAGTCGGGTCCGCTCCTGTCCGCGACGCGCGTTCAGGAGAGTGGGCGTGCATGCGCGCGCCGCAGATCACCTCGCCGACGCACTACACTGATTGGGGGCACCCTCGCCCGCCGCGGAACAGGTCCGGCCCGCCAGGCTCTCCCGCAATACGAGCGGCAACGGTGCCGGCCGTCCACTCCGGATAACCGTCTTGCGCCCCACGCCTGCAATCTTACTGCAAAATCCCCGCCCGAAAAGGTCAGATTTTGCCGGGTCGATCGTGCCGCGGGGCGACGTTCATCGCAGCGGCGGTCTAAGATTGGAAGGTTCACCATGGAGGACCCTGTGCCATGCCCCTGTCCGCGCCCAACACCCCAGAGCGCTCAGCATCACACGACGGCCCGCTCGACGGGACGGCCGGTGCGCCGGACGCTCGCTGGTTCACTCGCCACCGCTGGGTGCCGTATGTGCTCCCGCTGGTCATGTACCTGTTGACCGACTGGGCGCTGGCCCGGTACAGCTATCCCCTGGCGACCGCGGTCCAGCTGGTGGCGACCCTGGGTGCGGTCTGGCTGGTCGCTCCGGTCTACCGCGCGGCCCCGGGGCGTGTGACGGGCCTGGCGGTGGTCGTGGGGATCGTGGGGGGCGTTCTGTGGATCGCGACCTGCCGCCTGGGCTGGGAGGCCCGGTTGTTGACGGTTATCGGGCGGGCGGACTGGGTGGCTGCCGTGGCGCGTCCGGGCTTTGATCCGTGGACCGCGTTGGGCGACACGCCCTGGGGGCTGGCGGCGTTTCTGGTCGTCCGGTTTCTGGGGCTCGTGCTGGTGGTCCCGGTGGCGGAGGAGTTTTTCTTGCGCGGCTTCGTGATGCGTTTCTTCGTGCGTGTCGAGTGGTGGACGATCCCGTGGGGGGAAGTCACTTGGGCCATGGCGGCAGTCGGCACGCTCTACGGCGTGTTGTCGCATCCGGCCGAGTGGATTGCGGCCGCCCTCTGGTTCTCGCTGATCACCCTGCTCTACGCCCGCACACGCAGCATCTGGGACTGCGTCGTGGCACACGCCATCACCAACGGCCTGCTGGGGACCTACATCGTGCTCTGGCAGGACTGGAAGCTCTGGTAGCCGCCGGCGGCTTCCAGCCGGTCAAGGACCCGTCATCGCTGGCCACCGCCCGGCGTCCTGGCCACGCGGCGCGTGTTGGCCTCCAGGCTCTGGCGGAACGGTTGGCCGCGGCGATACAGGTCGAGTCGCTGTCGGAGCGGGCCGGCGTTGACCGGCGGGGCGAGCCGGATGGCTTGGCGCACGACTTCTTGCGCCGCGTCGAACTGCCCGGCGTTGGCCAGGGCGGCCGCCAGCGTATCGAGGTAGATATAGTCCTGGTCGCCGTCCAGCTCGATGGCTTTCCGGGCGGCGCGGAGCGCCAAATCGGCGTGGCGATACTGTTCGTCCGGGCAGGTGGCCATCAGCCATGCCGCGCTCTGGAACGCACGGCCGAACTGGTTGTCGAGCGTGACGGCCTGGCGGAAGTCGTTGGCGGCCTGCTCCCAGCGCCCCATGCTGCGGCAGGCCTCGCCGTGATAGGTGATCCGTTCCGGGTTCCGCGGGTCGAGCTGCACGGCGCGGCTGTAGTCGTCCAGCGCCGCGTCGAATTGGCGCAACTGGAAATGGGCGTGGCCTCGGCTGGTGAAGTACCCCGCGTCGGTCCCCTGCAACCGGATGGCTTCGTCATAATCGGCGATGGCCTTGGCGAACTGGCCCATCTCGTAGTGGATCTCGCCCCGGTTGAACCACGCGCTTTCGTAAGTCGGACGCAGTTCGATCGTCCGGGAGAAATCGCTCAGGGCTTTCTCGAATTCGCCGGCCAACGCGAAGCAGACGCCGCGGTGATGGAAGGACTTCCAGCGGCTGGGGTCGAGCTTGATCGCCGCGTCGAAGTCCTGCATGGCTTTGCCGTCCAGCTGCCGGCTCAGGTCCGCCTGCCCGTCGACGCTCGCCTCGGCCGCCTGCTTCACATAGGCTTCGCCGCGCCGGTGCAGCACCCAGGCCTGCAGGTCGGTCAGATACTTGTCCAACTGCGGGTTCACGCCCGACGCGCGCAACGCATCGACCCGCGTGAGGATCTGGTTGAGCTGCGCGAAGGTCGTCGCCTTATTCGCCTGCTCGTACAACTGGTTGCTCAACTTGCCGGCATCCTCCACCGGCGCCCCGGCCCACAGCGGCCCGGCCGCCGCCACGCCCATCACCGCCATCACCATCATCGTCGTCGTCGCCGTGGTGAGCGCGGCCGCTACGCATCGAATCCGCCGTCGCCCGAGGGACATCACCCACATGTCCGAGTCTCCGCGCAATCCGTTCCCTGCAGAGTAGGCCTCCCGGCCGATTGTGGACGCACCGCTCCGCGCGCCCCGGCCGAAGGTGCCACATGATATCCGCAATCCCAATCGGCTCCAAGACAGATCGAGGAGCCTTGATCCGGACGCGCCCGTATGCAATGCTCGATATGGCAATTCGATCGATCCTCATAGATCCGAGGGGTGCGCGTCCATGTGCTCCCATCGCCCCCGTGATGCCCGGCGGTCCGGCACGAGCGTGCTGGTCCGAACCACCGTGGTCACCTGCATCCTGCTGGTGATCAATCGCGTGCTGGCCGTCTCACTGTGCCGCGCGCTCCTCCCGGCTCGCATCGATATCCCGAAAGTCCAGGCGATGGTCTCGATGCTGGCAATGATCGGCCTCCTGCTGCCCGAATGGTGGCTGTTGGACTGGAGCACCTCACGACTCAAGGCGCTGTTCCGCTGGATGGAAGCCGCCGAGCGTCACGTCGATCGGTAGGCGGACCCGGGCTCGGACTCGGAAATCAGCAGGCCGCCCGATGTACGGCGCGCCGGGACGGACCGCGGAGGCGATCGGACGCGCGGACACTCACCGCGTCAGGTCCGAGACCCGCCCCTGGGTTTTCTCGGCGGGCAAGCGCTCATCGAGGCCGATGGGCACGGGCAGCGCGGCGAGCCGGGGTGCCGCGATGTAGATGTCCCGGGAGCCGAGCGCGAATTGGCCGCCCGCGTGATCCTCCACGAACACGCGCACATGGCACGGGCCACGCGCTTCGGCCGGGATCTTCAGCGCGGTCAGGAACGTCCCCCGGTCGACCGCCACGTCACGCTGGATCCAACATCGGTTGTTGGCTTTCCGATAGGTGTCATCGAACGACGCCTGCGCGCCGGCCGAGGGGTCGAAACGCTGTCGCGCCGGCGGCTCCTCGCGCAGCCGGTCGCGACGGCAGACCAGTTCCACCCGGCAGCGGCCGGCCAGCGGGCTGCTGCCGCGGATCTCCAACTGCGTGCCCGCCACCGCACGGTCCGCCACCTCCACGGACACCTCCTGAGGGTGTTTCAGACGGAGCAACGGGTCACCCATGAGGTTGAACAGCAAGATGTGCTCCTGCCGCTCGTCGGCCAGCAGTTGGGGATCGGGGCTCATGGCCCGAGCCATCCACTCCAGCAGCTTGCGGTCCGCCCGCTCGGCGCCTCCTTCCATCATCTGCCGCTTCGCGTGGAGCACGACTTCGCCGAGCGTCTCGCGGCGCTGTCGGAAATACTCGTCCATCAACCCGGTCCCCAACACGGCCATGCCGTAGGGCATCGTGACGCGCGAGCCCGCGAGGACCGCCACCGGACCGCCCGGCGCACGCAACATCTGTTCGGCCAGGCAGTCGTAAGGGAAGTCATAAGCGCCCGTATAGCAGGCCAGGAAGATGGCGATCGGCATGCCCTGGCGATTGTCAAGCTGGGCCACGTCGGCCGTGCTGAGGATGTGATGCGAGCGGCCCGGGACCCGTACGCGGTCGAGCTGGTACGGGTAGCCATGCCCGACGTACACCCAGAACAGGCACCCCTCGTTGAGCCGGCTGATCGTGGCCGCATGGAACTGCCCCGGGCTGGGACAGAACGGGCTGCGCCAATTGGCGTACGTCATCGACGTGTCGTAACCGGCTGGGATCCCGTCGGTGAGGAATCGCTTCGTGGCCAGCTCCACGATCGGATCGATCAGCGGGCCCAGGCCACCGACGCCGGCGACCAGGTTGATCCGCTGGCACCAGGGGCCCGGGAACGGGTGGGTCTCGTACGCCAGGATCTTCGCCACCATCACGCTCAGGTCCTGCGGACTGTCCGCCGGCAGTCGGCCGATCGCCAGATCCGGCACGCCGTCGTCGTCCAGATCCGCGTACCAGTTGTCGGTGGCGATCTCCGGCAGCGAATGCCACTTCACGTTCACTTTGGCCGTCGCCATGAAGGCCGGCACGCACCGGGCGCGAACACGCGGGTCCCACGCCGCCGTGGGCTCGGCATCGCCCACCAACACAACCGACTTCAAGGCGCCCCCACGTGCCTGCTCACGGATCCCCGCGCGGATCTGCTCGGCACTGAGCGTCGCGGGGATGAACGCGAACTGGTGCCCCTGTGCCGCCCGGTGCGCAATCCACGGCCGCAGCGCGTCCAGGTATTCCGCCGGGCTCACGACGACCGTGTCCGGACCGCCGGCCATCGCGACACTCAGGGCCAATACGAGAGCAGATGCAACCATGAGCGCGGAGTTCGTCGGCTTCCAGTGTCGGGATGTGTCCGTCCGAAGGGACGGCGCGCGCCTGTCCGGCACCCCGGCGCGTCCAGGGTGCGCCCGTGTCCGAAAGAGCGGCGGAGTGTACCACCAACGGCTCGACCGAGACAAGGTGAAAGTGGGCGCGCTAGGAAATCAGGGAAAGGGCTCGACTTGCCTTGGCCTCCCCGCGGCGCCGAGCGCACAGATGACTGGCCCGACCTACTGACCCTGGCTGGCACACGGTCATTCAGAACTCGAAACCAGAGGGTCTGCTTCTGAGCTTCTGACTGCCTCGGTTGTAAACCCTGCTCATGGTTTCACCCCCCCTGCCCCCCCTTTGCAAGGGGGGGAACTGCACTTGGCGCGGCGAAAAGGGCAAATAACTCACCCACCCCTTGCAAAAAGGGGGGGGCTGCACTTGGCACGGCGAAAAGGGTTACACAATTCACCCCCACTTGCAAAAAGGGGGGGGCTGCACTTGGCACGGCGAAAAGGGTTACATAACTCACCCCCCCTTGCAAAGGGGGGGCTGGGGGGGGTGGCGCCCGAGATCGCGCCGGAGCTGGAAATTGAGCGCGGCAGGCAGGTTGCAGACTCTTTGTTTTCTGGCGGCGGTGAATTGGGCCTTCGGCCGGCCATCATGGTGGACCCGAACTGAATCCGGGGAGCCGAGTCAGAGAGAACCGAATCAGAGTGTCTGATTACCCGGAAGGTTTCTGCCATGCGGAAGGTCACAGTATTGATGTCCTCCTTTCCTGACCAATTTACGCAAGCTGGGCTCGTTCACCTGTTCACTGTGATCATCTTCATTCGTCGAATGTAAAGTTGAAGTACGGCACGTGTCCGTGATGGGATTGGTCAGCCGCATCCCAAACGAAGGTCTTGACGTATTCACGAGCCGCCTGAATTGAGCGCTCGACAAAGTGCTGCCGAGATTCGTTTGCGAATGGCGCGATGGACAGCGTATAAATGAAAGGCGCCGGTATCGTTGGTCCAGGTACAGTCGGGAGCCAAACCTCAAGTCCAAGAATACCAATGCTGGATTCGCTCGCCAAGTCAATGATTGCTTGCGCGTCCTCAGATGACCAGGCGGCTTCCCCGCCGCTACTGAAATATGCCCGCTGCTTCAATTCGTCAGGTATGAGCAGAACCAATTGCCTTCTCTCCACAACGCCACTCGGCGGCTGGCGACCGATTAGTCCCTGTGCCCTTGATCGGGCCTATGCCTCTGTCCCCTCTCTCCGAGACCATTCGGCTGGCCAACGGCCAATGTTAGCGGCTTCACCGAGTTGTCGGAGGCTTATCGGAATAAGATGCGCACTTTTCCTCCCAGAGGAGAAGAAACGCTTCCAGGCAGCAAGCGGCCACAAAAACAACTCCGAACGACTGTATCCTTCCGGCAGGAAGTGCCTATCGAAAAGCAGCATGGACAAGTCAACACCCCACCGGTCGCCAAACGCCTGCAGGAACTCCACGGCATCGTCTCCCCACAGTGCCAGATCGACAAACAAGGTGGTGTCCATCGTGATTCGCTTTGATCGTTTCAACGGACCAAGACTAGCCCGCAGTAGCTCGGCTATTTCCAGGAATCTTGCATCCGGCTCTGGCATCAGGTCACACCGGGTTCGTTACGACGGATTCAAGGGCACAACTACATCCACAGCGTCACGAACCGTTAATCCGGAGGCAGAGGTTGAGCATTCAGTGCCATTTGCCAGTCGCAATAAGCGATATCTGACAACAAGAGTGCATCCGCAGCGAGCGTCGTCCATCCGACGACTGGCACTGCCCGACCGGCAAGCCTTCCGGCAGCTTTCGGCAGCACTTTCCGAAAGCCCCATGACGCGACGCTACTACCCGGCGTTGAACCACGCATTCCTACAGGCTTGATCGCCCTAATGCGCTGTCCTGCCAAGACCATGCCAGCCGAGGTTGTTGCACTCACGCCAGAATATACAGACACGTCCTGCTTAAGGGTGTCCCCAGACTCGCGATAGACCGTAGCACCGCCGCTGTTACGCGACTTAGGCATCCCGCACCACCACTGAGCATCAGGGTTCCACGGCCACACCCATTCCAGCCCGCTCGAGTCATTGGTTCCTGTCATCTCATTTCGCACGTACCTCCCGACATTCCCATCGCCCGCCGCGAACCCCAGCGGATCTTCGTTGATCCAGCGTCCCACACCGGCATCGTACCACCGCGCCCGATTGTACTGGAGCTTGGTCGCCGTGTCGAACTCGCGACTCGTGAAGAGGTAGCGGGTCTTCGACGTGTCACCACTCGTGACGTTGCCGAAGGAGTCGCACCTGTAGTGAGCCGCGATCGTGCCGTCCTGCTTGACCGTGTGCTTTGGCCGAAACCAGAGTGTCTGCTTCTGTGCTACTCGCCCAGTGAGCTTGCGCCAGGCATGGGCCACCATATCTGCCACCCTGGCCTGGTCGCTCCGCTGGTGGCCGAGCGCAGTCCCCTGCGTGGCACGCGTCGGTCCAGGTTTGATGGCCCGCGTCTCGTGTCGCAATGTAACGCTCACATCGTAGCGCTTGGCCGCAAAGTCTGGTGCGTCATCCTTGCGGCCGGCAGATGAAGCGCGGGCACACATGCGAGCAGTGTCCGCTGTGAGCTGAGTTAACCAGCGGCCCCGCCGAAACCAGAGCCGAAACCAAAGTGTCTGCTTCTGAGCTTGTGACTGACTCGGTTGTAAATCCTGCTCATGGTTTCACCCCCCTCAATCCCCCCTTTTACAAGGGGGGAAGCTGCAACTGGCACGGCGAAGAGGGTTGCATAACTCACCCCCCTTGCAAAGGGGGGGTCAGGGGGGGGGTGGCGCCTGAGAGCGCGCCGGAGTTGCAAATTGAGCACAGCAGGCAGGTTGCAGACACTCTGTCTTCTGGCGGCGGTGAATCCGGCCTTCGGCAAAGCCACCATGGTGGGCCCGAGCTAAATCCGGGGAGCCGAGTCAGAGAGAGACGAATCAGAGTGTCTGATTACGGGGCGCAGGAAGAATGGCGCGACACGCCAGCCTGCGTGTTTAACCGCAGGCCCAACGGGCCGCGCGCTGTGAGGGAGGCAGTTCGCAGCGCACCCCCGTCAGCTAATTGCACGCACCCTGCATCCGACTCGCACCCTGCACACCTCCCCCGGCCAGCCATGCGGCCCCTGCACACCAGACGCCACCGTTCTTCAGCACCGGCTCAGGCGCCAGCCGCCGGCGTCCAGCGCGCGCTCACGCCGTCCGCCTGGCGGCGGACTCTGGCCCTGCGGCTAAACAGATTGGCGACGCGGCTGCCGGCACGATGGTGCCGTAGTTCCCATCCTCGGTCGCGCTGAGCACCGGCCGGCCTCGGCTGTCGAGTCCAAACCGCGTGTCTTTCAAGAGGCGGCAACCGCGAGGCTGCCGCAATGCGATTGGAGAGCGGGTGAAGGGAATCGAACCCTCGTGTCAAGCTTGGGAAGCTTGTGTTCTACCATTGAACTACACCCGCACCACAAGCCGTCGGCTATTCTAGCACACACCCGAGCGAAGGCAACTCCCTCCCGCCGGCCCGCCTGCCTGGCCGGAAAAGAGGTCGCATGCACCGTTGTCCGCGGTCTTGCAGGAGCCGCCTGCGCTGGGGCGCAGGGGCTGCGGTGTGCGCCCGGAGGGCGTATGATTCACGAATACAGGGCTTCAGGTTTCAGGCTTCAGGTTTCCCAGTCCGGACTGCGGAAGAAGAAGCACTGTGGAGCACCCCGGCGTGACGCGGGTCGGGGCGCACACCCGTGCTTCCGGGATGCCACCGCCCTTGCCCCTCCCAAAGCATTCAACGGCCGGAGGACACAGATCATGCCCCATGCGGACGCAACGGTTCACGCGGTTCATTCGCCCCTTCGATTCCCACCAGCACGCGCTGAGCGGCATCCGTTCGGTCCAGCGCTGCGGATGGCCATCCTGTTATCGACGATGCTTGCGCCGGCGCACGGCATGGGCGCACAGCAGTCGGCCGAGCCGCGCCACCCGAACATCGTGTTCGTGTTTGCGGACCAGTGGCGGGCGGACGCGACGGGCTATGCGGGCGACCCCAACGTCCGGACTCCGCATCTCGATCGGCTGGCCAGCCAGGCGCTCAACTTCACGCATGCCGTGTCCGGCTGTCCGGTCTGCAGCCCGTACCGAGCTACCCTGTTGACGGGCCGTCGCCCGCTCTCACACGGCGTGTTTGTCAACGACGTCCAGTTGCCGGACGAGGAGCTGACGATCGCGGAGATCCTCGGCGGCGCGGGATATGCGACGGCCTATATTGGCAAGTGGCATCTCGACGGGCACGGCCGTTCCAACTACATCCCGCCCGAACGCCGCCAGGGGTTCGAGTATTTCAAGGCGCTCGAGTGCACGCACAACTACCAGCATTCGGCGTACTACGCCGGCGACGACCCGACGCGCCGGCTGTGGGACGGGTACGACGCGATCGCTCAGACTCAGGACGCCATCGCCTATCTGCGTCAAGCCGCCACCCGCGACAAGCCGTTCCTGCTGGTGCTTTCCTGGGGTCCGCCGCACAATCCGTACGAGACGGCGCCCGAATCGTTCCGGGCGTTGTATCAGCCGGCCGCGATCCAGCTCCGACCCAACGTACCCGCGTCCCACGCGGAGCAGGCTCGGGTGGAGCTGGCGGGATACTACGCACACTGCTCGGCGCTGGACGCGTGCGTGGGGCAGCTGTGGGAGGCGCTGCGCGAACTGGGAATCGAACAGGACACGCTGTTCGTATTCACATCCGACCATGGCGACCTGTTGCATTCACAAGGCCAGATCCGCAAGCAGCAGCCGTGGGACGAAGTGATTCGAGTGCCGCTGCTGGTGCGCTACCCGCGTCTGCTCGGCGAGCACGGCAAGTCGCTCGACGCGTTGATCAACGCGGAGGATCTGCTCCCGACGCTCCTGGGGCTGGCTCGCGTTGCGGTGCCCGCGTGCGTGGAGGGGCTGGACTTCAGCCGCTACATGCAAGGGGCGGCCGACCCATCGGACGGCGCCGCGCTGCTGTTGTGCGCCTGGCCGTTCGGGGAGTGGACGCGCGCTCGGGGCGGGCGCGAATACCGCGGGCTCCGCACGCGCCAGTACACCTACGTGCGATCGTTGGACGGGCCCTGGCTGCTGTTCGACAACCTGGCGGACCCCTACCAGCTTACGAACCTCGTGAACCAGCCCGCGGCGCATCAGGTCCGCGCCGAGCTGGACGCGCTGCTCGAACGCAAGTTGGCGGACCGGGGCGACCGGTTCCTGCCGGGCGGCCAGTACATCGAGCAGTGGGGCTACACGGTCGACGCGACCGGCACCGTGCCCTACCAGAACTGACGCGCGCCGGCATGGTCTGCCCAGGTTTGCCAGCTTGACGCCATCGGCGCGAGTTGGACGCTCTCGCCCTGTCCAGATTCAGAGACCCGCACAATGCGGCCGATGAACACCGCAGGGTCCTGATCGAGGAACAAGCGATGGGCGTACTCGACGCGATCGGCAACACGCCGCTGGTGGAGCTCGAGAACCTCGTGGGCACGCCGCCGGCCGTGCGCGTCCTGGCGAAGCTCGAGGGCAACAATCCCGGCGGATCGGTCAAGGACCGCCCCGCGCTGCGGATGCTGGAAGCCGCCGAGGCCAGCGGCGAGCTGACGCGGGAGAAGACCATTCTGGAGGCCACCTCGGGCAACACCGGGATTGCCTTGGCCATGATCGGTGCGGCCAAAGGCTACCGGGTCGTGCTGTGCATGTCGGCCGGAGTCAGTCGCGAGCGGCGTGCCGTGCTGGAAGCGCTCGGGGCCGAAGTCGTTCTGACCAACCCGCAGGACGGGACGGATGGCGCGATCCGCCGCGCCCGTGAGCTGGCCGCACACCACCCCGACCGCTTCTACTGGCCCGACCAATACTCGAATCCCCACAACGTGCTGGCGCATTACGAATCCACGGGTCCCGAAATCGTCCGCCAGGCGCGGGGCGACATCGACCTGTTCGTGGCCGGCATGGGCACCAGCGGCACGCTCATGGGTATCGGCCGCTACCTCAGGGAGCAGTTGCCGCGTGTGCGCGTGGTCGGGGTGGAGCCGCCGGTCGGGCACGCGATCCAGGGGCTCAAGAACATGCGCGAAGCGATCCGCCCGCCCATCTACGACGCATCCCAGCTGGACGAGAAGGTCACGGTAGGGGACCAGGACGCGTTCCAGATGACACGCGTTCTGGCCCGGCGCGAGGGTCTGTTCGTCGGCCTCTCCAGCGGCGCCGCGGTCGCCGGCGCGTTGCAGGTGGCCCGACGGGTGGCCAGCGGCACGATCGTCGTCCTGCTGCCCGATCGCGGCGATCGCTACCTGAGCACCGGTGTCTTCGCCCAGCCGGCGCCGTGCGCGCAGTCGCGGGTGGCGTGAGGCGGCCGGGCCCGTCATGCTCGAAACGGACCGCTCCAGCGTGTGGCCGAGAAGCGATAGAGGACCGCGCGGGGGTTCTTCCAGGTGTCGACCGGCAGCCCCGCCTTCCGGCAGACCTCGCACAGGAACGTGAAGGCGTCCCAGCCCTGATCGACGGCCACGCTGGGCAGCAGCAGCCCGGTGCGGCCCTGGTGCTGGATATCCAGCCCGTGCTGGCCGACCGTAATACTCGCCAGCCGCGCCTCGGCGGATTCCGCCAGCAGCTGGCGCGTGTGCAGGAGCGACACGTCGACGGTCAGCTCCGCCAGCTCGTCGGGACGCACTGGAGGAAAGCGCGGGTCGTGGCAGGCGGCGCCGGTTGCCGCACGCTCCAACGCGCCGCCCAGCGGGGTCGACACGGCGAAGTTGCCGATGCAGCCGCGCAGCACGCCGCCTTTGCGCAACGTGACAAACACGCCGACGACCGGTGCGCTGCCCAGCGGGCCGAGTTCCTGCGGATCGAGCATCGCCGGCCGACCGTCGGCGGCCGCGGCGAGCAGGCGGCACGCGGTGCGGTGCAGCCACTCCTGTTGCGCTTCGGTCACCGCCAACGGGCCGGGCGCCGCCGCGCTGTCCTGGGATTCCATGATCGTCAGCCCTCATGCAAGCCGCGGGATAGGCTTCCAGGCTATCACGTCCCGTGGTTCTACCGTGCGGCCGGGCGGGCAGCAATCGGGGATCGCGGTGGATTGTAGCCGCCGCTGCCGCTGGACAGGCTCGGTGCGGATGCCAGATACTGGATGCACATTCGTATTTCGTCACTGGCCCACGACGTGCTCGCAGCCATGGTCGGGATCGCAGACATCCGCGCCGCTCAGCAGCGGATCGCGAGTCATATTCAGCGCACGCCGACGTTGCGCGTACCGGCGTTGGATGCGCGATTCGGCGCCGAGTTGTACTTGAAGTGCGAGAACCTCCAGGAGGCCGGCGCGTTCAAGTCGCGTGGGGCCTGCAACGCCGTGTTCTCGATGTCCGACGACGAAGCGCGGCGCGGCGTTGTGACGCACTCGTCGGGCAACCATGCCGCCGCGCTGTCGCGTGCGGCGGCGCGGCGCGGCATTCCGGCGTACATCGTCATGCCCTCCACGGCGCGGCCCCGGAAGATCCAGATGGTGCGGCAATTCGGCGGCCGGATCACGTTCTGTGCGCCGTCGCTGGCTGATCGCGAACGGACGGCCGGGCAGGTCGCGGCGGAGACCGGCGCGACGCTGGTGCACCCCTATGACGACGACCGGATCATCGCCGGGCAGGGAACCGCCGCCCTGGAGCTGCTGGAGGACGCGCCGGACTTGACCCTGATAGTCACGCCGGTGGGCGGCGGCGGTCTGCTGAGCGGCACGGCCATCTGCGCCAAGGCCCTCCGGCCGGAGATCCGGGTGTGGGCGGCGGAGCCGCGCGGGGCCGACGACGCGTACCGCAGCTGGAAAACAGGCCACTGGACGCCGTCGGTCGAGCCCCGCACGATCGCCGACGGACTGCTGACGAGCCTCGGCGCCCGGAACTTCGCCATCCTGCGGGCGCTGGTGGACCAGGTCCTGCTGACCGGCGACGCGGAGATCGTGCGCATGGTGCGCGCACTGCACGAGCTCACGCAGATGATTGTGGAGCCGTCGGGCGCCGTGCCGCTGGCGGCGCTGAGCGAGAACGGCGTCGACCTGGGCGGTCACCGGGTGGGCGTCATCCTGTCGGGCGGGAACTTTGACCTGGCCGATCTGCCGGCGGTCGTTTGAGCGGCGGGGCGTTTGTGTGTACGATAAGGCGGGCCTTGGAGGGAACGTTCCATGCGACGACGAATGATCAGTGCGGGCCTTCTTGCGATGGTGGTGGCGGCCATCGCAGGCTGGGCCCAGGAGACCGACGACGACCAGCCGGAGCCGCTGACCGACTTTCGCACCTGGACATCCAGCGGCGGCACCTACACGCTCGAGGCCGCGATGCTCAAGTTCGAGGACGGCCAGGTTCATCTGCTGAGGCGCGACGGCACGACGCGGGCGGTTGCCATGGAGAAGCTGAGCAAGGAGGACCAGAAATTCGTGCGCAGCGAGCTGGCCAAGCTCAAGAAGGCCGAGCGTGCCGGACGCTCAGGCGCCGGCAAGCAGGGGCGCGGCCGGGCGGCGGACGGCGAGCCGCCGCCGGAGCGCGCGTCGACCGGCGGGCGCCGCCCGGGCGGCCCAGCCGGTGCCGCCGACTGGCCCGGTTGGCTGGGCCCCCACCGCGACGGCAAATCGCCCGACACGGGGCTGCTCAAGCAGTGGCCGGAAGGCGGGCCGCCCCTGTTGTGGAAAGCCACCGGGATCGGCCGGGGCTACTCGTCTGTGACCGTGGTGGACGGGACGGTCTACATCACGGGCATGCTGGGATCGAGCGAGGTGATAACCGCGCTCGATATGGAGGGCAAGCCGAAGTGGCAGGCCGAGAACGGCCCGGCCCACGACCGCGACTATCCGGGCACGCGGTCGTCGGTCACCTATGACGGGGGCAACCTGTACGTGCTGTCGGGCCGCGGCCGCCTGGGCTGCTTCGACGCGTCGAGCGGCGCCGGCAAATGGGCTCACGAGCTGAGCGAGTTCGGCGGCGAGGTGCCCGGGTGGGCGTACGCGGAATCGGTGCTGATCTACAAGAACCTGGCCGTGGTCACGCCGGGCGGCAGCCGGTGTATCGTGGCGCTGGACAAGAAGACGGGCAGGCCGGTGTGGGCGAGTTCCGGATTCCAGGCCGGCGCGCAGTACGGTTCCTGCATCGCCGTCCAGTACGAGGGCGCGGAGATGATCGTCGCCGGCACTGCCGAAGGAATCGTGGCGGTGGACGCCGGCGACGGGCACCTGTTGTGGGCCAACCCGTTCAGCGCCGGCAACACGGCCAACTGCCCGACACCGGCCTACGCCGACGGGTATGTGTTCTGGGCCAACGGGTACGGCAAGGGCGGCATCTGCCTGAAGCTCAGCGTGCGCGGCAAGCAGGTGACGGCCGCGCCGGCATGGACGACCGGCGAGATGGTGTGTCACCACGGCGGCTACATCATTCACGAAGGTTACATTTACGGCAATCACAGCGAAGGCTGGTCCTGCCTCGACCTGCGGACCGGTCAGCAGCAATGGCGGGCGCGCGGCGTGGGCAAAGGCTCGCTCTGCTATGCCGACGGCATGTTGTACCTGTTTGCCGAAGACGGCGGCCGGGCGGCGCTGGCCACCTGCTCGCCCGAGGGTCTGGAGATCCGCGGCCAGCTGCGCGTGGACGGCCAGGAGATGAGCTGGGCGCATCCGGTCGTGATCGGCGGCCGTCTGTATCTGCGCTACGAAGACAACCTGTACTGCTTTGACGTCCGCGCGTGACGGGCCGCCCCACTCGCGGGCGCTCGCGACAGGGTGCTACGCGCGGGCGAACAGGAAGTCACCCGCGCGATGGTCGACCTGGATATGGTCTCCGGCGCGGAACTCGCCGCGGAGGAGTTCCATCGCCAGCGGGTTCTGGATCCGCTGCTGAATGACGCGTTTGAGCGGGCGGGCGCCGTAGACGGGGTCGTACCCTTCGTTGGCGATCGCGTCGCGGGCGGTTTCGGTGACATCGAGCGTCAGCCCCTGCTGGGCGACCTGCGCGGCCAGTCGGGCGACCTGCAGGTCGACGATCTGGCGGATCTCATGGCGTCGGAGCGTGTGGAAGACGATGATTTCATCGATGCGGTTGAGGAATTCGGGCAGCAGGCGGGTCTGCAGCACTTCCAGCACGGCCTTCGAGATATCCTGCGCGTCGCCGCCTTCATCCGTGATCCGCTGGATGGCCTGGCTGCCGATATTGCTGGTCATCACGACGATGGTGTTCTTGAAGTCGACGGTATGGCCATGGTTATCGGTCAGCCGTCCGTCGTCGAGCACCTGGAGCAGGATATTGAAGACGTCGTGATGGGCCTTCTCGATCTCATCGAGCAGGATGACGCTGTAGGGGCGTCGGCGGACGGCCTCGGTCAGCTTGCCCCCTTCCTCGTATCCGACGTATCCGGGCGGCGCGCCGATCAGCCGGCTCACCGAATGCCGCTCCATGAACTCGCTCATGTCGATGCGGACCATGGCGTGTTCGTCATCGAAGAGCGCTTCGGCCAGCGCCTTGCAGAGCTCTGTCTTGCCGACGCCGGTGGGGCCGAGGAAGATGAAGGAGCCGATGGGCCGGCTGGGGTCCTGGAGGCCGCTGCGGCTGCGGCGCACGGCGTTGGCCACGGCGGTGACAGCCTCGTCCTGCCCGACGACGCGTTGGTGCAGGCCGTCCTCGAGCTTGAGCAGCTTCTCGCGCTGCGTCTCCATCATCCGGGCGATGGGGATGCCGGTCCAGGCGCTGACGACTTCGGCGATCTCGTGTTCGGTGACCTCTTTGCGGAGCAGCCGGCGTTCCGGCCCGGGCGTTTCGCGATTGCTATCCGCCTCTTCGTCCGCCTGGATCTGCTGTTGCAGCTGTCGGCGGCGGGAGTCCAGTTCGTACAGGCGCTGGTAGTCCTGTTCATTGACCGGCACGCCCAGGGACTGTTGTTCCTTGATGCTGGTCTCGAGGCGTGTGAACTCCCGATCGGCCTGTTCGTGGTCCTGCCGGACCTTCTGGATATCGCCGACGCCGAGTTTCTCGGCCTCCCATTGCTCGCGCAGCCCCGCCAGTCTCCGTTTCTGGGACTGGATGTCCGCCTCGATCTCGGCCAGTCTGTCGCGGGCCGAATCCTCGGTTTCGTCGGCCAGTTGGCGCGCGGCCAGTTCCAGCTGCCGGACGCGGCGTTGGACCTCGTCGATCTCGGCGGGGACGCTCTCGAGTTCCATGGCGATGCGGCTGGCCGCCTCGTCCACCAGGTCGATCGCCTTATCGGGCAGGAAGCGGTCGGTGATGTAGCGGTACGAGAGCCGCGCGGCGGCCACCAGGGCCGAATCCGTGATCTTGACGCCATGGTGGGTTTCGTAGCGCGCCTTGAGTCCGCGGAGGATGGCGATCGTGTCCTCCAGCGAGGGTTCGCCCACATAGACCGGCTGGAACCGCCGTTCCAAAGCCTTGTCTTTCTCGACATGCTGGCGGTATTCGTCCAGCGTGGTGGCGCCGACGCAGCGGAGTTCGCCGCGCGCGAGGGCCGGCTTGAGCAGGTTGGCGGCGTCCGACGCGCCTTCCGCAGCGCCGGCGCCCACGACCGTGTGCAGCTCGTCGATGAACAGGATGATGCTGCCGCCGGCGTCCATGACTTCGCGCAGCACGGCTTTCAGCCGGTCCTCGAACTCGCCCCGGTACTTCGCGCCGGCGATCAGCGCGCCCATGTCGAGCGCGAAGATGCGTTTGTTCTTGAGGCTTTGCGGCACGTCGCCCTGCACGATGCGCAGCGCGAGCCCTTCCGCGATCGCCGTCTTGCCCACCCCCGGCTCGCCGATCAGCACCGGGTTGTTTTTCGTCCGGCGCGAGAGGACCTGGATCACGCGCCGGATCTCCTGGTCGCGGCCGATCACCGGGTCCAGCTTGCCCCGCTCCGCCTGCTCGACCAGGTCGATGGCGTACCGCTGCAACGCCTGGTACTTCTCCTCGGGATGCTGGTCGGTCACCCGGGCGCTGCCGCGCACCTGCTTCATGGCCGCCAGCAGGTCGCTGTCCCGCACGCCGTTGAGCTGCAGGATGCTCTGCGCCTTGCCCGGGACCTTGGTCAGCGCCAGCAGCAAGTGCTCGGTCGACACGAACTCGTCCTTGAGCGTGTCCGCCTCGCGCTGGGCCGCCTGCAGCACCTCGGCCAGCTCCCGGCCGAGGTTGGGCGTCGCCGGGCCGGAGACGCGCGGATAGCGCTGCAGTTCCGACCGGAGCATGTCGTCCAGTTGCGTCCGGTGGACGCCGATCCGCTGGAGCAGCGGCAGGACGACGCCTTCCGATTCGCCGAGCAGCGCGGAAAGCAGGTGCAGGCTGCCGATCTCGGGATGGCCCTGCTCCTGGGCCAACGCCTGGGCGCGTTGGACCGCCTCCTGGGCCTTGATCGTGAACTTGTCGAGGCGAATGCTCATATTCAATCCATGGCACGGTTAACCAACAGGTCTTCAATCAGCCGCATGCCCTCTTCGGTGCGGTCCATCGAGATGGCGACCATCGCCTCGCCGGCCTGCCGGTGCAGCAGCCGCACGCTGCGGATCCGGACGCCCCCTTCGTAAAGACGCCGCGTCACTTTCGCCAGCGCGCCCGGCTGGTCCCGCACGTTGATCACCACGGCGTCCTCCGTGATCGCGTCGAACCCGGCGTCGCGCAGCACGACCAGCGCCCGATTGTAGTCGCTGACCGTCAGCTGCACGATATCCCATTCCCGGACGACGAAGGCCTCGAGCGTCTCGATGTTGATGTTCGCCTTCCCCAGCTGTTCCGAGATGTCCGCCATCAGGCCGGCGCGCCCGGGCGTCACGATCGTAATCTGTTTCATCGAGTGGCCTCCTGCTGCAGGGCCGCGGCGATCTCGCCGGTCAACTCGTCGATCAAGGCGGTTGTGAAGTGGGACATGCAAATGATATGCGCGTAATCGTCCTTGACGGCGATCTGCCAGCGCTGCAACACCGCCGCCGGCGGGCGCGGGAACACCACGGTCACCGCCCGCGGGTTCCGCCAGGCGTCCACGCCCAGCGCCCGGAAGCGATCCACCGCGTACTGGGCCAGCTCCAGGCACCGGCGCGCGGCGGCGGCGAACCCCGCCCGGCCGTACCGCTGGATGGCGTACCACAGGAAGATGGGCGTGATGCCGTTGCGGGAGCCGGTGACCGTCGTGTCGAGCGTGCCGACATACTCGATGGACCGGGCCACCAGCTCCACGTTCCCCTTCTTGGCCAGCGCAATCCCGCAGGGGATCGGCGAGCCGATGAACTTGTGGCCGCTGATGGCCAGGCTGTCGATCCCGGCGGCGAAGTCCCACGGCGGGGCGTCCTCGAGGAACGGGAGTATCATGCCGTCCAGCGCGGCGTCGCAGTGGATGTACGAGCGGGGGATGGCCAGCTCGCGAAGGATGGCGCGGATCGTCGGCACGCTGTCGACGCCCTCCTTCATCGTGGTCCCGATGTTGGCCATGATGATCGGCGGGATGTCGCGGTGGATCCGGATCGTCTCCCGCAGGTCCGCGTAATCGATCTCGCCGCTGGTGAGCGACCGGATCATGATGCTCGGCATCTTGAGCATCCGCAAGTTCTTGCTCACGCTGTAGTGGGTGTCTTCGGAATAGTACACCATGCCGTCCGGCATCAGTTCGCGTGCCAGATACAGCCCGTACAGGTTCCCCTCCGAGCCGCCGTTGGTGATGTAGCCCCAGAACGAGTCGGGATCGGCGTGCGTCAGCTCGGCGAACCAGGTCAGTACTTCCCGCTCGATGTCCTTCGTGTTGACGCGGTAGGTGCTCGGCGCGTACGGGTCGCCCACGTTGTTGATCGGGAACTGGAGGAAGCGGTAGAGTTCCGAGTAGTCGAACAGGGCCGTGCAGGGGTACCCCACGAACGTCCGGGCTTCGCGCTCGACCGTCCGGTAGAGTTCGTCAAGACGCGCCTGCTGTTGCTGCGACAGCCTGGACATGAGAGGTTTCCTCGGCTGGGGAGACGCGACGAGGGACAGCATATGCCATTCCCGCACAGGGCTCTCAGGGGCCATTCTCATGCCCCAAGCCGCAGTGTCAAGTGCCGCTCGACACGCAGGCTCGCCATGCTCTACCATGGACGGGACCATGCCAGCCGGTTGACGGAGGTCGCGAGCCATGGCCCTCTCCACGGACTTGTCCAACGATCGCGGCGACGTGCAGGACGTGCCGCTGCGGGGCGCGGCGTTGATCCAGAACCCCCGTTACAACAAGGACACCGCGTTCACGCACGAAGAACGCATCGCGCTGGGACTGCAGGGATTGCTGCCGCCGCGCGAATCGACGATCGAGCAGCAGCTGGCCGTGGAACTGGCGCGCCTGCGCGCCAGGAACAGCGAGCTGGAGAAGTACATCGAATTGATGGCGTTGGCCGACCGCAACCAGACGCTGTTCTACCGGCTGCTGGTCGAGAACCTGAGCGAGCTGTTGCCGATCGTCTACACGCCCACGGTGGGGCTGGCCTGCCAGCGCTTCAGCCACATCTTCCGCCGCCCGCATGGCGTGTGGATCACGCCGGCGGACATCGATCGCGTGCCGGAGGTCCTGGGCAACGCCCCCTCCCAGGATGTCCGGCTGATCGTGGCCACCGACAACGAGCGGATCCTGGGGCTGGGTGACCAGGGGGCCGGCGGCATGGGGATCCCGATCGGGAAATTGGCGATTTACACGGCCGCGGCGGGCATCCATCCGTCGCACTGCCTGCCGGTGTGCCTGGACGTGGGCACCGACAATGCCGCGCTGCTGGAAGACCCGGTCTACATCGGCTACCGGCACCGCCGGCTGCGCGACGCGGCCTACGTCGAGTTCCTCGAGGCGTTTGTGGAAGGCGTCAAACGGGTGTTCCCCGGCGCGCTGCTGCAGTGGGAGGATTTCCACAAGAACACGGCCTTCGCGGTGTTGGACCGCTACCGGCACCGGATCCCCAGCTTCAACGACGATATCCAGGGCACGGCCGCCGTCGCGTTGGCCGGCATCCTCGGCGCGGGACGCATCACGGGCCAGGAGGTCGCCGCGCAGCGCATCCTGTACGTGGGCGCCGGCGCGGCCGGGGTCGGCATCGCGCGGCTGGTCCGGGCGGCCATGCGCGAACAGACCTCGGACGCCGAACAGATCGCCCGGAACCAGGTGTTCGTCGACAGCCAGGGTCTGCTGTGCCGCGGCCGGACCATCAGGGACCCGCACAAGCTCGAGTTCGCACTGGACGAGTCGGCGTGCCAGGCGTACGGGCTGGACGGCCCCCACCACTCCCTGCTGGAGATCGTGGGCCGCGTGCGCCCCACCGTGCTGGTCGGCACGACCGCCCAGCCCGGCTGCTTCCACGAGGCGGTCATCCGCGAAATGGCCCGGCATGTCGCGCGCCCGATCATCTTGCCGCTGAGCAATCCGACGTCGCAGGCCGAGTGCACGCCGGCCGAGGCCATCAGCTGGACGCGGGGGCGGGCGATCCTGGCCACCGGCAGCCCCTTTGCGCCGCTGGACTACGAGGGCCGGCGGCATGTGTTCGGGCAGGCCAACAATGTGTTCATCTTCCCCGGCGTGGGGCTTGGCAGCGTCCTGGCCCAGGCCACCCAGGTCACCGACCAGATGCTCCTGGTCGCCGCCAAGACGCTGGCCGCGTGCGTCGACCAGGCGCGGCTCGACGTCGGCGCCGTCTATCCCGACGTGTCGATGCTCCGCGCGGTGAGCGCCCAGATCGCGGCGGCCGTGATCCGCCAGGCACGCCAGGACGGCGTCGGCCGACTCGTCCAGGACGGCGCCATCATGCCGCTGGTGGAACGGAGCATGTGGTTCCCGCAGTACCGACCCTGCCGATACGCGGGATAGGCGCCCGGCCGGTCAACTGGGATCGGCTGCCCGCCTCGCCGGCCGGCCGAACGCCAACGGTCATCGTCGCCTCGGGCAACGCCCTCGTGCGGAATGACGAAGGCCGAATCGCGCGCGGTCAAGTTTAGAACGAGAGCAACAACTGCCAGATGTAGGTGTGGGCCAGCGAATCGACCATGTTCCAGATGTTCTTGACCAGCTCGACGTCGCCCGGCAGCTCGCCCAGCTCCGGCTGTTTGCGTTCCCACGGCACGACGCTGCCCGGCGGTCGGGCCTGGGGTCCCGGCTTGGGGAGCCGGCTCACGTGGGCCTGGGGGTAGGTGGACTTGGTCGTGGGCGCGCCGAGCACCGCATGCCCGTCGCTGTACACGCCGTATTCGCGCGTGCACTCGGTCATCGCGCGCACGTTGTCGACGCGCGAGTCGTTCTGCATGATCGCGCTGGCGTCCATGATGTATCCGCCGTCACGCGCCACGCCGTCGATCACCTTGCGACAGTAGGCGCGGACCTCCTCGGGCGAGCGGTAGGCGAGCAGGAAGTTCGGGATCCCGCCGCTCAGGCAGAACTTGTGACCAAGCACCTTGTGCGCCTGGAAAATGTCACCCTGGTCCACGTGATACACGATGCTCTGGTCCGGCAGTTCCGCAAACGACTCCAGGTGGTGGTCCCAGTTCCCTTCCGCATAGAAGAGCGTCTGGTGCCCGGCGGCCCAGAGCTCTTCGATGATCGGCTTGACGGTCGGCCAGTAGATGTTGTTGAACTGGTCGGGCGTGACCATCGGCACGCAGCCGCGATGCATCCAGTACCCGATCGGGACGTTCTTGTCGGGGTCCGCGCCGGACATGGCGACCTGGCACAGGTACGGCATCAGCGCCTCGCAGGCGGCCAGCACCTTGTCCGGCTGCTCCATCAGGTCATGGACCAGTCCCATGTAGCCGCGCAGCTTGTCCGCGATGATGTCCATCGGCGCTTTGAAGATCCCCGAGATGGCCGACACGGTGCCCGATTCGCGCCGTAGACGGGCCACCTGGCCGGGGAAGGAGAGGAAGTACAGCATCATGGACATGCCGCCCTTGAGGAACGACAGGTTGTGCGCCTCGGTGACCGGTTGGCCCAGGCGCGCAACCGGCCGCGCGACACGCGGCAGCCAGACGTGATAGAGGAACCCGGTGGGGTCCTCGATCAGCTGGTCGTACTCGTCCGGCCGCATGAAGGCGTCCTCCTCCGGCGGCTCGCGGTACTGGAAGCCCCGGTCCGGCGGCACGTCGATGCCGGGGATCCCGTAGTAGACCAGGTCCGCCGCCTGGGCCAGGCCGGTCCACACGTAGACCATGTTGGCCACCACGGCGTCCCAATCGAAGTCGGCCGCGCACCGACAGGCGGCATCGAACGCCTGTTGGAAATCGTGGGCCAGCGCCTGGCAACTGTAACCCGCATAGGTGCCCGTGAACTCCGCCACGAACGGCCGGATCGGGACCATGTCCGGCTTTTCGTTCCGCATGGCCGTCACGTACCGGCTGAGCCGCTGCTGGTACAGCGCTTCCATGTCGGTCGCGCACGTCGCCGCCTGTTCCGCCGTGTCCATGAGTCTCCCCTCCCAGAAAACGCCAGTCGACAGATCATTCCGATGTGATACCCTGTCTCGGGGGCCGCATGCAACGGCGGGTGAGCCGATTTTGCCGTACAGCTCCCGGGCGGGTGGTCCCTCGACTAGAATGCTAGCGGGTTAATCGAGTCCGATCGGGACGCGGCGGCGCCCGGTCGGGACGGCGCGTTGGGTGGTACGGGGCTGCTGATGAAGATCCTCGTCGTCGATCATGAGAAAGTGAACCGCGCCAACCTGGCGGACAAGCTCTCCGCGCACGGGCACGAGCCGGTGACGGCGGCCGACGGCCAGGAAGCGCTGGACCGGCTGTTCGGCGAGCCCTACGACATGGTCTTCGTCGACACGCGGGTGCCGAAAGTGGACGGCATCGAAGTGCTCCGCCGGATCAAGCACGGGCCCCAGGCCGAGACGGCCGTGGTCATGATGAGCTCCAACGGGTCGATCCCGGTGGCCGTCCAGGCGGTGAAGCTCGGCGCCTTTGATTTCCTCAAGAAACCGATCCCCACCGAGAAGCTGCGGTCGCTCCTGGCCGAGATCCAGCAGCGGGCCGGCGGCGGACCGCCCCGCCAGCGCTCCACGGCCCAGACGCTTGTCGACATTGACCGGGAGATCATCGGCAATTCCCCGGCAATCGAACGGGTCAAACGCATGATCCGAATCGCCGCCCAGACCGACGCCAACGTGCTGATCCACGGCGAGACGGGGGTAGGCAAGGACCTGGTCGCGTCGGTCATCCACCGGGCGTCTCACCGGGCGGAAGGCCCTTTTGTCAAGGTCGGGTGCACGTTGCTCCCCCCCTCGCTGATCGAAAGCGAGCTCTACGGACACGAGGAAGGGTCGTTCACCGGGGCGGACCAGCATCGCCGGGGCCGATTCGAAATGGCCCATGGCGGGACCATCTACCTGGACGATGTCGACGATATCTCGATTGTCCAGCAGGCGAAACTGCTGCGCGTCATCGAAGAGAAAGTGTTCGAGCGCGTGGGCGGCACGCGATTGATCAAGGCGAATGTCCGCATCCTGGCCTCCACCAAGATCAATCTGCTGGATAAAGTCGGTGACGGGTCGTTCCGGCAGGACCTCTACTACCGGCTGGATGTGCTGCGACTGCGGATCCCGCCGCTGCGCGCGCGCCTCGAAGATGTACCGGCGCTGGCCCGCTACCTCTTGCGGCGGATCACCCACGGCGCCTCCTACGCCATCGACGATGAGGCGGTCGACGTGCTCTGCCGACACCGCTGGCCCGGCAATGTGCGGGAACTCTACCATACGCTCGAACGCGCCTGGCTGGTCGGCGGCGGTCAGATCACCGCTCAACTGCTGGAGAACGACCTGCGATCGGACGATGACGAGGCGGGGGAAACCACCCCGTTGGATATAGCGCTCGACCCCAGCCGAGCGGCTGAAAGCGGCGGATTCAAGGCGGCCATGGACTTCGCCGAGAAACAGCTCTTGATCGAAGCGCTGCGGGCTGCCGGCGGCAACAAGACGGCCGCGGCGGCGTCGCTCAGCATGAAACCCTCCACATTCCGCGACAAGCTCGTCAAGCACGGCCTGATGTAGGGCGCCACGGGATTCCGTTGCGCGGGCCACGAAAATCCGTGTCTGGGCGCGGCGTGACGGCAGGCAATCGGCGGCGGGGAGCTCCGGATGCCGGTCCTTTTGGCGGAAAGACGCCCTCTTGTGAGAAACGTCACACACTGGCACATTGGTTGCTATTGTCGTTCGGCAACAGGTCCGAGCACTAGGTACATCACGATGGCACGCAGGGTCGTGTCGGAGGACGCTGATGGTCACAAACACTCATCTCGAACACCGATCGGATTTTTTCCATGAGGTGATTTCGGACACGCCGGGCGGGGCCCAGCTGGCGCACTGCCTGCAGTGCGGCAGTTGTGGCGGGTCATGCCCCAACGGCCGGGACATGCAATACACGCCGCGGACGATCTTCGCGATGATCAATGCCGGCCGCCGGGACGAGGTGCTGTCGTCCAACACGATGTGGTTCTGCGTGTCGTGTTATCTCTGTACGACCCGCTGTCCCCAGCAGATCCCGATCACCGAACTCATGTATGCGCTCAAGCGGTTGGCGATCGCCAAGGGGTATGCGAAGGACACGGACGCGCCGGCGTTGGCGCGGACGTTCACGAAATTCGTCGAGGACTACGGCCGCAGTTTCGAGTTCGGGTTAGCGAGCCGGTATTACATGTTCAATAAGCCGTTGGGCATGCTCAAGCTCGTGCCGATGGGCCTGAACCTGTTCACGCGTGGCCGGATGCATTTGCGGCCGAACCGGATCCGGCAGGTGGATCAGTTGCGGGCGATCATCACGAAGGCGAGAGAGATGGGAGGTGCGTCGTGAAATATGCGTACTATCCAGGTTGTTCCCTGGAGGCCGGGAGTGCCGCGTACGACATCTCGACGCGGGCGGTAGCGGCGGCGTTGGGTTTCGAGTTGGAGGAGCTGGACGACTGGAACTGCTGCGGGGCGACCGAGTATTTCTCGCAGGACGCCCTGGTGGCGACCAGCGTGATTGCCCGGAACCTGGCGTTGTGTCGTCCGGACCAGCGTGAGTTGGTGGCGCCGTGTGCGGCCTGCTTTCTGAACCTCAAGAAGACCGACCACCTGATGGCCGAGCATCCGGAGGCGTGCCGGGACATCAACACGGCTTTGGCGGCGGGCGGGCTGCACTATGATCCGGGCCGGGTGCGTGTGCGGCACCTGCTGGACATCGTGTACACCGACATTGGGGAGGCGGCGTTGCGCGAGAAGATCGTGCGGCCGCTCTCGGGGCTGCGGATCGCTCCCTATTACGGCTGCCAGGTGGTCCGGCCTCTCAACGGATTCGACAGCACCGAGTATCCGATCAAGATGGACGAGTTGTTCACCTGGCTGGGCGCCGAGGTGGTGGACTATCCGGTCAAGGCCCACTGCTGTGGCGGCCACATGACGCAGATCAGCGAGGGGGCGGCCTTCGAGCTGATCCGGCGGTTACTCGACAGCGCGGTGGAATACGAAGCCGACCTGATCGCCTGCATGTGTCCGATGTGCCAGTTGAATCTGGACGCGTACCAGGGCCGGGTGGCCAGCTACTTCAACAAGTCGTACCAGATGCCGATCGTCTTTTTCACCCAGCTGCTCGGCGTGGCCTTGGGCCTGGATTACGAGGCGTTGGGGATCGGCAAGGAGATCGTGGCGGCCGAGCCGGTGCTCAAGGCCAAGCTGGCGGCGGCGCCGGCGGCCACGGCGGAGTGAGCGGGGACGGGAGCGGGCCTTGCGGGCCCGGTCTGAGCAGACACCTAATGAGCCCTCACGGTAGTGAAAGGGAGGACGACGATGGCCGAGAGAATCGGCATCTACGTTTGTCACTGCGGCAGTAACATCGCCAGCAAAGTTGACGTGGAGGATGTCGCCAAGTGGGCGGGCGAGCACATCCGGGACGTGGTGGTCGCGCGCGACTACAAGTTCATGTGTTCGGACCTCGGCCAGAAGATGGTGGAGGACGACATCAAGGCGGAGGGGCTGACCCGCGTCGTGGTGGCCGCCTGCAGCCCGCACCTGCACGAGAAGACCTTCCGACGCGCGTGCAGCAACGGCGGCTTGAACCCCTACCTGCTCGAAATGACGAACATCCGCGAACACTGTTCGTGGGTGCACAAGGATTACGCGGCGGCGACGCAGAAGGCCAAGGCGCTGGTCAGCGCGTCGGCCGAGCGGGTCAGGCACCAGGAGCCGCTCGAGCCGATGTATGTCGACGTCAACCCGACGACCCTGGTCGTGGGCGGCGGGATCGCGGGCCTGCAGGCGACCCTGGAGCTGGCCGACGCCGGCCACAAGGTGGTGCTGGTCGAGCGTCTCCCGTCCATTGGCGGCCACATGGCCCAGTTCGACAAGACCTTCCCGACCCTCGACTGCTCGGCCTGCATCCTCACGCCGAAGATGTCGGAGGTCGGGCAGCATGAGAATGTCCGGCTGCTGACCTACGCGGAGGTGGAGTCGGTGTCCGGTTCCGTGGGGGACTTCACGGTCAAGATTCGCCAGAAGGCGCGCAAGGTCGACTTTGACCTGTGCACCGGGTGCGGCATCTGCGTGGAGAAGTGCCCGCGCAAGGTGCTCGACACCGAGTTCGAAGCCGGCATGGGGACCCGCAAGGCCATCTACATGCCGTTTCCGCAGGCGGTGCCGCGCGTCCCGGTGATGGACACCGAGTCCTGTATCTGGTTCGAGCGCCAGAAGTGCGGCGCCTGCCAGAAGCTCTGCCCCACCGATGCCATCCGCTTCGACCAGGAAGACGAGTCGATCGAGGTGAAGGTCGGCAACATCATCCTGGCCACCGGCTGGAAGCCGTTCGACTGCACGAAGATCCCCCAATACGGATACGGGCGGCTGGCCAACGTGTACACGAGCATGGAGTTCGAGCGGCTGGTGAACGCGGCGGGCCCGACCAGCGGCAAGATCGTGTTGCGCGACGGCAAGACGGTGCCCAAGTCGGTCGCCATCATTCACTGCGTGGGCAGCCGCGACCTGAACCACAACCCCTACTGCTCGGCCGTCTGCTGCATGGCCTCCTTGAAGACCGCGCACCTGGTGATGGAGAAGACCGGGGCGGAGGTCTTCTCGTTCTACATCGACATCCGCACGAACCAGAAGGACTACGAGGAGTTCTACCAGCGGCTGTTGGAGGAGGGCGTGCGGTTCGTGCGCGGCAAGGTCTCGGAAGTGACCGATGCGGCGCGGGGCCCGAACGAGCAGGGCAAGACGATCGTGCAGTGCGAGGACACGCTGACCGGCCGCCAGGAACGGTACCCCGTGGACATGGTGATCCTGATGGGCGCGTTGGAGCCGCAGGCGGACGCGCGCGAGTTCGGGCTCAAGTGCGGCATCTCCTGCAGCATGGCCGGCTTCTACACCGAGCGGCACCCGAAGCTGGACCCCGTGGCGACCATGACCGACGGCATCTTCATCGCCGGGGCCTGCCAAGGGCCCAAGGACATCCCGGCGTCGGTCGTCCAGGGCGCCGCGGCGGCGGCTCGCGTGGCGGGCATGATCACCAAGGGCAAGGTGATGATCGAGCCGATCGTGGCGTCGATCCGCGAGGAGGACTGCTCCGGATGCCGCATCTGCAACACCATGTGTCCGTACAACGCGATCGAGTTCGATGAAACGCGGGCAGTGAGCCACATCATCACGGCCCTGTGCAAGGGGTGCGGGACCTGCGTCGCCGCCTGCCCGGCCAACGTGATTGTGGGAGCCCATTTCAACAACCGGCAGATCGAGGCCCAGATCGAGGGCGCCCTGTGGGACGCGGTCGAACCGGCCGGCGCGCCCGCCTCGTAAGGAGCAACGAGTTCCATGAGTGACGACAGTTTTGAACCGAAGATCGTTGGGTTCCTTTGCAACTGGTGTTCGTATCGGGCGGCGGACCTGGCGGGCACGGCCCGGATCGGCCACGCGCCCAACGTCCGCATCATCCGGGTGATGTGCAGCGGGCGCGTCGATCCGACGTTCGTGCTCAAAGCCCTCTCGCTCGGCGCGGACGGCGTGATGATCGCAGGCTGCCATCCGGGCGAATGCCATTACCTGGAACAGAACTACAAGGCGATGCGCCGCTACCACATGCTGCGCCATACGCTGCGCGCCATGGGGGTCGAGGACCAGCGCGTGCAGCTCGTCTGGGCCTCGGCCGCCGAGGGCCAGCAGTTGGCCGAGGCGATCGACCGGCTGGTGGCCGACGTCAAGGCGCTCGGGCCGCTCGGCTGGTCCAAGAACTGGGACGAGAATTCAGAACGCATCAAAGCGCTGGAAGACATTGTCAACGAGCACAACGAGGCGCTGGAGGTACCGCGATGAGCAAGCCAGAAACCACGGCCGTCACGGAGCCGGCCCAGGCCCCGCCCAAAGGCAAGCTGGCCATCTACTGGGCCGCGTCCTGCGGGGGCTGCGAGATCGCCATCCTGGGCATCGATACCAAGATCCTGGACGTCGCCCAGGCGTTCGATATCGTGTTCTGCCCCTGTATCGCCGACGGGAAGGTGCGGGATGTCGAACAGATGGCCGACGGCGAAATCGACGTCTGCCTGTTCAACGGCGGCGTCCGCACCAGCGAACAGGAATACATGGCCCAGCTGATGCGCCGCAAGTCGAAGGTGCTCGTCGCCTTCGGATCCTGCGCCTGCGAAGGCTGCATCCCCGGACTGGCCAACCTCCACAACCGGCAGCAGATCTTCGACAACTCCTACCAGGAGACCTGCTCGACCGAGAACCCGTCCGGCGTCCGGCCCCAGGCCGTGACGGAGGTGCCCGAGGGCACGCTGCACTTGCCCGTCTTCTACGACACGCTCCGGACGCTCGACCAGACCGTCCCGGTCGACTACTACTTGCCGGGCTGCCCGCCGGAGGCCGACCAGATCTGGGCGGCGCTCGAGGCGATCATGGCCGGCAAGCTGCCGCCGCCCGGCACGGTGATCGCCCCGCAGACGACGGTCTGCGATTTCTGTCACCGCACGCGGTCGGAAAAGAAGATCCGGGAGTTCAAGCGGACCTGGGAGGTGATCCCCGATCCCGACACCTGCCTGCTCGAACAGGGCATCATCTGCTGCGGGGTCGCCACGCGGGCCGGCTGCGGATGCCTCTGCCCGCAGGTCAACTCGCCCTGCATCGGCTGCTACGGGCCGCCCGACGGCTCGGAGGACTTCGGCGCTCGGCTCATGAGCGCATTGGCGTCCGTGATCGACTCCGACGACCCGGACGAAATCGAGGACATCATCACCCGCGGGATCCCCGACCCGGTCGGCACCTTCTACCGATTCAGCCTCGCCGGCAGCCTCCTGCGTCGCAGCAGGCGGCCGGAGGCGGGAAACGGACACGGGCGCCAGGCGTCGGCAGGCGCGTCATAAGGAGTGGCTGAACCATGAAACGTGTTTCGATCGACCCCATCACGCGACTTGAAGGACACGGCAAGATCGACATCTTCCTGGACGACCAGGGGGATGTCGCCAACTGCTACCTGCAGATCCCCGAACTGCGCGGCTTTGAACAGTTCTGCGTGGGCCGGCCGGTGGAGGAGATGCCCAACCTGACCCAGCGGATCTGCGGCGTCTGCCCGGAGGCCCATCTGATGGCGGGCACCAAGGCGCTGGATGACGTGTTCCATGTCGACCCGCCGCCGGCGGCCAAGAAGCTCCGCGAGCTGTTCTACAGCATCTTCGTCGCCACCGATCATACGACCCATTTCTATGCCTTGGGCGGCCCCGACTTCGTCGTCGGACCGACCGCGCCGCCCGCCCAGCGGAACCTGATCGGCGTCATCCAGAAAGTCGGCATGGACATCGCCGGCAAAGTGCTCAAAATGCGCCGCGACGGCCACAAGCTGATCAAGATGATGGGCGGCCGACCCATCCATCCCAACTGGGGACTGCCCGGCGGCGTCAGCTGCGGATTGAACGAAGAGAAGCGTGCGGAGATCGAGAAGCTGGGGCGCGACGCCGTCGAGTTCGCCAAGTTCTCGCTCAAGCTCTTCGACGATGTCGTGCTGGCCAATACCCAGTACGTCGATCTGATCAAGAGCGACATGTACACCCACCGGACCTACAACATGGGCACGGTGGACGAGAACAACCATGTCAACTTCTACGACGGCAAGATCCGCATCGTCGGGCCGGACGGCAAGGAGCGGTTCAAGTACCACCCGCGGGATTACCGGCAATATGTCGCGGAGCGTGTGGAGCCGTGGACCTATCTGAAATTCCCCTACCTCAAGCAGGTCGGCTGGAAGGGATTCGTCGACGGAGTCGATTCGGGCATCTACCGGGCGACGCCCTTGTCCCGTCTCAATGCGGCGGACGGCATGGCGACGCCGCTGGCGCAGGCGGAGTACCAGCGGTTCTACGAAACGCTGGGCGGCAAGCCGGTCCAGCCCACGCTGGCCACCCACTGGGCGCGCCTGATCGAAGTCCTCTTCTGCACCGAGAACTGGCTGCGGCTGTCCACCGACCCGGAGATCACCAGCAGCGAGTACCGCGTGCTGCCCACCGAAACGCCCACGGAGGGGATCGGCTCGGTGGAAGCGCCGCGCGGCACGCTCACGCACCACTACACGACCGACGAACGGGGGATCGTGACGAAGGTGAACCTGATCGTGGGGACCACCAACAACAACGCGCCGATCTGCATGTCGGTCAAGAAGGCGGCCCAAGGGCTCATCAAGAAGGGCCAGGTGAACGAGGGGCTGCTGAACATGGTCGAGATGGCGTTCCGGGCCTACGACCCCTGCTTCGGCTGCGCCACGCACAGCTTACCCGGGCAGATGCCGCTGGAGATCCGCCTGCGCGACCCGGAGGGGAACCTGGTGCAGCGGCTCGCGCAATACGTCGATTAGCACCGCCCGTCGTGGGAGACCGTCCATGCTGAGCGACGCCGGAGGTGACCAGGGCGCGGCTGAGCCCGCGGCTGACGCCGGTGCCGCGCCCGCCGGTGGTGCCCCGTCAGGCCGGACGCTGGTCATCGGCCTGGGCAACCCGCTCGTGGCGGACGACAGCGTAGGCTTGCGGGTGGTCGAACGGCTCCGGCCGCGGCTGGCCGGCCTGCCGGACGTGGATGTGGTCGAGGACTACTGGGGCGGCCTGCGGCTGATGGAGCGGATGATCGGGTACGCGCGGGCGATCGTGATCGACGCCATTTGCACGGGAGCCGCGGCCGGGACGATCCACCACCTGTCGGTCGGCATGTTGGACACCCAGCGCAGCGCGTCGGCCCACGATGTGAACCTCCCCACGGCGCTGGCGTTCGGGCGTCAGGCCGGCGCCGATCTGCCGGCGGACCGGGACGTGCGCCTGGTGGGCATTGAAGCACAGGATGTGATAAACTTCAGCCAAGAGTGCACGCCCGCAGTCGCGGCGGCGATCCCGCAGGCTGTGGACGAGGTGGTCCGGATCCTGGAGACTATGCGAGGAGAACCCCGACAATGATCTCACCAGAAATCCTACGTCGCTATCCGTATTTCGCGGCCGCGGGGGACGACGGGCTGCGCGAGCTGGCCATGATGTGTGACGAAGTGACGGTGTCGGCCGGCCATGTGCTGTTCCGGGAAGGGGACAAGACCGATACGCTCTACATCCTGGCCGAAGGCGAGGTTGACATCCAATACACGCTCGGCTCGGGCGAGCTGCGGACCGTCGACACGGTGGTGCCTGGCGAACTGCTGATGTGGACGGCGCTGGTCGAGCCCTACAAATCGAACGCCGTCGTGACCACGCGCCAGCCGTCCCGGCTGATCGGCATCGATGCCGCGCGGCTGCGGGCCTACTGCGAGAAGGATCGCGCGTTCGGCAATGACATGCTGTTCCATGTCGTGAAACTCCTGGCCACCCGCCTCGAGGGCGCTCGCGTCCAACTGGCCACGGTCGACTGAGCCGCGCGGGAAGGTGGTCGCGTGCACGAGTTGTCGATTGTGCAGGCCCTGCTCGAGCAGGTCCAAGCGGAGGTGGAGAAGTCCGGGCAGCGCGGCCGAGTCGTATCTCTGCAGCTGGTGATCGGCCGCCTGTCAGGCGTGCATGCCGATTCGATTCGGTTCGGATTTGAACTCCTGTCCCCGCACTCGATCGCCGACGGAGCCCGGCTGTGCATCGAGCAGCCCAAGGCGCGCAGCCGCTGCCGGGCCTGCGGCGCCGAGACGGAGATTGACGAGATCGTGATCTGCTGTCCCGCCTGCGGCGACCCGGACATCACCATCTGCGGCGGGCAGGAACTGCTGCTGCAGTCGATCGAACTGGAGGACTGACACCCGGCCGGCGAACCGGTTCCACCCGGGGGAGGCGACTCATGAAAATCGTGGCGGCGAAGAAGATCCTGAAGGCCAACGACCAGTTGGCCAGCGAGAATCGGGCCCTGTTCACCCGGCAGCGTGTGTTCTGCATCAACCTGGTGGGCTCGCCCGGCTGCGGGAAGACCTCCTTGCTCGAGTCGCTCTTCGCGCGGTTCCCGACCGAACTCGTCCCGTCCGTCATTGAAGGCGACATCGCCGGCCAGGTCGACGCGGAGCGGATGGAGAAGATCGGCGTGCCCGTGGTCCAGATCAACACGGACGGCATGTGCCACTTGGAGGCCGGCATGATCGCGGCCGCCGCCCAGGGGATCGAGCTGGACCAGGTCAACATGCTGTGGATCGAAAACGTCGGCAACCTGGTGTGCACCGCCGGCTACGACCTGGGCGAGCACTTGCGGATCGTCACCTTGAGCACGTCGGAGGGGGACGACAAGATCGTCAAGTACCCGACGATCTTCCAGCGGAGCGACGCGCTGGTGATCACCAAGATCGACCTGCTTCCGTATCTGAACTTCGATGTCGCCACGGCGCGGGCCGGCATGAAACGGCTGGCGCCCGAGGCGCGCATCTTTGAAGTCTCCGCGAAAACCGGTCAGGGGATGGCGGAGATCGTCCAATGGCTGGTGGAGCGACATGCCGCCTGGGAGTGCCGCGAGTAGCTTCGGACCAGGTCCGCATTCGCGCCCCGCAAGCCGGCGGTACCGGTAACGCGTTCTTTCACAGCGCCGCCAGGACCCCGCGGCGCGCCGAGCGGCCCATGAGCGAACCATCCGAAACCTGCCGGCTGGCCATCTCGGTGCAAGGGATTGTCCAGGGCGTGGGGTTCCGCCCGTTTGTCTTCAACTTGGCGCGGACTGCGCGCCTCACCGGCTGGGTTGTCAACCAGTCGGATGCCGTGCGGATCGAAGTCCAGGGCCCACGCCGCGCGGTGGACGCGTTCCTGGAGGACCTGCGACGTCGCTGCCCGCCCGCCGCGCAGATCGAACAGCTCGTGGCGCGCGAGATCCCGCCCGAGGAAGTCCAGGGCGACCAACCCGCCAGCTTCGTGATCCGGCCCAGCGCCGCCGGGGACGCCGCGCGGCGCCCGACCGTGCCGGCCGACCTGGCGACCTGCCGGGAGTGTCGGGCCGAGATCGCTACGCCGTCCGAGCGGCGATACCGCTACCCCTTCACCAACTGCACCAACTGCGGGCCACGCTGGTCGATCATCACCGGGTTGCCGTACGACCGCGCCCGGACATCCATGGATGGCTTCACGATGTGCGAGGCGTGCCGCCGCGAATACGATGACCCGGTCGACCGGCGGTTCCACGCCCAGCCGATCGCCTGCCCGGCCTGCGGCCCCGAGTTGCGCCTGCTGTCGGCGGCCGGCGGCCACCTCGCAAGCGGCCCGGCCGCGCTGGACCAGGCCGTGCAGGCGGTGCGGGCCGGCCGCATCCTGGCGCTCAAAGGCGTGGGCGGCTTCCAGTTGATCGTCGACGCCACCCAAGGCGCGGCGGTGGCCGAGCTGCGTCGGCGGAAGCGGCGGCCCGACAAGCCGCTGGCGGTCATGCTCCCCAGCGTGGACGCGGCCCGAGCGTACTGCCAGGTGTCCACCGCGGAACAGCATGCGTTGCTTTCGCCCCAGGCCCCCATCCTGCTGCTCCAACGGCACGGCCAGTACGCCGGCCCGCTCCCGATCGCCGATGCCGTCGCACCCGGCAACCCGCAACTGGGCGTGATGCTCCCCTACACGCCCCTGCATCACCTGCTGATGGACGACGTGGCGCGGCCGATCGTGTGCACCAGCGGCAATCGCTCGGAAGAGCCGATGGTCACCCGCACGGCGGATGCCGTAGGGCGTCTGGGCGACATCGCGGACCTGATCCTGACCCACAACCGCCCGATTGTGCGGCCGGTGGACGATTCCGTGGTGCGCGAGAATGCGGGCGAGCTGCAGTTGCTGCGCCGCGCGCGCGGGTTCTCGCCGCTGCCCATCTCGCTGGACCGCGCGGTCCCGCGGATCCTGGCGGTGGGCGGCCACCTGAAAAACAGCGTGGCGCTGAGCATCGGGCGCGATGTGATCCTCAGCCCGCACATCGGGGACCTGGACAACACGTTGAGCATGGCCGTCCATCGCCGCGCCGTGCAAGACCTCGTCGAGTTCTTCGGCGTGACACCCGAACTGGTCGCCTGCGACCTGCATCCGGATTACGGTTCGACGCGCCATGCCGAGCTGCTGGCCGACCGGTGGCAGGTGCCGCTGGTCCGTGTGCAACACCATCATGCCCATGTGCTGTCGGCGGTGGCTGAGTGGCAGTTGACCGGCCGGGTGCTGGGCCTGTCCTGGGACGGGACCGGCTACGGCCCGGACGCGACGGCCTGGGGTGGCGAGGCGATCGTGGTCGACGGTCCGCACTGGACGCGACTGGCCCACCTGCGTTGGTTCCCGCTGCCGGGCGGCGACCGCGTGGCGCGCGAGCCGCGTCGCGCGGCGCTGGGGCTGCTGCACGAAATGCACGCTGCCGAATGTCCGGAAGTCGCCCGGTGGTTCTCGGACGCCGAGCGGCGGGCGCTGTTGGCCGCTTTGGAGCGGGGCCACGCGTTTCCGCGCACCAGCAGCATGGGGCGGCTGTTCGACGGCGTGGCCGCGCTGGCCGGCTGGAAGGGCCGCGTGAGTTACGAGGGTGAGGCGGCGATGCAACTGGAGTTCGCGGTCGACCCGGCCGAGGCGGGCGCCTACAATCTGCCAATGAGCGACACCGGGCCCGCCGTGGTCGACTGGCGGCCGCTGGTGGAGGCGGTGCTGGCGGACCTGCGCGCCGGCCGTCCCCGGTCAGCGGTCGCCGGGCGGTTCCATAACGGGCTGGCGGACCTGGCCCTGCAGCTGGCCCGCCGGGCCGGCTGCGGCGCCGTCGTGCTCACGGGCGGTTGTTTTCAGAACCGCTGCTTGACCGAGCGGGTGCGCGCCAAGCTGTCGGCGGCGGGTTTCGCGGTGTACGCCCAGCGGCGCGTCCCGCCGGGCGACGGCGGAATTGCGCTGGGACAGGTTCTCGGCGCGGCCCTAGAAACGGGAGTATAGGCTGATGTGTTTGGGTATCCCGGGGCGGGTGTTGGCGATCCATGCCGGCGAGGGCGGCGTGCCGATGGGCAAGGTCGAGTTCGGCGGCATTGCGCGCGACATCTGCCTGGCTTACCTGCCGGATGTGGTCGTCGGCGATTACGTCCTCGTGCATGTCGGGTTCGCGATCAGCAAGCTCGACGAGCAGGAGGCGGAAGAGATCTTCACGTACCTGGATCGGATCGGCGAGCTGGCGGAGGCGGACGAGTTGTCGGACGCGTTTCCATCGGCGGGACCCGACGACGAGGGTGCGTCATGAAGTACATCGATGAGTATCGTGATGCCGACGCCGTGCGTCGGTGCGCCGAGGCGATCAAGCGGCTGGTGACACGGCCCTGGAACCTGATGGAAGTGTGCGGCGGTCAGACGCACGCGATCGTCCGGTTCGGCCTGGACGAGATGCTCCCGGAGGGCGTCACGCTGATCCACGGGCCCGGCTGCCCTGTGTGCGTCACGCCGATCGAGATGATCGACAAGGCGATCGCGATCGCATCGCGCGAGGACGTGATCTTCTGTTCCTATGGCGACATGCTGCGCGTGCCCGGCTCGCGGACGGACCTGCTCACCGTGAAATCATCCGGCGGCGATGTGCGGATCGTCTATTCGCCGCTGGACGCGGTCACGGCGGCCCGGCAGCACCCGGACCGGCAGGTCGTGTTTTTCGCGATCGGTTTCGAGACGACGGCGCCCGCCAACGTGATGGCGGTGGTGCAGGCGCAGCGTCTGGGTCTGGACAACTTCTCCATGCTCGTGTCGCACGTGCTCGTGCCGCCCGCCATCCGCGCGGTCCTCGACTCGCCCCGGAACGTGGTCCAAGGGTTCCTGGCCGCCGGGCACGTGTGTGCCGTGATGGGCACGCGAGAATACGAGCCGATCGTGGCCCGGTACCACACGCCGATCGTGGTGACCGGCTTTGAGCCGCTGGACATCCTGCAGGGGATCCACATGTGCCTGCGGCAGCTCGAGCAGGGGCAGGCCGCGCTCGAAATCCAGTATGCACGGATCGTGCGGCCGGAGGGGAATCGCGCCGCCGTGGATCAGATCCGGCAAGTGCTCTGCACGGTGCCGCGCAAGTGGCGCGGGATCGGCGAGATCCCGGACAGCGGCTGGGCGTTGCGCCCCGAATACGCGCAGTACGACGCGGATCTGCGGTTCCAGGTCCAGCATGTGACGGCCGACGAGCCGCGCGAGTGCGTGGCGGGCGAGGTGCTTCAGGGGCACAAGAAGCCGCACGAGTGCCCGATGTTCGGCACGCGCTGCACGCCCGACCGCCCGCTGGGCGCGCCGATGGTCTCGGCCGAAGGCGCGTGCGCGGCATATTACCGTTACCGCCGGCGACAATCGTAAGCGAGGCTCTGGCGCGCGATGACCTCCCCACTCGACCCGCTGAACATGACCTGTCCCGTCCCGCGCAGCGACCAGGACACCGTCCAGCTGGCCCATGGCGGCGGCGGACGCATGATGCGCACCTTGATCGAAGGCATGCTGCTCCCCTGTTTCGGCGGGTCGACGCGCGCGGCGCCGCAGGCGCCGCCCCACGACAGCGCGGTCGTCGAAATCGACGGCGTACGGCTGGCATTCACCACCGACTCGTTCGTCGTCAGCCCGCTGTTCTTCCTCGGCGGCGACATCGGCAAGCTGGCGGTGTACGGGACCGTCAACGACCTGGCCATGGCCGGCGCGCGGCCGCTGTACCTCAGCTGCGGCCTGATCCTCGAGGAAGGCACGCCGCTGGACACCGTGCGGCAAGTCGTGCAGTCGATGCAACGGGCGGCGGAAGAAGTGGGCGTGCGGATCGTCACCGGTGACACGAAAGTGGTCGACCGCGGCAAGGGCGACGGCATCTTCATCAACACGGCCGGCATCGGCCTTGTGCCGGACGGGATTGACGTCCATCCGTCGCGCGTCGCAGTGGGCGACAAGATCCTGCTGAGCGGCGATATCGGCCGTCACGGGATCGCCATCATGTCGCAGCGCGAAGGGCTGCAATTCGAGGGCGCCCTGGAGAGCGATTGCGCGCCGCTGGCGGATCTGGTCCGCCACTTGACACGCCTGGGCGCGCGACTCCATTGCCTGCGCGACTTGACGCGCGGCGGGCTGGCCGCGGCCTTGATCGAAATCGCGGACCATGTCGGGGTCGGCATGGACCTGCGCGAGTCGGCCATTCCGATCGCGCCCCAGGTGCAAGGCGCCTGCGAACTGCTGGGCCTCGACCCGCTCTACGTCGCCAACGAGGGGCGCCTGACGGCGATCGTCGACGGGGCCGCCGCGGAGGAGGCGCTGGAGATTCTGGCCGCGCATCCGGCGGCCCACGGACCAGCCATCATCGGTCAAGTGACCGACCAGCATCCGGGCGAGGTCGAACTGTTCAACGACTTCGGCAGCGGCCGGCTGCTCGATCTCCTCTCCGGCGAGCAGATGCCGCGGATCTGCTGAACAGCGGGACGGCCCGGGGGGCGCGTCCTTCGCGCATCGACCGGCGTCTGTCCCAATGCCGCCTGCGGCCCGCCGTCCCGGCCGTTTACCTCGCCATCCGCAGCCGGTAAACTGGCGTCTGGTTTCGCGGCAGATGGCCGGCGCCGACCGCCCGAACCGGCCCTGCCACCCGGGACGCGCCGATCGACTCGATCCCGGCCGGACGCCGGCACCCGGCTTCCCTTCCGAACATGAGAACACGCGAGGTACTCGACCACCATGCGCCACTCGACACGGTTGCCGCGTATTTCATCCCGAACATGCATGCTCATGGTCGGCCTGCTCGTCACGTTGCCAGCCGCGACCCGGGCCGGAGCCGTGGAGCTCGAGAGCCCCGACGGCACCGTCCGCGCGCAGGTGTGGAGCGCGGCGGACGGGCGACTCTCGTGGTCTCTGGACCGCGCGGGGCAGCGCGTGCTGGGCGCATCACCGATGGGCATTACGGTGGACGGCGTGGATCTCGGACTGGGTGTGACGCTGGGAGAACCGACCAGCAGGATGATCGACGAGACGTTCGTTCGGCGCGGGGTCAAGCCTGAAGGTCGCGAGCACTGTCGCGCGTATCACATTCCGATCCGCCACACCGGCAGCGGCGTGGACTGGGTCCTGGAAGCTCGGTTGTACGACGACGGGTTCGCCTGGCGCTACCGCGTGCCGGGAACCGGCTCGCGTCGGGTCACCGGTGAGGCCTCGGCATGGACCGTGCCGCCGACGGTCGAGGTCTGGTTCCAGACCGATACGCGGAACTACGAGGGGGAGTATCAGCACGCGCGTGCGGCGGCACTGCCCAGGCAGGTCGAGACCGCGGACGGCGTGCAGGAGGTGCGCTTCGGTCCGCCGGTCACTCTGGAGCTGGAAGGTGGCGGGTTCGCGCTGCTGAGTGAGGCCAATCTGCGTCATTACAGCGGCATGCGGCTGCGGCGCGGCGCGGATACGCAACTGGAGGCCGTCTTCGATGACGACCCCGAGGGGTTCCGGCTCGAGGGCGAGGTCGTATCGCCGTGGCGGGTCACCGTCGTGGTCCCCGACCTGAACGCCCTGGTCAACAGCGACATGATCGCCAGCCTGGGCGACGCTCCCGACCCGCAACTGTTTCCGCAGGGCGGGCGTGAGTCCTGGATCCGGCCCGGACGCGCGCTGGTCACCTGGTGCGTGTTCGGCAACGACGGCGCGCAGTGGCACCTGCAGAAGTGGTTCGTGGATCAGTGTGCGGCACTCCACTGCGAATTCCTGCTGCTCGACGGCGGCTGGCGTTCCGAGCGCTGGGGCTTCCTGGCGGGCGGCGCCGATCCCTGGGCGCGGCTCAAGGAACTGTGCGACTACGCGGCGACCCGAGGCGTGGGCATCGTCGTCTGGCACGCGTTCCCCGAAGGGCGGGACGACAGCCCGGGCCTGACGCGCCCGGAGGCGCGCGACGAGTTCTTCCAGCGCTGCCGGGAGGCCGGCGTGCAAGGGGTGAAGATCGACTTCTTCGATTCGGAAAGCCTGGACGTGGTGGAGGCGTGGGAGGACTTGACGCGGCGCGCGGCGGCCCACCACCTGACGATCAACTTCCACGGTTCGAACAAGCCGACGGGCGAGACGCGCACCTGGCCGAACCACATCACGCGCGAGGGGCTCCGCGAGCAGGAATACCTGCTGTGGGGTACGCTGCCGCGCGCGCACTACGCGGCGTTGCCCTTCACTCGCCTGGCGGCCGGGCACGGTGATTTCCTGCCGGGCTACGTGCGCGCCAAGTACCTGCAGAATACGATGGCGGTCTTCCAGATGGGCACGGCCATCATCGCCACGTCGCCGTTCCTCTGCTGGCCCGACCATCCGGAAGACTACCGCGCCAGCGTGTTCCTGGGGCTCGTGCAGGCGATGCCGGTCCTCTGGGACGAGACGCGCGTCTTGCCCGGATCGCAGATCGGACACCGCGTCGCATTCGCCCGCCGAGCGGGCCGCGAGTGGTTCGTCGCGGCGCTCAACTGCGAGGATGCAATGCGGGCATGGGAACTCGATCTGTCGTGGCTGGGCGATGCCCCGTACACCGGCACCCTGTACCGGGATGCGCTGAATCCGAAAGCCGAGATCGTCGTGGAAACCGGCCGGGACATGGACAGCGGACAGGCACTCACGGTGGAGCTGCCGCCCGGCGGCGGGTTGATCGGTTGGTTCAAGCCGCGCGTGCAAGTCCGCTGAACGGCGCGCGGGAGTCGCTGGAAAACCCGGCACCCGGCTGCGGTGCCCGAGGGAAGGACGCCGGACAATATGCTGCACACAACACTCATCATGCTCGGTCTTGCCGCAACAATCGTCTGTGCCGGCAATGGTGCGGCCGGTGGCCCGCAGGCTGGCTCCGGCGGCGCTGCGCGCGCCGCGCCGTTGAGGCCGTGCGCCCGGCCGGACTTGACCGAGCCGCGCGCGGAGACGCATCCCGTCGGCCAGCCGTTGTTCATCAGCGGCCAGGGCGGGTACGACACATATCGCATCCCGGCGCTGGCCGTCACCACGCAGGGCACCGTCCTGGCCTTTTGCGAAGGCCGCAGGAACTCCTCCAGCGATGCGGGCGACATCGACCTGCTGGTCAGACGATCGACGGACCATGGGCAGACCTGGAGTGATCAACACGTGGTCTGGGACCATGCGCAGAACACGTGCGGCAATCCGTGCGCCGTGGTCGACCGCGACACGGGCGTCGTCTGGCTCTTGATGACCTGGAACCGGGGCGACGACCAGGAGCCGCAGATCATTGCGCAGACCAGCCGGGACACGCGGCGCGTCTTCGTAAGCCACTCGACCGACGGCGGCCTGACCTGGACCGCTCCGCAGGAAATCACCTCGGCCGTGAAGCGAGACACGTGGACCTGGTATGCCACGGGACCGGGCAGCGGCATTCAGATCCGGCACGGCCCTCATCAAGGCCGGTTGGTCATCCCCTGCGATCACATCGAGGCGGGTACGAAGCATTACTACGCACACATCATCTACTCCGACGACCACGGCGAGAGTTGGCAGCTGGGGGGCGTCAGCCCGCAGCATCAGGCCAACGAGTGCGAGGTCGTCGAACTGCTCGGCGGACGGCTGATGTTGAACATGCGGAACTACGACCGCACGAAGAAGAACCGCCAGGTGTGCGTGAGCGACGACGGCGGGAGAACCTGGAAGGACCAGCGGTTCGACATGGCGCTGGTGGAACCGATCTGCCAGGCGGCGATCGAGCGCTACAGCTGGCCGGCCGACGGCGGCCCGGGCATCATCCTGTTTGCGAACCCGGCCGACCGGGACCAGCGCGTAAACCTGACGCTGCGTGCCAGCTTCGATGAAGGACAGACCTGGACAGCCGCGCGCGTCCTGCACGCCGGCCCGAGCGCCTACTGCGACCTGGCGATCCTCGCCGACGGCCAGGTGGCCTGCCTCTACGAAGCCGGGCAGACGCACCCTTACGAATCGATCGTCCTAGCGCGCCTGCCACGGTCGTCGGTCGTGGATCACGGGCAGGACTGAAGGAGATCAGGCGGCGCGATGGTTCGGGTGTGGGGCGGCCGGCAAGACGATGCCGACGCGCCGGGACGCCGCCATCCGGCGCGGGCCGAGTTCCGGAATGACTGCCAAGGGGTGTCTATGACAACGTCGCTGCTGGAGCATTTGGAGTTGGACGTGCCCCCGGGGGCCGTGCGCATGTGGTGGCTCGGCCAGGCCGGATTCGCATTCAAGACGGACCGTGGCACGATCATCTACGTCGACCCGTACCTCTCGGATGCGGTGGAGCGGCTGCATGGTTTCAAGCGGCTGTCTCTGCCGCCGATTACCGCGGAAGACGTCCGGGCGGATCTGGTGGTTCTGACCCACGAACACGCCGACCATCTCGATCCCGACGCGCTGCCCGTGATTGCCGCCCGGAACCCCGAGTGCCGCTTCGCGGCGCCGCAGGGCTGCGTGGAGGGCCTGAATCAAGCCGGGGTCGCCGCGGACCGCCGGATCCTCTTGCACCCCAATGCGACCCACGACTACCAGGACGTGCGGATCCACACCGCGCCGGCCGACCACGGGGACTTATCGCCGTCGGCGGTGGCCGTCGTGCTGGAAGCCGGCGGCGTGCGCGTGATGGTCACCGGCGACACGTCGCTGCGATTGGGGCTGTTCCGACCGTTGATCGACTTGCGGCCCGACGTGATCGTGCCGTGCATCAACGGGGTGTTCGGGAACATGAACCACATCGACGCGGCCCAGTTGGTCCAGCAGGCGCGGCCGCGATACGCCATCCCTTGCCACTTCTGGACGTTTGCTGAACAGGGTGGAGGCGATCCGGCAGGATTTCTCCACGCCTGCAAGTGGCTTTGTCCGGAGGTCCAGGCGCTGCTGCTGCGCCCCGGCGAAGCCTTCACAGTGCCCGGGTCCGGATCACCGTGAAGGATCTCCCCGGGACGACGGGAGGCGGCGTGGGGCGTCAGCTGTCCGGCAGCAAAGTCCCGATCGATACTCGTTCATGGCTCGACCGTTCGGTGCGTTATGATTCAATACACGATCGTAGATTCTGCGGCGATCCTGCGTCTCGCGTCGCCGCCGGTCAATGCGTTGAACATCCCGCTGCTCGAGGCACTGCTCGAATCAGTTCACCGTGCCGCGGCCGACCCGCGTGTGCGGGCGATCGTCATCACGGGCGGTCCCGAGCAGTTCAGCGCGGGGGCCGACCTGGACGCATTCCGCCGGATCCGCAGCGCGGATGAGGCCATCCACCTCTCGCGTACGTTCCAACAGGCATTCCAGGAGGTCGAAGACGCGCGCACGCCGGTCGTGGCGGCGTTGGCCGGACATGTCCTGGGCAGCGGCCTGGAACTGGCCCTGGCGTGCCACCTGCGCGTCGCGGCGCATGGGAGCCGGTTCAGCCTGCCGGAGGTGCGTCTGGGGATCAACCCCGGGGCGGGCGGCACGCAGCGGCTGCCGCGCCTGGTGGGCCTCGATGCGGCGCTCGAGATGCTCTTGACCGGCCAGGCCATCGACGCGGAGCGAGCCCTCGCGCTGGGGCTGGTGAGCGAGCTGTGTGCGCCCGACGAACTCGTGTCGTGCGCCGCGCGCGTCGGCTCGCAGCCGGGGCCCAAGACTCGAGAACGGCGCGACAGGATTGACGACGCGGTGGCCAACCGCGCGGCGTTCGACCAGGCGGACAAGCTCCTGGCCGCCGGCCGGCCGGAGCTCGTCGCGCCCGCGAAGATCGTCGACGCCGTCAAGGTCGGGATCCACGAGTCGTTCGAAGCAGGGCTGCGCCGCGAACAACTGGCGTTTGCGGAATGCATGGCCACGCGCGCCACCCAGAACAAAATCTACCTGTTCTTTGCCACGCGGCAGGCTGGCAAGGTCCCCGGCCTGCGGGACCCGCAGCGCGCCGAGGCGCCGGATGGAGCGCGCATCGAGCGGGCCGGGGTGCTGGGCATGGGCACGATGGGCGCGGGCATTGCCCAGGCGCTGATCGCGTCGGGCATCGCGGTGACGGGCTGTGACGAGAGCCAGGCGGCGTTGGATCGTGCAGTCGACCGGATCCGCCGTTCGCTGGAAGGTCGCGTCCGGCAGGGCAGGCTCTCCGCTGCACAAGCGCAGCAGATGCTGGGCCGGCTCCGCACGACCACCGACCTGCCGGCGCTTGCCGATGCGCAACTGGTGGTGGAATCGGTCGTGGAGAACGCCGACATCAAGCGCCGCTGCATCGCGCAGCTGGAGGAGTGGTGCCGCCCGGAAACGCTCATTGCCACCAACACATCGACGTTGAACCTGGACCAGTTGGCCGCGCACATGCGGCGGCCGGAGCGGCTGGTGGGGATCCACTTTTTCCACCCGGCTCAGCGCATGCCGCTGGTGGAAGTCATCCGGCGTGAGGCGACTCCACCGACCGTGACCGCCGCGGCCGTCCAGTTCGCCAGACGCCTGGGCAAGACCCCGGTCCTGGTCCGCAACCGGGAGGGGTTCATCGTCAATCGGCTTTTCTTGCCCTACCTGAAGGAGGCTTTCTGGTTGCTGGAAGAAGGGGTCGCGCCGGAGGCGATCGACCGCGCGATGGTAGATTTCGGCTTTCCGATGGGTCCGCTCGTGTTGATCGACATGTCGGGGTTGGATATTCTGTTACTGACCGATGCGGTCCTGCAGGCGGTGTTCCCCTGGCACGGTCCACTGTCATCGATCGTGCCGAGCCTGGTGGAGCGAGGGCATCTGGGCCAGAAGACGGGCTGCGGCGTGTATCGGTACGAACCAGGCGACCACACGCCGCGTCGGAGCGACGTTGCCGTCGAGGTGATCGCCCGGGCGCGTCGCGGCCGCTCCAGCGCCGGGCCATCCGACCACGAACTGGTCGACCGGCTGGTCTTGCGGATGGTGGCGGAGGCGTTGCGCGTGGTCGAGGAGGGGATCGTCGAGCGCCCGGCGGACATTGACGTGGCCATGGTCCTCGGGACCGGCCTGGCGGACTTCCGCGGCGGGCTGCTTCGCTACGCCTGCGATGTGGGGTTGGACCGCGTGGCGGATCAGCTCCGGGAGTTGGCAGGTCGCTACGGCCCGCGGTACGAGCCGTGCGAGCTCCTGCGGGCGGCAGCCGCCGACCCCGACGTGTTGCAATTGTGATGAGTATCCCGCTGTCCAGGAGAGGATCGATCCGATGCCACCGGCCGAACGTAAGGACTTTGAGACGACCAAGAAGCTCCGTGAAGTGATGGGTGGCTATTTTGCCGACCTGGGGCGCGGCGCATCGGAGGGGAAGAAGACCGCGTGGTGCACGAGTGTCGGGCCGGCCGAGTTGTTGTGGGCGCTGGGGTTCAACGTGTATTTCCCGGAGAACCACGGCGCGATGCTGGGCGCCGCGCGGATGGCCACCGACCTGATCCCGTTGGCCAACGCCCGGGGCTTCTCGCCTGACATCTGCTCCTACCTGACGAGCGACATCGGCTCCTATCTGAAAGGCGAAAGCCCGCTCCAGAAGATGAAGCTCTCCGGCCCGCCCAAGCCGGACGTGCTGGTCTTCAACACCAATCAATGCCGGGACGTGAAGGACTGGTTCCAGTTCTACGGGCGGGAGTTCTCGGTGCCGTGTGTGGGAGTCCACACGCCGCGGTCGATTGGCGAGCTGGACAGCGCGATCGTGGAGTACGTGACCGGCCAGATCGAGTCGCTCGTGGCGCCGCTGGAGGAGGTGGCGGGTCAGCGCTTCGACATCGACCGGCTGCGCGAGGTGGTCGGGATCTCCAAGCGGACGACGACGCTGTGGAAGGCGGTGCTCGAGACGGCGGCTCACGTGCCCTCGCCTCTGACCTTCTTTGATGGCAGCGTGCAGATGGGGCCGGCGGTGGTGATGCGGGGCTTGAGCGGGGCGGTCGACTACTACCAACTGCTGCTGGCGGAGCTGGAACAGCGGGTGGCCGACGGCGTGGCGGCGGTGGAAGGCGAGCGGCTGCGCATCTACTGGGAGGGGATGCCGATTTGGGGCAAGCTGAGCAGTCTCAGTACCCAGTTCTTGCAGCTTCAAGCGTGCGTCGTGGCCTCCACCTACTGCAACAGCTGGATCTTCGAGGCCCTGGACCCGGCCGATCCGTTCCGCAGCATGGCGCGCGCCTACAGCGACATCTTCATCTGCCGCTCGGACGATCGGAAGGAGGCGTACATGGAGCGGATGGTGGCCCGCTTCAAGGTGGACGGCATCGTGTATCACGACGCCAAGACCTGCCCGAACAACTCGAACAGCCGCTACGGGCTGCCGCAGCGGCTGGACAAGAAGCTGGGCAAGCCGCACCTGGCGATCAACGGCGACTTGAACGATCTGCGGCTCTATTCGGAGGAGCAGACGCGGACGAACATCGAGGCGTTTGTGGAGCAGCTATTGCAGGCATGAGCTACTTCTGCGGCATCGACATCGGCGCATCGGCGGCGAAACTGGTGATCATCGACCGCGACCGGCGGCCAGTGGCCCGGGCGGTGCGGCGCTCGGGCGTCGACTACCCCCAGACGGCGCGGCGGCTGCTGGATGAGGCGTTGACCACTGCACGGTTGGAAGAATCGCAGATCGCCGGCGCCCTGTCCACCGGTTACGGGCGGGATAACGTGGCGTGGGCCGGCGGCAAGATGACCGAGATCGCGTGCCACGGCAAGGGCGCCTTCCACCAGTTCCGCTGCGCCATGACGATCATTGACATCGGCGCGCAGGACAGCAAGGTCATCCACCTCGACGCGGACGGGGGGCGGACCCGCTTCAAGATGAACCGCAAGTGCGCGGCCGGCACCGGCGCGTTCCTGGAGGAGATCGCCTACCGGCTGGACATCCCGCTGGCAGACCTCAATGCGCTGGCGGAACGCTCGACCAAGGATGTCACGCTGGGGAGCTACTGCACCGTCTTTGCGGCGACCGAGGTCCTCGAGAAGATCCGGGTCGGCGAGAAGGTGGAGGATATTGTCAAAGGCGCGTTCCGTTCGGTGATCAAGCGGGTCGTAGAGATGGATGCCATCGACGGCACGCTGGTCATGACTGGCGGCGTGGTGGCCCACAACCCGGTGCTGGCGGCTGTGGCGGAGCAGGCCTTCGGCTGCCCGGTGCGCGTGCCGCCCGAGGCGCAGTTCGTCGGGGCACTGGGCGCCGCGCTGTTCGCGCTGGAGGCGGCAGAGAAGAGGCAGTAGGCGGGGCCGCGGAGTGCGTGGCCGGCATCGTCGGCCCTCGCGGCGGGTAATCCGGCAGGCGTTGTCCCACAGGGCATATGAAGATGTTGATCCAGAACCCTCCCGTGGAAGTGACCGACGGCGTGTGGATGCTCGGCACCACCGGCTATCCCGTGTACCTGGTGCGCGGCGCGCGTGAAGGCATGATCATCGAGGGCGGCATCAGCGCCGTCGGGCCGATCCTGTGCCGCCAGTTGGCGGATTTGGGGATCGGGGCGGAGTTCGTGCGCACGCTCGTTGTGACCCACGCGCACCCGGATCACGTCATGGCGGTGCCGCGTCTGCGCGAGATGTTCCCCGGCGTCCGTGTGGTCGCCTCCGCGCCGGCCGCGGCCGCGCTGCGCTCGGAGAAGGCACTCGCGTTCTTCCGCCAGATCGATTCGCTCATCACCAACGCGGTGGCCGGGACCGGCGCGCCGGACGCGGCCGAGCCCGCCGCGCCGCCGGCGTTCCCCGAGGGCGGCCTGGCAGTCGACCGGGTGGTGGGGGAGGGCGACACGATTGACGTTGCGGGCAGCGCGTGGAGCGTGCTGGAGACGCCCGGCCATAGCGATTGCAGCATCAGTCTGCACCATGCCGACGCGGGGGTGCTGGCGATCTCCGACGCCAGCGGCTACTACATGCCGAGCGCCGGCCTGTGGTGGCCGAACTATTTCTCGGGATACGCCGCGTACCTGAATTCGCTCGAGCGGCTTGCCAGCCTCGGCGCGGAGACGTTGTGCTTGAGCCACAATGGGGTCCTCCGCGGCGCCGATGCGATCCGCTCCTACTTCGCCGGCGCCCTGGCCAGCGCCCGGCAGTACCACGAGCGGATCGTCGCCGACTCCCAGGCGGGCCTGGCGGCGCGCCAGATCGCCGAGACCCTGGGCGCCGAGATCCATGCCCGGCTGCAGTCGCTGCCGTTGGACTTCTTCCAGAAGAACTGCGGCCTGATGGTCAAGCAGTCGCGGCGGCATGCGGGCATCGACGCGTGACGGATGGAAATGCCTGCCATGCCGGTCGATAATGTCACCATCCTTCACGAGCATCCCAACCCCAGGGGTTCCTCATGCCCGCATCTCGAATCCTCGGCACCGGCTGTTACGTCCCGCCACGCGTCGTGACGAACTTCGACGTCATGCAGATGATGGAGACCAGCGACGAGTTCATCGTGACGCGTACGGGCGTGCGTCGGCGGCGGCACGCGGAGGCGGATGTGGCGGCGTCGGACCTCGCGGCGCTCGCCTGCCGCGCGGCCGTGGCGGATGCCGGGCTCGAGCTGGACCAGATCGACCTGGTGATCATGAACACGATCACGCCCGACCATGCGGACCCCGGGTGTGCGTTCTTCCTGCAAGGGAAGCTGGGCCTGGCCGGCATTCCGGTCCTGGACATCAAGCAGCAGTGTGCCGGGCTGATCTACGGCCTGTCCCTGGCCGACCATTTCGTGCGTGCGGGGACCTATCGCCACGTGCTGGTGGCCTGCGCCGAGGTCCTGTCCTCGCGGATCGACGGCTCATACGACGGCCGGAACATCGCCATCCTGCTGGGAGACGGTGCGGGGGCGGTGGTCGTCGGCCCGGCATCGAGTCGCGGCCCGCGGATCCTCTCGACCACGCTCCACGCGGACGGGCGGCACGCCCGCGCGCTCTTCACGGCGGCGCCGGGCAGTGCGCTGGGCCGCAAGCAGCACATCACGAAGGAGGACATCGACGCGGGCCGGGTGCATTTCCGCATGGACGGCAAGGCCGTGTTCGAGCACGGGGTGGAGCGGATGTCGGGCGCGGTCTTCGAGTGCCTGGAGCGGCACGGATTGACGCTCGATCAGATCGACTGCCTGGTGCCGCACCAGGCAAACTTGCGCATGTTGGAGGCGATCGTCCAGCGCGTGGGGATTGCGGCGTCGAAGGTCTACATGAACGTCGAGGAGTACGGCAACATCGCCTCCGCCTCGTTGCCGATCGCGTTGCACGAGGCCCGCCAGGCGGGGATGATCCGCCGAGGCAGCCTGGTCCTGCTGGTCGCGTTCGGCTCGGGGTTCGTCTGGGGCTCCGCGCTACTGCGGACGTAGCACGCCGTCGACCTCTGCCCGTTCGCGCAGCTCGTACCGCTTGATCTTCCCGGTGGCGGTTTTGGGGAGGCTTTCGACGAAGAGGACGGCGCGCGGGTATTTGTGGGGCGCCGCGTTGCGTTTGACGAAGTCCTGGAGTTCGCGCGCCAGCTCGGGCGAGCCTTGACAGCCGTCCTTGAGCACGACATAAGCCACCGGCTTGACCAGCCCTTCGGCGTCCTCGGCGCCGGTCACGCCGCTCTCGAGCACGGCCGGGTGCCCCTGCAGGATGCACTCCACGTCGGCCGGCCAGACGGCCTGGCCGCTCACTTTGAGCATGTCGTCAGCGCGGCCGGCGTACCAGAAGTATCCGTCGGGGTCCACCATGAACTTGTCGCGCGTGTTGATCCACTCGCCGCAGAACGTCTGCTTGGTGGCCGCGTGCTTGTTCCAGTAGCCGGCTGCGATGCTCTCGCCGCGGATCAGGAGCGTGCCCACCTGCCCGGCGGGCAGGTCGCGGCCGTCGTCGTCGACGATCCGCGCGTCGTAGCCCGGGACGATCTGGCCCGTGCTGCCGGCCTTGGCTTTCCCCGGCCGATTGGAGATGAAGATGTGCAGGATCTCCGTCGAGCCGATGCCGTCGAGGATCTCCACGCGGAAGCGTTCGCGCCAGGTGAGGAAGATGTGTCGCGGGAGCGTCTCGCCGGCGGCGATGCACATCCGCACGCGTCCCAGGCTGGTCCGGCCGGTCTTCTCCGCATGGTGCAACAGCGCCGCGTAGCTGGTCGGCACGCCGTAGAAAACCGTCGGCTGATACCGGTCGATGACTTCGAACACCTTCTCCGGCAGCGGCCGCTCGGGCAGCAGCACGGTCGTGCCGCCGGTCGCCAGCGGGAAATACAGCCCGTTTCCCAACCCGTAGGCGAAGAACAGCTTGGCGACCGAGTAGGACACGTCCGATTCCTCGAGACCGATGGTCGCCCGCGCATACTGGTCCGCCTCGACGATCATGTCGTGGTGCAGGTGGATTGCACCCTTGGGCGCACCGGTGGTGCCGGAGCTGTAAAGCCAGAATGCCGCGTCGTCCTTGCTCGTGTCCGCCGCCGTCAACTCGGGCGACGCGCGCTGCATCAGCTCGTCGAGACTCAACTCGGTCGACCCGGCGTCGCCGGTCGTGATGACATGCTTGACATATCGCAGATTCGCACGGATCGGGGCGATCTGTCCCAAGAGCGCATCGTGCACGACCAGCACGCGGGCGCGGCTGTCGTTCAGCAGGTACTCGTAGTCCTTGGGCGCCAGCAGCGTGTTGAGCGGCACGGCCACGGCGCCGATCTTCATGGTCCCGAAGAACGTATAGGCCCAGGGCGGGCTGTCCGGCAGCAGCAGCGCCACGCGTTCTTCGATCCGCACGTCCAACTCCCGCAGCGCGTTGCCGAAGCGGTTCACCCGGTGGTACAGCTGCCGGTAGGTCACCGTCTCGTCGCCGCAATGGATCGCCGTCTTGTCGGCCCGCCCCTGACTCAGATGGACGTCCACGAAGACCGTGGCAACGTTCAACCGCTCTGGGAGATCTGCGGACATCATCGGGGCGCTCCGGGCCGGACAAAATGCTCGGCGGTTCCTAATCTAATTCTGCCGCCGGGCATGTCAACCCAAGCGGGCGAGTTGACTTCCAGCCGGCCCGGCACCAGAATGTCAGCCGGTGGCGGAACGTGCCAGACCCTGCAGGAGCGCTCTCATGAGAATCCCACAGCTTTCCCTCACCATCCTCAACAAACCAGGCCAACTGTTTGCCCCCTGCGATCTGCTGGCCGGCGCGGGAATCAACATCGTGACCCTGTCGCTGGCCGATCACAAGAGCTACGGGACCCTGCGGCTGATCGTGCGTGAATGGCAGCGCGCCAAGGAGGTTCTCGAAGCGGCCGGCTTGAACGTCACGGTCACCGAGGTGCTGGCGGTCGAGGTCCAGGACCAGCCGGGCGGACTGGTCGAACTGCTGCAGGTTTTCGATCGCGCGGGGATCAACGTGGAGTACATGTATGCGTTCAGCGCCCGGCTCGGCGTGAGCGCGGTGATGGTGTTCTGCTTCAATGACCTGGACGCCGCAATCTTCGCCTTGACCCGTGCCGAGATCAACCCGGTCAGCCCCGTCACGCTCTACGACCGGCTCAGCGAGGGGTAGCATGGCGCGCACCGCCGCGACCGGCGCTCACGGCCCGGTGGTCTTCAACCGCAGAATGGTCACGGACCAGGGGCGCACTTCGTAGGCGAACCGGTCCGCCGCGCCGTCGAAGGTCGATTCGACGGGCGAGATCCGCAACGGATCGTCCAGCGAGTTCTCGTCCTCCGGGCCGGCGCCCGACAGCGTAATCACCCGCGCCGCGCGGTCGATCTTCCCGAGCCCTTCGAAGGCCAGCTGCACGCCGCGGTGGTCGGGACTCGCGTTGACGAGTTTGACCACGGCCTCGGAAGTCCGCTCGTCGAGCCCGGCGTTGGCGAAGAAGTCCGCCGGCGCGGGTCGCACGACCTCGAGGCTGTGGATCACCCGGCCGTCCAGCAGGCACTCCACATGCTGGCCGTGGAGCACGATCTTCAGGTCGTACCACCGGCCGATATCGATCGACCCGGGCGTCTGGGTGGCGATGGTGGCCGAGTCGCCGGTGACCAGCTGGATGGCGTGCAGGGTGTTGCCCCAGCCGCCCAGGTTCCACTGGACATGCTCGCGGCCCTGGGCGCGGAAGCAGATGATGAAACCCTCGGCGCCGGCGTTGCGCTTGGCTTTCAACTCCAACGTGTAGTCCGCCCAGGACTCGTCGCCCAGCAGCGTCAACGTGTCGGTCGCGCGCGGATCGGTCTGGCGATAGACGCCCTGTTCCACCACCCAGTTGCCGCTGCGCCGGCGCGGACGCCAGGGGTCGGCGTCGTGCGTGAAGTCGGACGCGTACAGCACCTGGTCCCCTTTCGTGACCCGGATGTCCTTGAACTCGGCGTCCGCCAACCAGGTCCGCAACCCGACCCGGCCGCGCGGCTCGCGCAACCGGGCCGTCTCCGGACCCGAGATGCGCGTCTCGACCATCGTCGTCGGCAGATGCTCGGAAAACATCTTCTGGACGTAGAACGAGCTGCGGCCGATCACCCGCGAGCTGTCGAACCGGATCAGATTCACGGGCCACTCGCGGTCGTGGACGTTTTCAAACAGCGGCGCATAGGAGGCCATCATCACCAGGTCCGAGTTGCGTTCCATCCCCAGCATGAACGCCGCTTCCGACAAGGCGCCCAGCAGGTTCCCGCTGCCGACATCATTGTTGACCGCGTATTCGCCGACGTAGATCTTCGGGCCCTGGCGGTCATACGTGTCATAGCGATCGGCGTGCGCGAAGAACCACTCGGGCGCGACATAGTAGTGCTCGTCGACCATCTCGACCGGTGCATCGGGAATCGGCTGATCGGCAATCGTGATGATCTCCGGGTAGCGGGCCTTGATGGCCGCGTAGAACAACCGGTAGGCCCGCTGATAATCCGGACCGTGATTCTCGTTGCCGATTTCCACGTACTTGATCTTGAAAGGCTCCGGATGCCCGTTCCGCGCCCGCAGCGATCCCCACTGGCTGTCCGGACTGCCCAGCGCATACTCCAGCGCATCGAGCGTGTCCTGCACGTAAACGCTCAAGATCTCGTCGGGGTCGGTCACCACTTCCGCGTGCCGGGCCTGGCAGCTCATGCCGACGTTGCACACGTACATGGCTTCGGCGTTCAGGTCCTCGGCCAGCTGCAGGAACTCGTGGAAACCCAATCCGTCCGTGGTCCGGTACCCCCACAGATCCCAATGGCCCGGCCGTTGGGCAATATCCCCAACCGTCCGTTTCCACTGGATGCGGTTGTCCAACGTGCAGCCTTCCACGACACACCCGCCGGGAAACCGCAGGAACCGGGGACGCAGCTCCTCGAGCTTGCCCACCAGGTCCGCCCGCAGGCCGGGAATCCGGCCCTTGTACGTGTGCTGGGGAAACAGCGAGACGATATCGAACCACATCGTCACCGGCCGATCGAACCGGATCACCAGTCGCGCTTGAGGGTCGGTACCGCGGGACGTCAGACTGCAGTGGTATTGCCGCCATGGGCCGCCGACCTTGTCGACGGCCGCTTCCGCGTAGACCTCCGTGCCGTCCGCGTTTTCGAGGGTGGCCGTGACCGGCACCTGCTGATCGCTGCGCGCGTAGAACGACAACAGGTACTGGCCCCCCTGGATGACCGACATGCCCCAGTACCCCTCGTTCGCGAAGCCGGCTGCGCCGCGCACCGTGCGGACATCCACGCGTATCGCGTGCGGACTCTGCTCATTCAATGGATAGGTCTGGTCGAGCGCGATGGCCACCTCCGAACCGTCGCCGGCCACGACCGACCAGCCGTGCAGCTCGGTGCGGGGCTTCCAGCGGTACCACCAGCCGTTGTCCGTGACCACGTTGCCGTCGACCAACCGCATGTGCGCGGACAGCTCGTTCTCCTCGAACGTGCGGTTCTGCACCATTTCGGCATAGAGCCCGCCATCTCCGGCATGATTGATCTCTTCGAAGAAGATCCCGTAGAGGTCCGGGCTGACCTGGATCCGCCGGCCGCCGGCATCGACCTGCACCTGCAGGGTTGCCGGGCTCTCGGAGCCTGCCGCCGCCGCCACGCCCAAGAGACATAAGGCGACCGCGCAGAGACTGTGTGAAAACCGCATCGTCGTGATCTCCGTCAGTGTCGGTAGCTGCTCAGTCCCATCGCCGCCCATCCTGCCCGCCGATCGCCGCGACCTTGTCGGACCTGGGTGCCGGACGGGACATCGACAGGTGCCCGGGGCGGGGGCCCGCATGGGCCCTGATAGTGTATCCGATCGGCGCAGCGGTGTGTGAGACGCCTTCCCGGGTCGTTGAGTCCGGCGCAACTTGTACGCCCGGTGTCGACCGACTAATATCGAACTCCAGCGACCGGCCCGATGACCCCGCCAGCCGAGCACAGGTTTCCAACATGGCCTACGAACAATTCGTGCGCGAGCTCTCGGGCATCGTCGGCCGGGCGAACGTCTTGACATCCGAGGAGGACCGCAACGTCTACTCGTACGACGGCACCTCCACCTGGATCCATCGCCCCGATCTGGTCGTGTTCCCGACCGAGACCCGGCATGTGGCCGCCGTGCTGAAGCTGGCCGACGCGCATCGCATCCCGGTCACTCCGCGGGGCGGCGGCACGAATGTGAGTGGCGGGTCGGTACCGATCTGCGGCGGCATCGTGCTGGTCATGACCAAGATGAACCGGATCGTATCGATCGACCCGGCGAACCTGTCGACGCGCGTCCAGGCCGGGGTCGTGCTGATGGACCTGCAGGTCGCGTTGGCCGAGCAGGGGCTCTTCTTCCCGCCCGATCCTCAGAGCTTTCTCGGCGCGACGCTCGGCGGGATGATCGCCGAGAACGCGGGCGGGCCGGTGTGCTTGAAGTACGGCGTGACGAAGCACTACGTGCTGGGGCTCGAAGCGGTCCTCCCCTCCGGCCGGGTCGTGAACTTGGGCGGCAGCACGGTGAAGAACGTCGTCGGATACGACCTGGTCTCGCTGCTGACCGGGTCCGAAGGGACGCTGGCGGTGGTGACCGAGGCGGTGCTGCGGCTGATGCCCCTGCCTCCCGCCCGCAAGACGATCATCGCCCTGTTCGACGATCTGCCCAAGTCGGGTGCGACCGTCGGCCGGATCCTCGACGCGGGGACGATTCCGGCGAAGATCGAATTGCTGGACAACTGGGTCATTCGGAGCATCAATCGGCTCACCGGGATGGGGCTGCCCGAGGACGCCGCGGCCATGCTCATGTTCGAGTGCGATGGTCGCGCGGAGGTGGTGGAGCACGATGCGCGGAAGGTGATCGACATCTGCGGGCAGGTCGGCGCGACGCGGGTGCTGGTGGCGGAGGACCAGGCGCAGGCGCAGGCCTACTGGAAGGCGCGCAGCGCGGGCTTCGCCGCCGTGTTCGGCGCCGCGCCCACCGTCCTGGCCGAAGACGTCACCGTGCCGCGCACGCGGATGGCGGAGTTCATCGAACGGGTGGTGGCCATCTGCCGGAAGGCCGACCTGGAAGTGACGGTCATCGGCCACGCGGGCGACGGCAACCTGCACCCGAGCGTGATGACGGACGCGAACGACCCGGCCCACTTCCAGCGCGCGCAGCGGGCCGTCGATGCGATCATCGAGGCGGCGGTCGAGTTCGGCGGGGTGCTCTCGGGCGAACATGGGATCGGCCTGGACAAGCGGAAATTCATGCGCCGCACGCAGGACCCCGCCTTCCTTGGACTCATGCAGCAGATCAAGCGCGTCTTCGATCCCAACGGGATCTTGAACCCCGGCAAGATCTGGGAAGATCGGAGTGGCTAGGTGGCCGAACGCCTCACGCACATTCGCAAGTTCCGCGCCGACGTCGAGCAGTGCATGAAGTGCGGCTTCTGCGGCTACTTCTGCCCGATCTATCGCGAGGAGCGTGATGAGAAGGGGCTGGCCCGCGGCAAGGATGAACTGATCCGGTTCGTGCTCCAGGGCGAGCAGGACCTGACGCCCGGTTTCTACCGCGCGATCGACAACTGCCTGCTGTGCAAGACCTGCGTGCAGTATTGTCCGGCCAAGACGCGGACCGACCACGCGGTGATCGCCGCCCGCGCCGACTACGCGGCCGAGAAGGGCCTGCCCCTGGCCAAGCGCATCGTGTTCCGGCACCTGCTGCCCAACCGCCGGTTGTTCGGCCTGACGTTGCGCATGGCCGCCTGGCTGCAGCGCCTTGTGCCCCGCGGCGAGGGACGCTTCCGCCACCTGCCGCAGTTTCTCGCGGCGCTCGGCGCCGGCCGGGTCATCCCGGACATCGCGCCGCGGTTCCTGAGGAAGATCCTGCCGGAGCGCACTGCGGCGCGCGGCGCCCCGAAGTACCGCGTCGGGTTCTTCGCGGGCTGCGCGACCGAATACATCTTCCCCGAACTCGGCCTGATGATCGTCGACATCCTCCGGAACCTCGGTTGCGAAGTGGTCTTCGACCGGCGGCAGGGCTGCTGCGGTGCGCCGGTCTATTTCTCCGGCGATTTTCGCACGGGCAAGCAGCTGGCGGCGAGGAACCTGGAGGCGTTGGACAACTACGACTATGTCGTCACCGGGTGCGCCACGTGCGGCTCGGCGCTGCGCGAGTACCCGACCTACCTGGCCGAGACGCCGGAGGAGCAGGAGCGCATGGCCCGCTTCGCGGCGAAGGTCCGGGACTTCAACGCGCTGGTGATCGACGTCCTGGCCGCCGACCGCCGGCGCCTGGCACTCCAGCCGCGATTCCGCGGCCGGACCGTCACGTGGCACGATCCGTGCCACCTGGCGCGCTATCAGGACGTGCGCGCCCAGCCGCGGGAGATCCTCCGATCACTCGACGGCATCCGCTTCGTCGAGATGCTCGACGCCGACCGGTGCTGCGGCCTGGGCGGCTCATTCAGCATCACCCACTACGACATCTCGCGCAGGATCGCCGACCACAAGGCCGACGCTGTCGCCGCCTGCGGCGCCGATACCGTCGCGACCGCCTGCCCCGGCTGCATGATCCAGCTGCGCGACGCGTTGACCAGACGCTCGATGGCCGTCGACGTGGTCCATATCGGCGAGCTGTTCACCGTCCGGCCGCCGCAGGAGCCGCCGGTGGACGAATGACCGGGCACGCGGCCGCTGCGCGTGAAGCGTTGCCCCTCGTTCACCGGCAGGAGGGGTCCCTGCCGCCGCGCGCCCCGACCGTCCATCTTCAGCAGCAGCAGTCCGCCGCGCCGCCACGCAGCGCGGCCGTGGCCGCCCGCAACACCAGCAGGGCCGCTTCCCGCTGGCGGCCGGCGCGCGGCTGGCTCGCGAGCCGGTGCTGGACCGCCTCCAGCCCGCCGATCCGCCCGTCGCGGCGGCGCGCCACGGCCAGCCACACGAGCCCGTCGAGCTCGGCGGGCGCATCGGGGCCCAGATGACCCGTGACGGAGACCGCCAGCGCGGCCTCCCGCGTGCCCTGGAGCGCTCCCTCGGCCATCGCCCGGGCCACCTCCCGGTCGACCGCCGTCCGACAATCAAGCAGCGCGCCCGAGACGCCGAGCCAGTCGACTTTCGTCCGGTCGCGGTAGGTCACTGTGGAGCCGCAGAACCATTGGGAAATCCCCGGGATCGCCGTGAGCGTCGCGGCGACCAGCCCACCCGTGCAGGACTCGGCGAACACGATCCGCGTGCGCGTGTCCGCCAATCGCTGCGCCAACTGCCTCGCCGCCTCCTCCAGATCGGCGGCGGTCACAGGGTGCTCCGTATCAGGCATCGCGCGATTCCTCGCCTGGGAAGAGCACGGCGAACAGCAGGACGCACAACAGGCTGATGATGGCGCAACTGCCCCAGATGCCGGTCCAGTTGTGTACGGCCGCGGCGCCGCTGCCGGTCGTGAACCGATTTCCCACAAAACCGCTCACGAAGCCGCCCGCGAAAAAGCCGAGCGACAGGACGAACACGCCATAGAGCGTCTGCATGCTCCCGCGCACATCCACCGGAGCGACCCGATCGACGTACATGTAGCCCACCGCCATGAAGCAGCCGAAACAGAACCCGTGCAGCGCCTGCCCGGCCCCGGCGAGGATCAGCCTGGCCGCGAACGGCATCTCCACCATGAATACCAGCGTGAACAGCACGGCGCGCAGAAGGTACGCGCAGGCGCCCAGGAGCATCGTGCGTTTGAAGCCCAGTTGCTTGATCAGGAACCCCAGGACTCCCAGCACGGCGATCTCGCAGATCTGACCGACCGAGCTGATCGTCTGTTCGCGCGCGCCCCACCCTCCCGTGTCGAGGATCGATCGCAGGAACGGGCTGTACCAGGCAATCACGAACTGATGCACGACCGCGATCAGGAAACTCACCAGCACCAGGACCAGGAAGTCCTGCCGGCGCAAGAGCGAGATCACCACGCCCGGCGCGTAGCCCTGCCTCTTCCCGACAGGCGGCGTATGCGGGAGACTCAGGCAGTATGCTCCCATCCCAAGCCCGACCACGCCGGACAGCACGAAGGCGAAAGCCCGCGCGCGATCCAACGCCGCGCCGTCCAAATTGCGCAGCCACCAGAACTCGACCAGGTACGCCGGGACGATATAACCCAATGTCCCGAACAGGCGGATCCAGGGGAACTCCATGTCGCTGTTCTTCAGATGCTGGAACGCCAGCGAATTGCTGAGCATCATCGTCGGAACGTACAGGATCGAGTAGACCGTGCCGAGCACCATGACCGGCCAGACCTGCGTCTGCTTCGCCAGCAGCAGCATCAGCACACCACCCACGACGTGGCAGACGGCCATCACTTTCTGCGTGGCGAACCACCGGTCCACCAACTGGCCGACCACAAACGGCGCCAGGATCGGCCCCACCGCCAGCGCCGAGATGAAGAACCCCACCTGCCACGGCGTGAAACCCAGCGACCGCTCGACATACACCGAGGCGATCGGCAGGTAGGCGCCCTGCACGAAGTACTGCAGGAACATCATCACCGACAGGCGTCCGAGCAACGTCCCGGACGAACGCACCTCACCGAACTTGGGCCCATCCATCGTCATGGTCCATCTCCTTGATCCTGCACGACGCGCGGTCCACCCTGCCGGACCATCCTACCGCGGTTCCGCCGTGGTGGGAATCTGACCGGGGGACGCTACGCGTCGATCCGCAGCAGGCAGCTGCCCGCCGACGGCGTGCAGACGCTCACGCCGGGCGCCAAGCCGAGCGGCCGGTAGAACAGCTGTTCCAGCCGCCCGACGAGCGCGCCGACCGCGTCGGACTGGACCAGCACCATGGCGCAGCCGCCCAGGCCGGCGCCCGCGATCTGGGCGCCGAGCACGCCCGGCGTCCGGCACGCGATGTCGACCAGCGCATCGATCTCACGGATGCTGCAGCGATACGCGCCCGGCTGCCGGTGCAGCTGGGCGCCCGCCCGGCGGCGCGCGTCCCAGCTGAGCAGGTCGTCGATCAGCGCGTGCAGGCGGTCGTCCGAGATGTCCGAGACGAACGGCTCGGCCTGCAGATCGTCCTGGACCCGGAAGCACCGCTCGCCGTCGTGCGAGATCTTCATCAGTTCACCCAGTGCCGCCATGTCCTGCCGCTTCAGGCAGACGGCGGCCTCCCGCGCACGGGCACACTCCGAAATGCCGAACCACATCACTCCTCGCACCGGGTAGACCCGCTCGCCTTCCACACGCTCGAAATGCCCGGCCAGCGATTGCCAGGCCGCCTGCGTGCCGAACGTCCGCCGCACCTGCTCGGCCGTCAGGGACTCGGGCAGCGCCTGCAGGATCTCGTAGATCCGCTCGGGCGGCACGCGCAGCACCGCAGGGTCGATGTCGCGCACGTAGCGGATCAGAGGCGCGTAGTGCGGGAACTGCATCCGCACCAGTTCCACCCCCAGCGCATAGGAGGCGACACGCGAGTTGAACGCGATCCGCGCGCCGGCCGCCTTCTTGGCCTGCATGAACGAATTGCAGACCACCAGGCGGTGCGTCTCGGGGAACGGGATCTGCTCGAGCAGCTCGAAGTCGTGGAACTTGACATGGTTGATCGTGCCCTTCGCCCCGTATTTCATGGCCGCATGATCGGCGCTCCCGCCCCGCGTCCCGACAAACCATTCCCCTTCTCCACAGAAGTTCACGAACTCGCGGGGCGTCACCTCCAGGCCGTGCAGCGCGGCAGCCGCCTCGGCGGTCGACACGACCAGCGCCGATGAGGAACTCATGCCGGCCGCGACCGGGATGTTCCCATGCACCACCGCGTCCAGACCGTGCAGCATCCGGTCACGGAACGCCATCTGCAGCCGCAACATGGCCGCCTCGATGTAGATGCTCCACTGACCCGCCGACTCGCGCAAATGCCGCTCCAGCTCGTTGCAGCTGATACAGCTTAACCAGTCGTCCCAATTCAATTGGCTAACCAGTCGCCCCAGCGAGATCGAGGCGTCCGGAAACTGCTCGGGATGGACGTTCCGCATCTCGATCCGATCGTCGTCCCGCGGCGAGACCACCATGAGCACTTCCTGGTTGACCGCCATCAGGTTGCAGCAGCCGCCCTGGTAATCGATGTGTCGACCCATGATGTTGATGCGGCCGGGCGACCGGACGATGATGACCTGGCGGCTGTCGCCGAACTCCCGACCGAAACGCAAGAGCGCAGCCCGATAGGCTTGCTGCCGCTCGCCGATCAACTCCCGGTGGTCGCCGTAGTGGTCCGCCAGCGCGCGGGCCGCCTCGGGCGGCAACGGCTCGTCCGCCGGAAACAGCGCCAGCCACTCCCGTACGGTGCGGCAGGTCGATGAGCCCAATCGGTCGCGCAGCTCGGCCAGCGACTGCTGCCGGCGCCCATGGAAGTAGTCGGAGATCCGCAGCAGCTCCTCCGGGTTGTTGTACGACATGACGTCGTGAGCGGCGGTGGTCGCGACATACCCCGCCCGGAATCGCCGCCCGTCATCGCTGCGCGCCGAAAGGATCGCGCCGATCGCATCCGTCAGGTACTGCTCGCCTTGTGCGTTGTCCGCGGCCATGTGCTGCAGCCCGTAGGCCAAGGCCGCCTTCCGCACCAGATAAACGCTCTCGTTCCGCAACGGCGCGGCGAGCGCCTGCGCGGGGGCGATCTCCGCGGCCGCGTTCGGGGCCGGGATCGGGAACCCGCGCGGCAGTTGCGCCAGCCGCTCGAGCGCAGCCTGCCGATCCACCCGGTCCGCCGAGCTGCCGGCGGCGGACAGGCCCAACACCGCCTCCAGCGCCGCCGGCTTCGACGTGCATTGCGCGATCGCCGCCTGCAACGACTCGCGGGGCACCTGGTCCTCCGTCGCCCCGCACAGGAATTCGTAGGCTGCCGCGCGGCAGGCGCGCAGGCGAATGTCCGCCACTTCCGCGATCCCCGCCGGCCGGCCGTGCGCGTCCAACAGGATCCGTCCCGCGGACTCCCCACTCAACTCGGCCGGCGTGACGAGGATCTGCAGATCCGCGCCCGATTGCGTGAACGCGTCAATCAGCCGCGCCAATACGCCGCTGTCAATGATCTTGTCACCGGCCACCACCAGCACCCGGGCATCGTCCGCCACCGGCGAGAGGGCCTGTAAGCCGCAGCGGGCCGCGTCGCCCGTCCCCAGCGCCTGGGCCTGGTACGCGAAAACGACGTTCGAGAACCGCTCGCCGACCGTCTCCACGACCTGGCCCGCCATCTCGCCCACCACCACCACGTTCTGCGTCACGCCCAGCCGGTTGAACGTGTCCAAAGCCCGTACGATCGTCGGCACGCCCGCGATGTCGAAGCACACCTTGTGCATGTACCGGTTGCGCATGCGCCGGCCCTTGCCGGCCGCGAGCACGATCGAAAACAACGGACAAGCGTCGGGCATGCGGCTCAGTCAGATCTGGAGGTTCGCGATGGAATCATCCGCCAAGACAGCCTCCATTGTGATTCCCAACCAGGCCGCCCGCAATGCGCAGAGCAGGCGGAGGGGATGAGCAGGATCGGCCGGAAACCTCACCGCGCCGCCGGCGTCGGTTCCGGCTGGACCGTGATCCGGCGATGATCGGTGTGAAACTGGGTGGTGCCGCCCGTGTCTTCGTTCTGCACCCACATGTCGCGGTGCGCGAACCACACGCCGTTGTTCGTCCCGTCGGCGCGCACGATCATCGGCAGAGCGGCGGGATCCGTGCGCGGCGCGTCGAGCAACTGCCGCGACCAGCCTTCCTCCAGGGACACGAACGCGTAGATGGCGCTTCGCTGAGCATTCGAGAACACCAGGTCGCTGTGCCCGTCCTGTTCGAGGTCGACGAATCGCAGCCCGGCGTCGCGCCCGTCCGCGTCGACCACCCACAGGCCGGCTGGCAGCGTCCAGGGTAGGCGATCCCAGCCGCCGGCCAGACGATACACGGCCTGCTGGTCCGGGTTGGCGACGATCCACTCGCAGATGCCGTCCAGGTCCAGGTCTCGGAGCCGCACTCCCCGATCACGGCCGGCGACGCTCGTCTCGCACGGTATCGACCGCGCGCCGTCCGGGTCTTCCATCCACCGACCGTCGGTGAAATGCCACACGCCCTGTTGTGCGGCCCGGACCAACAGGCTCGCCTGACCGCTCGGCTGGAGGACGCCGAACCGGACGCCCGCATCGCAGGACTCGCCCTGACTGGTCCGGGCGACCAGCGGCAGCGGGAACGGCGTCTCCTGCCACTGTCCGGATGCGGGGTTCCAGAGGCGGGTCGTCCGGACCTGCGCGTTGGCGATCACGGCGTCCAGGAAGCCGTCGTTGTCCACGTCCAGGACGCGCACGCCGTTGTCGCCGCCCCGGGCATCGCGCAGCAGATGCCCGCCGAGCAGGTTGTCCGTCAAGCGCTGAGCGACGTCCCGGAAGCTGAGGAACCGGATCTTCCCGCCATGACGGCTCTGCGCGTAGTCGATCAGCTCGACGATCTGCGAGTTCGCGATCCAATTGTGGGGATGGAAGCAGAGCGCGAAGAGCCCCTGCTTGGCCACCGTGGCATCGATGGCCCGCTGCATGTCGCGCACGGTGAGCGGATTGCACCGGTCGTGCAGGTGGAACGCATCCCAGTCGCTGGGCATCAGCGTCGGGATCTCCCAGCAGAGCCTGCCGATCACAAAGGGATACGGGTAATTGTGCACGACGTTGACCATCTGCTTATCGGTCGGCACGTACTTGGCGAACGTCGCTCGCCCATCGTCATCGATGACCGACGCCCGCGGGAGCTGCGGGTCCTCGGCCGTGAACACCTGGAAGACGGAGCTGTCGATCGACAGGAACAGCCCCTGGGGCGTGGTCCGATTGAAGATCTCGGCGAAGAACCGAGGGCTGACCGAATTCATCGAATCGCAGCACGGCATGCGGAAGGCGACCGGCTGCTGATTCGGGATCGCGGCGATCCGTTCCACGCACCAATCGAACGTGGCTTTCGCCGGCGGAAAATAGCCTTTTTGCAGCAGTGGGCAGGGATGGTCGGCCGTGTGCGTCTCGATGCTCACACCCTCGGCCAGCCACTGGGCAACCCGCGCGGACCGCGGGTCCACGTTGTTGGTCATGATGCTCAGCCCGGCGCGACCGTCGATCTGCTTCAGCCGGTCGAGGATCGGCCGCAAGAACGTCTCGTACCGCTCCACGCGGTCGCTGCCCAGGTCGTCAACCGCCAGCACCACGACGGCTTCGACCCCGTCCTGACCGACCCATTGCGGCGTGATCAGCCGCGGGAAGTCCTTGTGCACATAGTACGGATCGATCGGGTCGTCCAGATACGTCAGGCGATTGCCGACGTCGGCGGCCGACCCGCCCGTGGAGATCGCGGTCCAGATGACGACACTCAACAGACACCGGCGCGTCATGTCCTGCTCCTGAGAAATCATGCCAATCGAGCACCATACGTCGCGCTGCGGGCCTCTTGACCGCGAACGCCTCGAATCCACCCAAATAACCGCTGCATCCTATCGCAGTTCAATCACGGCCACGTCTTCGGGTCCGAGCTGGAGCGTGAAGACGCCGCGGGGCCCGTCCAGGTCCTGTCCGCGGACCAGTTCGCGGCCGCCCCGCACGTCCGGCAGCTCACAACGCACCGTCACCGTGCGTTGTTCGGAGCTGTCGTTCAGGAGGGTCAGCAGTCGCGGGCCGAACCGCTCGACGTACACATGCGGGTCGCTGCTGGCGGCGAGCGTCACGGGCTCCCAGCCGGCCTCCGCCACGCGGCGGCACAGGGGCACGTACTTCTTGAACAGCGGCCGGTCACGATTGTACAACTCGGGCCGCGTGAAGTAATGCCCTTCCGACGCGTTGTGGCTGAAGAAGCCCGGGAACATGCCGTAGGCCAACGCGCGCTTCATGTACCGCTCGACCAACTCGTACGAGAACTGCTCGAACTCCGTGTTCATCAGGAAGCAGTAGGGCTTCCCCTTGCACAAGGCGCGGCGGTAGAGCAGCTCCGCGTCGTCCATCGGCTGCCACTTCCCCTGGCGATGCCAGTCGGTTTCGGTCCCCAGCACTTCCAGATGAGGCGCCAGCCAACAGAGGGACCCGGGCGTCGCGTTGGCCATCATCAGGCGGCCCATGGCGTGCACATCCTCGGCGATCTGCCGCACGTACTCGTAGGCCACCAGTCCGCGGAAGATGGCCGGACGCCGCGTGGCGCTGCAGAAGCACAGCGGAGTCCGGGCGGCTGCGAAATGGTCGCGGCAGAAGTCCAGCTCGTCGGTCACGTAACCCTCGCTCGAATCGATGTACTCGCCGTCCAGGTCCGCGGTCCGGCCGGGCCCGTAGAGCCGCTGTTTCAGCTCGGCGTTCCACTTGAGCGAGAAGTCGGTGGGCGGGTTGGGAATCCCCGGCATCGAGTTCATGCTCCACACCGCCCCGTTGCACCAGGGCGTGTCCAGTAGGCGGGCCGCCAGCCGCCCCTCGCGATCCCGGAAGCCGCTTGTCAGCAGCGCTTGGGCGTGCCGGTCGCGCTTCTGGTCCGCCAGGCGTTGCGCGTAGTCCAGCGCGGCGTCCATCGTGCGCGGTAGCTCGTCGGGCATCCGCATCCACCAGGTCATGGGCTCGGTGTACCGGAACGTGAGGATGCCGTGCTGGTCGTCCCAGCCGGTTTCGTCGTCACCTTCCTTGAACTTGAATCCGAAATCCTCCCAGCCCTCCACGGCGCTGATCTTGGCGAACGGCATCCACAGCCCCTGCTCGGGCGTGCGGCATTGAAACGATTCGGGGAACAGCTCGTAGTAGCGCGCCAGCGCGCCGCGGAACCGCTGCCGCGGATCGAAGGAGAACCGGCAGAAGCGCACGCGGGCACTCGGCTGCTCGGGCGTCAACCCAAGATCATATGCCAGGAAAAGCTCGCCCACGGCCGCGTTGTAACCGATCCGGAAGACCGCCGGATGGTGCATGTCGATCCCCAGCGCCTCGCCGCGCGCGGCGGACGCGACCGCGCCCAACGGATAGCGCGACAGGCGCCCGTTCGAACCCAGCAGTGGACAATGCCACACGAAGCTGTACTCGCGCGCCGGCTCCACGGCCGTCGCCCGACGCGGGTCGTCCAGCCACTCCAGCCCGGCCGCGTCGACCGGCACCGTGTACAGGAGCGTCACCGCGCGGTCTCGGCCCGACCGGTCGGTCAGCGTCACGTCGAAGAAGGTCGCCTCACCGTGCTGTGTCGATTCGCATTGCAGCTCCAGGTCCAACGCCCGCTCGTCGATCCGCACGTAATCGCTGTCCGCCGCGACATCCCGGACCTGGAACCCGGCCACGCGCGACGGCTCGGGGACCACGGCCACCGCGTCGAACTGGGCGGCGCCGGCGGGCGTGGCCAGCACGCGCAGCATCGGGTCGCGAAACCAGGCCTTGCCGCCATGCCGCCGCAGCAGCAAGTTCACGGTGAGCGCGCGGATCGGCTTGTCCGGCACCAGCACGATCCGACGCGTCTGCCAGTCGTGCGAGCCCGTGTCGAACGCCGCCGTCTGGCCCCACAGGTGCGTGCCATCGACGTAGACCAGGTCCAAGTAGAGCGAGTAGTCGCTGTCGGGTGATCCCGTGACCGCCTCCGCACGGCTGGTAACCGCCGCCACCACCGGCTCGGGCCTCGTCTGGTTCAAGACCACGCTCTGGTAGGCGCCTCGTTCGGCCTGCGTGTCGCCGCCGTTGTCGCACACGAACTCGGCGCCCTCCCGGTCGAACCCCCGCTGCGACGCCTGCCACGCGTCCGGGCGCAACAGGTTCGCGCCCGTATCCTCCAGACGCACCAGGCGTTTGGCCACGCCCAGCCCTTCCTGAGCCCGTGCGGACGAACCGCCCATCAGCATCAGAGAGATACTGACAACGACGATGCCAGAAAACGCGCGCATCACAAGGCACCTCGACAACGTAGTGCAGCTGACTTCCAGCGTGCCGTCCCGGTCCATTGTGCGCCTTCTGTCCCGGCGGGGCAACCGGTCGCGCAAGGGCGCGCTCGGCGCGCACGCTACTCGACCGTCACGCTCTTGGCGAGGTTCCGCGGCTTGTCAACATCGCAGCCGCGCAGCACGGCGATGTGATAGGCCAACAGCTGGAGCGGGACGATCGTCACCAGCGGCTGGAGATACTCGGCGACCGTCGGCACGCGGATCACCTCGTCGGCCAGCGCCTCCACGCGCGTGTCCTCCTCGGCGACCACGGCGATGATCGGACCGCCCCGCGCTTTGACCTCCTCCAGGTTGGCCATCACTTTGTCGTAGACGAACCCGTGCGGCATGATGAACACGCTGGGGGTCTGCGCGTCGACCAGCGCGATCGGGCCGTGCTTCATCTCGGCGGCGGGATAGCCCTCCGCGTGGATGTAGCTGATCTCCTTCAGCTTGAGCGCCCCTTCGAGCGCCGTCGGGAAGTTGTATTGACGGCCGAGGTACAGGAAGTTGTCGAAGTGGCCGTATCGGCCGGCGATGTGGCGCACGTGGTCGTTGGTCCGGAGCACTTCCCGGATCTGGTCCGGCAGCTGCCGGATCGCGTCGATGATCGCGCGGCCCTGGGCATAGCTCAGATGATGCAGGCGTCCGAAGTGGAGCGCCAGCAAGGTGAGCGCCAGGCATTGCGACGTGTAGGCCTTGGTCGAGGCCACGCCGATCTCCGGCCCGGCATGCAGGTAGATGCCGCCGTTGGCCTCCTGAGCGATCGTGCTCCCGACCACGTTGCAGATGGCCAACGTCGGATGACCCTTGCGCTTCATCTCGCGCAACGCCGCCAGCGTGTCCGCCGTCTCGCCGCTCTGGGTGATCGCGAACAACAACGCACCATGCTCCACCGGCGGGTTGCGGTAACGCAATTCGCTCGCATACTCCACTTCCACCGGCAGCCTGGCCAGGTCCTCGATCGTGTACTCGCCGACCAGCGCCGAGTGCCAGCTCGTACCGCAGGCCGTCAAGAGGATGCGGTTCACGCCGCGCAATTCGCCCGGCGCCAGGTTCAAGCCGCCGAACACCGCCGTCGCGTCCTCGTCGCTCAAGCGGCCGCGCATCAGGTTCTCCAACGCCTCGGGCTGCTCGAAAATCTCCTTCAACATGTAGTGCGGGAAACCGCCCATCTCGACCTGGTTGGCGTCCAGCTCCAAACGCTCAATCGTCGGCTGCACCCGCCCGCGCTCGCGGTGCGTCACCCGGACCGATTGGGCCGTGACCAGCGCCACCTGATGGTCCGCCAGGTAGACGATCTTGTCCGCGTAGCCGGCCAGCGACGACGCGTCGCTCGCCACGTAGTGCGCGCCCCGGCCGATGCCAACCACCAGCGGGCTCCCCAGACGCGCGGCAACCATCACGTCCGGATGGTCACGGAATAACACGACCAGCCCGTAGGTGCCCTGGAGCTGAGCCAACGCGGCCATCACCGCGGACAATAACGCCTCGTGCCGGGCACCCGCCGCCCGAGGTGCCTCCCGATCCGCCTGGACCTCCGCCAGGCAATCGCTGATCAGGTGCGCAATCACCTCGCTGTCGGTCGCCGACACGAACACGTGCCCCGCCTGCTCCATGCGATCCTTCAACGGACGGAAGTTCTCAATCACCCCGTTGTGCACGATCGCAATCGCGTGGGAACCATCCAGATGCGGATGGGCATTCACTTGCGTGGCCGGCCCGTGCGTCGCCCAGCGCGTGTGCCCGACGCCGATGAGCCCGTCTTCGTGGGCGTCCAGCGCGTCCCTGGCCAACGACTCGATGCGGCCCGCCACTTTCGTCACCACAATGTCGCCAGAGGCCGTGATGGTGCCGATTCCCGCGCTGTCATAACCGCGATACTCCAGGCGCCGCAGACCTTCGAGCAGGAACTCCTTCGCGCCACGCGTCCCGACGTACCCGACGATGCCACACATGATCTCTGCTGCGCTCCGCTAAGTCCGAGAAGCCAAGCCGCCCCACCTGTCCGGCCCCGTCACCCTGCTAATGTGGGGCACAGTCCCCTCGGCATGGACGAGAGTCCACGCCGACGACGTCCGTGCGATGTTCGCTCCACAATTGTGGGCCATGAGAACGTCGTCGGAGCGCCCGAGAGCCGCTCTGCGGAGCACCCGATGGCGGGCCGTCCCGCGGCTGGACAAATCGTACGGATTGTGCGGTACGTGGGCGCGCCGATCGGGGGGGGCGGTCGGCACTCATCTGGTCGCCCGGTACCAGATCGAGTATCAAGCCGGTTGAGATGAGCTGGATGACCGGCCTGCGGTCTGTCACAGGTGTACAAGGTGCCGGAAGCCGGTTTTACGGGAATGGGAGGGATTCGACTCATGGACCAAGTGGGGGCCCGAAGGGCGGGGCGTGCGCGGAGCTACATCGTGATCCCCGCACGGCTGGCGTCGACGCGATTGCCTCGCAAACTGCTGTTGCGGGAGACCGGCAAGGCGTTGATCCAGCACACATACGAGGCGGCGTCGCAGGCGCGGCATCCCGAGGGGGTTTGCGTGGCGGCGGACCACGAGGAGATCGCGGCGGAAGTACGGCGGTTCGGCGGCCAGGTCGTGATGACCAACCCGCAGGCGGCCAGCGGCACGGATCGGGTGGCCGAGGTGGCACGCTCCATGCCGGAGATCGAGATCTTCGTGAACGTGCAGGGTGACGAGCCGGAGATCTCCGGATCGGCCATCGATCGGGCCGTGGAGGCGTTGGAAGCCAATGATCGCGCCGTCATGTCCACACTGGCCGCGCCCATTCGTCGCCGCCAGGAGTTGGAGGCCCCCTCGTGCGTCAAGGTGGTGTGCAATCAGCTGGGCGAGGCGTTGTATTTCAGTCGCAGCCCGATCCCGCATGCGCGGGAATGGGACGACGCGTGGCTATCGCGCCAGCCCCCCTGCTTCCTGCAGCACTTGGGCCTCTACGCGTACCGGCGCGACTTCTTGCTCGAGATCGCCCAGCTGCCCCCAGCGCCGCTCGAACAGATCGAGAAGCTCGAGCAGCTCCGTGTGCTGTCCGCCGGCTACACCATTCTCGTCGCGGTCGTCGACGAGCCGACCATTGGGATCGACACCTGGGACGACTACCAGGCGTTTGTCAAGCGCACGCCGATCTGCTAGCATGCCGCCCAGCCTGTGCAGCGGTCGGGACTCCACCCGAACCGATCGCGGGCGAGATCCGTGGAAGCGCTCAGCCATACGTGGCGTGTGGCCGTGGCAGCCGTAGCAAACGAGGCTTCAACTGATGAGCGACGAGAACGCAGAACGACCCAAGATCATTGTGGATGAAGACTGGAAGAGCCGGGTGGAAGCCGAACGCGAGGCGTTGGCCCAGCAGCACAAGCAGGCCCAGGCGGAAGGTGACGCGGCGGACAAGCCGGCCGAGGACGCGTCCAAGGCTCGCGAACTGCCCATTCCGGACGCGTCGTTCTCCGTCCTCGTGACCACCATCGGCACGCAAGCCCTCGTGGCGCTCGGCCAGGCGCCCGCGCCCGATGAGGAACAGGTGGTCGTCAACCTGCCCTTCGCCAAGCACTGTATCGATACGCTGGGGATCCTGGCGGACAAGACGAAGGGCAACCTCACCACCACCGAGGACACTCTGCTGTCACGCTTCCTTCATGACCTCCGCATGCTGTACGTAAGCGTCCAGAACCAGTTGAAGAAGCAGGCGTCGGCCGATAAGCCCGCCTGATGCGCCGCCCGAACGCGCCCCGCACTGCGCCCGGCGGCACGGCCGGTAGGCCTGGAGAAATCGACCCGGCGGGAGAATTGCGCCAACCGTTCCACGTCCTGGTGGCTTGCAACACATCACGGTTCACACAGGCAAAGTACGATAGCGGCTTCTCCCGTCCGGGTCTGTTCGCTCTCACCGTCCATCTAGGCCGATAGCCCCGCGAACAGACGGTGAAACTCCGACATGTTCTCCTCCAGATACTGCAACCAGGCAGTCGGTCGCCACAGCTCCACGCACAACGCCGCCCCCACGATCATGACTTCCCCACCGGCAGGCACACCCAGAAACTCGCGGAACCCTTCGGGAACCACCAGTCGGCCCCGCCCCGCCAGTTGGACGGGGCGATGACGCGTCGACAGCAGCCGCCCCAACCGCTGGACATCGTCCATGCGCCCCTCAAGACGCCCTGCCTCCATCTTGCCCCGGATTAACTGCACTCCCTGATCCAGACGTGTCTGCCAGGCCACCACGTTCCACAGACTCAACGCGCCCGGACGCTCCTTGATCAACATGCACTCGGCACGCGCCTGGCACAACGGCTCGGCCAGTTCGCTCGGAACCGACACCCGGTACCGCTCATCCAGCACACGACGATATTCGCCCTGTAAGAATAAGCTCGCCACGGAATCTGCAATCGCCCGAGTACCCTGTCACGACGCCATCGCACTTCCGTGTCGGTTACCACTGCGGGGCCTGCCAGTCTTTGGGCAATTTACCCGCATGTATCCCCAAAATCACGTATCAAATGGGCATGAAACCCACGTTCGACGCAATTTATCACACGGCCGTTCGATTACAACCCCCCATGGGCCTTTCCTGGTGTGCACGCGCAGCGGCGGAGACCTACGGGATACATGATTCCAGCAAGGAAGAATGGCGAAGGTGGGGCTGCTCAAGATGGTGAAGGGGCGGGTCCGCGGCGCTACGGGACGGTGAAGAACGCGCCGGTCCGGCTGACAACCAGGCGCATCGCCGCGATATCCGGCGGGGCCGCACCCGGTGAAGGGCCCTCCAGAGCGGCCAACTGCTGGAACAGCTGGCGCAGTTGTTCCGCGAGTTGGGCGTCCGATTCGATCAGCAGTTCGATGTCAGCCCGGTCAAGATGGCCGTTGGCCACAAGGATATGGCCGTCGGTGTCGGCTCGCAGCACGATCGGCTCCGCCAGGTCGATGCCCTGGCCGGCCAGCTTGTCGACCAGCAGTTGGTGGAGGGCATCGGTGCGAGCGGTCACCGCCTGGCAGGCGGTTTTCCAATGCAGTGCCCGGCTGTCACAGGTCAACTCCGGCGCGCCTGGGGCATGGGCGGCGCCGGCGTCCCGGTCGGCGGTCTGGTCCGGATTGTCGATCCGCAGCAGGTCGGCGAACGCCACGCCCTGTTTCACGACATCGGCGACGCTGCGGGTCACCAGCTGGGCCGTCGCGGCAGCAAGCGGCAGCAATGTGGCACTGGCGGTCATGCGAATCACTCCTCACGGAGCCCATCGGCGGGCCCCTGTTTCCCTGCTTTCCGGACCGTCGCCGCGTGGCCGGCGCGCAAGTCACGTTGCGTGACGGGAGCGCGAGCCACTGACGAACGGGCTGTGTTTGACGAAATAGCGCAGGGGCAGGTGGTGTGCGGCAGTCACACCGATCCGTACGGACTGGCTGATCTCGTCGTCGGTCATCCCCGCGCCGGGCTCCCGGCAGATCCACAGGCGGCGTCCACGGGTCAGATCCCAGTGATTCAAGCGGCGGTCCACGGCAAACGCCTCGCACAATCGGGCCGGCCCGCGGGCCAGTTCCAGCAGCGACTTCCGGTTTCGCCGCCGCTGCATCAACGCAACGCCCGCTTGCGGCTCCACGGCCCGAATCAGCACGGCGCTCGGGACGCCCCGGGACATCGTCACCGTGTTGAGACAGTACCGCGAGTGGATCGGATAGACGTACGCCCGCCCCGGCGGGCCGAACATCGCCCGGTTGCTGGGCGTGCAGCCACGCGCCGCGTGGGATGCCGGATCGTCGTCGGGCAGGTACGCCTCAACCTCCACGATGCGGCCGCTCGTGAGCCCTTCACGCGAGTGCCGCACCAGCAGCTTGCCCAGCAGCTCACGGGCCACCTGGATGGTATCCCGGTGGTAGAAAGCGCGCGGCAGCACGGTATCGGGTATGAGTATCGGTATCGGCGGTCTGCTCAATGCACTACGGCGGTCCGGTTGTGGCGCACCAGCCGACTGTTGGGGTCGCGCGTCGTCGGGCGCTGGATGGCGCTTCGCGCGGGCACGGCCCCTCGAGTCACTGGCTTGGCCGATATGCTCTCGATCGACTCGACGGTCCCGGGCCACGGGCCGTCGAGCACTTCACCTCCGGCGGCGCTCATCCCGCAGTCGCAGCCCGTCGTGCCCACGCAATCCACGTCGCACGACGCGGCACAGGTCGTGTGGAAACGGACTCCACCCAGGAGCCCGAACAGGCTGCAGCAGCCGCCGGCCGGGCGGCACTGCGGGCCGACCCAGTTCCCGCAATCGTCACAGGGGTCGCGCCCATCGGGCGGATCGGCGGCCCATTCCCCCCAATAAACCCGCCCGCATCCCGCACCGCAGGTCGCCATGTTGTGCAGCAGCCTCAGTAGCGGGAAGTTCCAGCAGGTCGAGCCGTAGCCCACCGCGTCACACCCGGACGTGCCGCAGTCACCCACCCCGCATCGGTCCGTCTCCCAGACGCCCACGCCATACCCGCCCGGCATGCCGCCCGCGTTGCGCACCGACAGGCCGCATGGCGCGCACGATCCATCGCGGTAGCTCACGCAGGGTGCCATACACCCGCTTAATGCGGCGCAGAGGACTGCCAGCCCCAGGCCTTGGAACCCGGCTCGGATTGTCATCAGAATGCTCCCCTCGAATAGGCCAGACCGCCCACCATGGGCCGCGTGAGCCCAGAGGGCCGATTGTAGATATCGGCGTCACAGACGCGCGAATCGAGAAAATCGATACAATCGTCAAGGTTTTCCAGCCCGCTCGGCCTGGGCAGCCAACGGGCCATCGCCTAATCTGCTGTCCGAACCGGCCGCCTCGAGAGACACCACCAGCCGGCTGGCAGATCGCCGGCTGAAAGGACCAGGAACGATCCGATGGATTCCCCCGCCCCCGACGCCTCTCAGACGCTGGCCGAAGCGTTGCAGCGGCGGAACATCAGGCTGCCGGACGACCAGATTGCCCGGATGGACCGCTACTGCGCTCTGCTGTGGGACTGGAACAGCAAGCTGAACCTGACCCGCCACACGGACTATGACACGTTCGTGGCGCGCGACGTGATCGACAGTCTCGAGCTGGCAAGACTGCTGGCGCCCCATGAGGAAGTGCTGGATGTCGGCAGCGGTGGCGGTGTGCCGGGCGTGCTGTTGGCCATCTTGCGAGGTGACCTGGACATCACGATGTGTGACTCGACACAGAAGAAGGCCCGCGTGCTCGAGTCGATCGCCCGCACCTTGGATTTGCCGGCCGCTGTGCACCACTGCCGCGCGGAACAGCTGCTGGACGACTTGCGATTCGATAGCGTGGTGGCGCGGGCCGTCGGCCCGCTGTGGAAGATCCTGACATGGTTTCTGCCCTACTGGTCGTCGATCGGGCGGCTGCTGTTGGTCAAAGGGCCCAAGTGGGTGGATGAGCGTGCCGAGGCGCGCGAGCGTGGTCTGCTCAAGCGCCTGGACCTGCGCCGCGCGGCCGTCTACCCGCTGGAGGGCACCGGGGCGGAAAGCGTGATCCTTCAGTTGACCTACCGCGTCCCGGAGGGTTGCCGTTAAGGGGACGAGGGGCTTTGCCCGCTGTCAGGACCGCGCGTGGCGAAGGGGGCAGTCCGGGCGGCTTGACGACTCGGCTCGCCCCACTACCATCGAAACGCGAACCCACGGGGGCACCAGGGGAGCGACCGCATCATATGACCGGTTACAGCCTGACCCATTTGAAGCAACTGGAAGCCGAGAGCATCCACATCATCCGGGAGGTGGCGGCGGAGTTTCACCGCCCGGTCATGCTCTACTCGATCGGCAAGGATTCGTCGGTGATGGTCCAGCTGGCGATGAAGGCGTTCTACCCGGCCAAGCCGCCCTTTCCGCTGATGCATGTCGACACGACATGGAAGTTCCGGGAGATGATCGCGTTCCGGGAGTCCTATGTGCGAGAGCAGCTGGGGTTGGAGCTGCTGGTCTACATCAACGAAGAGGGCCGGAAGCTGGGGATCCACCCGCTGGAGGACAGCGAGAAGCACACGGAAGTGATGAAGACGGACGCGCTGAAACAGGCACTGGACAAGTACCAGTTCGATGCGGCCTTCGGGGGCGCGCGGCGCGACGAGGAGAAGTCGCGGGCCAAGGAGCGCGTGTATTCGTTCCGGGACCGCAATCACGCGTGGGACCCGAAGAACCAGCGTCCGGAGCTGTGGAACCTGTACAACGCCAAGGTCAACAAGGGGGAGAGCATTCGGGTCTTCCCGCTGTCGAACTGGACCGAGCTGGACGTCTGGCAGTACATCCACCTGGAGCGGATTCCGATTGTGCCGCTGTATTTCGCGGCCGAGCGGCCGGTGGTGCTGCGCGACGGCGTGTGGATCCTGGTGGACGACGACCGCCTGCCGCTGCGTCCGGGCGAACGGCCCCAGATCAAGCGCGTCCGCTTCCGCACGCTCGGCTGCTACCCGCTGACCGGGGCCATCGAATCGAATGCCACCACGCTGCCCGAGATCATCCAGGAGATGCTGTTGACCAAGACGTCGGAGCGGCAAGGTCGGCTCATCGACCTGGACGAAGGCGGCGCGGGGATGGAAGAGAAGAAGAAGCGCGGGTATTTCTGACGTCTGGCCGGCCGGCGCGGCCCGCCCGGCCGGCGGGCCGCCGACCATGCACTTGCCGCACCGCGGCGATGGAAGAGCCTACACGCACATGTCGCATCAATCGGACCTGATCGCCACGGACATCGAAGCCTATTTGAAGCAGCACGAGAACAAGGAGCTGTTGCGGTTCCTCACCTGCGGCAGCGTGGACGACGGCAAGAGCACGCTGATCGGCCGGCTGCTGTACGATTCGAAGATGATCTACGAGGACCAGCTGGCCGCCATCGAGCGCGATTCGAAGATCCACGGCACCACGGGCGGCGGCTTCGACCCCGCGCTGCTGACCGACGGGCTGAAGGCGGAGCGGGAGCAGGGCATCACGATCGACGTGGCCTACCGCTACTTCTCCACCGCCCGGCGGAAGTTCATCATCGCCGACACCCCGGGACACGAGCAGTACACGCGCAACATGGCGACCGGCGCTTCGACCGCCGACCTGGCCGTCATCCTGATCGACGCGCGGCGCGGGGTGCTGACCCAGACCAAGCGCCATTCGTTCATCACGTCGCTCTTGGGCATCAAGCACGTCGTGGTGGCGATCAACAAGATGGATCTGGTCGACTTCCGGGTGGAGGTGTACGACAGGATCCGCAGCGACTACCGGGACTTCGCCGCGCGGCTCGACCTGCCCGACGTGCATTTCATCCCCATCTCCGCGCTCCACGGGGACAATGTCGTGGATCCCAGCGCCCGAATGCCCTGGTATCAGGGCAGCACCCTGATGGGCTTCCTGGAATCGGTCTACATCGGGTCGGATCGGAACCTGGAGGACTTCCGGTTCCCGGTCCAGTTCGTCAATCGGCCGCACCTGGACTTCCGCGGATACTGCGGCACGATCGCATCGGGCATCGTCCGGCAGGGCGACGAGGTGATGGCCCTGCCGTCACGCAAGACCAGCCGCGTGAAATCGATCGTGACGTTCGAGGGTGAACGGCCCGAGGCGTTCATGCCCCAGGCCGTCACGCTCACGCTGACCGACGAGATCGACGTGAGCCGCGGCGACATGCTCGTGCGGCCCGGCAACGCCCCGCGCCTCGAGCCGCGCTTCGAAGCCATGGTCGTCTGGATGGCCGAGGAACCGATGGAGGCCGGCAAGCCGTACCTGTTCAAACACACCACCAAGCTGGTCGCGGGCGCGATCAGCGCACTGCGCTATCGCGTCGATGTCAACACGCTGCATCGCCAGGACGCGGAACAACTCCGGCTCAATGAGATCGGGCGCTGCGCGATCACGCTCAGCCAGCCGATCGCCTACGACAGCTACCGGCGGAACCGGGCCACCGGCGGCTTCATCGTCATCGACCGGTTGACCAACCGGACCGTCGGCGCCGGGATGGTCCTCGATCGATCCACGCGCGAGGACCGCCGCGACCACTGGGATGCCGAACCGGCGGACCTGATCCTGGACTCGCACGCGAGCCACGTGACGGTGCCCGAACGCGCCGCGCGGTACGGCCAGCAACCGGCCACGCTGCTGCTGACCGGCTTGACCGCGTCCGGCAAGACCACGCTCGCCTACGCGCTCGAACGGCGCCTGTTCGACCTGGGCCGCGCCTGCGCCGTGCTGGACGCCCGCGCGATGCGCCGCGGACTCAGCCGCGAGTTGGGGTTCACCGCCGAAGAGCGGTCGGAAAACCTGCGCCGCGGCGCGGAAGTCGCCAAGCTGATCAATGACGCCGGCCTGATCTGCGTCGCCGCGTTCGTCGCGCCCAGCGAAGAAGTCCGCCGCCGCGTCGCCGACGTCGTCGGACCCCAACGGTTCCTCGTCGTCCATGTGGCCACGCCGCTGGACGTCTGTCGGCAACGGGATGCCGACGACGCCTATGGGAAGGCGGATCGCGGCGAGATCGTCAACTTCCCCGGCGTCTCGGCCGCCTATGAAACGCCCGAACAACCGGACCTCGTCCTGCGCACCGACCAGTCATCCGTGGACCAGTGCGTCGACCAGATCATGGCATTGCTCCATCAGCGCGGAATCGTCCAGCCCTGACTCCGAGCGCGCGACCACCGGCTCGGCCGATCGCCCGCACCGCCCGGCCGGCCGGCCGGCACGCGCCGCCGGCTCAGATGAAATACATGGACTCCGCCTCGCCACGCACACGCTCGACCAGCGTGGCGATCGTCACCTGCTCCAACACGGCCAGCTCCGCGTCCCGCACGTCATCCCAGACGGACGACAAGACGCGCGAGATGGGCGTGGAGCGCGCGGCTTTGGATACGACGCGCTTCGGCCGGCCCTCAATGACCCGCAGCAGGTCGGCCACCGTCACCAAGGCCGGGTCCTTGACCAGCTGATAACCGCCCGCCGCCCCCCGCGTGCTCGACACGAGACCGGCGCCCTTGAGATGCAACAGGATCTGGACCAGGAACCGCGAGGGGATCCCATGCCGCTCCGCAATGGCGTTGATCTGCGTCGGCCTGCCGGAACCGTAATGCACGGCCAGCTCCATGATGGCCAGACACGCGTATTGGGTCTTCGCCGAGATGTTCACGCGAGGCGCCTCGGGGTGGGAAAACAGGCGGAGCCGAGGTGCCTCGGCCGCCGCGCAGGAGCCCTACTATTTGACCACAAAACGGGCCCGGTACGCAAACCCACCCACGCTCAGACGCGCCCCGGGGCCGCCCGGATCCCCTCAAGGACCGTGCGCGATTCGGCAAGACCCTCTTGCGGAATGACGAAGCACGAATCGCGCACAGGCCCCTAGTCCCGCTGCGTGTGCAGACCACACTCGGTCTTCGCGAAACCGCTCCACCGGCCGGCCCGCTCGTCCTCCCCGCACAGAATGCTCCGCGTGCACGGCTGGCACCCGATGCTGGGGTAACCCTGGTCGTGCAGCGGGTTGTACGGGATGTCCTGGCTCACGATCAGGTCCCAAACGTCCTTCTTCGTCCAATTGGCCAACGGACTGACTTTGACCAGAGAGAACTTCCGATCCCAGCCCACAATGGCAGTCCGCGCACGGTCCGGACTCTGGTCGCGCCGGATCGCACTGGCCCAGGCATGCATCCCCCGAACCGCCTTGTGCAACACGCGGATCTTCCGGTCGAAACAGCAACGGTCCGGGTCCGTCCGATACAAAGGACCACCGTGCAACGCCTCGTACTGCTCGACGGTCAACTCCGGTCGCTTCAGCTCCACCTCAATCCCATATCGCTGAGCCACCCGCTCGCGCAACTCCAACGTCTCCGCAAACTGGTAGCCCGTGTCCAGGTTGAACACCGGCGTCTGCGGCGCCAGCTCGGCCAGCATGTGAATCAACACCATGCCCTCCGGACCGAACGCGGTCGCCATCGTCAGACGCGGCTGGAACCGATCGATGGCCCACCGCAGAATGTCCTGCGGCGAGGCGGACTCCAACCGACCACTGGCCTCCGCCAACTCCGCCAGCAGCGCGGGCGTCGGCTCCAGCCCACCGTCACGATCGTCCGCCGTCCGTTCCTCGGCCGCCGCACCGCCGCCGCCCACGCCCGACGGATCGAATACCCGCAACGGCACGCGCGACGACATCCCGGCCACTGAACGGCTTGCACCACACATCGGCCCACCTCGATCGTTGACCTGCTCCGCCAGAACCGCCCGGCTCGGCAATCGGTACACCCCGAATTGACCCCGGCCCCCGGTGCCGCGTGCAGAATAGTAACTACCTTTATTAACTTAGTCAAGTATAATCGGCCGGTATTAGTCACTATCGGCAGCATGGTGTGGGCAACTCGAGGGCGATGGCGGCACACGGGGCGTCGGGCCGGGTGGGGCCGGCCGGACGGGCGCCGGGGGGGCCGTCCACACGGGCGTTTGGGAGGCGTATATTGGTGGTCCGTGTAGCGGGTTATGGCGTGCAGTTGTGGGAGGCGTGTTGGGAGGCGCAGCCATGTGGCATCAGCTGAGTCGGCGTTCGTTTCTCGAGTGGGGTGTTGGCGCGGGTTTGGCGACCTATGCGGGGGCCGGCTTGGCTCAGCAGTCGCCCAGCGCATCGGAGGCGCTGCAGGTTGGCGTGATGGGCCTCAACGGCCGCGGCCGGGAGTTGGCCAAGGCTTTTGCGAGCCGGCCGGGGGTTACTGTGTCGTATGTGTGCGACGTGGACACGCGCGCGGTATCCGGCACGCTCGCGGCACTCCAGGACCTCCAGTCGCAAGCGCCGCAGGGTGTGGGTGATTTCCGGCGCATTCTGGACGACCGCTCGGTGGACATTCTGGTCGTAGCGGCGCCGAACCACTGGCATGCGCCGGCCACGATCCTGGCTTGTGCCGCGGGCAAGCACGTGTATGTCGAGAAGCCGTGCAGCCACACGGCCGAGGAAGGGGAGCTGTCGGTGGCTGCGGCGCGCAAGGCTCAGCGGGTCGTCACGACGGGCACGCAGCGTCGCAGTTGGGGTGCGATTGTCGAGGCGATGGGCAAGCTGCGTGACGGGGTGATCGGCCCAGTGCGGTTCGTCCGCACCTGGTACCGGAACCGGCGTCCGAGCATTGGGCGCGGGCAGGTGACGGCCCCGCCTGAATGGCTGGACTACGAGTTATGGCAGGGCCCTGCGCCGCGTCGCCCTTACAAGAGCAACCTGATTCATTACAACTGGCACTGGCATTGGCATTGGGGCAACGGCGAGCTGGGCAACAACGGCGTGCACGCGTTGGACCTGGCGCGGTGGGGCATGGGGGTCGACTTCCCGACGCGGGTGACGTCTTGCGGGGGCAGGTACCGCTACGACGACGATCAGGAGACTCCGGACACGCACCTGGTCACCTTCGAGTTCGGGTCGCGGGCCATCACGTGGGAGGGCTTGAGCTGGTCGCCGCTCGGGCCGGGCGGCAGCGCGTTCGGCGCGACGTTTCACGGTGAGGAGGGCACGTTGGAGCTGTTCGACATCGGCTATCGCCTCTACGACATGCAGAACAAGCTGGTGGCCGAGCACTCCGGCCCGGGCGGTGATTACGAGCACATCGACGATTTCCTGCGCTGTGTGCGGGAGGGCGGCCGCCCGACGGCGGACATTGAAGAGGGCCATCGCAGCGCGCTCTTGTGCCATCTGGGCAACATCGCGCACCGCACGGGTCGGGACCTGGAGATCGACCCTTCCAACGGGCATCCGCGCGACGAGGCGGCCTTGGCCCTCTGGGGTCGGGAGTACGCCCCCGGCTGGCAGCCCGTGGTATGACGTTCCTGAGATTCAGCTGGGAGACCTGACATGAACCGTTTGTTCGTCGCCAGCGTTGTGGCGCTCTGGTGTTCAGCCGTCGGCAGTGCGTGGGCCTGGTGCCCGCCGCCGGCCGACGCGCCTCCGATCCGCATCGGCATCATCGGCCTGGACACGAGCCATGCGGTGGCATTCACCGAGTCGTTCAACCGGGAGGACGCGCCGGAGGCGTTGCGCGGCCTGCGGGTCGTGGCCGCCTATCCGCGGGGTAGCGTCGACATCGAATCGAGCGTCAGTCGTGTTCCCCAGTACACCCAGACGGTCACGGGGCTGGGCGTGTCCATCGTGGACTCGATCGATCAGCTGGTGGCGCAGGTCGACGCCGTGCTGCTCGAGTCGAACGATGGCCGCCCGCATCTGGAGCAGGCCCTGCCGGTCTTCCGGGCGCGCAAGCCGGTGTTCATCGACAAGCCGGTGGCCGGGTCGCTCACCGACGTGGTCGCGATCTATCTGGCGGCCGAGCATTACGGGGCGCCCGTGTTCTCCTCCTCGTCGTTGCGCTACTTGGCCGGCGCCCAGCGCGCCCGGCAGGGCGCAGTGGGCCAGGTGATCGGCTGCGACGCGTACAGCCCCTGCGCGCTCGAGCCGACGCACCCTGACTTGTACTGGTACGGCATCCACGGTGTGGAGCTGCTGTTCACGGCAATGGGCCCCGGCTGCCAGCAGGTCCGGCGCGTGGCGCAGCCGGACATGGACTTCGTCGTGGGCACCTGGCAGGCGGGCCGTCTCGGGACGTTCCGCGGCATCCGCCCACCGGCGCAGGCCAGTTACGGGGGAACCGTGTTCGGCACGCTGGACCTGCAGTCCCTGGGCTCTTTCGAAGGGTACGGCCCACTGGTGGCCGAGATTGCCGAGTTCTTCCGCACGGGCCGTCCGCCGGTCAGTCGCGAGGAGACGCTGGAGATCTACGCCTTCATGACGGCCGCCGACGCGAGCAAGCAGCAGGATGGGGCCCCCGTGACGCTCGAGAGTGTTCTGCAGCCGGCCCGGGCAGCCGCCGTGCAGCGGCTCCAGGCGCTGGGAGTCGACATCTCGGGCCCGTGACGCGGCGGCGCGCCGCGCGGGGCGGCCAGCGGACTCAACCGGCGGGGTCTTCGATCCACTGGCCGAAGCAGGTGTGGCAGAGGTGGAGCGTGACGCGGCGCCACACCTGGTCCAGCAATTCCCGTTCGGAACAGCTGGCCAGCTCCTTGAGCGTGCGGGCGATCTCCGCGCGCGCGTCCCGCTGCAGGTCCTCGTCCGTGAATTCGGGCGGGGTCGGATCGGCCACGGCGTCGATCTGCACGACATAGAATTCCCCGCGGCCCGCGACCAGCGGTCTCAGGCAGCGGGCGCAGAACAAGGGCGTGGCCTGGTCGTTCATTGGATCACATCGGTCCACTCGCCGAACGTGACACGCACGCTCACGATCCGGCCGTTGCGGATCACGCCGAATACGAGCGGTTCGTCGGCCGACAGTTGTCCGAAGGCCTGGCTGAGTTGTTCCGGACGGGCGACGGGCTGCCCGTTGAGTTCCACCACGACATCATCGACGCGCACGCCGGCTTGGGCTGCCGCGCCGTCGTCCGCCAGTCTCGTGACGCGGCAGCCGAACGAGTCGGCCACGGCCTCGACACCCAAGGCCAGGTTGCCGCGCTGCGGCAGGCCGTTATTCAGACGCGTCGCGCCGCGCATCACTTGGATCAACACCGAGTCGCCCGCCTTGTTCTTGCTGATCAGGGCCCGCAAGTCGTCGAAGTGGGCGACCGGTTGGCCTCCATAGCGCACGATGATGTCCTCGTCGGCGATCCCGGCCTGGGCTGCTGCGGCGTCCGGTACCACCTGGAGGACCCGGCAGGGCGACGGCGGCTGATCGCACATGACGCCCAGGAAGGCGCCCATGCGGAAGTCGACTTCGACCTGGGCGACCGCGGCCTGGAACCGGGCCACCGCGTCCGGGGTCATCGCCGTGCCGTAGAGGCGCAGTTTGCGCAGCGTCTTGATCTGCTTCAGGGGCTCGAGCGACGCGTCGCTCACCGGCGCATACAGCAACTCGATCGCGGTGACGCGCGGGAGCCTGCTGAGCGATTTGACGGCCTCGTCCGTAATACTGGCGTTGCGGATCAGAACGCGTTCGACACCCGGCAGGTCTTCCAGGCTGCGGATCCACGCGTCGGTGCACTGCGGACCGATGAACAGCACCTGCTGCACGGCGGGCAATCGGCGGAGCCGTTGCAGATCCTGGGCGGTGCCCTGCCATTTCGGGCCGATTTCCACGCGCATGCCGACGGCGGGCGCGAACACCGCGATGGCGTCCTGCATGTCGAGGCGAGCTCCCAGGTCCTCCAGTTCCTGGATGGCCTGCTCCTGCCGCGCCTCACTGAGCTGGGCGAGCACTTCGCCCGCCTGCCGCGCCGTCGCGCGGACCGGCGACTGGGCCAGCGCCTCAAGAGCCTCGGTCGCCGCATCCTGCGCGCTCACGTCCTTGCTCAACGCCAGGGCCTTGAGCACGTAGATGCCGCGTGCGCTGACCTCCAGGCTGCACTGGCTCAATGCCTGCCTGACCGGACCCACGGCCGCCAGGCCCGATGCGATCAGCTGTTCCGTCGCGTTGCGACGCGTCATGAAGCGGCCGTCGTCCAGCTCACGAATCCACTGGGCGATCTGCTCGAGCGAGGCCGCCCGGGCGCCGAGCCCCGCACCGCCCGGCCGGTCTTGAGCCGGGGCGGACCGGGGCAGGCAGAGCATCACGAGGGCCCAGGCGACGATGCCGATCAGGACCCGCCGCGGGTGGTCCAGAGCGGAACCGCGGGCGCCGCGCGTCGATCGGATTTCAGGTCTGTTCATGGATGACATGCAGTGGGGGACGGGCGCGCAGGAGCCGCCGGCCATGCCTGGACTTCCGCGCGATCAGCCGCGCCGCCCGCCGCGTCCGGCGATGTCTGTCGCCACGCAACGGTCTGATAGAGGTACGGGTTGAGACTCGGATCATTATACATCTTGAATTGTCGATAAAGCTGATGGCGCTTTCGACCGCGGAAGAGGTCGGCCAGGAGTCGGCCGGTGGCGCGGGACAGGTCTCGGTGTTGGAGGCGGCAGGTGGACAGTTTGGCGTCCACGGACTGGAGGTGGTCCGCATCGACGCCCGGGCGCCGGAGCTGTTCTTCCAGGTGGTAGATGCGGAGGGCGAGAATGGCGAGCCGGTCGATCGCACTTCCGGGGGTTTCCGTGTTCTGCTGGGCGTCCGGGGCCGCCTGGACGTGTGCGGCCGCCAGGGCCTGGGCGATCCAGTTGTCCATCAGCTCGATGTAGTCGTTGCGCTGTTGGTTGAGCTGGTCGATGGTCCGTTTGATGAGTGCGATTTCCTCATCGCTTGCGGTCGGGTTGCGTGCGGCGTCTTCCTCGTGCCACAGCAGGTAGTTGAGCGAACACTGGTGGCAGGCGATGGCAAGGAACCCGGAGAACGGGTTGTCCAGGCCGTGCCGGTGCCAACGTGCAATGGCCATCTGCTGCATCTTCGTGATCTGGTCGACGTGGATCATGGTATGCCCACCTGTCTCCTTACTGGGAATGCGGGGGTGGCGACTGGCCCGTGCCGGGCGGCGGATTGTAGGCGAAATCGGGCTTAGGCCTCAAGGCGAACTGGGCGGTGAACTTGGGCTGGCGGGGGCGGTCCAACACCTCGCTGGTGGCAATGGGCCAAGCGCCGTGGCGGGGATCGGCGTCCGGATTTGCGGGCGGCGCGTGGAATTCGCGTGGCACAGTCCTGAATCAGCGAATACGATGGGAGTGGGTGGAGTGGGGCATCGGGTCTTCGAGACAGCAGGAGTCGGTCGTAATGAGCTTGACGCAGCGGAAACTGCGGCTGGCGGGGCGGTCGCGGGAGGTCGTCGCGTCGGCGGACGCCCCGTTCCAGGGGCTGCGGGCGCGAACGGGCCGTCTGGGCTGGCTGATCCTAGTCGGGGCGGTCGCCGGCCTGGCGGTTCTCGGGCTCGGCCTGCGAGCCATACTGACGGGTGGCATGAAGGCGGACGACTCGCTGGTCTATTACACGGCGCGGCGCGGCGCGCTTTCGATCATGGTCACGGAGCGGGGCAACCTGGAGAGCCAGCAGACCGAGCAGATCATCTGTGAAGTCGAGAGTTTCGGTGGTGACCGGATGGGCATCTCGGGGACCCAGATCATCTTCATCGTGCCCAACGGCAGTTCGGTCCACCAGGGCGACCTGCTGGTCGAACTCGACGCGGCGCCTTTGAAAGAGCGTCTGGACGCACAGTTCCTGTCGCTCAAGCGGGCGGAGGCGGAGATGATCCAGGCCAACGCCAAGTACGTGAACCAGCAGACGCAGAACGAGACGAATCAGGCTGCGGCGGACCTGGCGGTGGAGTTGACGAAGATCGACCTCGACTCCTTCGAGGACGACGATGGCGGGACGTACCAGATCCAGTTGCAGAACGTGGAGATGGAGATCCAGAACGCCCGCGCGTTGCAGCTGATCCGCCAATCCGACTACGAGGCGGTCAAGCTGCTGTACGATCTGGGGTACAAGAGCAAGGGTGATCTGTCCACCGCCAAACTGGATCTGCTCAAGGCCGATGCAGCGCTGGCCAGCCACTTGGCGCTGAGCCGGCAGCTCAAGGTGTACACCTATCGCGCGGAGAAGCTCAACCGCCAGGGCAAGTACGACACGGCAGTGAACAACTGCGAGCAAGTCAAGAAGAACAACGAGTCGGAGCTGGCGCAGGCGTTGGCGGCCAAGGAGAACGCGGACAGCGCGTACAAGAAGGAGAAGGAGCGGTACGATCGCTACCTGGCCCAGATGGACAAGTGCAAGATTTACGCGCCGCAGGACGGGATGGTCGCCTACGCCACCGAAGAAGGGCGTTGGAACCGCAGCGCGGTGATCGAGGAAGGCGCGTTCGTGCGCGAGCGGCAGGCCATCCTGTCGCTCCCGAACCTGACCCACATGCAGGTCGACACGGCCGTGCACGAATCGGTGTTGGACCAGGTCAAGCCCGGGTTGCGTGCGACGATCCGCGTGGATGCATTTGCCGACCGCACCTACCACGGCACGGTCAAGTCGGTCGCGGTCCTGCCGGACCAGGGCGGCTGGCTCAGCTCGGACACCAAGGTCTACAAGACGATCGTCACGATCGACCAGGACGTCACGCAGCTCAAGCCGGGCATGACGGCCGTCGTGGAGATCGACATCGAGCAGCTGACGGACGTGTTGAGCATTCCGGTCCAGTCCGTCGTGCAGCGCGCCGACAAGAACTGGTGCTATCTGCTGGTCGGCAACCAGCTGGAGAAACGGGAAATCACCTTGGGCAAGACCAACGACAAGTTCGTGGAGGTCCGGCAGGGGCTGACCGACGGCGACCAGGTGGTGTTGAATCCGATGTCGCTCATCGAGGAGCAGACGGCCGCCGTGGCGGCCAAGAGGGAGGCGCCGACGCGGCCCGACCAGGACCAGGAGTCGGACGACAAGGCGGGCGGTTCGGACGCTGCGCGTCCGCAGCCGTCCGACCCGGCTCCGGGCGCGGCAGACCAGGCTGCTGTCGGCGAGCCCGCGGAACAGAACGAGTAATCAGCACATGCTCTGGGTCACTCTGCAACTCGGCGTCCGCAACCTGATGCTGCACAAGCTGCGGAGCTTCCTGACGATGCTCGGCACGATCCTGGGCGTCGGCTCGGTCATCGCCATGCTGGCCATCGGCGAGGGCTCGAAACGCAAGGCGGTCGAGCAGATCCGCGAACTCGGCGCGACGAACGTCATCATCCGCAGCGTCAAGCCGGAACCGGAGAACGAGGGCGAATCGACCAGCACCAGCGCCACGCAGCAGCAGACCAGCCGCGTGCTCGAATACGGCCTGAAGTACCGGGATTTCGAGCGCTTGCGCGACACGATTCCGACCGTGGTCCGCGCGCTGCCCATCTGCCTGCTGCGCAAAGACGCCCAGCATGGGGGCCGCCGCATGGCCAACGCGCGCATCCTCGGCACGACCCCCGATTGCCTGAAAGTGAAGAACCTGGTCGTGCGGCGCGGCCGGTTCCTCACCGACACCGACCTGCATACGACGGCCAACGTGTGCGTGCTGGGTGCCGGGGCGGCCCAGCGCCTTTTCGGGTACGAGGATCCGCTGGGCAAGGACCTGTTGCTCGGCCCCAGCGCCTACCGCGTGGTGGGCGTGCTGGACCAGCAGTCCAGCGGCGACGTGCGGCCGGGCGCCATGAGCCAGGCGAACTTCAACAACGACACCTACATCCCGCTCACCGCCGCCCGCCGGCGGTTCGGCGAACTGCAGCTGATCGTCCGGGCAGGCTCCGTGGAGTTCGAACGGACGCAGTTGAGCGAGATCACGTTGACGGTCAGCAGCGAGAAGCTGGTCAGCCAGACCGCGGCCATGGCCCGCGCGCTGTTGGAGAAGACCCACACACGCGACAACGACTACGAGGTCCAGGTGCCCCTGGAACTGCTGCGGCAGGCGGAACAGGAGAAACGCATCTGGAACCTCGTGCTGGGCTCGATCGCCGGCATCGCCCTGCTGGTCGGCGGGATCGGGATCATGAACATCATGCTGGCCACGGTCACCGAGCGGACGCGTGAGATCGGCATCCGCCGCGCGCTGGGCGCCCGACGCCGGGATATCACCTCCCAGTTCCTCGTGGAGACCACGGTCCTCTCCTCCACCGGCGGGCTGCTGGGGATCCTGGTGGGGGTCCTGATCCCGGTCATCGTCACGGCCACGTCCGAAATCGAGACGGTGCTCAGCTGGTGGTCCATCTTCCTCGCCTTCGGGATCTCGGTGGCCACCGGGATCATGTTCGGTATGTACCCGGCCCGGCGCGCGGCGATGATGGACCCGATCGAAGCCCTGCGTCACGAATAGCGAGGCCGGCCATGCAACGACTCCTGGCTCCCCTCTGCCTGGTGCTGTGCCTGGCGCTGCTGGTCACCGCGTTCGCCTTGTTGGCCACCGACGCGCCGGAGCCCAATGTCGCGCTGCATCGCGCACGCGCGATGGGGGACGAACCGTACGAGAAGGTCCTGGAGCGGGAACTCGCCCGGCAGATCTGGATGCGGCGGACGCTGATCGGCGCGCTGTTGGTCGGCGCCGCGGCACTCGGGGTCGGCGCCTTCTGGACGATCGGTGGTCCGCCGCAGCCTCCGCGGCACTGACCGCCCTAAGCCCGATCGCAGGCGCCCTGTTCGGCGCCCCGGGCTCCTGGCGGGCGGCCTCACCGCTCAATCGCTCGCGTCATCCCCGGGGCCTGTCGGCGGAATCGGCGCGCCGTCCTGAGCGGATGGTCCGACGGGCGCGAGGTCCGGCGCTGCGGTCGCAGCGGGCACGGCGCCGGGCGGGGCGTAGCCCAACATCTCGCGCATCTCCCGGGAGACCCGAAGGAACGGTGGGAACTCGCCATAGGCGGAGCCGGCGTTCCAAGGGTACACGAGGTCGGGCTGAGGCTGGTATTCCGGGTTGTTCACGTCGGGCCAGAACCCGGAATCGTCGAGCATCATGACTTCGAGTTCCAGCGCCAGCTGGGCACGGCTCACGATGTATCCAATTCGCCGATCCACCATGTTCCCCAGCGCCTGACGCGATTCGTTGTAGGCGTCCACCAGGTCCGGCGCCCGGACCCCCGGCAGGCCGAGGATCAACTGCAGGCGGGTGCTGAGCACCTGTTCTTCCGACAGGGCGGCCTGCGTCACGCTAATGGGATACTGGACGCGCGCCTGCTCCAGGTTGCGCAGCTGGCGGCGCACGTTCTGCTTGATCACGTCCTCGGTCTGCTGCAGATTGCGCAGCTCGGCGTTGTAGCTGATGAGCGTGCGACGGTACAGGTTCCGGTCGCGTTTGCGGTTGAGCGGCAGGTCCCAGGCGAGCCGCAACTGCGTGTTCGCGTTGTCCGTCGAGAACGCAAAGGGGCGGTTCTTCTCCGTTCCGATGGTCTGGCTGGCGTTCAGATTCAGGCCCGACCGGAGCTCATCGGCGGCGATCTTGATCTCGCGCCAGCGGTCGGCCAACGTCCCGCGCGCATTCATCAGGTCGAGACGCTGGACCAGGGCGGTGACCATCGCGTCGTCCACGCTGATATCCACCGGCGGCAGGCCCTGGTCCGCCGCCGCGAACGCCTGCCGCGCGGCGGCCAGCAGCGCATCGGTCTCGGCCAGCGTCTGCTGGGCATCGACCGCCTGGACCGGCTGGCCGAAGATCAGCCGATCGAAGTCCCGTGACAAGGCCTCCAGCGCGGCGAGCACTTCCGTGCCCCGGTCGATCAAGGTCACGATGACTTCATCGTCCGGGTTGGTCTCCAGGGCCCGGTCCAGATCATCCTGCAGCGCCTTGAACTCGCGCTCTTGGGCCACGTACTGGACGCGCGCCGATTCCAGGTCGGCGGCCGGGACGCCGAGTCGCGTTGCCAACTGACCCTGCCGCTGGACCAGCGTCAGCAGGCTGCCGATCATGTCCACCTGCCGCTGGAACACCAGGATGCGCTGCTTGGGCGGCTGGGCCGTCTGGATCTCCTCCAGCGTCTGGTGCTCCTCCAGCGCGTCGAGGCGGGCCGCATCGAGCCGGAACCGCGCGCGCTGCTGGTACCACGCGACCGGTTCCGGCACGTCCGGCTCCACCAGACGGCGCTTCAGGAACCAAACGATCAGGCGTTCGGTCAGCGCATAATCGGCCGTCAGGATGTCCCCGTGATCGGCCGTGGTGTTCTTGTCGCGCAGCGACTGCAGTCGGGCTTGCCAGCGATGGGCCTGCTCACGATTCACCTCGATCTCGTCGCGCAGAGTCAACTGTTCGAGTTCCGTCAGGTCCACGTCGATCTCGGTCTCGGTCGGCAGCCCGAGTGTGAGCTTCATGCTGTCCAGCGCATCCTCCAGTTGCAGACACTGGCTGATGAGCGTGCTGCGCGCGGTCAAGACGCCTTGCTCAAACTGGTTCAAGGCAATCACGTTCGGCGCGCTGGACACCTCCGACCGCACCTCTTCACGCGACTGTTGGTAGTTGCGAACCTGTGAGAAGTAGTTCTGGGCGTCGATCTCGACTCGCCGATACGTCCGCAGGATGTTGTAGTAGGTGGTGGCGATATCGAAGAAGAATTCCTTGCGGAACCGGGCGTAGTTCCGCGCCGCATACACCAGGTTGCGTTCCGATTGGATCAGCGGCTCCAGCAACACGTCACGCTGGAACACGCTCTGCGTGATGTCGAATAGCAGCTCCGAACTGATGTCCGCCGCGAAGCCGGTCGGGCCGTTGAACGTCAACACGACGTCGTTGGCGAACCGGCCCAACAGGGTCCCGCCACTGGCCAGCAGCTTGTCGCCGTTGAAGACGCTCGGGACGGCCAAGGAGTTGACGGTCGTCCCGCCCATGCGGCGGTGCCCGTAGTTCGCACCCACCCTGCCGCCTTGCGCCGAGAACTTCGTGGCATAGGCATACCGTTCCAGCGACAGGCTCAACGCCGCCTGGTACAGCGATTCCTTCTCACGTTGATACGCCCGGCTGTTGAGCAGCGCGAGTTCAAACAAGTCTTCCAGCGTCATGCGCGGCGCCGTGCTCAGTAGCTCCGGGCGCGGCGGCCGCCCAAATGACTTGACATACTCGTCCCGCACGCTCGCGAAGTCCAGCATCCGGGCAATGCACGCGTCCGGCACGTCGCTCCAGTAACCCGTCTCCACCGGCTGGAGCCGCGTGCCCTTCACTTCGGTCCGCGTGTCGATCAGGGCCAGCAAGTCGTCCCGAAACGGGTCTTCCGATGGGACCTCTGCCGGCCCGGACGACGGATGCTCCTCCTGGTACGCCACCAGCTGCACCTCGCCGGCGTTGAGCAGGCGCGGCGGCGCGACGCGGGCACCGGACGGCAATAGATCGGCCGGGACGGGAAGCTCGGGAACGGAGTCCGGCTCGTGACCGGACGCGGGCGGCAGAGGCTCGGCCGATTCCTGCCTGTCGGCGGTTCGGCCAAGTCTGGGCAGCTGGTACTGATACAGTTGCGGCCCGGCCGGCGGGAGTCGAGGATAGTCCGGGTGTGTCGCGTCGAAGAACCGGGACCGGGGGTCCGGAGCAATCGTGAACCCTTCCGGGATAGACCATGGCGTACCCACCGATTTCTCGCGAATCAGGTAATGCGATTCCCGATCCGCCTGCCGACGGTAAAGCCCGCGAGAACAACCGGTTAGCGCCATACCGATCCACGCCAGCACCATCCAGGTGCCGAGGATGCGGGCTCGGTTGGCGAAGCCGTCTGACATGCCCAATGTCCAGTCCCAATCTCAATGCCGCCTCATGGGTGCGGAAGATCCGCCGATCCGGCCCAGATGCCATCCTTGGCGCGCATGGCTCGCGCAGGCACGGAACCACCCCGATCATCGACGCCTGCAGATGTGAGACTTTAGCGGTTCTCCGGGCTGTAGCGATTACGCCGACTCTCCCGCCGCCACGCGGTCACGCACGGTTCTCGCGCGGGCGACACCCGCGGCAGGCCCGCCGTCTGAACCCACGAGGCGTTGTGACGGGCGTGCGCGGAGATACAATACAAAACTGATTCACCACATGAGGGCGTGCTGAGAATGGCAGCTGAGAACGGACTGGACACCCCCCTGAATAAGCAGAACAACCGTCCACCTGCTGCTGGGCCTGATGGTGTCGATCGGTTGAGGTCATCGTTATCGCCTTGGATCGGGAGCGCCGGTTACGACCTGGCGTGTTTCGTCCTCGGGCCGCTATGGGTTTGGGGCGCGGTGTCGGCGTTGCAGCCGCATGTGGATGTGGCCGCCCTGTACCTGGTGACGATGGCGTTTCTGGCGGTCGGCCATCAGTTGCCGAGTTTTCTGCGTGTGTGGGGCCATCGCGACCTGTCGCGGCCGCACGGCACGGGGCTGGTCGTGGGCCTGCTGTCCCTCTCGGCGGTGGCCGTGGCCTGTGTCTGGGCGGATCTGGCGGCGTTGACGGTGGTGCTGTTGCTGTGGGGCGTCTGGCATGCGATGACGCACACGTACGGCATCATGCGGATCTACGACAGCAAGGTCCAGTCGTTTGCGGGCAGCACGATCTGGTTGGACTATTTGACGACCGCGACCTGGTTCGGTGCCGGGGTCTTATTCTCACCTCACCGCATGGAGCAACTGCTGACCGCGTTGTATGGGTGCGGCATGCCGCTGCTAGAGCCCGTGGCGGTGCCCGCGACCCAGTTGGTCTGGGGCGGGCTGACCGTCGTCCTGACGACGGCCTTCGTGATGAACTACATTGCGCAGCGTCGTCAGGGCCAGCGGCCCGGGTTGATGAAGTTGGCGGCGATGGTGAGCAACATCGGGTTCTGGTGGTACGCGATGGTGAGCGTGCAGGACCTGCTGTTGGGCATCCTGTTGTATGAAGCGTTCCACGCGATTCAGAATCTGGCACTGGTCCGGGTCGCGATGAGGCACGCGGTGGCGTCGGGCGGGGGCATGGCGCGGTGGGCCGGCTTCTTGGGCGCCGGCGGCCTGGTCGGCGGAGTGTGGTTGGTCGCGGCCGCCGCGTTGTATGGTCTGCCGTCCTACCTTGCGCAGGTGACGCCGTTCGGGATGGCCGAGGGGCTGGAATCCGACCTGCTGCACCGCGCCTTTTTCGCGTGGGTGGCGGCGTCGACGATGGTGCACTTCTACTGGGACGGATGGACCTGGCGGCTGCGGGATGCCGCGGTGCGATCGAGTCTGGGGGTACCGGCGGCGCCTGCGGGCGCAGCGGATCGGGCGCGCCGCGGCGTGGCCTGGTCGCGGTGGGCCGCCAGCTCTGCGGTGTTGGTCCTGCTGTTTGGCCTGCTCGGCGCGAGTCAACTGTGGCGCGGCCCGACCAAGGCGGGCGTGCTGGCCAACCTGGCGGAGGCAATCCCGCAGAGTTGGAGTGCGCGGGCCAATTACGGGACATGGCTGTTGAGCCAGGCGCGCGCGCGGGACGCTCAGCGGGAGTTCGAGGACGCGCTGGCGCTGCGACCCCAGTCGGCGGAACTGATGTGCAAGCTGGGTCTGGCCCTGCTGGCGCAGCAGGATTTCGACGGGGCGATGGAGCGGTTCCTGGGCGCCGTGGACTGCGACCCCGGGTCGGCGCTGGCCAAGTTGTGCCTGGGCAAGGCCTTGATTCAGGAAGGCCGGATCAACGAAGGTCTCGAGCAGCTCTACGCGGCCGTGGCGCTCGCGCCGCAGGATGCGTCATACTATTACGAGCTCGGCCTGGCGCAGGCCACGACCGACGACCCGAGGAGTCCGTCGGACGACGACGAGTCGTTCGGAAAGGCGTTGACGTCGCTGGATCGAGCCATCGAGCTGGACAGGTCGTCGGCCGAAGCGCATAACGCGCGCGGCATGGTCCATCTGCAGTTGGGGGATTACGACGCGGCGGCCGCCGATTTCGACGAGGCGATCCGGCTGGCCCCGCACCTCTACAAGGCGTATCGCAACCTGGCCTTGTTGTGGGACCAGCGACACGAACCTGAGAAAGCGATCGAGGTGTTGACGACACTGATCGCCATCAACCCCACCTCTTCCCACCACGTGATGCGCGGCAACGTCTACTTCGCCCTGAAGCAGTACGACAAGGCGCGCGATGACTTCCTGGCAGGGATGCGGCTCTCGGGCCAGGATGTCGAACCGGTCAAGCGGCTGGTGGACCTGTACCTGGACGAATCGTACCGGGATCCCGCCCTGGCCATCGAGTATGCGCAGATGGCGTGTGCGCAAACGCACTGGCGCGACTTCCGGGCGTTGGCGCTGCTGGCGGCCAGTTGTGCGGCGGCTGCCAACCCCGCTCAGGCAATCCGCTGGCAGGAGGAAGCGCTGCGGGTCGTGCCGCCCGATCTGCCCGAGCATATCAAGCTGGACCTGCGCCAGCGCCTGGATCAGTACCGCGGGAACGACACGGCATCACCCGCAGCGGAGGCGGGCGAGGACGCGCCGGCTCCGCCGGCGCCTGCGGTGCCCGACGACAATGCCGGCGCGGCGGGCTCGGTACCGCCGGCCGAGTGAACGCTTCGAGGAGGGCGTGTGGAACGTACTGGGTAGCAGATCCACCGTATCCTGAAACGAAAGGGAGCCCTGCATGAACGAGAACTCCTCTCTGGAGCAGGCGACCCCACAGACGCCCGGGTACACCGTCCCTCGCTATTCGTCGCTGTTCATCCGCCAGGCCGCGTTCGTCTCGACCATGATCCTGCTGACCGGCATCGGACTGACACTGGCCGGGTACCTGTTCGCCCGCCTGATCCTCGACGACCAGATCCGGTTCCGCCTGCAGACGGTGGCCGCCGAGCGGTGCGACAACCTGCTGGCCATGGTCGGGCGGCAGGCCGAGCGCATGCAGCTGTTCGACCGGAATTCGCACCTGACCGACCTGCTGGACCAGTATGCGGCCGGCGTACTGGACGAGTTCGAGTTCCAGTCGCGCATGCAGTGGATCATCGACGACATCCGGCGGTCTTTCGGCCCGACCGGTCCCGACGCGTCCATGGCGGGCGGACAGCTGTTGGCCGTGCATCTGGTCGACAGCCAGGACCAGACCATCTTCACGCTCGGCGCGTCGGCCCTGGATCGCCCGCTCGCGGACCTGCCGGTCTATGCGGTGGGCAAGCAGCAGTTCGTGCTGGGCTTCCCGGCCCGCTACAAGTCGTCGATCCGCAGTATGATGGCGGCTCCCATCGTGACCGACCAGGGGCGCACATTCGTCGCGGTCGCGGAGCTGGAGAGCACGCCGATGCTCAACATGGTGTCGGGCCGCCAGAACCTGGGGCGCACGGGCGAGGTGGTGGTGGTCCGGGTCCGCGACGGGCAGGTGCAGTGGATGGACCCCAATCAGGAGCGGCAGGTACAGGACCGTCGGCTGGAGAGCTGGCCGCTGGTGGCGGAGTGCTTGAAGAATGGGCGGCGGTACAACCGGGCCTTGGACCGGCATGGCCGGGATGTGGTGGCGGCCGTGCGGCCCGTGGGGTACGCGGAATGGGTTCTCATCGCCAAGATGGATGTGGCCGAAGCGTATGAGCCGCTGGGGCGTCTGCGCTGGATGTCCTTCGGCCTGGCGGCCGGCACCCTGGCCGCCGGCGTCCTCTTGTCCTATGTGTTCTCCTACCGCATGACCCGCTCCCTGATGGAACTGGTCCGTTTCTCGGACCGGTTCGCGCGTGGGAACCTGGACGAACGATGCCCCATCCAATCGCCCAATGAAGTGGGCGTGTTGGCCCAGGCGTTGAACCTGATGGCCGAGCAGTTGCAACAATCGTACGCCACGCTCGAACAGCGCGTGGAGCAGCGTGCCGGCCAGCTCCTGATGGCCAACAAGGCCTTGCGGCACGAAGTGGAGGTCCGCCGGGCGGCCGAGCAGGCCTTCGCCCACGAACGGTTCCTGCTGCACACGCTGCTCAACACGCTGCCCGACAACATCTACTTCAAGGACCAGGACAGCCGGTTCCTGCGGATCGGGCGCGCCATGGCCCGCCGGTTCGGACTGGTCGACCCGGCCGATGCGATCGGCAAGACCGATTTCGACTTCTTCACCGAGGAACACGCCGCCCAGGCCCGGGCCGACGAAGTCCATCTGATGGAGTCCGGCGAGCCGGTGCTGGAGTTGGAGGAGCAGGAGACCTGGCCCGACGGCCGGATCACGTGGGTCTCCACGACCAAGCTGCCGCTGCGCGATGAGCAGGGTCAGCTGGTGGGGACGTTCGGGCTGTCGCGCGACATCACCCAGCGGCGCCGCGCCGAAGCCGCGCTCCGGGAGGCGAAAGAGGCCGCCGACGCCGCCAGCCGGGCCAAGAGCGAGTTCGTCGCCAACATGAGCCACGAGATCCGGACCCCGCTCAACGGGATCATCGGCATGACCGAGTTGGCGCTGGACACGCCCCTGACGCCCGAACAGCGCGACTACCTGGAGACCATCTCCCAGTCGGCCGAAGCCCTGCTGTTGATCGTCAACGATATCCTGGACTTCTCCAAGATCGAAACCGGCAAACTGAAGCTCGAGTCTACCGACTTCCGCCTCTCGGATATCCTCGACGGCACGCTCCGTACTCTGGCTGTGCGGGCACAGAAGAAGGGACTGGAACTCGCCTACCAGGTCGCGCCGGACGTGCCCAGCCACCTGGTCGGCGACCCGATCCGCCTCCGCCAAGTGATCATGAACCTGGTCGGCAACTCGATCAAGTTCACGGAGTCGGGCGAGATCACGGTCCGCGTCGAGAAGGTCGAGCAGTCTGTGGAGACCGCGACGCTGCAAGTCGAGGTCACCGATACGGGCATCGGCATCCCCGTGGAGAAGCAGCAGACCATCTTCGAGGCGTTCACCCAGGCGGATACGTCCACCACGCGCCCGTTCGGAGGCATGGGGCTGGGGCTGACCATCTCCAGCTACCTCGTCCGGCAGATGGGCGGAGAGATCTCGGTTCAGAGCCAGGAAGGGCACGGGACCAGCTTCCGGTTCCAGGCGGTGTTCGGACGCCACGACCCGCCCGCGCCGGAGGCCTTGGAGCACCTGGCGGACGAACGGCGCGGCACGCGCATCGTGGTCGCGGCGGACGGCTCCGAGCCCCTGCCCACGCCTCCGCGCAAAGCGTTGCCCCACTTGCACGTGCTGGTGGCCGAGGATGGGCTGGTCAACCAGAAACTCGTGCGGGAACTGCTGATCAAGCAGGGGCATCGCGTCACGGTGGTCGCCAGCGGCGCGGAAGCGATCGAAGCCTGGCAGTCCGACACGCCGGACATCATCCTGATGGATGTGCAGATGCCCGAGATGGACGGCCTGGAGGCGACCGCCCAGATCCGACGTCTGGAGGCCGAGACCGGACGCCACGTGCCGATCGTCGCCATGACGGCCCATGCCATGAAAGGCGACCGCCAGCGGTGCCTCGAAGCGGGCATGGACGAGTACGTGGCCAAGCCGCTGAGCCTCCATCAGCTGCTCACGGCCATGGCCGCCGCGCTGGGGATCGCGGCAGTCGCCGAAACGACCCCGGCCGCCGCGCCGCCGCAGACCGCAGGCAGTCTGGACGGCCTGATCGACTGGCAAGACGCGCTGGATGCCGTCAACGGTGACCGGGCAACGCTCGCCTCCGTGGTCGAAGCGTTCCTGGTGGAAGCGCCCCGCCTGGTCCAGCAGCTGCGCGATGCGCTGGCCACGCCCGATGCGCCCGCGTTCCGGCGTGCCAGCCATACGCTCAAAAGCTCACTCCGGTTCTTCGGCGCGCACATGGCCGCCGACCTGGCATGGCAACTCGAGAACCTGGGCAAGGACGGCGACCTGCAGACCGCCGCCCAACATGTCGACGCCCTGATTACCGCCGTGCAGCAGGTGGTCGCTGCCGCGCAACACGGCGCGCCGTGACGGCGGCACGTTGACAGGCGGCAAGCCCGGCCCGCGTCGACAGGCCGGACCCGGCGAGGGGCTTACTGGTAATCCGCATCCCGAAGCACGTACGACAGCCGGGAAGGCATGTCGGACTGCGTGCCGTGCGGCGTCATCAACTGCTGGTAGACGTGGTACGGGAGTCCTTCGTTGAGCGTGATGACGCGGCCGTCTCCACAGACGGCAAACACGACGCCCGGATGGTTCGATGACGGTCGCGCGATCTCCGCAAAGACGGCCGACCCTTCGGGATACTGGATCCGCTCCCCGTTGATCTTCATCCTCGGCTCCGGCGGAATCTGGGCACTGGGCGTGGCGCCGGTGATCAGCGGATTGACTGCCGGCCCGTTCGTTTCGTTGGCATAGCAGAAGACGAAGGTATTGCCGAACCGGGCATTGACCGGCACGGTAAACGTCAAATCGCTGCTCCACCCGTGGTTGACCGTCAACGTCGTCGACCCCGGATCGAGCGGCCCGAACGCATACCAGAAGCTGGCCACCAGGTTCTCGCTCACCAGGATGGTATTGGTCAGCCCGTCACGCACGGCCGACGCGTTGACCGTGATGTTGGGATTGCTGATGCGATCCAGGAAGATCCCGTTGGCCGACCGCTGGGAGGCGCCTATGTAGGCCCCGCCCACATCGCTCCCGCGGGGCATGAAGCCCGCATTGGCCACATAGGTCGTGGTGCCGGTCAGGCCCATAGCTTCCGGAGCACTCGGGCACCGCGTGAGTTCCAGGGACGGCGTGAGGACCGAATCGGTCATGGGGATGGCCGTCGTGTTCCACCGCTCCATGAGGTCCGCGCGTTCCAGATCCTGGAGCAACATCGTGAACCAACTGGCCGGCTTGTTGTTGCCGACCGCTGCGGCGGCCGGGTCCGACGGCAAGAGCAGTTCCTGCGAGCCCGGATATCGATGGCGGCGGGACTCGAAGTTGATGACTGCCACGCCAATCTGCCGGAGGTTGTTCGTGCACTGTGCTTGCCGACCGCGCTCGCGCGCCGCTTGCACCGCCGGCAGCAGGATGGCGACCAGCGTGCCGATGATCGCAATGACCACCAGCATTTCGACGAGTGTAAAAGCCGTATGATGCTTTCGGACCATGATCGTTCTCCCCGGAATTCCGGAACAGACGAAGATGAGAAGTAGCAGACTTGTGACGCCTCAATTGTCACACAAAATACGCACCAAGTCCAGCAGATTTCGCGGTCATACCCGGCCTCGGCATGGTTTCCAAGCCCGATTCCCGGCGGGTCGCCCTCAACCGGCCGGTTTCGGACGCGTCGCCCGGGCCGCTGTCGGCCGGACCCGAGTCACTTGGACAGGGGCTGGTCAACCTCCTATGATGAACCAGCGGTGGAACGGTATTGCCACAAGTGGGGTCTGCCGTGCAACGAATCTACCTGGACTATAACGCCACCACGCCGGTGGCCACGAGCGTCGCCACGGCCATGTTTCCGTTCCTGACCGAGTACTATGGCAACCCGTCGAGCGGCCATGTGTTGGGGCGGATTTGCCATGAGGCGCTGGAGGACGCCCGGGGACATGTGGCCGCCCTGCTGGGTGCCGATCGGGACGAGATCCTCTTCACGTCGGGCGGCACGGAGAGCAACAACCTGGCGATCAAGGGGGTCCTGATGCGGGACGCCCCTTCGGTGGACGGTCATTTGGTGATTTCGGCCATCGAGCATCCGGCGGTGGCGCAGGTAGCGCAGTACGTGGCGCGCCTGGGCTGCGCGGTCACGGTCGTCCCGTGCGATGCCCGCGGGATGGTGGACCCCGACGACGTGCGTCAAGCGCTTCGCCGCGACACGCGGCTGGTGAGCATCATGCATGCCAACAACGAGGTCGGCACGGTGCAGCCGCTGCGCGAGATCGCGTCGCTGTGCCATGAACGGGACGTGCTGGTCCATACGGATGCGGCCCAGAGCGTGGGCAAGCTGCGCACCAAAGTCGACGAGTTGGGCGTGGACCTGCTGACGGTGGCGGGCCACAAGTGCTATGCTCCCAAGGGCGTGGGCGCGCTGTTCGTGCGGCAGGCTGTGGAACTCGAGCCGGTGCTGCACGGCGCGGGCCACGAGAAAGGCCTGCGGCCGGGCACCGAGAACGTCCCGCACATCGTGGGGCTCGGCGCCGCCGCGCTGCTGGCGGCCAAGGATCTGGAGGAGCATCTGGAACGCGTGGGCAGACTGCGCGACGGCCTGTGCGACCTGCTGCGCGAAGGGATTGGCACGGACCTGACGGTTCACGCCGAAAACGCCCCGCGACTGCCCAACACGTTAAGCGTCGCCTTCCCGCGCGTCAGCGGCCACGAGCTTCTGGCCCGCGTCCCGGAGATCTGCGCGTCGACCGGGTCCGCCTGTTCCAGCACGAGCAAGTCGATCTCGGCCACCCTGCGGGCGATGGGCATCTCCCCGACGGTCGCTCAGGGGACCGTGCGGCTGAGTCTGGGCCGGCACACGACGGAAGACGAGGTGGCCCGCGCCGCAGAACTACTGGTCGGCGCCTGGGAAGCGCTGGTGTAATCCGGCCAACCCGCCCGGCTACCGCGCCTGCTGGCGATACTGCAACGCGTTGGCCTGGGCCATCGACTCCTCGGCCAGCCGGATGAAGTCCCGGTTGCCCGTGCCGGCAAACGCCCGCTGATAGGTCACGCTCATCGCCGTGAAGTTGAACGCCTCGGTCGGCTCGAGCTCGCAGGCCCGGCGGCCATGCTCGACCGCCTCCTCATGCTTCCCCACCCGTCCGTACAGCACGGCCAGCGCCAGATGAGCCAACGTGTAATTGGCATCCTCCCCCAGCAACTGCTGTAACTTGGCGATCGCCTCCTCGTACTTGCCTTCGTCTTTCAGTCTGTCCGCCTCGTCATACAGGGCCGTGAGGTCCGACATGGTTGGTATTCTCCCAGAGGAACGCGGATGGATGGCCTCGGCTGGCTCTCCATACTATACGGCGGACCCTCGGATTCGTAAGCCGACGCGGGGGAATCCTCCCGAGGCGGTGCGCGTGCGGGCCGGTGCGACCCGCCCATTTTACCGGCGCCCGGCCCGCCCCCACCTGCCAAGGTGGTTGTGCCCTACATCACGGGGGGCCAGCCGCCCCTGCCTAATCAAATGGATTCCCGACCCCCGATCCAACCGATAAATGACCTGGGCTGGGGCGACCAAAAGGCGTATCATCTCGCCCCAGCGCGTGTTGGCTGCGCCGCGCGCAGCAGCCGAGCCGCACGCAGCCTGTCATCCGATCTGTCATCTAGCCAAGTCGGGGCCTTATGGGAAGCAGCATCCACCCTACTGCGGTGATCGACCCGCATGCCCATCTGGGCTGCCAGGTTTCCGTTGGTCCGTTCTGCGTCATCGAAGGGGGCGCGGTGGTCGGCGACCGGTGTCGCCTCGCGGCCCGTGTGGTTGTCAAAGCTCAGACTACCCTCGGCACGGACAACGACGTGGATGAGGGCACTGTGCTGGGTGGGCGGCCGCAACACATCGCGCGGCACGAACAATGGGGCCATCTGCGGATCGGCGCCCGGAACATGATCCGCGAGAACGTGACGGTGCACCGAGCGATGTCTCCGGAGAGCGCGACGGTCATCGGGGACGACAACCTGCTGATGGTCAACGCGCACGTGGCGCACGACTGCCGGATCGGCAGCCACACGATCCTCACGAACAATGTCATGTTGGCGGGCCACGTCACGGTCGGAGACTTCGCCTATCTGTCGGGCGGCGTGGGCGTCCACCAGTTCTGTCGCATCGGCAGCCACGCGATGGTGGGCGGTCAATCCCACATCAACAAGGATGTGCCCCCGTTCGTCACGGTTGACGGCCTGTCGACCCGCGTGGTCGGGCTCAACGTGATCGGCTTGAAGCGTCGCGGCTTCACGCCGGACGAGATTCTGCAGCTCAAGCGTGCGTACCGCATCATCTACCGCCAGGGGCTCACCTGGGAGCAGGTGCTCGAGACGCTCCGGGCCACCTTCACGTCCGGCCCGGCCGCCGACTTCTACCCGTTCCTGAGCACCGGTCAGCGCGGATTCGTCCTGGAGCGCCGCACGCCGGTGGAGGCCACGATCCCGCTGCCGCAGTTGAAGGTGGACCCCGAGTCCGCGCAGGCCGCGATCCGCAAGGTCGGCTGAGCCGCCGCCCCGGGTGCCGTGAAACACGCTGCGGTCGGGTTCACGCGTTTTTCAGCGCCGCCTGGGCGGCCGCCAACCGCGCGATGGGCACACGGAACGGCGAGCAACTGACATAGTCCAGTCCCACTCGGTGGCAGAACTGGATGGAGGCCGGGTCTCCGCCATGCTCGCCGCAGATGCCGATCTTCAGCTCCTTCTTGGTAGCGCGGCCCTTGACGACCCCCATCTCCACGAGTTGCCCGACGCCCTCGGTGTCCAGCGACTGGAACGGGTCGATCAGCAGGATCTCCTGCTTCAGGTAGTCGGGCAAGAACGAGTTGATGTCATCGCGGCTGAACCCGAAGGTCATCTGGGTCAGGTCGTTGGTGCCGAAGCTGAAGAAGTCGGCATGTTCGGCGATCTTGTCGGCTGTCAGGGCCGCCCGCGGGATCTCGATCATCGTGCCGACGGAGACGTCGAGCGTGGCGGAGTATTCCTGGGCGGCCTTGACGCGCGCCACCGTCTGGGCGGCGAGTCCGCGGAGGAGCTTCAATTCGGCGGCTGTGCCGACCAGCGGGATCATGATCTCGGCGCGGGCGTCGATCTGCTGCTGCTTGCACTCGATCACCGCTTCCACAATCGCCTGGACCTGCATCTCGAGGATTTCCGGGTAGGTCACCGTCAAGCGGCAGCCGCGGTGTCCGAGCATCGGGTTCTGTTCGTGCAGCTGCGCGACGCGGGCCTTGATCGCGGCCGGCTTGATCCCCAACCGCTCGGCCATTTCGGCCTGCGACTTGTCATCGTGCGGCAGGAACTCGTGCAGCGGCGGATCCAGCAGCCGGATGGTTACGGGCAGGCCTTTCATGGCCGTGAAGATGCCGACGAAGTCCTGGCGCTGGAAGGGGAGCAGCTTGGCCAGCGCCCGTTTGCGGGCTTCCTGGGTCTCGGCCAGGATCATCTCCCGCATGGCGGCGATCCGGTCGCCCTCGAAGAACATGTGTTCCGTGCGGCACAGGCCGATCCCCTCGGCGCCGAACTCCCGCGCCCGCTGGGCGTCCTCTGCCGTGTCCGCGTTGGTGCGGATGCGGAGCCGGCGGTGCTTGTCGGCCCACTGCATGACCTCGGCGAAATCGCCGGACAGGCTGGGCGCCCGCGTGGCCACCTCGCCCGCCATCACCTCGCCGGTCGATCCATCCAATGACAACACATCGTCAGGTCCGAACGTCCGGCCGGCCACCGTGATCTGCCGCGCCTTGTCGTCGATCTGGATCTCGCCCGCACCCGCAACGCAGCAGCGGCCCCAACCGCGGGCCACGACCGCCGCGTGGCTGGTCATGCCCCCCGTGCTCGTCAGGATCCCCGCCGCGCTGTGCATGCCGTCGATGTCCTCCGGACTCGTCTCCTTGCGGACCAACAGCACCCGCTCGCCCGCCTTCGTCCGGGCGACCGCCTCCTCCGCCGTGAACGCCAGCTTGCCGACCGCGGCACCCGGCGACGCGGGCAGCCCCCGGGTCAGCTTCTGGGCCTTGGCCTTCGCCTGCGGATCGAAGCTGGGCAGCAGCAGCTGGGTCAGGTCGTTGGCCGGGATCCGCACCACGGCCGTCAGCTCGTCGATCAACTCCTCCCGCACCATGTCGCAGGCGATCTTCACGGCCGCCGCGCCCGTCCGCTTGCCGGTGCGCGTCTGCAGCATGTAGAGCGTGCCACGCTCGATCGTGAACTCGATGTCCTGCATGTCCCGGTAGTGATCCTCCAGCGTCTTCTTGATGTCGAGGATCTGCTGGTATAACGCCTTGTTCCACTGCGCCATCTCGGCGGCCGGCTGCGGCGTGCGGATGCCCGCCACCACGTCCTCGCCCTGCGCGTTGATCAGGAACTCCCCAAAGAACTCATTCTCGCCCGTCGACGGGTTCCGCGTGAAACCGACCCCGGTGCCCGAGTCGTCCCCCATGTTGCCGTACACCATCGACTGGACGTTGACCGCCGTCCCAAGCAGGCCGCGGATGTTCTCCACTTCCCGGTACCGCACCGCGCGCGGCGTCATCCAACTCCCGAACACCGCCTCCACCGACATCTGCAGCTGCTGGAGCGGATCCTGAGGAAAATCCTTGCCACAGTGCTCGCGGAGCACTTTCTTGTACTCGTCACACAGCTCCATCAACCCCTCGGCCGGCACGTCCGTGTCCGCAACCGCCTGGTACCTGCCTTTGACCCGCGAAAAGGCCGCCTCGAAATGCTCGTGATCCACGCCCATCACCACGTCGCCGAACATGTTGATCAGGCGCCGATACGAGTCATAGGCGAACCGCGGATTGCCCGTGGCGGCCGCCAGCCCCTTGACCGACTTGTCGTTCAAGCCCAAGTTCAAAATCGTGTTCATCATCCCCGGCATCGAAGCCGCGGCACCGCTGCGGACCGACACCAGCAACGGGTTCTTGTCGTCGCCAAATACCTTGCCCAGTTCCTTCTCCAGCGTTTTGATCTCCTCGCTGACCTGCTCCATCAGCCCGGCCGGCAGCTTCTGGCCCGCCGTGTAGTACTCCGCACAGCACTCGGTCGTGATCGTGAACCCCGGCGGAACCGGCAACCCGATCCCGGTCATCTCCGCCAAGTTCGCCCCCTTCCCGCCCAGCAACTCCTTCTGCGTGCCGTTGCCATCGGTGCGGGTCTTGCCGAAATAGTACGTCAACTTCTTCTTGGCCATGGTCAGCTACCTTTGCTTGGGGGTGGGGTGCACTTGCCGATGAAACCGGCAACTCTAGCAGTGGCCCCGCAGGGCGTCAATGACGCGCCGCGCTGGTCACCCGCACAGGGTAGGCACGGGGTCCGCTGCGCCGCGCCGGCCAACTCACCCCGGCCGACCTGCCGACCCGGGTGCGATATACTGGGCCCATGAATCGACTGCACTCTCTGATCGGCACCCGGTTCACGCGGTGGGCCGTCGCGTTCGAACTGTCGCTCGGGCTGCTCGCGTGCCTGTTGTGCTGGATAGTCGGCGGGTGGCCAATGGCGTCAGCACACATGATCGACAGCCGCCTGGCGTGGCGCGACGCGGGCCTGGGAGCCGTCTCGGCCGTGCCGTTCCTGGCGGGTCTGGTATGGATCGACCGCCACAGCGTGCGATGGCTCGAGACGCTCACGCGCACGGTGCGCAACGATGTCGTGCCGCTCTTTCGCGGTACCGGCGTCTGCGGCCTGCTCGTGATCGCCGGTGCGGCCGGCGTCGGTGAGGAGCTGCTGTTCCGCGGGTTCCTGCAGCAGACGCTGGCGGATTGGTGGGGCCCGCCGGCCGGCCCCTGGATCGCCTGGGGCGTGGCATCGGTCCTGTTCGGCGTCTGCCACAGCTTATGCGCGGCCTACGCGGTCATTGCCACGCTGATCGGACTGGCACTGGGCGGCCTCTGGCTCGCCACGGGCCACCTGCTGGCCCCCATGACCATGCACGCGGTGTACGACGCTCTGGCCCTGCTGTACCTCGTCCGCTGGAGCCGCCCGGCCGGATAGGCGCTGGGCCCTAAATGGCCGTGCGCGCCCCCGCGCCCCGCTTCCGGGCTCGGCCGGGCGTCCGGCCCAACGCGCGCAAAAGAAAACGGCGGCTCGGTGTGGAACCTCCGAGCCGCCGTAGGATGACCAGACTAGTTCCTCTTCCAAGGAGCGGAAGATCGTGTCACATCAGTCGCAGCAAGAGGGCGCGTCACAGCAAGACGGCTTGTCACAGCACGACTTCTTGCAGGTGCAGCGGACCTTGCGGCAACAGGGCGTGGGGCAGCACACGCAGACCGGCACTTGCTCGCAGACAACGCGCGGTACGCAACGGGTGGCCGTGTACGCGACTTTCTTCGGCACACACCGGGTAACCTGGATTGTCTTTGTGTAGTGGACCGGCTTGCAAACCGTGTACGCCACCTTCTTGCAGCGCTGTTCCGGCACCATGCGGCACACCGTGTAGGGAACCTGCTTCGAGCAGCACTCCTTCTCGATGTGGCAGACGCGGTAGGTGCAGGTCTTCACACGCTGCTCGGGCACCATGCGGCAGACCTGGTAGGTGCAGGTCTTCACGCACTGCTCGGGCACCATCCGGCACACCTTGTAGGTGCACTCCTTCACGCGTTGCTCGGGCACCATGCGGCAGACCTTGTACGTGCAGGTCTTCACGCACTGCTCGGGCACCATCCGGCACACCTTGTACGTGCAGGTCTTCACCCGCTGCTCGGGCACCATGCGGCACACCTTGTAGGTGCACTCCTTCACGCAGTCCTGCTTCTCGATGTGGCAGACGCGGTAGGTGCAGGTCTTCACCCGCTGCTCGGGCACCATGCGGCAGACCTTGTACGTGCAGGTCTTCACGCACTGCTCGGGCACCATCCGGCACACCTTGTACGTGCAGGTCTTCACCCGCTGCTCGGGCACCATCCGGCAGACCTTGTACGTGCAGGTCTTCACGCACTGCTCGGGCACCATCCGGCAGACCTTGTACGTGCAGGTCTTCACCCGCTGCTCGGGCACCATCCGGCACACCTTGTAGGTGCACTCCTTCTGGCACTTCTCGGTGACCATCCGGCAAACCGTGTAGGGCACCGTCTTCGTGCAGATCTCGCGCTCGTAACGCACACAGTTGACGGTCTTCTCGCAGACCTCCGGGACCCACACCTTCTTGCAGACCTTGCGCGGCGGGCACTGGACTTCGACGACCCGGCAATCGCTGTCGCAGCCGTCGCAGGACGCGCTTTCGGCCCCACAGGTGGGCTCATGCACCCGCTTCTTCAACACCGGACCCGGGCACTCGACGACCTGCGTCTCCCAGTGTCCGCCACAGACCTTGACGGTCTTCGTGTAGTGCACCGGCTTGCACACCGCGTAGCAGACCTGCTTCTCGCGGGTCTCGTACACCGGCTTGCAGACGTTGTAGCAGATCGTCCGGGTTTTGGTCTCCCAGACCGGCTTGCACACCGTGTAGCAGATGTCCTTCGTCTTGGTCTCCCAGACCGGCTTGCACACCGTGTAGCAGATGTCCTTCGTCTTGGTCTCCCAGACCGGCTTGCACACCGTGT
>JBPOJB010000037.1:0-108012 GCA_052034005.1 Planctomycetota bacterium | reverse complement strand
TGAGCGCGCGCTGGTCCATGCCGCTGCGCACGGGGGCCGGGCGAGGATTCGCTGCCGACCGCCTCCCCACAGCGCGCGGCCCGTTGGGCCTGCGGTTACACAGGTGGAGTCTGCCGCCAGGCGGACGACGTGAGCGCGCGCTGGTCCATGCCGCTGCGCACGGGGGCCGGGCGAGGATTCGCTGCCGACCGCCTCCCCACAGCGCGCGGCCCGTTGGGCCTGCGGTTACACAGGTGGAGTCTGCAGCCAGGCGGACGACGTGAGCGCGCGCCAGTCTATGCCGCTGCGCACGGGAGCCAGGCGAGGACTCGCTGCCGACCGCCTCCTCACAGCGCGCGGCCCGTTGGGCCTGCGGTTAGACACGCAGGCGGGCGTGTCGCGCCATTTGTCCTGCGTCGCTGGCGCGCGAGGACGCGCCAAACGGCACGGCCGGCGGCAGCCGCGTGTCGAACCCGTCTCAGCTTCAGCCGGCGCGGGCAGAAGAGCCAAAGGACAGAGTGTCTGTAACCTCGTCTTCAACCTCGCTGTAAGGACTGCGGCGCCACAGCGCGAAGAGATCGCGAACATGATATCATGCAGACTGTCGAAGAAGCAGTGCACGCCCTTCTTCTTTTTCATGCGGGAGGTTCAAGATGAGATGGATATGGACGGCCGCGCTGGCGGCGTCTTGTTGTGCCAGTGTTGCGCTGGCTGGCGACATAGCCGCACGCGCCAATACCTCGTCTGACACCACCGTCGCAAACGCGAGCACCCAACAGGGATCCAATCGGACCGTGGCGTCCGTTGCGCCCTACAATGGCCGACCGACCATTTTCATCAATGGCAAGCCCCACAGCGGCATGGCGTGGGCCACTTATCGCCCGACGGTCGAAGTATTCGGGGACTTCACGCGCGCAGGCGTGAACCTGTTCACTTTCAGTGCGACGCCCACTGAGGCCGGGTACGGACTGTCGCAAACCACGTGGGTTGGTCCTGACGCATACGACTATTCGCAATTCGACGAACGTGTTCGGCTGCTGCTGACGGCGAATCCGAACGCATACTTCTTCCCGCGGCTCTACGTGCATGCGCCGAAGTGGTGGAGCGAGCAGCATCCCGATGACATTGTCCTGATGGACGACGGCCAGGGCAATTATATCCCGTTCATTCACGCCGGTGACAAGCCGGCGCCGAGTTGGGCCTCCGAGACATGGCGCCGCGACACCATCGAAGGGCTGCGAAGGCTGATTGCCCACGTGGAAGCGTCCTCCTACGCGGACCGCGTGGTAGGCTACCACATCGCGTCGGGCACGACGGAAGAGTGGATGATGTGGGGGGCGAATGAGAATCAATGGGTGGATTACTCACCCGCGAACACCGCGCGCTTTCGCCAATGGCTGCGGGACAAATATGCGGGGGATGAGCAACTACGCGCTGCGTGGGGCAATCCACAGTTGACGTTCGACAGCGCTCAGATACCATCGCAATCCCGCCGGCAGCAGTCGGCAATGGGGGCGCTGCGCGATCCCGCGAAGGAACGGGACGTAATTGACTTCTATTTGTACAACTCCGACCTGGTCGCCGAGACCATCAACACGCTCGCCGCGGCGGTCAAGCGATTCACGCACCGCGAGAAACTGGTCGGCGTGTTCTACGGCTACATCCTGCAGTTGTGTGGCGAGCAGCGGCAGCAGAACGCCGGCCACCTGGCACTGGGCAAGGTGCTGGCCTCTCCGGATATCGACTTTCTCACCAGCCCCACGAGCTACGCGTACCGTCAAGTTGGTGGCGAGGGCACCTGCCACTACATGTCCCTGTTGGACAGCGTCAAACTGCACGGCAAGATCTGGTTCAATGAGGATGACATTCGCACGTCGCTCACCAGCGGTCCGGTCGGACAATGGGGCAAACCAACCACGATCGCGGAGGATCTCTTGCAGCAGGACAAGGAACTGGCTCACGCCATCTGCACGGGTTCGGCGAATTGGTGGTTCGACGTGGGCAGCATTCGATACGACGACCCGGCGATCATGACACGTATTGCCCGGCTCGTCGAGACGGCCTCGAAGGCCATCGCGCTTGACCGTACGCCGGTAGATGAGATCGCCCTGGTTGTTGACGAAAGCAGCCTCTGCTATCTGCGGACGGGACACCCCCTGGGTACGCATCTGCTGCTGGCACAGCTGCCGGCGTTGCACCGGATCGGCGCGCCGGTCGGCCACTATCTGGCGGCCGACGTAAACCGCATCGGCGATCGCAAAGTCTTCCTGTTCCCCACGAGCTTCGCCCCCACCTCGCAAGATCGCGCCGCCGTCGACGCGCTGAAGTGCGACGGTCACATCCTGGTCTTCTTGGGCTACCCGGGATTATACCGTGACGGCGTCGTAGACGAAAACGCCATGACGGACTTCACGGGTATTCGACTACGGCTGTCTCGCGAAGGTACGGACCTGCGGGTGCGACTTGCGGGCGAGCACCCGCTCACCGCGGGACTCGCAGATACCGACTTCGGCGTCGGTGATACAGCGCCCTACTGCTATGCCGATGACTCCGAAGCCACAGTGCTGGGAAGACTCGCCAACGGTCAACCTGGCCTGGTCGTGAAGGCATTCAACGATTGGACAGCCGTCTACTCGTCGGCCCCCATGTTGCCGACGAAGCTCCTGCGACACATTGCCCAGGCCGCCGGCGCACACCTGTATATCGACACGCCCGACGTGGTCTGGGCCACTCGGGAGATGTTGGCCGTGTGCGCCAAGGAGCCAGGCCAGCGCGAGATTTGCCTGCCCCGGACGGCTACGGTAGAAAACCTGTATACCGGCACCGTCGTGGGCGAAGGCATCACACGATTCACGATCGACTTCGATGATCGCGCAACCTGGCTGTTTTCGGTACGCTGACATGAAAGCCTTGCGTGGTATTCATCGCCAACAGATGCTCGGATACGTCCCAGCGAACCTGGCGGCGCGTGTGCAGGCCGGGGTCGAGCTGATGGATCTGCAGGTCGCGCGGGCCAAGCAGGGGCTCTTCTTCCCGCCCGATCCGCAGAGTATTCTCGGCGCTACGCTCGGCGGCATGATCGCTGAGAATGCGGGTGGGCCAGGGGCAAGCCCAAGCTTACTGGAAGGCGTGCAGGAGCTGACACCCAGCTTCTGCGCGGTTATGACACACGGCAAACCGTAAACATGATTGTCCAATTGAGGAGTACCATGATGCGATGTTCGCCCGGTCCATGTGTGTGGGTCCTGGTCCTGGTGCTCGGTACAGCTACTGGGGCGCCGGCCGGGGAGCTCGAGTTCTTTCCGGTGGTGACGCAGTTTTCGCCAGTGCCGTCCGGGCCAGGCTGGCGCGGCGAGGAAGGGCCGTTGAGCGCCGAGACGCTGTGCGCGACGGTGGACAACCTGTGGGACCACGGCATTCGCGGGCTCATGATTCCCACGCATCGCCCGGAGGCGGAGGAGTCGATCATTCTGGCGCATGCCCGGTCGAAGGGTATAGTTTTCACCTGGGAGGTCGGTGCGCTGGAGATCTTCGGGCGGACGGAGCCGCCGCAGCCGTGCGTGTACTCGCCCGACTACGCCCAGGCCGTGCGCGGCGTGGCCGAGCGGGCGCTGGCGCGCTGGAAGAACCTGGACGGCTTGTACAACGCCCTGGTTTTTCAGGACGAGCCATTCCATGAGGGTCCGGCGTCGTTCGGCTACAACGCGGAGGTGCGCGCGGAATTCGAGCGGCGGTACGGCTACGCGCTGCCTCCCGATCTGGAGAGCATCCGCAGCGACCCGCGCAAGTGGGCCGACGTATTGAATTTCCGCTCGAGCTACTTCCCCGATGGCTGGCGGCAGGTCAACCGCATCGTCAAGGAGATCGCTCCCCAGCTTCGGACGACGCTGACGCACGACAGCCACAACACGTTCGGCGGCGGATGCACGTCGCATGCGGAACTGGCCCTGGATGACGTGTTCCATTGGGGCGGCGATTTCGCCGACCTGTTCGTCTATGACATCTATCCGTACATGATGTTCGACTTCCGGTTTGGGCGTGTGAGCCAGGTGCCCAAGCCGCGCATGAGCCAGACACATTATTCATTCGCACAGATGCGCGGCCTGACCACCGCGGCCAACAAGGACCTGGGCTTCTGGGTCGGCACCTACCACCCCGCTTGGTTCGACGGTTTTCTCTCACCTGAGCTGGAAGCCATGCACTGGGTGGAAAGCGAGACGAGCATGACGGCTGTGGCGCAGGGCGCCAACTACCTGCTGACCGGCTACAACGTCCCGGCCAGCGCCGGCCACTGGGAATCCTTCGGGAAGGGCTTGAACCTGCTGCAGAAGGCCGGTGCACGACTGCTGGACACCCCCAAGGTCCGTGCGAAGGCCTGCATGCTCTTTCCACGCACCCAGTACCTGCAGCTGCAGCAGGAATACTTCAATGTCGGACTGTCGTTCGAACTCTTCTTGCGCGCTTTTGGCGAACTGGACATGCTGCACGAGGACCAGGTTACCGACTCGGCGCTGCTTGGTTACGACCTGCTCGTGCTGTTTGATGTGGGACTGCTGCCCGAGACCGTCGCGCAGCACATTGCCAGCTTCGTGCGGCAAGGTGGAGTCGTGATCGCCGATTGCGTGCCGCGCCAGAACGAGTTGCGCGAGCCGATGAGGGTGTGCGAGGAGCTGTTCGGGGTCCGCGATGCGCAGACCAATCGGATTGCGCGGGCAGGGCACTGGGTGCCCTACACCAAGCAGGACCCGATCTGGGCGAATATGCCGGCCGCGCCGCCGGACGAGACGCGTTTCGAAACGGCGCGGCTCGACGGGCAAGCGCTGGGCGTGGACCTCGCGCTCACACTGGTCAGTCCCCGGACCTGCACGGTCACCGACGGGCAGGTCCTGGCCACCACGTCAGCCGGCGCTCCGGCGCTGGTCCGCAAGCAGACGGGCGCCGGCCAAACGTTCCTGCTCGGCTTCTGTCTGCAGGACACCTATTTCGGCGCATGGGAGAAGGACGATCCGGCCGCTCGCAGCCAGCTGCGGGCACTGCTGGCAGCCTTCACGCGTGAAGCGGGCGTCCGCGCACACGTGCATTCGTCCAATCCCGATATCGAGGCGGCCGTCCGCGCTAACGAGCAGGAGGGCTTTTTGTTCGTGATCAACCACGAAGCACAGGACGCTTCGACGACCGTGCGGGTCGCGGATCTGCCGTTTGCCGTGGGGCAGGTCGTCAATCTGGAGGACGGTCGGCCGGTGGCGTTTGCGCGGGAAGGCGCGGAGGCGATCCGCCTGGCACTTTCCGTGCCGGTGGGCACCACCAGGCTGGCAGCGATCAGGCCGGCCGGACCGCGCGACACGTTCACACTGTGGCAGCTGCCGAGCCAGACGCCGGTGCAGATGATGTCCTACGTCATCCAAACGGCGCACGATCAGGTGGTGGTCATCGACGGGGGCAATGCGGGAGACGGCCCCTATCTGCGCGAGTTCATCAACGGCCTGGGAGGTAAGGTCGAAGCGTGGTTCATCACGCACCCACACAGCGACCATGTCGCGGCCCTCACGCACATCCTGCAGACGCCCGGCGCGCCGGAGATCAAAACCATCTACGGTTCACTCCCCGACGAAGCCTGGGTCGCACAGCACGGCAGCACAGGGGAACTGGCATCTTATCGCAACATGGTGCGCGCGTGGGAGGAGTCCCACCGCACGGTCGTCGAACTCACACTCGGCCAGAAGCTGGACATCGACGGCCTGCAGATCGAGGTGCTGGGCGTGAAGAACCCGGAGATCACGGTCAACGCGATCAACAACTCAAGCATGGTCCTGCGCGTCTCTGATGCGCACAAGGCAGTGCTGTTTCTGGCCGACCTCGGCGCGGAGGGTGGCGATAAGCTGCTCGCCGGCCCTTATGCCGACCGCCTGCGTGCCGACTATGTCCAGATGGCCCATCATGGCCAGGCAGGCGTGCGCGAAAACGTCTACCAGGCAATTCGTCCCAAGTATTGTCTGTGGCCGACCCCGAAGTGGCTGTGGGACAACGACAAGGGCGGCGGTCATAACTCGGGCCCATGGCGAACACTCGAGGTGCGCGCGTGGATGGAGAAACTCCCCATCCAGGACCACTACCGCTGCTGGGAAGGGCTGCAGATGATCGAGTGAAGGCCGATTCGCCGCGCGCGAGCTAAGCCAATCCGGCGGCAGCGTCGGCATCTGGTCCGTTTCAACGGACCGCACTAGGACCGGACGACGTTGACCCAGGTACCGGCCTGCGCGATCGTGACTGCCTTTCGAGCAGTCCCATTCGTCGGCCTGACTATGAGCTTCATCCTCCAACCTTGCAACTCCTCGTCCTCATTCTGCGTCTGGCTCCATCGTCAGAATTGCCCGGAGCTTGTCGGGAGGAATCTCCACCGGTATCCACTGTATGCCCGCCAGGTACAGCTGCGCCGGCAGACCATCTGAATAGTTGGTCCTGATGCGAATGGCACTGTCGGCATCGGGCGGGTGCGCACCAATTCTATTGACTCGCGCGAAGATCTTTGAGAATCTTTGGCCAGTCCAAGCGCTGTTTCAGGTTTTGGCCCCGCTTGGCTATGATGATCACGCCCTCCTTGGCGACAGCTCGACTAATAAGCCAAGGAGGGTTTTTCATGGTTGCCAGCATACCCGATTCGCCGCGTCGAGGCAGCGGCAGTTTTCAGCGGGTTGCGGATGCGTTCCTGGCCCGCCAGGGGCTGCCGTTTGCCGAGATTCTGTCCGCCGAACGTATTGAACGTGTCTTCGCCCAACATGGCTGTCTGTTCGGCCTGTCTGGGATCTACACGGTCGCCGTGACGGTCTGGGCGTTTCTATCTCAAGTGCTGCGCGACGGCAAAGAGGCTTCCTGCCAGGCGGCCGTGGCGCGCGTGGTGAGCCACTGCCGACACGTGGGTACCGCGGCACCGACGTCCGATACGGGCGACTTCTGCCGAGCCCGCGCCAAACTCTCCGAAACGGCGCTCCATGCCCTGAGCTGTGAAGTCGCCGCGGATATGGAGGCGGCGGCGGACCCGACGTGGCTGTGGAAAGGCCGTCTCCATCCCAAGTTGATCGATGGCTTCACGTTCACGATGCCCGACACCCGCAAGAACCACGCGCAGTCTCCGCAATCGGCGTCCCAGAAGCGTGGCGTGGGACTGCCGATCGCGCGCGTCGTGGCGATCTTGTCGCTGGCGACCGCCTGCGTGATGGATCTGGCATTGGGCCCGTACAAGGGTAAAGAGACGGGGGAGCCGGCCTTGTTGCGGTCGCTGCTCGGCAGCTTGGCCCGCGGTGACATCGCCGTAGCGGATCGGTACTACTGCTCCTTCATGATGATCGCGTTGCTGCTCGGGCGAGGCATCCAGACGTGCGCGCGAAAACACCAGCTGCGCCACTCGGACTTTCGCTGCGGCCAGCGGTTGGGCCAATACGACCACCTCATCACGTGGACGCGGCCGGTGCGTCCGGAGTGGATGGACGAGGAGACGTACGCGCGGATCCCTGAGACACTTGTTCGCCGAACCTGGCGCATGTGCGCTGCAAGTCTCCCGAGATGGTGCATCGCGAACTTCGGACGACCATCCTGGGATACAACCTGATCCGCACCACGGCTGCCGGTGCCGCCTTGGTGCACGGCAAGCAACCCCGGCACATCAGCTTCACCAGTACCTGTCAGTATGTGTTGGCCTCGTGGATGCAATTGTCGAGCGGCTTGCCCCCCCCGAGCGGCTGGATCCTTACGTGAAGGTGATGCTCACGCAGATCGCCGAATGTGAAGTTGGCAATCGTCCGTGACGACTGGAACCGCGTGTCCTGAAGCGGCGACGACACGGTTACCCGCTCATGCAGCGATCACGCGCAGTCCTGCGCGCCGAGTTGCGCCGACACGCTACCTGAGCACGGGTGCCCGTCGGCGGCACGTGGCCGCCTGGTGGCCGGTATCCGTGTGGCGACACACACTGCAGAGGAGCCCTTCGCGTCGGTGGCAGACAGGTGGCTGAAATGAGGTCGCCGATAGCGATCCGCGTAGAAACTGCGCGCAGGCGCCACGCACCGATGCTTGGTGACGGAATCCGGCGGCTGATGACAACAGCAACGGTCGTAACCATGCACAACGCGACCTGGCGCCCCGACTAGCGATCTAAAGGTCGGAGCACAAACCGCTTACCGCCGACAGTGCCATTCAGTCCTGACCCCTGGTTCGAGCTTCGGGCTTCGTCATTCCTTCGTGCTTGGGTATTTCGTGCTTCGTCATTCTCATCCATGATGGCCGAATCGCGCACGGTCACCTAGTTCGTCTCGGCCCAGTGGCGGTACTGGTCGTCGACTTGCGCATGCTCCGGATCGCCTTCGTGGAGCACGAACCGGTAGCGAAACGTCACCGATTGGCCGGCGGGGATCGTCATGTCGCCCGTGCCGGGCGGCTCACCGCCAATGGCGTGTCCGCCGAACGGATCGGCGGCACAGTACCCGTACCCGCGCGCCATCCACCAGGTTGGGTGCCGGGGATTCGCCGGGTGGTCGAACATGGCGATGCCCACCGTCCGGCCGGCGATCTGGCCCCAGTAGTCGATCCACCGCGCGCGTTTGCCAAACACGGCCGCGCCGCGCACGCCTTCGCTGTTGACGACCTGGCCGTTGGCCGTGGTCACTCCCGCGGCGGGATCGTTGTCGAGTTGCAGGTTCGGGTGCATCCGGATCGCCATCAAGCCATGCTTGTCGTCCGCGAACTTCACGTCTCCGTGCGAGGCGTGCAACGTCAGCTCCACGTCGATCGCTCGCCCGCCCGGTACGGCCTGAAACGCGAGCACCCGCGTATCGGAACAGATGATCCGGCCGTCGGTCGCCAGCCAGTCGTTCGTCGCCTTGAGCCAACCGCGCTGCGAGCCGCTTTCCGCGTTGACCAATTCCCGGTGAACAATCCTGCCTGCGCCGGGAAACTCGCTGAAGAAATCCACGCCATTCACAGCGCCGAACCCCACGAACATCGCCTTCTGGTGCGGGTGGTCATGAGACTCGCCGGCCACGCCGTCACGCATCGGCCAGTTGCGCGTCATGCCGAGCCCGAATGGGCCAATGATCGGATAGACACACGGCCGGGAGTAGCCGCGAAAGATGTATTCGGCAAATGGTTCGCCATCGACCGACACATGCACTCTGTCGTCGGAGGCAGTGACCGAGACTCCCGGCGCACCGGCGGCCGGCGCCCCAGAGGGCTCTTCGTCGGCGGTCGACGGCCGGCGCCCACACACAACCGATACGCACGCAACGATCACCAGCAACGTATGACGCATCGCAGCAATTCTCCAGCGTGTGCTCCTCGCAAGGTGCCCCACGCGCGCCGGGCCACCCACTGTCCGTCCGTACCTCAACCGGCCGGCGCACGCACACAACGGTCCTCTCAACTATCGCCCACACCGCGTTGCGTGTCGACCCTGCTGTTGAGAAACCGGTGAACCCATTCCGGGCCGGGCCGCGTGGCCCGCCGTCATCCGCCGCCTGCCCCTGGCTCGACGCCTGCCGACCTGCCCGGTAGACTGAGATGGTTCCCTGTTCGTGCCAGGAGAGGAGGGCGGACGATGGTCATACGAGGATGCGAGCGCTGCCGTTTTCGAGCCCGGTACGATCGCGCGCCCCAGTCGTTGCTCGGCCGGCTCTGGCGCTGGCACGCCAACTGGTGCCCGGGTTGGCGCAGATACATGGCCGCGCTGCCACCGGAACGGCGGACCGAGCTGGCCAAGAAGTACGGCATGCAGAAGTACCTCTGACCAGAAGGGGCCCGGTCGCCACGACCGGCAGCACGCGCCAGGTCCGCAGCGCTTGCCGCCCGGGCTGCGAAGGGGGACTCGCGCTCTCAGGCGGGAAAGGGTCCCGGTCACATGGCGGCGCGTCCTTCCTGCAGGAGTCGCAGCGGTTCCGCGCGCCCCGTGGAGAGGGCGGGCCAGGCGGCGGCGGCCAGGCACAGCGCCAAGGCCATCGAAAAGCCGAACGCAAGCTGACGCCACGGGATGACGAGCGGCGGCGCCAGGCCGCCAAAGAAGCTGACATACTGCGAAATACCCGTGCCACACCAGCCGGAGAAGATGCCGAACAGCAGGCTCAGCAGGCACGTGATCAGACCAATCAGGAGCCCCTCCGCCAGAATCATCCCGAACAGGCCCCAGCGCGTGACGCCCTGCGAACGGAGAACACCGAACTCCCAGCGCCGGGCGCGCACCGACGCCAGGACGGTATTCACTACGCCAAGGGACGTGACGACGAGCGTGATCAGGGGCAGGTAACATGACGCCCAGATCATGCCGGAAGCACGCGCCAGGATGCGCGTCCCCACCTCCTCCGGCGTGCTGATGCGCACCGACGAGCCGAACATGGTCGCCCCCCAAGCCCAAGTGCCCTGCATGTTGACCGGCTGCTGCTCGCCCATGTTCCGGTCGGCAATCGGTTGCAGGGCTTCGCCGATCTTCACCACGGCCGCGCGCTTCGCGTCGATCACCAGATCGGCCGTCAAGGGCGAGGCCATGCCAGGCTGGGGAGCGCGCGATGCGGCGGCGGCCGCGGCCGCGGCCTGCTTCTCGGCTTCCGCCCGCTGGACGTCCGCCAGATGCTCACGGCCGAACGCCTGATCGACATTCAACCAGAAGAAGTTCACTTGATTCAGCTCGAAATCGCGTCGTACCGCGCTGTACTCCGCGAACACGATCGCAGCCGCGCGTCCTTCGCGCCGTCGCAGGCCGGAGAACTTGGTCATCCAGTGCCAGCCAGGCAACGACACCGCCCCAACGATGGTGTACTCCACCCGCTTCGACGGCGAATTGGGCGGCACCATCGAGAAGCGGTCGCCCAGCTGCAGGCGGGTGGCTCGCAGGAAATGGTCCGGGACGACGCAGGACCGCCCTTGTTGCAGTTTGGCGATGACCTCCTCCCGCGCGCCTTCGACGAATCGCACCTTCAGGAGCGGGTCGGAGCCGCCGAACGCCGCCTGCGGGTCCAGCCCGATCACGATCACGTTGTTCTGGCGAATCACCGTTGCGTGCTCCTCGCTGCCGGTGATGTCCGCAGCCAGGCGCGGCTGCTCCACGGCCAACGGAAGACACTGCTCAGGCCGCACGCCCGGCAGCGCGCACACGGCCGCGACCTCCGAGTCGGGCAATCCGCCACGCTGAAACGACACCAACAGGTCGGGCACCCACGCACCCGGCTTGAAAGGCTCGAGCATCGAGTAACCCCAAATCTGCATGGCGACGAACAGCCCCAGCCCTACGGTCAGGGCTGCAGTGGTGCCCACCGTACGCCACAGGTTGCCGCCCAGCTGTGAACGGAGCAGTTGGGGACCCAAGCCCAACAGCCGCGCGAACACCGGCCCACAGAGACGTTCCGTGATCAGGATCGTGGCGGGCGTCAACAACAGGAACCCGATCGCCATCGTCGTGCAGCCCGCTGCGGCGTAGACCGCGTAAAGCTGGTCACTGGAAAGCGCGCTGGACGCCACATAGACCAGCGTCGGATTGACGGCGATCAGCGCCAGGCCGACGATCCCCAGTCCAACCGCCCATCTCCAACTGGGGCGGACCGAGCGGCTGGGCGACAGCGCATCGAGCGGGTGCACCCGCATGGCGCGCCAGGCCGGCAACACCGACGCGGCCAAAGCGCCGCCGGACGCGCTGCACCCGGTCAGCATGATGCACCACAGCCCTAACGACGCACCGCCACGGAACAGGTCGCTCTGCACACGGGTCACGACGGCCAGGAGTCCCCAGCCGGCCAACAACCCGCCGCCCCAACCGACCAAGGCCAACAGCAGACCCTCCATCGCGATGATCAGAGCCACTTGTCTCCGCGTCAGGCCGACCGCTCGCATGATCGCAAACTCGCGGACCCGCTCGGTGACGCCCATGCTCAACGTGCTGAAGATGATGAACAGCGCTGCCAACAGTGACAGCCCGGTCGCGCCCCACGCCTCCGCCCGCGTGCGGCTCGCGATCATCCCTTCCTCGAAGCCGGCCTTGATGTCCTCCACGCCCAGCAGCGAAGCGGTGGGCCGAGTCCGGGCCACGCGCGCCTCCCAGGTCCGGCGGAACTCGGCGATCTGCTCGCGCGCGTCCGGCTTCAATTGGATGTTGATCAGGTTGGCTTTCGCCTCGCCGCGCGTGAAGTGCGTCGCCAGGCTCGTCGGCACGTACAGCGCCGACGACGCCGGCGCGGCTTCGATGCCCGTGCGCGGCCTGGTCGAGCCCGGCGGGCGCATTGTCCGCCCCATGCCCATCTGCGACGGACCCTCTTGGATGAGCCCGACGATCTTCACGCGGTACTCCTTGGGACCGTAAATCACCAGCGCGTCGTCGCCCAATGTCAGGCCCAGCCGCTCGGCACTGCCGGCGCCCAGCACGGCGCCACGCTGGTCGGGATGCCGCGGGTCGACCCAAGCGCCCTCCACCAAGGCATGGGGCGGTTGCGCGGCGTCGGTGCCGACGAGCATCGGCGCCGGACCGAACATACCGGGCCCGCCGCCCCCGCTGCCGCCACGACCGCCCGGACTGCCGGGTCCGGAGCCGCCGGCCTTGCTCGGAGGCCCGCCGCCAGCCGATCGGCCGACCTTGGCGCCACCCCCACGCCCGCTCGGACCGCCGGCTGGCGGACCGCCGAAATCGCCCGGGCCCGCCGGTCCGTTCGGCCCACCCGGTCCGCCTGAGCCCGCCTTCGGGTTCACGATCCGGACTGGCACCTGCATGGCGAGGCTCGCCTCCGCCACCATCGCATCCTGCCTGAGCGCATCGACCAGTTGGGGATCGACCGAGGCGTCCTGGGGATCCTCGGGCACGATGAAGAAGTCATAGCGTCCGAGGTATTCGGACGCCTGGCTGTCGAGCTGCGACACGAGCGCATCGTAGCCACTGACCACCCAGACCACCATGCAGGCCGACGCGATCATGGCCAGCGAGGTCAGCATCATTCGCAGCGGGCGCCCCACGACGTAGGACCGCGCCAGCTTCCAGACGGCTCTCATGGCGGCGTCTCCGCGGCGGTAGTGAAGCCCACGACATCCTGGTAGTGGGCCGCCAGGGCGTGCAAGTCACGGAATTCGTCGGTGGGGAATTCGGTGAGCAGGCATCCGTCTTTCAGCACAATGATGCGTTCGCTCCACGCGGCCACGGCGGGCTCGTGTGTCACGACGACAATCGTGCGGCCTTGTTCCCGGCACAACTGCCGCAGCAGGCGGCAGATGCTCTGACCGGTCACTGAATCCAGGCTGCCGGTCGGCTCGTCGGCGAGAATAATCGACGGCTGGCCGATCAGCGCGCGGGCGATCGCCACGCGCTGTTGTTCGCCGCCGCTCAGCGCGTCGGGCCGGTGGCGGCGGCGTTCGGCAAGCCCCAGGCGGTCGAGCAAGCCCTGCAACCGCTGCTGGGCGTTCCCGTCGCGCCCACCGGCCAGGATCGGCAGCATGACGTTTTCCTGGGCCGAGAGCGTCGGGATCAGGTTGAACGTCTGGAAGACCAAGCCGATGTGCCGGCGTCGAAACAGAGTCAGGCTCCGGTCGGACAAGGTGGACAGGTCCTGACCATCGACCAGGACCCGTCCTTCGTCGGGCCGAGTCAGGCCGGCGATCACGTGCAGCAGGGTGCTCTTGCCTGAGCCGCTGGCGCCCATCACGGCGACGAACTCGCCACGCTTGACGGTCAGCGTAATGTCCTTGAGCGCCTCGATCGTCGTATTGCCCTGTCGGAACCGCTTCGCGAGTCGCTCGACGTTCAGAGGCGGTGCCGACATCCCAGTCGCGGTCATGATGGTGGGTACTCCCTTGGCAGTCTCGGAGCGTTGTCCGGTCGTCGGCTGATGCCGCGCCGTCCGTTCGCCTGCAGGGCGCGCACGGTGTCAATTCAACTGGCCTCGCTTAGAAGTCACCTATCAACTCGCGGTTGTTCCGCGTCCACAGCGCATGCCAGGTTGATGCCTGGATGGTATCGGTCACGAATCGCACGCTGCCGTCGCAGAAGCAGGCGTGCACGCCGCCCGGATGGTTGCTGCGCGCCGCGGTGACCTTCGCCGAGCCGCCCACCAGGTCCGGCAAGGGGCTATTGGGTGTGAGCCGGCCGTTCAAGAGCGGCCCGGTCGGCGAGCAGCCGCGGAGCCAGAAGGACAAACGCGTGCCATCCCAACCGGTGACGTTCGGGAGCAGCGCGTCGAGGCCGCCGGCCTCAGCCAGGTTCGCCATCGCGGCATCGGCCGTCGTCCGGGCGCGATAGACCTGCAGATCGGGCGCGGGCGATAGCGGCGGCGTATCGCCCGGGCCGCGCAACGACTCGGTGAACGCGAGCGTGTTGGACGTACCGTCCTTGATGTAGTCCAGGCGGATCCGCGCGCCTACCCAGCACAGGCCGTCCGTGGCGCCGAAACCGGGATTGAACATGCCGTCCAGGCCGCTGCCGTGGTTCATCGCATAGTTGCTGCCCGCCACCGGGATGCTCGCCCCCGAAGGGAGCCGCAGGTCGTGCAGCGGGCTTTCGTCGTCGCTGGGACACAAGAAGATCGGCACGGCCGTCGCGGCGGCGGGCCGCAGTGCGACGGGCAAGTCGTCGCGGCCCACATGCCCCATGTTGATGCTGAAGTCGATCAGCTGCTGCAGGTTCTGTTGTTCACAGAACGGCAACAGCTTGGCCAGCGGCGAGTAATCGATCGGGTACACGGCCCACGGCCAGCCGGCGTTGGGCAGCATGTTGGTGGCGGCCGCATAATTGTGCATGGCTAAGCCCAACTGCCGGAGGTGATTCGCGCACTGTATGCGGCGCGCTGCCTCGCGGGCCGCTTGCACGGCCGGCAAGAGCAGTCCGATCAGAATGCCGATGATCGCGATCACGACCAACAGTTCGACCAACGTGAAGCCGCAAGCCGACCGCCGGCAGCTCGCACGGGAGCGTCTCTCACAAAGCATCGCGATTCTTCTCCATAACCAGGAATCGACGCGGCAGGACTCACCGATGCGCGGGGTCGGCATCTGCGGCGGGTCGGCAATAGGTGAGCGCCAGGAGGGCGAACGCGGTGGCCAGGTTGGGATCGCCCTCCATCCAGCGCGTGTTCGTGTTGACCCAAGACCCGTTCTCCTGCTGGTGTGAAGCCAGCGCTTCGGTCAGCTCCCGGCGCCAATCGTGCTTCACGCCCTTGCCGTCCTCGATCTCGTCGACGCCCAGCGCATCCAGCGCTTTGGCGAACGTGTGGTAGTAGTAGTACAGGCCTGCGTTGCCCATGCCCGGATTCGATTCCACGTCGTAGAACTTGCTGATCCACCGCGTGGCAGCCTTCACGCGCGGGTCGTCTTGGGTCAATCCCGCGTAGATCATGCTCTTCAGGCCGGAATAGGTCATCGAGCCATAGCTGCGCAGCCCGCCTTCCGGCGTCTGACGGTCCTCGTCCTGGGCGGCCAACACGCACGTGTAGTAGAAGCCGCCGTCGTTCACTTTGGCCGCAAAGGGCGTGAGGTTGTGTGGGCTCTCCAGGTTCTGGCAACGTGAGACGAACACCAGCGCCTTCTGAATGGCGGGATCGTCCGCCCCGGCTCCACAGGATTTCAGCGCGTCCATCATGTATGCGGTGTTCGATAAATCAGGTCGGCTCTGGCCGCCGTAGCCGACGCCACCGTAGTACGGGTCCGACGCGTCCATGTCCTTGCTCTCGTCCCATTGCCCGGCACGCAAGAATCGCTCGGCAACCCGAATCGTCGCGTCATACCGGCCTTGACGATTGGCCTCCTGGAAACAGACCACCGCGATACACGTCTCGTAGATCGAGATCCGCGAACCGGGCGTGTGAATACCACCGCTCTCTTGCACGTACTCTTCCAGGTAGGCCAACGCCTTCGCGACCTGCGGGTCGTCAACCCCCCGCCCGCTCCGCAACAGGCCCAATGCAGCCAACGCCGTCGGGCCGATCCCAATGTGCGAACTGACTGAACCGTCCGGCGATTGACTGATCGACAGGAACCGGATCGCGCGGTCCACCGTCCGCTGATAAAGCTGAGGGTCCGGGCCAGCCGGCTTGGGTTCGTCGGCCCAGGAACCTGCGGTTGGACCGGACAGACACCAGCTCACAAACACGACGATAGCCGCCAACCACACGCGCATCGCTTCACCTCCCGCAACAAGAGACACCGCCCACCCCACGGCTAAGCGATCCGCGTGCCACGATCGCGGTGCCCATCGGATTGCCCTAACTCTCAGCGAGACAAGCAATTGCGCCATTTGAGCTACCCGTGCGACGGTAACGGGCATGTCGAATCGCGCGACAGACGCGCCGGTTGTTTCGGCGCGCGGAGACCGCTGAGCCGGCGGGGTGCCAGGCCCCGCCGCGCGGTTTCGATGGCAAGCTGCGCGCCGGCCGGGTCACCCGGTAGCACTCTCCGGTCGGGCTACTCCGCCAGCGGCGGACCTTGGGTGATCAGGGTGACATGAGCGCGCGTGTTGAGCGCGGTGGGGCCTTCGCAGCGAAACTGGACCGTGTTCTCGCCCGCGGCAACCATGGGCGCGTCGCCGGTCGGCGTGATCTGCCCGATGACCTTCCCTCGCTCGTCATGCCAGCGACAGTCGCCGGGCCCCTCATACTCGATGTACTGACCGCTCTCGAGCGCCACCGGAAACGTGATTCGCCGGCCGTTGATGACTATCGTCGGGTTGGTCAAGTTGACCTTCACGACAGGCAGGGCTTTGACCGGGCTGATGAAGCACCGCACTTCCTCGTTGGGGGGCAGTTCGTTGTAGTAGATGTTGAAGCCGCCGACCCGGTCGCGCATGACGAGCGTGCGTCCCACTTCGCACGGTCCGCCGTACGGCCAGACATAGTCCTGGTGTCGCTGGGCGTCGCGCTCACGCAATAGCAACTCGTGATAGCGCCACCCGGTGAAATTCACGTCGACGTAATGATCATCCCAGCAGGTGTAGTACTCGCGGGTGTTGTTGAGCTGGAAGTTCAGCAGCTCCCCTTTGCCATCGCCGTAGATCCACACGCCCAGCGCGCCGCACTGGCGCATGTCCAGCGGCGGACTGAAGACCCGGCCGGTCTTCGTCCAGGCGCCGCGCCGCGTAGTGCCGGAGTTCTTGGCGGTCAGCAGTGCGCTGGTCGCGCCCCCTTGCACCTGCTCGGTCGACGCCGTCAGCTGGTGCGAGACACCCGCCGCGGACGGTCGGTCCTGGAAGGCGTGCGGATCCGCGAAGTCGGCCACTAGCACGGACTCGGGCGCATCGTACGGCTGGCAGGCGTAGAGCGCCTCCACGCGCAATTTCGCGCTTTGCGCCGCGTATCGGTTCTGGACCGTCCAATCGGCCGTGCCGTCGGACAGTGATGTCACCTTATGGGGCAGGTAGTCCGTGGGGCGCAGTTGCCAGTTGCCATCGTCGCCCTGTCCCAATCGGAACTGCGCGTGCGGCGTACGGAGCTGCGCCCGGATCTTCTCGCCGAAGTACCGATCCAATCGCAGCCGCTCGTAGCGGCCCAGCATCGCCAGGTATTCGTCCTGCCGCGCGTTGGGAGGGTCCTGGCCCACCGCCACGCCCTGCAGCGACATCGACCAGTCCCAGCCCAGGCACTTGCCGCAGAAATACTCCATGTCCTCCGGGAACATGCCGGCGTGATCGCCAGTCGGCCCCGTGATCACCCACCAGCCCATATGGCCGGGCAGCAACTCATCGGCGCTGTACCGGGCCAGCGCCTCGCAGTGCAGGTCCGTGAACCGGTTGAAGCCGTACACCGGATGATCCCATGTCCCGACGCGCGAGTGGAACGGCCAGGCGCCCCACGGGCCGGAGCTGGACTCGACCAAGACGCGTCCCTGGAGCCGTGTGAAGATCGCGTGCTTCATCGTCGCCACCGCGTGCGCCGTCCTCATCCCTTCGGATCCGTCCAGGTAGATCATGTCTGCCCGACAGGCGTTGAACGGGCGCGCGATACAGTCGGCAACTTCGTCGACCAGCGTGCTGTTCTCGTCCGGGATGTAGCAGCAGTACGACGCCACGAGATGCTCGGCCGTCGCGCCTTGTGCATGGGCCGACCGCCGGGTGCCCCACTGGCCGCGCGTACAGCCGGTGAAACCGTACGGCGGGTCCTGAGAGATCCCGCTGTAGGCCACGATCTCATCACCAATCTGCAACGTGTTGCCCGTACTCAGGTCGCTCCAGAACACCTCGAGTCCCTCCGGGCGCTCGACCGTCGGAATGACCGTGTCATCCGCGCTCACCGCCCGGGCAAGCGTAAACCGCGCGTCTTTCGCCAGCCGCTTGTCGGGGACCGGACTCACCCACGGGTCATCCACCTGGATGCAGCCGGTGAGCGTGTGCATGCCGACTTGGAACCCCGCCGCATGGAGCTTGTCAGCCACCTCCTTCAATCCGGCCAGGCCATGCGGGTACAGGTGGGGGGCTGGTTCATAGTGGCCCATCCCGCGCCACCACGGACAGAAGTGGATCTCCGCGAAACCGCCGCGGCGTCCCAGTGCGATCCACTCATCCACATCGCTCTCCGATACCATGGCGAACAGGTAGGAGCCGCGGTTCTCCGGCGCATCGATCGCGAACGGACCGCCCAACGGCGAGTAGGGCAGCCCCTCCGCCTGCACGATTTCCTTGAGCACGTCGCGCACTGCGTGCGTGGGGCAGCCGGCCAGGGCGATCCGGGCCCCCGTCACACCGTACTGCCGCTCGCATCTGGGGGCGAATGCCGGGTAGCTTCCACCCCTCAGGCCAACTTCGACCTGCAGGTTCAACGGCACGACGGCCGCGGCGAACTGGCCGTCGGAGGCCCAGGCCACCGACGGACTCATGTTCTCGGCGAGATCGACGGCCAGGCCTCCAAATACCACGGCTTCCACCGCGGGGTCGCTCACTTCGACCAGCTCCAAGACGAAGTAACGCGGCTTGACCGTCACCTGGACCGCGGCCGTGATACCGCTTCTGGCCGTGGTGAATACGAGTCTGTCACCCTCTCGATGACACGCACTGGCCTGCTCGGCCACGCCGCCCTTCGTGACGGTCACGAACCGCGCGGGGGTCGGCGCGCCGTGGTCCTTGCCCGTGGCGCGATCCACCAGGCCGACGGCGCGCCCGCGCGCGTCCAAGAACAGCCGCGCCAGGTCGTTCTCAAGCGTCACTGCCGGCACAAGGGGCTGCGGCGGGAGCTTCTCGTAGGCCGCCCGGCCGGCAGGCACCGGGTCGCGTCCCGCGGCAGTCCGCTGGAAGTCCGCCAGGATCTCGTCCGCACTCAGCGCCCGGTTGAACAGCTTCACCTCATCGATCAGGCCGTGATGGCACGCCTGGGGGTTGCCCCAGGTCCCGATCTGCAGGTCGCCCGAATAGCCGATGGGGTAGTCCCATTCAACCGTAGCCACGAGCCGTCCGTCGACGTACGTCTGCACCGTGGGTCGCTGGAAGGTCGCCGCCAGATGATACCAGCAGCCGGGCGTGAATCGCACGACGCTCGCGCTTGTTTCACTCCACTTTGTGCCAGGCTTGCCCAACCGGAAGCTGCAGTCGTTGTCGGCGACGAACAGCAGGAACCCGCCGGGACACCAGGTTCCCCCCGTGACGATGTTCGGGTACTTACCGGTCCCCTCCCAGAACACCCACGCCTCCAGGGTGAGTTCCGAGGATCCGTCGAGCCCGGCGACGGCCGGAATGGTGATGTAAGCGTCCCGGCCGCCAAAGTGCAGCGCCGTGCCGAACGTGCCCTTGACCCACGTGGCGCCGAGGATCTCACCATCGTTGCCGTGCCCCGAACTGTCCCCCGCCACATCGCCCGCTCCTTCGTCGAATTTCCAGTCGCCCAGCAGCGACGGATCGGTCATTTGCGCCGCCGCCGGGGCGCCCGCCGACGCGGAGGCTGCCAACAGGGGGAGGCCCTCCAGCAGCAACGCAACGGCCATCACGCACGACAGAGTGGATCGGTTCATGGGTGTCTCCTTTACAGCAGCCGGTATTCTAGCCCGGCGGATCCGCGGCCAACAACAACCTGCCGCGCGGCGGCTCGTCAGGTCGCGCGAATCAGGTTCTCGGCGAACGTCCGGAGAACCTGCACGGTCTGCGGCGCGAGGCCTGTCTCGGCTTCGACGATCCGGTTCACTTCGGCCACGCAGGTCTCCACGGCCCCCTGCGCGACCCGGGCCTGGTAGGCCCGCCGAGCGATGTCGGACAGACCCGCCCGCGCCCGTGCCCTGAACCGCGGCACGGGAATGCGCGCGACATAGCCCGACGTGATCATGTTCGACCGGATCAGCACGCCGCGCACCAAGTAGGTCACCAGGTGGCTGTTCAGGTAGGCCATCAGCCACCAGGTCTCGGCGTCCGGCAGGATGATGTTCGCATTGACGCCGCAGGTCGCGCCCGGCGGCAAGTAGCAGGCGCTGAACGGCACGCCCATCGACGAGCAGGTGATGCCGGGTGCGAAGAGCAGGTCCTTGTTTCGCACCGCGAAATTCGGAACCCGTTTCTCCTGTTCCAGGAAATCATCCGCCAGATAGGCATTCGGCGGCGCGTAGAACTTGCGCGTGCCGGGGTTCTTGAAGAACGGCCGCGTGAAACCAGGCCTGGCACGCCGCGACAGATACCGTCCGTCGTTGCCGGTCGAGATGCCCGTGATGCAGCGATACACGGCGCCGAGCCGGTCGCTGGCGAAAAGGCCGCGGACATCGTCCGGCACCCCCACGACGAACTCCGCACGGTCGTCGGGGCCGCTGAGCACCAGGCTGGCCAGCGGCAGTTCGCGAAAGGACCGCTGTTGGAGCAGCCTCTGGAACTCGCGCGTGTCCGTCGGCCGGTTGGCGACCTTGACCTTCCGTTGATAGGCCCTGCCTTTCTGGAGCACGATGACGCAGGTCCGCACGTCCGCGCCCTGGTCCCGGAACAAATCGGTCGGGCCCAGCAGCAGGTAGTGGACCGCGCACGTGCGGAGGATCTGGTCCCGCAAGCCGGCGTGGGCCCGCGCGGTGAGAAACGAATCCAGCGTGATGACCCCGATCAGCGCGCCCGGTTTGGCGCAATCGATGAGGGCTGACAGGAACATGGAGTACATGTTGTGCGCGCCCACGGGCCCGAACAGCCGCTGCAGCTGCGGTTTTCTCGCCCGGATATAGGACGACTCGTGGCAGTTGTACGGCGGATTGGCGACGTAGAAATCGAATGGCAGATCCAGGCCGCGCCCGGCCGGCAGACCGGCCCGGCCGGCCCGATAGAAGTCCAGGAAATCCTCGCAGCGGAAATCCACGCCGGCGGGCACATCGAAGGGGAGCACATCCAGGCCGCGGACCCGCACGCCGCGGCTCAAGAGCGGGCCGGCCATTTCACCGCGCCCGACACACGGGTCCAACGCGGCCGTGCCGCGCGGATTCAGCTCCAGGAGCACCTGGGCGATGAAATGCGCCACGAACTCGGGCGTCGCATAGTAGCCGGACTCCCGCCGGTCGACGCCCAATCTCGAACCGATCTGCTTCTCGTGCCGCCCCATCCTTACAGGCTCGACGCGATGCGTCCGGCGCGTCCGCCGCCGTACTTGCGGTAGTCGTTCACATCTTCGAAACATCGGTACTGCACCTCTGCTGCAGCGACCGGCTTGAAGATGGTCCCTCCTGTCATGGAGTCTTCCTTTGGGACTCCTCTAGAGTGCGGGAAACAGGACTTGAACCTGCACGGCCTTTTACGGCCACCAGGCCCTCAACCTGGCGCGTCTGCCAATTCCGCCATTCCCGCGGCATTCGCCTTGTGCGCGCCCGGCCACGGCGGCCGGACGGCGGGCACGTCACCTACGGTATCGGTTCGAGCAGGCACCGTCAAGAGTCGGTTGGCGGGCGCAGGCCCGCGGGGTGCACCTCGGGCGACCCGCCGTTATGGGGCGCTCTGGAGCCGGCGTGCTTCTTCCGCCGAGATCGGCCGGAGTTTCGGTCGTGCCACGCGCAAGCCGCAGACGCGCCCGTGGCACCGCTGCAGGTCCTCGAACGAACCGATCAGGAACGCGTAGACCGTCGGATCGGGCGCCAGAGCGAGGTATCGCGCGGCCAATTGCTGCATGGCTGCGTCGTAGCGGCTTCGCGAGGCGCTGTGCACATAGCAACGCCCCTCATGGCGCCGGATATCGCCATCGAAGCGCGGCGAGATGTGCCACAGCTCGTGCAGGATCGTGCTCAGCTTGTCCTGGAAACCCATGTCCAGGAAGCGGGGCAGGCAGAAGTTGAGGATGTAGAGCATCTCGCGACCCTGCTGGTCGCGGAGCAACTGGCACGCGAAGTACTGCCCGCGCCGCCGCTCGACGCGGGCTCCACCGGCGAAACGCAGCGGGGTGAGCGACGCGTACAGGCCGTAACGCCCGCGATGCCGGGCCTGTGAGAAACTGATGGCTACTCGGGTCAAGTCGATGTGGGCGAGTTCCGGCAAGCGCGCAACCATGTCGGCACAGACGGCCCGGATGTGCCGGGTGAAATCGAACCCGGCCGCCGCGGCCTGACGCCGACCGATGCGCTGTCGCATAGGGCCTCCCGGAAGCGACTTCGGCGCCGCGCCGCGCGGGCGGCGTCCGTCGCGCGCTACTGCTCAAGACTCGCGTCGCTGTCGCCCTCACCGCCGTCGTCGTGGTCGGGCAGCTGCGGGGTCGGGGCAGGCTGGTCCTCGAACACCGGCCGCGTCGCGGCGGCGGCGGCGACCCGTTCGTGATGCCCGACGAACTCGAGGATGGCTCGGGTGCCGGAGTCGCCGCGGCGTGGCTTGGCCAGTCGCAGGATCCGCGTGTAGCCGCCGTCGCGGTCTTTGAAGCGGGGCGCGATCTCCTCGAACAACACGTGCACGGCCTGCTTGTCGCCCAGCAGCTGGAGCACTCGGCGCCGGGCCGCGACGGCCGGGGCGCGGGCCTGGCACCATTCCTGCCACCGTGCGCTCTGGCGCCACGTTTTCCAGGACTCGGAGTTGCGAACGGCCGTCGTGCCATACTCCTCGGCTGCCTCCTCGTGCGCCAATGCGTGGCGGGCGATGGTGACGCACTTCTCCACCAGCGGCCGGACTTCCTTCGCTTTCTGCATCGTCGTGACGATGCGGCCCTTGACCTTGGGCGGGTTCGGGTCGAATTCCGCATCGCGTTCCGTCAGGATCAGGGAGCTGGCCAGATTGCGCAGCAGGGCCCGGCGATGGCTGGACGTACGTCCAAGATGGCGGCCTCGTTTTCGATGTCGCATGGTATTTGTGTCTAACCGGGGTATCTCGTCAATCAGATAATCGAGTGGTGACCGGGCAAACGCATGCCGAGGTGCAGGCCGAGCTCTTTGAGCCGATCCCGGACCTCGGCCAGCGTGGTGTCACCGAAATTGCGGACCTCCAGCAACTGGTCCTCGGTCCGTTGCACCAGGTCGCGCACCGTGTTGATGTTCTCCGATTCCAGGCAGTTGCTGGCGCGTACCGACAGGCGCAGCTCCGCCAGGCTCATGGTCAACTTGGCCTCCAAGGCGGCGTCGCCGGTCCCCAGGCCGGATCGGACGGCCGAGTGGACGCGATGGCCAAGCTCGGAATACTGCACGAACGGGTTCAGGTGCTTGCGGAGGATTTTCGCGGCTTCCACCAGCGCCATCTCCGGCCCGATGGACCCGTTCGTCCAGACCTCGAGGATCAGCTTGTCGTAGTTCGTCTTCTGGCCCACACGCGTCTCTTCCGTCTGGAAGCGGACCCGCGTGCAGGGGCTGTACACGGCGTCGACCGGGATGATCCCGATCTCGTGGTCCCCCACGCTGTGCTCGCTGGCCGGCACGTACCCGCGGCCGTTCTCGACCACCATCTCCATCATGAACGGGACCTTGTCGGTCAAGGTCGCCAGCACATGGTTCTTGTTGACGACCTCCACGTCCGCGTCCGTCTGCACATCCGCTCCGGTGACCAGCCCCGGCTCGTTCTTCTCCACCGTGATGACGCGCGTCGAATCGCTGTGGTTCTTGACGACCAGCGACTTGACGTTCAGCACGATGTCCGTCATGTCCTCTAACACGCCGGGAATCGTGGTGAATTCATGCTGTGCGCCGCGGATCTTGATCTGCGTTACGGAACTGCCTTCCAGACTCGACAACAAGACGCGACGCAGGCTGTTGCCGATGGTCACTCCAAAACCGCGCTCGAAAGGCTCGGCCGTGAACTTGCCGTACGTCGATGTGAGAGTCTTCACATCACAATCGACAATACTCGGCAGCTCCAGCCCACGCCATCGAATATGCATCGGTAGTCTCCGTTGAAAGCGTTACTTCGCCAGCTTCCCAGCACACCCCGCGGTCCAGGCCGTCCCAGCCGGCCGCGCCCCGGCCCCCCGCACTACACGCGCCGTTTCTTGCGCGGGCGACACCCATTGTGCGGAATCGGCGTGACATCTTCAATCAACTTCACCGTCATGCCGGCCGACTGGAGCGCCGTGATCGCGCTTTCCCGGCCGGAACCCGGCCCCTTGACGCGCACCTCCAGCTCCTTCACGCCGAACTTGGCCGCCTTCTCGGCCGCCTGCTGGGCCGCACACTGGCCGGCAAACGGCGTGCTCTTGCGACTTCCCTTGAAACCGCTGGTCCCGGCACTCGCCCAGCACAACGTGTCACCTTTCGTGTCGGTGATGGTCACCGTCGTATTGTTGAAGGTCGCCTTGATGTGGGCGATCCCCACGGTGACATTCCGACGCAGCTTGCGTTTCTTGCTCTTCGCCACGACCGGCTTGCTCCTACCTTACCCCTCAGACTCGCATGTGTACGGCTCGACCCCGGCGCCCTGCGCCGCATGTGCCGACGGGCCGGACGGCACGACGCACGCCCGGTTACCTGAGATCCTTCACGCCCTTCTTGCCCGCCACGGTCTTGCGCGGCCCTTTGCGCGTGCGCGCGTTGGTCCGCGTCCGTTGCCCACGCACCGGCAGCCCCAGACGATGCCGGATGCCCCGGTAGCACTTGATGTCCCGGAGCCGGTTAATGCTCTGCTGGGTCTGTCGTCGCAACGGGCCTTCCACCGTGTAGTCGCGTTCCAGCAACACGGATAACCGCCCAAGCTCGTCTTCCGCCAGCTCGCGCGCCCGTTTCTGCGGGTCGATGCCCGCCTTGTGGCACAGATCGCGCGCCGTCCGCGGACCCACCCCGTAGAGGTAAGTCAACGAGATCAACGTCGGCTTGTCATTTGGGATGTCCACACCGAGCAGACGCGGCATGAGTCCAGTACTCCTGATCATGGTCCACAGAGGAAGCTACCCCGCGGCACGGCGGGCCGGCGCGTATCGGTCTAGGTGTCAGCCCTGGCGTTGTTTATGGCGCGGATTGGTGCAGATCACGTAGACGCGGCCTTTGCGGCGCACGATCTTGCAGTTCTCGCACATCCGCCGGACGCTCGTTCGTACCTTCATGGTGGTTCCCCATCAGAATTGCCAAAGCGTTTGAGTATAAACCCTTAACGCTGGACCCTTCAAGGCCCGCCGCGGACGATTTCGTGACTACCGGGACACGGCCGCCCGGATCCTGGCGAACACCTCATCGGGCGTGCCCGACCCGTCGATGGCGATCAGCAGGTTCCGATCCGCGTAGTACTGCAGCACGGGGGCCGTCTGGTTCTTGTAGACGATCAGGCGTTCCGAGATGGTTTCGGACGTGTCGTCGGGCCGTTTGCGGGCCAGCATACGGCGGACCAATTCCTGGGTGTCCACCTGCAGTTCGAGCACCATCGTCAGGGGCGTCCCGCGGGTGGCCAGCACCCGATCGAGGGCCTCGGCCTGTTCGACGTTCCGCGGGAACCCGTCGAAGAGGCAGCCGGAGCGGAGTCGGGGGTCATCGAGGCATTCGTTGATGATCTGGAGGACCAGTTCATCCGGCACGAGCTGGCCGGCCTGCATGTGGCTTTGCGCCTGTTTGCCCAGCTCCGTCCCCTGGCTGATCGCCTGGCGCAGCATGTCGCCGGTCGACACATGGGGGATCGTCAGCAGTTCGACGAGGCGTTGGGCCTGAGTGCCTTTGCCGGCCCCCGGCGGGCCGATGAACACGATGAACATGGCGGGCGTTCCCCCTCTCCCCCCCGTTGCGAACAGGTCGAACCGCGCCGGCGCCAAACGGGGACGTGGCGCCGCGGCTCAGCTTTCCAGCAGCCCCCGGTAATTCCGCATCACCAGATGGCTGTCAATTTTCTGTACCAGGTCAAACGCCACGCTCACGGCAATCAGCAGGCCCGTGCCGCCATAGAAACTGGCCACCTGAAAGCTCACGCCCAGCGAATTGGAAATGATGGTCGGCACGATCGCCACCAGGGCCAGGAACCCGGCCCCGACGTAGGTGATCCGGACCATCACCTTTTCCAGGTAATCCGCGGTACGCTTGCCCGGCCGGTAGCCCGGGATGAAGGTGCCGTGGTCTTTCAGGTTCTCGGACATCTCTTTCGGGTTGAACGTGATGGCCGTCCAGAAATAGCAGAAGAAGTAGATCAGCAGCACGTACAGCAGGTTGTAGACGACCGAGGTGCCCCGATTGAACATGGAGGCGACGTTGGCGAAGAAGTGGGACCAGCCCGCGCTCAACCGCCAGTTGATCATCATGTTGAACAGCATGGCGGGCAGCATCAGCAAGCTGCTGGCGAAGATGATCGGCATCACGCCCGCCTGGTTGATGCGCAGCGGCAGGAACTGCCGCGTGCCGCCGTACACGCGGCGGCCGCGCACATGCTTGGCGCTCTGCGTGGGAATCCGCCGTTGGCCGAGCGTGATGAACACGACCCCCACCACGACCGCCACGAACAGGGCCGCCAACACCAGCAACGACTCGACGCCGATGCGTCCCGGGCCGAGGCCCGTCAGCTCGAATTCAGCCTGGTTGACCAGCAGTTCCCACAGCGCGCCGGGCATGCGTGCCAGGATGCCGGCCATGATCAGCAGGCTGATGCCGTTGCCGATCCCGAACTCGTCGATCTGTTCCCCGATCCACATGAGGAAGATCGTCCCGCAGGTCATGGTCAGGACGGTCGTCAATTGCCAGCCGACGCTGAGCGTGCCGTTGGCGTTGCGAAACGCCTCGGCGATCAGGTTGCCGCCGTCGGGCGACACGCGGAGCAGGAAGAACTTCACGTAGAAGTAGCTTTGGATGAGGCACAGGAAGACGGTCAGGTACCGCGTGTACTCATTGATCTTCTTGCGCCCCGTCTCGCCTTCCTTCTTGAGTTCCTCGATCGGCTTCCAGACGCTCCCCAGGAGCTGGAAAATAATCGAGGCGGAGATGTAGGGCATGATGCCCAGCCCGAAGATCGTGGCCTGGTCCAGATCGCTGGCGGCGAACACGGCCACCTGGTTGATGATATCGGCCAGGCCGCCTGCGTGCCGGCTGCCGAGCTTCGCCTGGTCCACCATGGGCAGCGAAATCCAGTAGCCGACGCGGTAGATCGCCAGGAACAACAGCGTCAGGAAGATCTTCTGCCGGAGTTCCGGAATCGTGAAGACAACGCGGATTTTTTCCCACATGGCGCCGATCCATCCCCGTTCGAGTAGTTAACCATCTCCGTCCTCCGGCGCGGGCGGCTTGGGCGAGCCGTCAGGTCGCCGTGCCGGCCGCTTCCGAACGTTTCCGTTTCTTGGTCGCCGCGACCGGGGTCGGCGCAGGAAGGATGACCACTTCGCCGCCGGCCTGCCGGATCTTTTCCTGGGCCGTGTGGCTGAACCGGTGCGCGCACACGGTGAGTTTCTTGGTGAGTTCGCCGTGGCCGAGGATCTTGAGTTGATCGGCGCGGGCCCGGGTCAGCCGCCGGGCGCGGAGCGTGTCCGGGTTGACTTCGGCTCCCGTCTCGAAGGCGCGTTCCAGGTCGCGCACGTTGACGGCCGCGACGCGGAGGGCAAACGCGTTGTGGAAACCGCGTTTGGGTACGCGGCGAACCAGCGGCATGGTGCCGCCCTGGAAGATCGGCTTGACCGAGTGGCCGGAGCGCGACTTCTGGCCCTTGTGCCCCTTGCCCGCCGTCTTGCCGTGGCCGGAGCCCGGCCCCCGGCCGATGCGGCGGCGCTTCCTGTGAGGTTGGATTCCGCGATGGACTTCTTCGAGATTCACTTCAACGATACTCCCCGCAGCCGCTCCACCTCCTGCAAGGTGCGCATCCGCGTCAAGGCATTCATGGTGGCTTTGACCAGCGCCACCGGGTTGTTGCTGCCATGGCTCTTGGTCAGGATGTTGTTGATCCCGGCGGCTTCGCAGACGGCGCGCACCGCCGCGCCGGCGATGATGCCCGTCCCGGTGCTGGCCGGCAACAAGACGACTCGGGCCGCGCCGTAGCGGCCGATCACGCGGTGGGGGATCGTCCCGTCGACCAGGGGCACGGAGACCATCTCGCGCAGCGCCCGTTTCTGCGCCTTCTCGACGCTGTTGGGCACTTCATTGGCCTTCCCGTAGCCCCAACCCACCTGGCCGCGGCCGTCGCCCATGACGACCATGGCCGCGAAGCTGAAGCGGCGACCGCCCTTGACGACCGCCGCGCAGCGTTTGATTTTCACGACGCGGTCGATGTATTGTGAACTGGATTCTGTGGACACGGTGTGTGATGCTCCCCTCTCGCAAGGTCTCCATCGCCCGTTCGATCAAAAACTCAGTCCTGCTTCGCGCGCCGCGTCGGCCAGGGCCGCGACGCGCCCGTGGTACTTGTAACACCCGCGGTCGAACCGCACGGCCTGGATCCCCGCCTCGAGCGCCTTGCGGGCCACCACCTGGCCGACGATCTTGGCCGCCGCGCAGTTGCCGCCGTACGGGATCTGGTCGCGCAGCGCTTTGTCCCGCGTGCTGGCCGACACCAACGTCCGGCCGGTCGCGTCGTCGATCACCTGACAGGCCAGGTGCCCGCTGCTGCGGAACACGCTCAGGCGCGGCCGGTCGGCGTCGCCACGGACCCGATTGCGGACATGGTACTTCCGCCGCTGCTTCTGCTTGGCGATGATTTGTCGTTTGTTCACGGTTCTCGCTCTGTGGTTGCTGCCCGCCCCGTCCGCCGGGCGCGGGCGGGCGGCGCCAGGAAAAAATGCCCGGGCTACGTCGCCGCTTTGCCCGGCTTGATCTTCACGTGTTCGCCCTCGTAACGCACGCCCTTGCCCTTGTACGGCTCCGGCTTGCGGACCGCCCGCACCTCCGCGGCGAACTCGCCCACCAGTTGCTTGTCGCAGCCGCGGATGACGATGTGCGTCTGGTCGGGGCAGGTGACCTGCAGCCCGGCCGGGACCTTTTTCTGGACTTCGTTGGCATAGCCCACGCGGAGCGACAGGGTGTCGCCCTGGATGGAGCCGATGTAGCCGACGCCCACGATCTCCAGCCGCTTCTCGTAGCCCTGGGCGACCCCCACCACCATGTTCTGGATCAGGGAGCGCGTCAGGCCGTGGTAGGCGCGCGCGGCGCGGTCGGTGCCGCGGGCCGTCACGGCGACGCGCCGCGCGGCCTGGTCGTACGTCACCTCCACTTCCGGCCGGTGCCTGTAGGTGAGTTGGCCCTTGGGGCCGGCCACGGTCACGACCGCGTTCTCCACGGAGACCTGGACGTCCGCGGGGACCTGGACCGGTTTCTTTCCGATACGGGACATGGTGATCTCTTCTCGCTTACCAGACCTCGCACAAGACTTCGCCGCCCAGGTTCTTCTGGCGGGCTTCTCGGTCACTGATCACGCCGCGGCTGGTGCTGAGGATGGAGATCCCCAGCCCATCGAGCACCGGGCGCAGGTCCCGGGCCCGGCTGTAGACGCGGCACCCCGGCTTGCTGATCCGCCGGATCTTCTGGATCACGCGCTCGCCGTTCGGTCCGTATTTCAACTCGATGCGGAGCTGTTTCACGGGCTGCGCGTCCAGTTCCGACCAATCCCAGATAAAGCCCTCGCGCTTCAGCACGTCGGCCAAACCGCGTTTGACTTTGGAAAGGGGCATTTCGACATGAGGCCGCTCGACATTTACCGCGTTGCGAATGCGGGTCAACATATCGGCGATCGGGTCGGTCATCATAATGGTTCGGATCCCTTTACCAACTAGCCTTACGAACGCCAGGGATCAGCCCCTGGTCCGCCAGTTTCCGGAAGCAGATGCGGCACAGCCCGAACTTCCGGTACACGGAACGCGGGCGCCCGCACATCTTGCATCGCCGCACGCGCCGCGTTGTAAACTTGGCCGGCCGGTTCGCCTTGGCAATCTTCGATTTGCTCGCCACGTGAATTACCTACTTGCTAGACAGGTCGTGCTGGACGGGAATACGCATCCGCCGTGTGTCGGCACTCGCTCGCCGTTCGCTTGTCAATACCTGGAACCTGCTCATGCCGCCGACGTCGCGCCCTCCTGGCGGAACGGGAGCCCGAAGAGCCGCAACAGTTCGCGCGCTTCATCGTCGCTGTCGGTCGTGGTCACGATCGTGATGTTCATCCCCTGCACCCGGGTGAACTTGTCCGGGTTGAGTTCCGGGAACACCAGTTGTTCGGTCAGGCCCAGGCTGTAGTTGCCGCGTCCGTCGAACGCCCGGGGGTTGACTCCGCGGAAGTCCCGCACGCGGGGCAGGGCCAGCGCGATCAGGCGATCCAGGAACTCGTACATGCGGGCCCGCCGCAAGGTCACCTTGCAGCCGATGGGCATGTTCTCGCGGAGCCGGAACCCGGCGATCGCCCGGCGGGACCGGGTGATGATCGGTTTCTGCCCGGTGATCTGCGCGAGCGCGTCGACGGCCATCTCGAGGTGCTTCTTGTCCTGGATCGCCGCGCCCACCCCCATGTTGACGACGATCTTCTCGAGGCGGGGCAGCGCCAGGCGGTTGGTACGCTCCAGCTTGTCGCGCAGCGCGGGCAGGATCTCTTGTTCGTATTTCTGTTGCAGTCGCGGGATCATGGTCCATTCTCACCAAGTCGCGCCGCGCCCCACGCCGCCTCCGGGTGGCCGAGGGGGGCGCCGGCGCGGGCCCTGTTCATGGCTTCTTCGCGTGGGCGGGGCGGGCCGGCGCCACCTCGCCGGTGCCGGCGCCACATTTCTTGCAATAGCGCTCCTTGCTGCCGTCGTCCAGGAAGCGGGCCCCGGTGCGGGCCGGCCGCCCGCACTTCGTGCAGACCAGCTGGACGTTGGCGATCGGCACGGGCATCTCCTTGGACAGCCGGCCGCCCTGCGGGTTCCGCTGGCTGCGGCGGACGTGCTTGTACACCCGGTTGATGCCCTCCACGATCACCTTGCCGGCCCGGCGGTCGACGCGGATCACCTTGCCCCGCTGGCCGGCGTCGTCGCCGGTGGTCACTTCCACGATATCGTTGACTCGAATATGCATCACACGACCTCGCTGGCCAGGCTTACGATCTTCATGTAGTTGCGCTCGCGCAGCTCCCGGGCCACCGCTCCGAAAATGCGCGTGCCGCGCGGGTTCCCATCGTTGTCGATGATCACCACGGCGTTGCTGTCGAAGCGGATGTAACTCCCGTCCGGGCGGCGCGTGGGCTGCTTGCAGCGGACGATCACGCCCCGCACGACCGCCTTCTTCTTGACTTCCGAGCCCGGGATCACGCTCTTGACGCTGCAGATGATGACATCGCCGAGCCCGGCCGAGCGGCGACGCGACCCGCCCAGGACCTTGATACACATCACTTCCTTGGCCCCGGTGTTGTCCGCGACAGCCAAGCGAGTCTCTTGCTGGATCATCTCGACCTACCCTTCTAATGCCGCCTCGGAGGCTTCCGCCTGCGCGGCCTGCCGGGCGGCCCGATCCACGTCCGAATGCCTGGTGATCACCCGGACCAGTTCCCATCGTTTCGTCCGCGAGCGGGGCCGCGACTCCACGATCTCCACGGTGTCGCCCAGCGACGATTCGTTCCGCTCGTCATGGACGTGGCACACGGTGGTACGGCGGATGGTCTTGCCGTACCGGGCGTGCCGGACCAGTCGCGGGATCTCCACGCGGCGGGTCTTCGCCATCTTGTCACTCGCGACCACTCCAACGGCAACTCTCTTGGCCATGGCTGACTGGACTCTCTGGGTTCGCAACGATTGCTCTTCGACTCGGATTGGATTACCGCGACACGGCCTTCAATTCCCGCTCGCGCAGGATCGTCCGGATGCGCGCCACCAGGCGTCGCCGGTGCCGCAACTCGCTCGGCGCGTCGAGCCGTTCGGTCTGCGCCTGCATGCGCAGCCGGAACAGGATCTCCAGGGTCTCGCGGAGCGTCAGTTCCAGCTGCTCGTCACTCATCTCTCGCAGTTCGTTGATCTTCATGCTCATTTCCCTCCGGGCGGCCGCGGGGCCGACGCTGGGCTAGGTGGTCGGCAGGCGTTTGACGAAGCGGACCCGGATCGGCATCTTGTGGGCCAGGCGTGCGAAGCAGACGCGGGCTTGCGCCTCGGTCACACCCCCCAATTCGTACAACACGGTCCCCGGCCGCACCGTCGCCACCCAGTGCTCCGGCTCCCCCTTCCCCTTGCCCATCCGCGTCTCGAGCGGGGTGGAGGTGATCGAGCGGTGGGGGAACATGCGGACGTAGAGGCGCCCTTCGCCGCGCACATACTGCTGGGCGGCGATTCGCCCCGCCTCGATGGTCCGCGCCTTGATCCAGCCGCCCTGGGAGGCCTGGAGCCCGTACTCGCCAAAGACCACTCGATTGCCGCGCGAGGCGTTACCTTTTATACGCCCTCTTTGGCTTTTTCGATGCTTTACTCGCTTCGGCATCAGAGCCATCGGACATGTCTCCCTCGTGCAAGCCTCGGTTGATCCACACTTGAACGCCAATATGCCCCTGGGCCGTCATCGCTTCGGTGAACCCGTAATCGATATCCGCCCGCAGGGTGCTCAGCGGGATCGACCCGGCAATCTGTTTCTCGCGCCGGGCCATCTCCGCGCCGCCGAGCCGGCCCGCCAACTGGATCTTGATCCCCTTGGCACCGGACTCCATCGTCTGCTTCATGGCCTGCTTCATCGTGCGCCGGAAGCCGGCCCGCTTGGACAGCTGCTGGGCGATGTCCTCGGCCACCAGCTGGGCCTGCACTTCCGGTTTGCTGATTTCCTCGATCTTCAGATTCACCCGCCGCCCGATCAGGTTCTGCAATTCCTCTTGCAGCACTTCGACTTCCTGCCCCTTCTTGCCGATGATCAGGCCGGGCCGCGCCACATACAACACGACTTTCACTTCATCGCGCGTCCGTTCGACCTCGATCCGATCGATCCCCGCGCTGCGGTATTGCGTCCGCTTCGGGTGGTCCTTGATGAAGTGGCGGATCTTCTGGTCCTCCAGCAGCAGTTCGGCGAACTCCTGTTTGGAGGCGTACCACCGGCTCTTCCAGCCGATGACGACCCCTGTGCGAAAGCCGACCGGATGCACTTTTTGTCCCATGCTTAGAGCTCGCTCATTTCTTCCAGGGCGACCGAAATGTGGGAAAACCGCTTGCGGATCATGAACGCCATGCCCCGCGCGTGCGGGCGAATCCGTTTGAACATCGGCCCGCCGTCGACCCGCGCGTCCACCACCACCAGACGCTCGACCCGCACCGTCCGGCCGGAGGTCTGGTCGGGGTCTTGGGCGTTGCCCAGCGCGCTTTTGAGCACTTTCTCCAGCAGCCGCGCCCCCCGCTGCGGCTGGTAGCGCAGCACCTCCAGCGCCTCGTCGGCGAACTTGCCCCGCACCATATCGGCCAGGGGTCGCACCTTGCGAGCGCTGATGCGGGCGAATCGATGGGTAGCCCGGAACGCCATGACCATGATCCTCGTGAGGTTACCGTTTGCCCTTGCCGCCGTGACCGCGGAACACGCGGGTCGGGGCGAATTCGCCCAGCTCGTGTCCCACCATGTCTTCCGTCACAAACACCTTGGTGAACAGTTTGCCGTTATGGACCAGGAAGTTCATCCCGACAAACTCCGGGACGATCGTGCAGGCCCGCGCCCAGGTCTTGATCGGCTCCTTGTCGCCCGTCTCCTGCGCGCGCTGTACCTTGCGGTACACCTTGAAATCGACATACGGCCCTTTGCGTACCGACCTGCTCATATCCGATCCCTATCTCGTCATGCACGGCTTCTATTTCAAGCGCAGTTGCCCATACCGTCGGGAGCGCCGGCGGCGTACGATGGCCGTATTGGACGGCTTGCGCCGCTGCCGCGTGGAGCCCCCCTTGGCCGACTTGCCCTGCGGGCTCACCGGGTGCCGCCCCCCCTTGGTCCGACCTTCGCCGCCGCCGTGCGGGTGGTCGATCGGGTTCATCGCGGTGCCGCGTACATACGGCCGCCAGCCCAACCAGCGATTCCGCCCGGCCTTGCCGATCTGGATCGCCATATGGTCGGCGTTGCCGACCTTGCCGATCGTGGCCCGGCACCTGGAGGGCACGCGCCGGATCTCGCCGCTGGGGAGCGTAATCTGCGCCCAATCGGCTTCCCGGGCCATGAGCGTCGCGGCCGCCCCGGCGCTGCGGCAGAGCGCGCCGCCCAGGCCGGGCAGCAGCTCGATGTTGTGGATATCGGTGCCCAACGGGATCTTCTGCAGGGGCAGGCAGTTGCCCACGTTGGGAGGCGCTTCCGGCCCGCTCTCGACCGTCGCGCCCTGCGTCAACGCGTCGGGGGCCAGGATGTAGCGTTTCTCGCCGTCCGCGTAATGGAGCAGCGCGATCCGCGCGCTGCGGTTCGGGTCGTACTGGATGGACGCCACGCGGGCGGGCACGCCATCCTTGTCGCGGCGGAAATCGATCACGCGGAGACGGCGTTTGTGTCCGCCGCCGCGGTGGCGCGCCGTGATCTTGCCCTGGTTGTTGCGGCCGCCCGTCTTCCGCTTGGGGCGCAGCAGCGACTTCTCGGGCCGCGCGCCTTTGGTCAATTCGGCAAAGTCGCTGACCGTCGCGCCGCGCCGTCCCGCGGTAGTCGGTTTGTATTGTCGAATCCCCATAGGTTCCATCTCGATCGCCGTCGGCGCGGCGCGGCTCGCGTGCAGCGAGCCCGCCCCCGGACAGCTTAAAAGAAGTCAATCCGGTGCTCAGGGTCCAGCGTGACCACGGCTTTCTTCCAGTTCTTGGTCCGCCCCTGCCTGAACCGGTAGCGGCGCGGCTTGCCCTTGCGGTTCTGGACGCGCACCTTGAGCACCCGCACGTTGAACAACGCCTCCACCGCCTCGCGGATGGCGTCCTTGTCCGCCAGCGGGTTCACTTCAAACGCGTACTGGTTGTGTCGCGTGGCGCGGTGCGTTCCCTTCTCGGTCACCAAGGGGCGCAGGACGATCTGGTGCGGTTGCAGCACCATGGTGCGCGGCACCGGGCCGGGCGATGTTGCGGACGTTGCTTGATTCATCTGTCTGAATCCCTTTTCGCCAAACCGTGCGTGCGGCACCGCGCCGCCTCGGACGCTAGGCGGACGCGGCCTCCCGGAGCGTGTCGAGGGCCGCCTTGGTCACCAGCATCCGGCGCGGCGCGAGCACGCTCCACGCATTCAAATCCGAGACGGGCGACACGGACACGCGCGGAATGTTGCGGGCACTCTTGTACACATTCACGTCCAACGCCGCCGTGGTGACCAGCGTGCTGACGCCGCTGAGCCCCAGCGCCCGGAGGATGCCGACCATCTCCCGCGTGGCCGGCGCGCCAAACGACAGCTGGTCGATCACCACGACCTGCTGCTCGGCGATCTTGGACGCGATCGCCATCCGCGTGGCGGCGCGCAGCGCCTTGCGCGGCAGGCGATACCCGAACGCGCGCGGCCGCTTGGCAAACGCATGGCCGCCGCCGCGCCGGATGTTGGTCCGCCGCGAGCCGGCCCGCGCGTTGCCCGTCCCCTTCTGCCGATACATCTTCCGGGTCGTGCCGCTGATCTCGGCGCGGGACTTGGTCTTGGCCGAACCCTGCCGCCGGTTCGCCTGGTACATCACGACCACGTCATGCAACAACTGCTTGTTGATGCGGGGCGCCAGCGCGGCGGGGTCGATCTCGTACGTCCCGACCTCGGCGCCGGTTCGATCAAACACGGGCAACGTCGCCATAATCCACCGACCGAAAAAAAAGCAGCTCGCGCGACGCCCGGCGTCCGCGAGCCGATCCTATCCCACCTTGTTCGTTTCCCGAATAATCACGAATCCGCCATTGGGGCCCGGTACCGCGCCGCGCACGAGCAGCAGGTTGCGCGGGGCGTCCACCCGCACGACCGCCAGGTTGCGGGCGGTCACGCGCGCGTGGCCGTAATGGCCCGCCTTGCGGCCACCCTTGAATGAGCGGGCGGGGAAGGCGCTCATGCCCGTGCTGCCCGGATGGCGGTGCACCTTCTTCACGCCGTGCGACGCCCGCTGGCCGGCGAAATGATGCCGCTTCATCACGCCGGCGTAACCCCGGCCCTTGCTCACCCCCACCACGTCCACGGCGGCCACGCCCTCCAGCGCGCCGACCGTCAGGATCTGGCCCACCTCCAGCCCGGACACCGCGCCGCGCAGCTCGCGCACGAACTGCTGCGGTTCACATTCGGCCTTCGGGAGCAGCTGGACACCGGCCAACGCGCGCCGCTTGGCGCGCTTGCTGTTGAGCTTGGAGGTGACATGGCCCCGCTCGCTGCGCCGCGCCTGACTGGCGCGCGAACGCGGGCGGTCCGGGGCCGGCCGCCGTTTGTTCTCGAACCCCAGCTGGGCCGCCTCGTAGCCGTCCCGCTCCCGCGTACGCAGTTGCAGCACATGGCAAGGGCCCGCTTCGAGCACGGTCACGGGGACGGCGCGCCCCGCTTCGTCGTATACCTGCGTCATCCCGACCTTGCGGCCGAGTAGTCCCTTTACCATGGCTCAACACCCTTGCGGTCTGTCACCTGCAGGAAGCCGGGAACCGCGTTGTGCCGCGGTCCCGCTTTACCTGCGCGGCTTCCATTTCATGGAACGTCTGCCCGTCAATGGAGGATGGTCGCGCCGGGAAGGCTACCGCGTCGATGCCTTGATTTTGATGTCCACGCCCGCCGGCAAACTCAGCTTGTTGAGCGCTTCGATCGTCTTCGCAGTCGCCTGCACGATATCGATCAGACGCTTGTGCGTCCGGATCTCAAACTGTTGCCGAGCCTTCTTGTCGACGTGCGGCCCCGACAGGACCGTGTACCGCTCAACACGCGTCGGCAACGGGATGGGGCCGTGGACTTCCGAGTGGGTCCGCTTGGCCGTGTCCACGATGTCCAAGGCACTCTGATCCAGGATCCCGTGATCGTATGCCTCCATCCGGATCCGAATGACTTCGTGTTGGCCTGCCACGTCGACTCTCCCCAAGGCCCTTCAAGTTCTCCGGCCACGCCAGGGTGGACCGGAACACCACCATCCGTCTTGCCAATCAACGTCCCGCCCGCGCAACGCCCCGGGCGAGAAACCGCTGAGTGTAGAGTTCGACCCGGACGCCGTCAACTCCCAGTGGCGATCAGAAATCCGGGTTTTTCTCCGCCCCGGACCGGCGGCCCGCGTCCCCACCCCGCGCGACCCCTACAACGCATACTGCCGGGCCACCTCGGGCGGCGCCGGCGCGTACTCCAACGGCTCGATGGAACACCCAGCACGCCCCTGGCTGAGGCTGCGGATGGCATTGGCATACCCGAAGAGTTCTCGTAACGGCGCGTGCGACTCGATCGCCACGTCCTGGCCTCGGTGTTCCGTGCGGCAGATCACCGCCCGCCGCTGCTGCAGATCACCGACGATATCCCCCAGGTAGGCCTCCGGCGTCGTGATGTTGAGCCGCATGATGGGCTCAAGCAGTACCGGGCCGCCCGCGAGCATGGCCTGTTCGAAGGCGTGGGCGGCCGCGATGCGAAAGGCGACCTCGTCCGAGTTCTCGGCGCTGGCCTCCCCGCCCTGGACCGTCACTTTGATTCCCGAAAGCGGGAAGCTGCCGATCGGCCCGCCCCCTTCGCCACAGAGCTTGAGCTCCTCGATGGCCGCCGCGATCAACGGGGGCGGCACCGCCTGGGGATCCACCAAACCGAGCACTTGCACGGGCTGACGGGCCTGCCGGACCGGCTCCATCGTCACGTGCAGGCGGGCGAAAAGCTGTCGGCCGGCCAGGTGCCGGTGGCACTCGCCCGTGACCGAGGCCGGATGGCTGATCGTCTCCCGGTAGCTGACCCGCGGCTTGTGCACTTTCACGTCCAGATGGAACTCGCGGGTCAGGCGGTGCTTGATGACCTCCAGGTGCAGTTCGCCCATGCCGCTGATGATCGTCTGGCCCGTCTCCTCGTTTTCCACGGCATGGAAGGTGGGATCCTGCCGCTTGAGCATGTTCAGGACATCGCCGAGTTTCTTCCGTTCGGCGGCGCTCTCGGGCTCGATGGCCATCGAAATGACCGTGTCCGCAAACAGGATGGTGGGCAGCGCGATCGGGTGCTGGGCGTCGCACAGCGTATCTCCCGTGATCGCGTGGCGCGGGCCGATCACGCCGACGATGTCCCCGGTGGTCACATGGGCGACCTGCCCGTCTCGTTCCTTGCGCGTCGCATGGATCTGCCACAGTTGGGCGATGTTTTCCTTCTTGTCATGCTGGGGGTTCAAGACGCGCGAGTTCGCCTTCAGTTCGCCCGAATACACGCGGACCCAGTACAGGTCGCCGGTCTTGGCCGGCAGGATCTTGAAGACCAGGGCACAGAACGGTTCGTCCGGGGAGGGCCGGCGTCGTTCCGGCTGGCACGGGTCGCGGGGATCGACGCCCTCGACGGGCGGTCGATCGGCCGGGCTGGGGAGGTAGAGCCCCACCGCGTCCAGGAGGGGTTGGATGCCCACGCCGTGCACGGCCGCACCGCACAGGAGCGGCTGGATCTGCATCTGGAGCGTCGCCTCGCGCAGGACGCGGCGGATCAAGTCGGCCGGCACCTCGCGTTCTTCCAGGGCCAGCTCCATCATTTCATTGCTGAACTCGTAGAGCGTTTCGAGCATGGATTCGCGCCAGGCCAGGGCCTCCTCCCGCAGCGACTCGGGGATCTGACTGCGGACGACCTCGCCGCCGGATTCGTGCGTGTGGAACTCCAGCAGTTGCATGTCGACCAGGTCGATCACGCCGCGGAACGGGTCCCGGGTGTGGCTCGGCCCCTGCCCGACCGGGATGTTGATCACGACGGGTCGCGCCTGGAGCCGCTGACGGATCTGCTCGACCGTGCCGGCGAAATCGGCCCCTTCCCGGTCCATTTTGTTGACGAAGGTGATGCGCGGCACGCCGTACCGATCCGCCTGGTGCCACACCGTCTCGCTCTGGGCTTGGACCCCTTCGCGCGCGCTGAACACGACGACCGCGCCGTCCAGGACGCGCAGACAGCGTTCCACCTCGGCGGTGAAATCGACATGGCCGGGCGTGTCGAGCAGATTGATGTGGTGGTTGGCCCAATCGAAGGTCACGCAGGCCGAGTAGATCGTGATGCCGCGCTCCTGCTCCTCCTCGTCGCAATCGGTCTCGGTGGTCCCCTGGTCCACGCGGCCGGCCCGATGCTTGGCGCCGCTGAAGAACAACATCTGTTCCGTGACGGTCGTCTTGCCCGCGTCGATATGGGCGATGATGCCGATGTTTCGAATGTCTTCCAGCTTGCGTGCCATAGGGCGGGTCCACGTCCTCGATGTAGCTCGACAGGGAAAGGGCCTCCGCCCAGGCCCCTCAGGGTCCCGGCCGGGATTGCCGCGGCGACACAAGAGAAACGCCGCGCCGAACCCATGATCCAGCGCGGCGAGCGTGTTCGCAAGCAGTCCTACCAGGCGAAGTGCGCGAACGCCTTGTTCGCGTCCGCCATGCGGTGGACGTTCTCGCGACGCGTAATCGCCGCGCCTTCTTTCTTGTAGGCGGCCAACAACTCGTCCGCCAGCTTCAAATGGGTCGCGCGCCCCTTCTTCTCGCGCACCGCCAGCAGGATCCAGCGGAACGCCAACGACTGCTGCCGCCCCTTGCTCACCTGCATCGGCACCTGGTACGCCGCACCGCCCACACGCTTGGAACGGACTTCGATGTGCGGCTTGACGTTCTCGACCGCCTGCGTGAACACTTCGATCGGCGAGTGATCCGGCACTTTCTTGGCGATCACGTCCAACGCGTCGTAGAACACGCCCTGCGCCACCGACTTCTTGCCGTCGTGCATCAGGCAGTTGATAAACTTGCTCGCCAACACCGAATTGTATCGCGGATCCGGTCTGAGCTGTGTGCGGCTCGCAGTGATACGGCCCATAAATGCTGCATTCCAACCAACAGAGGATTGTTCGTGTCCGTGTTCCCGTCCGTGCCCGACTGCCGGCCTGTCCGGCAGGCGCCGTGGTCCCCCCCGGCGCGCCCGGCGCGGATGACTACTTCTTCGCCCCGTATCGACTGCGCGACTGCTTGCGCCCCTCGACGCCCAGCGTATCCAGCGCGCCGCGCACCACCTGATATCGCACGCCCGGCAGGTCGCGCACGCGGCCACCCCGCACCAGCACGATCGAGTGCTCCTGGAGATTGTGCCCTTCGCCCGGGATGTACACCGTCACTTCCTTGCCATTGGTCAACCGCACGCGGGTGATCTTCCGCAGCGCGGAATTCGGTTTCTTGGGCGTCATCGTGCGCACCTGGAGGCAGACCCCCTGGCGCTGCGGGCACCGGTCCAGGACCGGCGCCTTGGTGAACGTTCGCTGCTTCCGGCGCGGCTTGCGCACCAGCTGGTTGATCGTCGGCATTCGAATCTCGCGTCTGTGTCAGTACCGGTCCGCCCGCCAGGGCGGTCTCATAGGCCCCATCGAGAACGCTTCAGCCTATCGATTGGCGGCCGGTTGTCAAGGCGGACGCGGCCCGCGGCGTCCCACCGCCTATCAGTCATCATCGCCATCACCATAGTCATCATTGGACGACGACGGATCGTCGTCCGATTCCTCCTCGGCATCCAGCAGGCTGAGCGAGCCCAGCCCCAATTCGGCCAGGTCGCCGTAGTTCAGTCCATCGGGCGCATCGGGCCGCGGGCCCGCAGGCGTCAAGGTCCCTTCGCTGTCCCGCGTCACGGTGTCTTCGGCCGCCTTGAGCAGCGGGAACGAGGTATCGAGGGTCTGTGCGCCCTCCAATGCCAGCCGGTCGAGCACTTCCGGGCGATACCGCACTTCCGACTCCTGGAACGTTCGGAAGCCGGTGCCGGCCGGGATGAGGTGTCCGAGGATGACGTTTTCCTTGAGTCCGACCAGGTTATCGACTTTGCCGGCCAAGGCGGCTTCGGTGAGCACCTTGGTGGTTTCCTGGAAGCTGGCGGCCGAGATGAAGCTGGCGCTCTGCACCGAGGCCTTGGTGATGCCCAGCAGCTGGGTGGTGGCGGTGGCCGGTTTGGGCTTGACTCCCTTGGCCGGGGCGGCGCCGAGCCGTTCGAGTTGGGCGTTGGCCTGTTCGACGGCCTCGGCCGGGACGATGGCGCCCTCTTCGAAGTTGCTGTTGCCGCTGTCGGTGATCTTGAGGCATTTGGCCAGGTCGCGATTGACCCGCTTGTATTCGAAGCGATCCATGACGATGCCCGGCAGCAGGTTCGTGTCGCCCGCGTTTTCCACGCGGACCTTGCGGAGCATGCGGGCGATGATGATCTCGATGTGCTTGTCGTTGATTTCCACGCGTTGGCTGCGATACACCTGCTGGATCTCGTGCACCAGGTACCGCTGCACCTCTTCTTCGCCGGAGACGCGGAGGATATCGTGGGGCACCAAGGGCCCGTCGACCAGGGCCTGGCCGGCCTTCACGTGGTCGTCCTTGTGGACGAGGAACCGTTTGCCGTGGGAGACCAGGTGTTCGCGCTCGATCCCGGTCTCGCTGCGGATGACGACCGCGCGTTTGCCGCGTTGTTTCTTGTCCGAGATGGCGACGATGCCGTCGATTTCCGCGATCACGGCCGGATCTTTCGGCTTGCGGGCCTCGAAGATCTCCGTCACGCGCGGCAGGCCGCCCGTGATGTCGGTCACGCCGGAGGTTTCACGGGGCGTCTTGGCCAGGACCATGCCGGCGGACACCTCCTCGCCTTCCGCCACTTCGATGTAGGCCCGTTCCGGGAGGTAGTAGACGTCCAGCGGCTTGCCGTCGGCGTCTTCGAGGACGATTTGCGGGTGCGTATCGCCCTTCAGGTCGGTGATGAAGCGTCGCACGTGGCCGCTCTGGTCCTTCTCGATGCGGAGCGTTTCGCCTTCGATCACGTCTTCATAGCGGACCTTGCCGGACCGTTCGGCGAGGATGGGGATGCTGTGCGGGTCCCACTGGCAGAGCACGGTGCCGACCTTGACCTCGTCGTTCTCTTTGACCTGCAGCACGGCGCCCAGGGGCACGTCGCATTTCTCCAGTTCCCGGCCCTTGGCATCCAGGATGGAGATCTCGCCGTTGCGGGTCAGCACCACTTCCTTCTGTTCGTGGTTTTCGACGGTGCGGACCCGGGTGAAGCGGACGATGCCGTCGCGCTTCGCCCGCGCCTCGCTTTCCTCGACGCTCATGTTCACCGTACCGCCGATGTGGAACGTCCGCATGGTCAGCTGCGTGCCCGGCTCCCCGATGCTCTGGGCGGCGATGATGCCGACCGCCATTCCTTCCTCGACCAGCGCCCCGGTGGACAGGTCCATGCCGTAGCACAGCCGGCAGACGCCCAGGTCGGCGTCGCAGGTCATGGGGCTGCGCACCTGGATCTTCTCGAGGCCCAGGTCCTCGATCTTGCGGGCGATGTCGGACGTGATCATCTCGTTCTCACGGACGATCACTTCGTCGGTGACCAGGTTGACGATGTTCTGGCGGCTGACGCGCCCCTTGACGGCGTCGGCCAGGCGGACTTCCACTTTCTCGCCGCGGTAGATGACGCCCTTGGTGATCCCCTGGGTGGTGCCGCAGTCGTGCATGGTGACGACGACGTTCTGGGCGACGTCGGCCAGTTTGCGGGTCAGGTAGCCGGAGTCGGCCGTCTTGAGGGCGGTATCGGCCAGCCCTTTGCGCGCGCCGTGCGTGGAGCTGAAGTACTCGAGCACCGAGAGCCCTTCGCGGAAGTTCGCCTTGATCGGCGTCTCGATGATCTCCCCGGTCGGCTTGGCCATCAGGCCGCGCATTCCGGCCAGCTGGCGGATCTGTTCCACGCCCCCGCGGGCGCCCGACTGCGCCATGAGGAACACGGGGTTGACGTAGGCCCCGCCGCGGTCGTCGGCCTTCATGGCGGACATCATCTCGGTCGTGATGCGTTCCCGGGCGTGGGTCCAGGTGTCGAGCACCTGGTTATAGCGTTCCGCCTCGGTGATCACGCCCTTTTCATACAGCTTGCGGAACCGCAGCACCTTCTTCTCGCTCTCGGCGATGATCCGGGCCTTCGTCTCCGGCGTGACCAGGTCGTCGGTGGCGAAGGACAGGCCGCTGCGCGTGCTCTCGCGGAACCCCAGCTGGTTCATGTCGTCCAGCAGGTCGATCGTGGCGCGTCGTCCGAGGATGCGGTAGCAGTCGGAGATGACGGTGGCCAAATCGCCGCTGCGCAGCTCCATGTTGTAGAAATCCATGCCCTTGGGGAGCATCATGTTGAACAGGATCCGGCCGTAGCTGGTCGTGATCCGCGCGCCCGGCCGGCTGATCGTCTCCTCGTCGCGGCGTTCGCAGCGGTCGGCGGGCAGGCGGACTTCGATCGCGGCGTGCATGTCCAGTTCGCCGAGGGTGTAGGCCAGGTCGGCTTCCTCGAACGAGGCGAACTTCATGCCCTCCCCTTTGCGCCCCGGGCGTTGGAGCGTCACGAAATTGCAGCCCATCACGGTGTCCTGCGACGGGCTCATGATCGGCCGCCCATTGGAGGGCGCGAAGATGTTGTTGGTGGACATCATCAGCGTGTGGGCTTCCACCTGGGCTTCGATCGACAGCGGCAGGTGCACCGCCATCTGGTCTCCGTCGAAGTCCGCGTTGAACCCCTTGCACACCAGGGGGTGGAGGTGAATCGCGTTGCCCTCCACCAGGATCGGCTCGAAGGCCTGGATGCCCATGCGGTGGAGCGTGGGGGCCCGGTTGAGGAGCACGGGGTGGTTCTGGATGACGGCCTCCAGGATGTCCCAGACCTCCTCGTCCTTGCGCTCCAGCATCTTCTTGGCGCTCTTGATGGTGTCGGCGTGGCCGAGTTCCTTGAGCTTGCGGATGATGAACGGCTGGTAGAGTTCGAGCGCGATTTTCTTGGGCAGGCCGCACTGGTGCAGCTTGAGCGTGGGCCCGACCACGATCACGCTGCGCGCCGAGTAGTCGACGCGTTTGCCGAGCAGATTCTCGCGGAACCGGCCCTGCTTCCCCTTGATCATGTCGGTCAGCGATTTGAGGGGCCGGTTGCTGCTGCCCAGCACGGGCCGCTTGCAGCGGTTGTTGTCGAACAGGGCGTCGACCGACTGCTGCAGCATGCGTTTCTCATTGCGGATGATCACTTCCGGCGCGTTCAAGTCAACGAGTTTCCGCAGGCGATTGTTGCGGTTGATGATCCGCCGGTAGAGATCGTTCAAATCGCTCGTGGCGAAGTTGCCGGAATCCAGCAGCACGAGGGGGCGGAGGTCGGGCGGGATGACCGGGATGGCGTCCAGCACCATCCATTCCGGCTGGTTGTCGCTGTCGCGGATCGCCTCGACGATCTTCAGCCGATTGGTCAGGTCCTTGGTCTTCTGTTTGGAGCGGGTCTCGGCCAGCTCCGTGCGCAGCTGTTCGGAGAGCTTGACGAGGTCGAGCGACTTGAGCAGGGCGCGGATGGCCTCGGCGCCCATGTCGGCCTCGAAGCTCCCCTCGCCGTACTGGTCGCGGGCCGCCCGGTACTCCTCTTCGGTGAGCAGTTGTTGCCGTTCCAGTTCCGTGTCGCCGGGGTTGATGACGACGTAGTCCTGGAAGTAGATGATCTTCTCCAGGCTGGTCGTCTTCATGTTCAGGAGGTTGCCCAGTCGGCTGGGCATGGCCTTGAAGAACCAGATGTGCACGACCGGGGCGGCCAGTTCGATGTGGCCCATCCGCTTGCGGCGGACGCGCGAGTGGGTGACTTTCACGCCGCAGCGGTCGCAGATCATGCCCTTGTATTTCATGCCCCGGTACTTGCCGCAGGCGCATTCCCAGTCCTTCTCCGGGCCGAAGATCCGCTCGCAGAACAGGCCGTCCTTCTCCGGCCGGTAGGTGCGGTAGTTGATCGTCTCGGGCTTCTTCACCTCGCCGAACGACCAGCTGCGGATATCATGCGGCCGCGCCAGGCTGATCTTGACCGACGCATAGTCATTAATGCGATCATATGAGCTTTCGCCGATGGTCATGTGCCCGTGCTCCTTATCGAAATCCCGGTGCGGTGGTGATCGTCTGTCGTGTTGTCCGCGTGGGTGGCCCGGCGGAGGATGCTCCGCGCGGGGTCACACGCGACGTTTCTCCAGCTGCATGTTCAGCGCCAAGCCACGGATCTCATTGGTCAGGACGTCGAAGCTGGCCGGCGTGCCGGCCTCCAGCGTGTTCTCGCCCTTGACCATCGACTCGTAGATCTTGGTGCGTCCTTCGACATCGTCGCTCTTGACCGTCAGCAGCTCCTGGAGGATGTACGCGGCCCCGTACGCCTCCAGCGCCCAGACTTCCATTTCCCCGAAGCGCTGTCCGCCGAACCGGGCCTTGCCGCCCAGCGGCTGTTGCGTGATCAGCGAGTAGGGTCCCGTGCTGCGCGCGTGCACCTTGTCGTCCACCAGGTGGTGGAGCTTGAGCATGTAGATGTAGCCGACGGTCGTCTCCTGATGGAGCGGGTCGCCGGTGCGGCCGTCATAGAGCTGCGCCTTGCCGTGGCGCGGCAGGCCGGCCTCCGCCAGGCAGGCGCTGATGTCCTCCTCGTTCGCCCCGTCGAACACCGGGGTGATCGCCTGGAATCCCAGCTTGGCGCCGGCCCAGCCCAGGTGGGTTTCGAGGATCTGGCCCACGTTCATGCGGCTGGGCACGCCGAGCGGGTTGAGCATGATCTGCAGGGGCGTGCCGTCTTCCAGGTAGGGCATGTCCTCGACCGGCAGGATCTTGGCGATCACCCCCTTGTTGCCGTGCCGGCCGGCCATCTTGTCGCCGACCGAGACCACGCGCTTGGTGGCGATGTAGACCTTGACCATCTGCAGCACGCCGCTGCGGAGTTCATCGCCGCGCTTCATGCTGTTGAGCCGGCGGTCGCGATCGTCGATCGCCGCCTCGACGTCCGGCCAGCGCGCCTTGTACAGGCGCTCGACCTCGGCGATCTTCTCCTGGCTGCGCATCTTGGCCGTCACCGACTGCATGCGGAACTGCTGCGCCCGCTCGGCCAGGTACTTCGGGTCCTGGTTGCCGGTCATCGGCGTCCCGTCCTCGTCGGTCACCGCCCGGCCGAGCACCGATTCCAGCTCCTGGATCATGCCCACGAACACCTGGGCGATGACCGCGTTGCCCGCCGACTCGGCGTCCTTCAGTTCCTTCTCGAACTTCTTCCGCTCGTCTTCCGACAGGCTCATGCGGCGGGAGAACTTCTGGGTGTCAATCACGATCCCCTCGATGCCGGAGGGGACCTCGAGCGAATCGTTCTTGACGTCTTCGCCGGCCCGCCCGAAGATCGCGTGCAGCAGTTTCTCTTCCGGGGTCAGCTCGGTCTTGGACTTCGGCGACACCTTGCCGACCAGGATGTCGCCGGGGCGCACGTAGGTTCCGACGCGCACGATCCCGTTCTCGTCCAGGTTCCGGAAGGCCTTCTCGCTGACGTTCGGGATGTCGCGCGTGAACTCCTCGCGCCCCAGCTTCGTCTCGCGGATCTCCACGTCGAACTCCTCGATGTGGATCGACGTGTAGGTGTCCTCCTTGACCAGCTCTTCGCTGATGATGATGGCGTCCTCGAAGTTGTATCCGTCGTAGGACATGAAGCCGGCGAGCACGTTGCGGCCGAGGGCCAGTTCGCCGTGGTGGATCGCGGCGCCGTCGGCGATCACCTGCCCCTTCTCGACCTTGTCGCCCATCCGGACGATCGGTTTCTGGTTCAGGCAGGTGCGCTCGTTGAGCCCGACGAATTTCTTGAGCGGGTAGACGTCGGCGCCGATCTCGATGCGGCTGGCATCGCAGTAGGTCACCTTGCCGCCGCGGCGGGCGCGGATCACCATGCTGGAGTTGGTGGCCACGTCGCGCTCCATGCCGGTGGCCACGATCGGCGGCTCGGTGACCAGCAGCGGCACCGCTTGGCGCTGCATATTGGAGCCCATCAGGGCGCGGTTGGCGTCGTCGTGCTCGAGGAACGGGATCAGGCCGGCCGACACGCCCACCATCTGGCTCGGCGCCACATCGATGTACTGCACCTCGTCCGGGTTGACGATCCGGAAGTCGGCCCGATAGCGCGCGATCATGTTCGGGCCCTCCTGCAGCTTCCCGTCGATCACCTTCGTGTCGGCCGGCGCCACGTACGCCTCCGACTCCTCGTCGGCGCGCAGCCAGACGATCTTGTCGGTGAGCTTGCCCTTCTCCACGGCGCGGTAGGGCGTGACCAGGAACCCGTAGTCGTCCACGCCCGCGTAGATCGCCAGGCTGGAGATCAGTCCGATGTTCGTGCCTTCCGGCGTCTCGATCGGGCAGATGCGTCCGTAGTGCGAGATGTGCACGTCCCGCACCTCGAAGCCGGCCCGCTTGCGGTTCAGCCCGCCGGGGCCCAGGGCCGACAACCGCCGTTCATGGGTCAGCTGGGACAGCGGGTTGGTCTGGTCCACGACCTGCGAGAGTTCGCCCCGCCCGAAGAAGTACTCGATGGCCGCCGAGATGCTCTTGGGATTGATCAGGCTGCGGGGCGTCATGTCCGCGGCGTCCTTCAAGCTCATGCGTTCCTGCACGGTGCGGCGCAGCTTGAGGAAGCCCTTGCGCAGCTCGTCGCTGGCCAACTCCTCGATCGTCCGCAGCCGCCGGTTGCCCAGGTGGTCGATGTCGTCGATCTCCGCATCCTCCGCCCCTTCGTTGAGCTTGAGCAGGTAGGCGATCGACGCGATCAGGTCCTCGGCGCGGAGCGTCATTTCCTTTTCGGGCACGCCCAGTTTGAGCTTGCGGTTGATGCGGAACCGGCCGACACGTCCGAGCCGGTACCGGTTCACATCGCAGAACTTCTCGCTGAAGAGGGTCTTGGCCTTCTCCAGCTGCGGCGGGTTGCCGGGGCGCAGGCGAGTGTAGATGCGCAGCAGGGCCTCTTCGTGGCTGTGGGTGGCGTCGTCCTTGAGGCTGTTGAAGATCAGCGGTGACTTGGGGGCCGGGATGGCTTCCACCTTGTTCACGCCGGAGGTGCAGATCGTCTCGGCGGCGTTCTTGGTGATCCGTTCGCCGGCCTCCACGATGATTTCGCCCGCCCGTTCGCTGCCGGCCGGAAAGATGATGTCGTCCACCGCCACCTTGCCGACGATCTTCGACGCGCTGCGGCCGTCGACGATCTTCTCGTGAGCGGTGGAATAGAACGCCCGGATGATGTCGGCGTCCGTGCTGTACTGCGGGCTCATCGCGCGCAGCAGCGTGATGGCGGAGAACTTGCCGCTCTGATCGATCCGGATGCTGAGCGTGTCTTTCTTGGTGATGTTGATTTCGATCCAGCTGCCGCGTTCCGGGATGATGCGGCAGCTGGGCAGTTTGCGGTCGTTCGTGCCGTCCTGCTCCAGCACGAAGTCGACGCCCGGGCTGCGGTGCAACTGGCTGACCACGACCCGCTCGGCGCCGTTGATGATGAACTCGCCGCCGCCGAGCATGATCGGCAGGTCGCCCAGATAGACCTCTTCCTCATACGGCTCGTCCTTGTTCAGGCGGAGCATGACCCGGAAGGGGCGGCCGTAGGTGAGCCGCAGTTGCCGGCATTCATCGGGCGTGTAGCGCGGTTTGCCCAGCTCGTAACGCTGGTACTCCAGCGAGATCTGCCGGTCGTAGCTCTCGATCGGAAAGATCTCGCGGAGCACGCTTTCCAGGCCCTGATCCTTCCGCTTCTCGGCCGGCACTTCATCCTGCAGGAACGCGGCGTAACTGACAGTCTGGATTTTCGTGAGATCCGGAGTCAGGAAGGATTCCCGACCGCTGCCAAAACGACGGGTTGCTGTCGGCTCGAGTCGTCGTTTTTCGGGGGTAGCCATGTGCAACGAAGCTCCATGCAAAGCGGTTCACGAAACGGGCCGCCCGGGGGCGGCGTCCGGAGGTCGATGGCGCACGACGGGGCGGCAGGTGGTGGACCCCTGCCCGGGCGGGGGAGCACCGGCGCGCACCTTCTCCTCCGCGCAACACAAGCACACACGAACGCTTGCACTGAAGGACATTGAGAATCAAGCGTGCTCAACCTGCATCCCGCCCGGCGACTCGGACCGCGCGCGACGCATCGTCAGGAATCGGTGGATTACTTGAGTTCGACCGACCCGCCGGCTTCTTCCAGTTCGGCCTTGATCTTCTCGGCCTCTTCCTTCGAGACCTTTTCCTTGATGGCGACCGGCGCGCTCTCGACCATCTTCTTGGCGTCCATCAGCGTGGCGCCGGTCATGTTCTTGACGACTTTCACCACGTTCAGTTTCTTGTCGCCGAAGCCCGTGAGCACCACGTCCCACTCCGTCTTGGCTTCGGCGGCGGCCGGGCCGCCCTCGCTCGGGGCGGCCGCCATCACGATGCCGCCGCCCGCCGCGGGCTCGATCTTGTACACCTCCTTGAGGTAATCACTCAGTTCCTTGGCTTGCTTGAGCGTCAAGCCGGCGATCTTGTCGCCCAGCTCCTTGCAATCCGCGGAGAACTCGACGGTGGCAGTGCTATCAGACATGGCGGATGGTTCCCTTTCCCAAAAGTGCTGCGTGCCGCGCGGGAGCGGCACCAGGCGCTACCGTGAAACAGTCAATGGATATCATGGTTGTGGCCGCCGGGGCGACTCGGGGCCCCGCCCCGCGAGTGGCCGGCGGCGCCTCGGGGCGCGCCCGCGCGTTCAGGCGGGCGACGATTCCTCCCCTTCGGCCTTTTTCTCGATCTGGCTGGCCAAGGCCCCGCCGGGACCCAGGATCTGGGAGACCAGCTGGGCGCCGGGCGCTAGGATCTGCCCGGAGAGGATGCTCAGCTGCTCCAGGCGGTTGGGCCACTTGGCGATTTCCCGCACCCGCTCGGGTGACAGCCGCTCGCCGTCCATCACGCCGCCGCGAGCCTGGAAATGTTCGTACTCGTTCGACTTGTCCAGTCGCGCGACTTCCTTGACCAGCGTGATGAAGTCCTCGCCGCCCCAGACCACGGCCAGCGCCCCTTCGGCGTCTTGAAAGGCCGGCGCCAGGGGCGTCCCTGCGGTGGCGCGCCGCGCCATGCCGTTCTTGACCACCAGCAGGTGCATGTTCTTCTCGCGCAGCCCGCGCCGCAGCGCGACCGTCTGGTTGGCGTCCATGCCGATCACGTTGACCAGCAGCGCATCGTCGACCCCTTGGAGCCGCTGTGCGATTTCCTGGACCACGAGGTTCTTGACATATTTGCTCATTGTTATTCAGCCACCACACGCTGCTTTGGTTGCACTTCACCATCCCGCGCGCCGGTCAGGCCGCCACGCGGATCGACGGACTCATGGTCGCGCACAAGGCGATGGTCCGCACAAACGTACCCTTGACGCTGCTGGGCCTCATCGCCAGGATCCGGTCGATGAACGCCTGGACGTTCTCCTGCAGCCGGGCCGCGTCGAAGCTGATCTTGCCGACCACGGCGTGGACGTTGCCGCCCGAGTCGTTGCGGAACTCGACCTTCCCCGCCTTGTACTCGCGCACGACCTTGGCGACATCCTGCGTCACGGTGCCGCTGCGCGGCGAGGGCATCAAGCCGCGCGGGCCGAGCACCTTGCCCAGGCGCCCGACCACCCCCATCATGTCGGGCGTCGCAATGCACACATCGAACTCCAGCCACCCGTCCTGGATCCGCTTGGCCAGCTCCTCCTGACCCACTTCGTCGGCGCCGGCGTCGCGGGCCACGTCGGCCAGGTCGCCTTTGGCGAAGACCACCACGCGCTGCGACTTGCCGATCCCATGCGGGAGCACGATCGAGCCGCGCACCAGTTGGTCCGCCTGCTTGGGGTCGATCCCCAGCCGCATGTGGATCTCCACCGTCTGGTCGAACTTCGTGGTGCCGAACGCCTTGAGCCGGGCAATCGCCTCGGCCAACGGCAGCGGCACGCGGTCACACGTCTTGGCCATCGCCTGGTACCGTTTGGACTTGTGCGTCATGAGACTACCCTTCCGTTATCTCCAACCCCATGCTGCGGGCAGTCCCCTCGACCATCCGCCGCGCGTGTTCGATGTCCCGCGCGTTGAGGTCCGCCATCTTCTTGCGGCAGATCTCCTCCACCTGCGCCTGGGTGACCGTGCCCACTTTCTCCCGGTTGGGCGTCCCGGACCCCTTGGCGATCCCGGCCGCCTGCTTGAGCAGCGAGGCGGCCGGCGGGCTCTTGGTCACGAACTCGAAACTGCGGTCGTTGAACACCGTGACGATCACCGGGATCGGCGTGCCGTTGTACTCCTTGGTGCGGTCGTTGAACTGCTGCACGAACTGCCCCAGGTTGATGCCGAACCTGCCGAGCGAAGTGCCCACCGGCGGCGCGGGAGTCGCCTGCCCGCCCGGCACCTGGAACTTCGCCTGTCCCACCATCTGCTTCGCCATATTCGCTCCGCCGTCTTGCTGCTGCTGAAGGCATGTCCGACCCCTGCGGGCCGCCGTCGCCCTAGACCGACTCCACCTGCCAGTGCTCGAGTTCCACCGGGGTGGACCGGCCGAAGATGTTGATCATCACCGTGATGCGCCCGTTGGCCTCGTCCGTCGACTCGACATCCCCTTCAAAGTTCTCGAAATACCCCTCCTTGACCCGCACGCGATCGCCCGGCTTGTAGGGGATCGCCGTCTTGACCGGCGTCTCGCCCGACTCCACGCCCTTGGTCGACGTGACAATGCGCTGCACCTCGTGGTCGGCCATCGGGGTCGGCTTGCCGGCTGAGCCGGTGAAGTCGCCGATCCCCGGCGTCTCGCGCACCAGGAACCACGTGTCGTCGTTCAACGCCAGGTGGATCATCAAGTAGCCCGGGTAGAGCTTCTTCTTGACGATCCGCCGCTTGCCGCTCTTGTTGTACTCCGCCACATCCTCGGTCGGGATCAGGATCTCGCCGAAATACGGTTCCAAGCCGGCCACCTTCACGCGCCGCTCCAGGGCCCGGCGGATCGACTCTTCCCGGTTGACTTGGACTTTGAGGATGTACCACTGCTTGGGCTCTTCTTGTTCGGCCGCGTCCTGTGCCGCGTCCTGGCCGGCATCCTGTGCCGCGTCTTGTGTCGCGTCCTGGCCGGCGGTCGTCTCCTCCGGCGGCGTCACGGCCGGGGGCGAGACGTCGGCTTCGGGGGTCGCCGGCGCGCCGGGACCCGGTTCGTCCTGCGGCGCGTCGGGAGTCCACTGATCACGGGTTTCCGGGTCGCCTGCCACCTTCACACCCTCGACATAGGGGTCACTCGAACCACCACCATCGCCTCCACCACGCGGCCTCCGCGGCCGGCCACCAGCGCGACTGCACGTTCAGGACCGCACTCCGATGAACACGAAAAACTGCCGCCAGATCAGGTCGTACCCGAAGAGCACGGCGGCCAGCGCGAAGATCACGAAGATGACCACGAACGAACTGCGGATCAACTCGCCGCGCGCCGGCCAGGACACCTTGTTCATCTCGGCTTCCACCGCGATCAGGAAGTCGGCGAACTGGGGGACGTTCACCAGCCGGTAGCCCAGCCACAGGCCGGCGGGCAGGATCGCACCGCAGATCCAGAACCGCGAGGCCGACCCGGTGCCGAGCGTCACCCAGATGCGCCAGGCCATGACGGCGACCACCGCCCAGACGACGGCGCAGGTGACTTGCCGGGCGATCCGCCCTTGGCTCTTCTTGTACACGCCGAGTTGGAAGAGCTCCTGCACGAAGGCGGCCAACCAGGACATGTTGTCTTTCCCCATCGGCTGATCGACAGTGTTGCGAACGAAAAAAATGGCAGGGGCGGCGGGAATCGAACTCGCAACCTTTGGTTTTGGAGACCAACGCTCTGCCAATTGAGCTACACCCCTGCAATGATCCCTGGCCGCGGCCCGCCGCCTACTTGACCACCTTCGTGACGACGCCGGAGCCGACGGTGCGGCCGCCTTCGCGGATCGCGAACCGCACGCCGTCTTCCATGGCGATCGGCTTGTGCAATTCGATCTGGAGCCGCACGTTGTCGCCCGGCATGCACATCTCGGCTTCCACCAGGTTGGCGGTCCCGGTCACGTCGGTGGTCCGGAAGTAGAACTGCGGCCGGTAGCCGCTGAAGAACGGCGTGTGCCGTCCCCCTTCATCTTTGGAGAGGCAGTACACTTCCGCCTCGAATTCGGTGTGGGGCGTGATCGAACCGGGCTTGGCCAGCACCTGGCCGCGCTCGATTTCGTCCCGCTTGATGCCGCGCAGCAGGCAGCCGACGTTGTCTCCGGCGCGGCCTTCGTCGAGGATCTTGCGGAACATCTCCACCCCGGTGCAGGTCGTCTTGCGGCTCTGGTTGGACAGCCCCACGATCTCCACTTCGTCACCGACCTTCACGACCCCCTGCTCGATACGGCCCGTGGCCACCGTGCCGCGCCCTTCGATCGAGAACACGTCTTCGATCGCCATCAGGAACGGCTTGTCGATCACCCGCTGCGGCTCGGGGATGTACGCGTCGATCGCGTCCATCAGCTCGCTGATGCACTTGGTCGCCGCCGGATCGTTCGGGTTCTTGTAGGCGGTCAGGCTGTCGCCGCGAATAATCGGGATCTCGTCGCCCGGGAAGCCGTACTTGTCGAGCAGCTCCCGCACCTCGATCTCCACCAGATCCAGCAGTTCCGCGTCGTCCACCAGGTCGACCTTGTTGAGGAACACGACGATGGCCGGCACATCCACCTGGCGGGCCAGCAACACGTGCTCCTTGGTCTGCGGCATCGGGCCGTCCGCCGCCGAGACGACCAGGATGGCACCGTCCATCTGGGCGGCACCGGTGATCATGTTCTTGATGAAGTCCGCGTGACCCGGGCAATCGATGTGGGCGTAGTGCCGCTTGTCGCTCTCGTACTCGACGTGCGCCACCGCAATCGTCACGGTCTTGGTCGCATCGCGGACCGTCCCGCCCTTGGCGATGTCGGCGTACGACTTGAACGTGGCCAACCCCTTGGTGGCCTGGGCCGCCAGGATGGCCCCCGTCAAGGTCGTCTTGCCATGGTCGATATGACCGATCGTACCTACGTTGACGTGCGGTTTGTCGCGTTTGAATGTATCCTTAGCCATTGCTTTCCACACCTAAGTTACGTATGCGTTTGTCGATGTACCCAAATAACCACAACACAGCAAAAACCACGGAACCACGAACCGATCGCCCGACTCGCTCCGGCCATTCCCGTCACCTGCCCAAGAGCTGCTGAGGGGACTCGAACCCTTGACCTCGTCCTTACCAAGGACGCGCTCTACCGACTGAGCTACAGCAGCTGATGCCCAGAGCGGGTGAAGGGAATCGAACCCTCGTGTTCAGCTTGGAAGGCTGACGCTCTACCATTGAGCTACACCCGCGACCCCTCGGTATGTCCGGCAACTAACTGCCCTGTCTCGATCCACGCCCACCGCCCTGTCTATCGACCGTTGGAAGCAGACGCGCGCCTCCCCGGCTCGACCAGCCACCTTTTGCCGCGCGTCTCACAAGGTGGGGGGTGTAGGATTCGAACCTACGAAGGCTGCGCCATCAGATTTACAGTCTGACCCCTTTGACCGCTCGGGAAACCCCCCAGAAACGCCGTTGCCTCGTATCTGCAAACAGGTTGCGCATGCCACGCACCCAGCTGCCGGAGTGGTCGGGCACCTCCGCACGGCATGAAGCCAGCGGAGGGACTTGAACCCACAACCTGTTGATTACAAATCAACTGCTCTGCCAATTGAGCTACGCTGGCCTACGATGACCCACCCTGCGAAAACCAGTAAATATAACGAAGGCCGGTTATCACGCAATACGGACGGCCAAAAAAACGACCGCCCCGACCGGCTCGCGGGGACGACCCTGCCGGGAGAGGCCGCACCCGAATCTATCCAGAATTCGCAACTTGCCACGCCTTCCAGGCCGCTTCCCGTGCCAGCCTAGTGCGGGCGGCCGCCACCGCGGAGTGCGAAAGAGCACCTCCCTACGAGTAAGATCCCCTGTCTGGGGGCACCTCCGATAAGATCCCACTGTGGCCGGGCTGCCCGATCGGCGTCTGCATCTAATCGGGCAGCTCAATGCGCTCCTCTTGTGCGGCCAGCCGCAGCTTGTTGAGCGCGCGCGCCTCGATCTGCCGCACGCGTTCCTTGGTGACGCCCATTTCGTGGCCGACTTCCTTGAGCGTCAGCGGTTCCTGCCGGTGATCGAGGCCGAAGCGACTAATGATAATTTTCTGCTCACGCTCGTCAAGCCGGGACAGGATGCGGCCGATCTGCCGCTGCCGCAGATGCTGGGCGCTCTCCTGTTCGTACCGGTCCGACCGTTCGTCCTCGCGGGCCGTGAACATCTCGTCGTGGCTGGTTCGGAACCGGTCCCGGTGCTTGAACTCGTCCGGGATGGTCCGGGCGAAGTTCTTCATGATGGCCCAGCTGGCGTAGGTGCTGAACTTGTTGCCGCGCGCGTAGTCGAATTTCTCGACCGCCCGGATCAAGGACATGTTCCCGTCGCTCACCAGGCCGAAGAAATCGTCGGCGTTGCTCACATGCCGCTTGGCGATCGACACCACGAGCCGCAGATTCGCCTGGACGATCTGGTTCTTGGTCTGCACGGCTTCGTTGTACAGGTCCTCGATGCGGTCCATCAGGCTGCTGCGGGCCCGCGCCGGATCGAGCTGTGCACGGAGCTGGCTGGCGCGGTGCTTGAAGAAGTTGAACTTGCGGAACAGGTGTTGTTCCTGCTCGCGCGTCAGCAGGGGGACTTCGTAGAGCGACGCCAGGTAGCGGGGCAATCCGGCGGGCACCCGCGCCTTCCTGCGCAGCTCGGTCGACGCCGGCAGCGGCCCGAGAATCGTCTTCTCCAGCGCGGGACGATCGAAGTCCTTGTTGTACATGTAGTCCAGCGGGAGTTCGAGGATCGCCCGGGCCCGCATCTCGTTGACGATGCGGTAAATGCTGGTCTTCGTCCGCCCGTACCGCTTGGCCAGCACCTCGACGCTCGTACCGCGCCGGTACTGTTGGTAGATCTTGTTCTTGGCGTCCTTGCTCAGCGGCCCCGTATGATCCGGGAAGATCGCCATCGCGGGGTACTTCTGGTCGAACTGCTTGAGCGTGTAGCGAATCGTCTCGACACTGCGGTTCATGTGCTTGGCGATGCGACGCGTCACCTCCGCAGGTCCGCCACCCATCATCGCCATCCGCCGCGCCCGATCGATGATCGACGAGCGCTCGGACTCGGTCAGCTGGCTGAATCGACTGCCGCGCTGGATCCGCTCCGGATTGCTCGCCACAAACCGCTGCACGCTGCTGCTGAGAAACCCGACCCGCTTGCGGCCCTGAAACAGGAACTTGCGGCTCACCAGGCCCTGGCGGCGCCAACGCGAGATCGTCTTGGTCGACACGTTGAAGCTCTTGCTCAACTGCTCAACCGTGTAGACAGGCTCCTTCACCTCCTCCACCGCGATGTTGGCGGCGTCCGACAGATCCTCCACAAACAGCAACAGGTCCTGCAGCGCCTCGCTGCCCGACATCGTCACGTCGGGCGACGCCTCGGGCCGGAACGTCGTGATGCGGAAACAGAGATACGCATAGGAATAGGTCCGTTCGAGGTCGATCTCCTGAATCAACTTCTCGGCGCGATCCAGTTGCTCCAGCTTCTTGTCGCGCCGTACGTAACGAACCTGCTGGTCTCGCAGCTCACGTATCGCCGGGATGTGATAATCGGAATGCATGGCAATCCTCTTCTCACTGGATGGATCTCCCCGGTGTTCCCTGCGACTCCCATCGCCCATCGAGACCCCCTCCACTTGGGAAACGCGTCCCGTCCCGGGGCGCTCCCGCGCCGCGCCGCTCATGCCCAAATGAGCCGCGGCCAATTTTCGATTACGCTCACGCGATATGCTTGGTTCTCCTCGCGCACCGCCGGGTGACTACCGGACACCACCGATCGAACGCTCGACCGTGCCCCCCCGACTCCGCCGACCGTGCGGCCCATTGTTATACTCCATTAGGTCGCACTCTGTCTCGCAAAAGTTCGCGCGGGTTCCCGCCGAATCGCCAACCGCCCGCGCAACCCACTACCCCGCCAAGGCTTTCAACACAACACACGCCGGCTGCCTGGTTGCCGGACGCCGCCGCCGGGCCCCGCCAACCCCGCGCCGACCCTCCCACAAACGTCACCCCCCCCGAGAAGCCGACCCGCGTGCCCGCACATGGCCGATACGCCGCCCACTGCCCGGCACAACCATCCGATTTTCGACTGCACACCCGGCCCACGATCGGACGATCTACCGAATGCGGCACCGGCGATACCCGGTCATTGGCACCGTGCGCCACCAGGCCGCGCCGCACGACCGCCCGCAGCGCCGGCCGTACCGTAAAACTGGCCGACCTGCTGCCGATTACTCATTGACGCCGCAGCAATTCGGTTTCGCGGCCCGATTCTTGGATGCTTCCATGCTGCCAATACACGACCTGCCCGTCCCGCGGATTGTCCGCTTCTGTCTCATTATAACAGCACCACTATGCCTCTTACAGGCGCAAGTCAACCCCGCTTTAGCGGGGTCACCTGCCGCCAAAAGCGACCTCACCCCGAAGCGAGTGGTGGGCGAGCTGTGTCATGTCCGGGTCCAATTCGAACTTGACGGCGAATTGACGCTCAAGGCGGACGGTGAGAACCCGGCGAAATCGCCCGTCAAGGTCAAGGCCCAGTTGGCCTATGACGAGAAGACGCTGCAGATGGACGCCGCCGGGCGGGCCGCATCGAGCACCGTGCGGCACTACGAGTCGGCCCAGGCGACGATCGAATACCGCCAGGGGGCGCTCCAACCGCGTCTCCGCGAGGACCGACGAATCGTGGCCGTCTCGGCCCCCGGCCCGCACGACGTGATCCTCTACTCGCCACTGGGCCCGTTAGACCATGACGAGCTGGACTTGATCGACGTGCCGGCCAACAGCGCACTGATCGATGTGCTGTTGCCCGGGCGGCCGGTCGGGGTGGGCGAAACCTGGTCGCTCCAGACCGATTGGCTGGCACCGCTGCTGGGCCTGGATGCCGTCCATACGAGTTCGATCGCGTGCAAATTGGACCGGGTCGAGAAGCACCTGGCCACCGTGCACGTCCAGGGCACGATCAGTGGATCGGTCGACGGCGTGGCGAGCGAGATGACGCTGGCCGCCAAGCTCGGCTTCGACACGCAGCTCAAACGGATCACCTGGTACGCCATGTCGCTGCGCGAAAAGCGGGCGGTGGGCCATGCCCACCCCGGGCTGGAAGCGACCGCACGCGTTCAGCTCACGGTCCAGCCCCGGTCCCAGGTGCCGGCGCTGCACGCGGATATCCTGGCGGACCTCCCACTGACGGCCGACCCGGCGTCCCAGTTGCTGGAGTTCCGTTCGCCGACCGGTGGGTTCGAATTGCTGGCGGACCGGCGCTGGCACGTGCTGATCGAACGCCCGGACGTCAGCGTCTTACGGATGGTGGAACGCGGCGATCTGATTGCCCAGGTCAATATCTCGGCCTTGCCGCCGTTGGAGGAGGGCGAGACCTTCACGATTGTCGATTTTCAGCAAGACGTGCAGCGGGCCCTGGACAAGCATTTCGGTGAGTTCATCACAGCCTCAGAATCGATCACGGACACCGGCCTACACGTCATGCGTGTCGAGACGACGGGGCAGACCAACGGGCTGGCCATCGCGTGGATCTACTACCACGTGAGCGACGATACCGGTCGCCGCCTCGCCTGCGTGTTCACCTGCGAGTCGGCGCTGGCCGAGCGCTTCGCGGCGGTCGATCAGTCGCTGGTCAGCTCGCTGCGGCTGGTGGGGAAGACCGCCGGACGCATCACGGATGCCGCCGCCAAAACGCCAACCGCCGGCCCATCCCGCACGCGGTGAGCCGCCCCGAGGCCGGGATGGACCTGATCCGGATGTGCGGAATAGTCTGACGACCACTGGCCCCGGGGAGCATTGTACCACCAGCCAATGCTTGATTCTGGGGAATCTGGGTAACTATACTGAAGGTCCAGTCCATGCGCGTGGTGGTCTTCACCGATGGTCATCCTCCCTCAGAGCTGAGAGTCAGGACCTGGATATGGTTTGGCGACGGGTTTGGTGTGTGTTTGGGGCGGGACTCTTGGCGTGTGTGGCCACGGCGGTCTCGGCTCAAGACCGGGCGTTGGCGCCCGGCGTATTGACGGTCATTCCACCGACTCCGCAATACCAGGACACTTATTCGGGCCCGCTGGCGCTGGCCGAGATCGTCCAGGGCATTCCGGACATGAGTTGGCAGCCGAACTTCGAGGCCAAGTCGCGGACCGTCTTCGAACGCGCCCATCTGGCGGTGCTGCGTCGCCAGGTATGGAGCCTGGAGTTCGCGTTCAAGCCGATGCGGATGATCACTGTCGACGTGCCGCAGTCGACCGGCAAAATGCAGAAGAAAGTCATCTGGTATCTGGTGTACCGCGTCCGCTACCTGGGCCAGGACATGACCCCGGAAGCGTCGAAGGACACCTGGGGGCACGACCTCTATGATGCCCGGCATGTGGCGCAGGAAGGTTGGCCGTTCTTCCCGCTGTTCGTGCTCTCCAGCCACGAGCTGGGCAAAGCCTATCAGGATCGGGTGATTCCCGCCGCCAAGCGGCTGATCGAGCAACGGGAGATGCAGGGCCGGGAGTTGCTCAACACGGTGGAGATCAGTCGCCAGCCGATCGCGCTCTCGACGGCCGACAATCCGCACGAGGTCTGGGGTCTGGCAACCTGGGAGGACATTGACCCGCGTGTGAAGTATTTTTCGGTGTTCGTCAAGGGTTTGACCAATGCGTACCAGCCCGAGGAGGGGCCGAACGGTTTCCAACCGGGCGACCCGCCGGGCACGGGCCGGACGATTCTCTCCAAGACTCTGCAGCTGTATTTCTGGCGGCCGGGCGATACCATCCGCGAAACGGAGGATGAAATCCATTTCGGCGTGCCTTACGACCCGGACGCGGCGCGGCAGAAGCGGATCCTGGACGCGTTTGAACTGCCGGAGCGGGTTGATTATCAGTGGGTCTATCGCTAAAAGTTAGGGTTTCCGCCTGGGACAACCACGAGTCGGAGCGAGGATCGACGGATATGGCACACAAGAAAGGGCAGGGGTCCAGCCGCAACGGCCGCGATTCCAACGGTCAGCGGCGCGGCGTCAAGCGGTATGGGGGCCAGCGGGTGCAGGCCGGCAGCATCCTGGTCCGCCAGCTGGGGACGAAATTCCACGCGGGGGCCAATGTGGGGCAGGGCAAAGACTACACGCTCTTCGCCCTGACCGACGGCGTGGTGATGTTCGACCGGCGCGGGCGGCGCGTCAACGTGGTGGCCAACTGACCCCCGCGCCGGCTGCTCAAACGGCTTCGCAAGGCCAGGGTCGGGTTGTAGCATTCAGGGACATTCCTGTGCGGAATGTCCCTTTCGTGCTTCTTGGGTGGGTGCGCACGCATGTTTGTCGATCGCGTCCAGATCGAAGTGATGGCCGGCCATGGCGGTGACGGCTGCTGCAGCTTTCGTCGCGAGCGGTACATTCCGCGTGGCGGGCCGGACGGCGGCGACGGCGGCCATGGCGGCAGTGTGCTGATCCTGGCAGCCGAAGGCGTGGATAGCCTCTCGGCACTGGCCCATCGAAAGGTGTGGCGGGCAGAGGCCGGCAGGCATGGGAGCGGTGCGAACCGGCACGGGCGGCGCGGCCGCGACTTGCGGATCGAGGTGCCGCCCGGCACCGTCGTGTGGGATGTCGAGCGCCAGTTTGTGATCAAGGACCTGGTGCTGCCCGGCGACCAGTTCGTGGCCGCCCGCGGCGGAAAGGGAGGCAAGGGGAACACCCACTTCAAGTCGGCGACGAACCGAGCGCCACGCCGGTGCACGCCCGGCGAGGACGGCGAGCGCCGGGTGCTGACGCTCGAGTTGAAAGTGATCGCCGACGTGGGGCTGGTCGGCAAGCCCAACGCGGGCAAAAGCACGCTTCTGAGCCGCTTGTCCTGCGCGCGTCCGGAGATCGCGGACTATCCGTTCACGACCCGGATCCCACATCTGGGCCGCGTACAGATCGACGCCGACCGGTCCTTCGTGCTGGCCGACATCCCGGGCCTGATCGAAGGCGCCCACGCCGGGGCCGGCTTGGGACACGAGTTCCTGCGCCATGTCGAGCGGGCGGGGATCCTGGTGCATCTGATCGAACCGGCGCCCCTGGATGGCACCGACCCGGTGGCCAACTACCACGCCATCCGCCACGAGCTGGTCCAGTACAAGGCGAGCCTGGGGGAACGCCCGGAGATTGTCGCGGTGTCCAAGGCGGAGCTCCCGGGGGCAGCCGACGTGCGCGACCGACTGGCCCGCGTGGTGGCGGGCGGCGACCTCTTGATGATTTCCGCGGTGACCGGTCAGGGCCTGAACCGGCTAATCCAGGCCATTGCGCGGCAGTTGGCCGGCACGCACGACCGCGCCGGCGTCACCTCTTGAGACAACTCAACCGAATATGAATGCGCGACAGCCCTGTGACATGATGGTGGCCGACGTAGGCAACAGCGCCATCAAGCTGGGCCGCTTCGTCGTGTCGACCGATGCGGACCGAGCCCCCGATCGCCTGGACCTGCAGCTGGACGGCGTCTACCCGACGGTGGTCAGTGTGAAGGAGATCCAGTCGTGGAATGACACGGGCCGCCCTCCCGTGCGCCTGGAGGCCTTGCTAATGCAGTTGGCCGAGCCGCCCTTGCGGTGGTTCACCGTGAGCGTCAACCGCGCGATCGAGACCCGGTTGGCCGGCTGGATCCGTTCCCACCGGCCGCAGGATACCTACCTGTTGTTGCGGCACGACCAGTTCCCGCTGGAGATCGATGTGCGTGCTGCACACCGGGTGGGGACCGACCGCCTGGCCGCCGCCGTGGCGGTCAACGCCTTGCGGATTCCCAAGCGGAGCGCGGTCCTGGTGGACGCCGGAACGGCCGTGACGGTGGACCTGATCACCAGCGACGGGGTCTTCCGGGGCGGCGCGATCCTGCCCGGGATCCAGACCGCCGCGCGCGCGCTGGCGGATGCGACCGATGCATTGCCGCGGTTGGAGAACCTGGATTTGTCCAGCGTTCCGGCGGTCATCGGCAAGTCGACTCAGGACGCGATGCGGAGCGGGATCGTGTGGGGCTGCGTGGGCGCGGTGCGCGAGTTGATCCTGCAAATGAGCGCCGCGGTGCCGGACGTACCGAGCGTGTTCTGTACGGGCGGCGACGGGATCCATCTGGCGCGTCTGATCGATCGGGAGATGAAATTCGACCCGAATCTGGTCTTGCGGGGCGTGGCGTTGACGGGCTATCGCTGCCTGTCGGGCCCTGCGGGCGAGGGGATCTGAGGACATGAGCGACCGGTCGCCCATCGCCGACTCCCCGCCCGGGCGGGCGCGTCAATGCCGCGCGGCCTTACTCACCCCGCCCGGGCGCGGCGCGATCGCCACGGTGGCGGTGGCCGGCCGCGACGCGCTGTCGGTCGTGGAGCGCCTGTTCCAGCCGCGCGCCGGCCGACCGCTCGGTCGGTTTCCCTGTCATCGCATCGTGTTCGGGCACTGGCGCGCGCCGGGCCCTGACCAGACCGCGTCACAGCAGCCTGGGGAAGAGCTGGTGGTGTGTCGACGCGGCGCCGACCGACTGGAAATCCACTGCCACGGCGGTTCGGCCGCGGTGGAACATGTGCTGGGCACCCTCACCGCGGCCGGATGCGAAGTGCTGTCGGAGGCCGACTGGCTGCTCGGCCAGGCGCCCGACCGGCTGATCGCCGAAGCGCGGCTGGAGCTCGCGCGGGCCCGGACGCTCCGCTCGGCGGCCGTCCTGTTGGACCAGTACCGTGGGGCGTTCTCCAGGTCGGTCGTGATGGCGATTCAGCTGATCGCAGCGGGCCGCTCGGCGGCCGCTCAGAAAGAACTCGCGGCGGTGGAGTCCTGGTCGCGGTTCGGCCTGCACCTGACCGCGCCCTGGCAGGTCGTGCTGGTGGGCCAGTCGAACGTGGGCAAGAGCAGCCTGCTCAACGCAATTCTGGGCTATCAACGGTCGCTCGTCGACCACGCCCCCGGCACGACGCGGGACGTGCTGACCGCGCTGACGTCCATCGCCGGTTGGCCCGTCGAACTGGCGGACACGGCGGGCTCGCGCCTCGCAGCCGACCCCTGGGAGTCGGACGGGCTCGCCCGCGCCACCCGTCAGGTCGCCGCGGCCGATCTGGTGCTGGTCGTCGCCGACGCCTCGACGCCCTGGTCGGATGACGACCAACAGTGGGTGCGGGCATCGCCGCACGCGCCGGTCATCGTGCACAACAAGTGCGATCTGGTCCAGGCGATCCCGCCCGACCGCCCGACAGGCGTAGCCACCAGCGCGATCCGTGCCACCGGCTTGTCCGGACTGCTGCGCGTGGTGGCCCGTCGCCTAGTGCCTCGCGCTCCAGACCCCGGCGCCGCGGTCCCGTTCCTCGCCCGGCATCAGGAGCTCCTGGTCCAGGCGCTGCACACCCTCCAGGACGGCGATCCGGACCGCGCGCGAGGTGCCCTCCACGAGCTGCTGGGTACAATTCCTCTCCTTGCCGGGAACCCTGTCCACCCTCAGGAGCCTGATCCGCCATGAATACCTCACTCTTCGAAGACCTCTCCGACTGCTACGAAGCGATGATCGACTGGCCGAAACGTCTCACACACGAAACACCCTTCTATCGCCAGTTGTTCGAGTCGGTCGGCGCCAAGTGCGTCCTGGACGCCGCCTGCGGGACGGGCCACCACGCGGCGCTGTTCCATTCCTGGGGCCTCCGTGTCGAAGGGGCGGACATCAGCGATTCGATGGTGGCCCGCGCCCGCCGACGCTTCGGCGAGTCCGCAGGCCTGCGGTGGGTGCGGCGGGGATACTCCGAACCGCTCGACGCGGCCGGACTGTTTGACGTCGTCGTGTGTGTCGGCAACTCGCTGGCGTTGGCGCCCGATCCGGCCACGGCCCGCGCCGCCGTGCAGCAGATGGTGCAGGCCGTCCGACCGGGCGGCGCGGTCGTGCTGCAGGCCCTGAACCTGTGGCGACTGGCCGACGGACCCTGCTTGTGGCAGAAATGCGTGCGGACGCGCGTGGACCAGATCCCCGTGCTCATCGTCAAAGGCGTTCACCGCCATGGCCCGATCGGCTACGTCGATCTCGTCGTCTCGTCCCTGGGCGATCCACACGCCTGGCGCGCCGATTCCGCTACGTTTCTCGGCCTGGAAGCCGCGGCCGTTCAACAGTGGGCCCAAGACGCGGGAGCTGACACGACCGAAGCGTATGGCAACTACCATCGCGAACCCTACAGTCGCGATACTAGCACCGACCTGATCGTGGTCGCTCGCAAGGCGGGCAACCCGTCGTAGGCAGGTAACGCACGGCGAGGAAACAGACTGAAGGACTTGCGCTGCAGGGAGAAATACGGCAAGGCAGGCAAACGGCAATTCGTATAGGCGCATCGAGACGAGGGAACTAAGATGTCGCCCCCAATGCTCCGACGTGCGAGCGAATCGAGCGGGTGTCGATTCGTGCTGGTGTTCAGGAGGAACACGCCATGCGTTGCGACCTGTCAGGTCCTCAAGGTTTCATCACGCGCTTGAGTCTGGTGTGGGCGTTGGCGGCGGCGTGGTGTCTCGTGGCGCCCTCCTCAGCGATCTTGGGCGGTGAAGACGAGCCGACGGAGGCATCACCGGAGGAACCGCAGGCGTTGCTTTCACCGGTCGAGCTCCTGCCGATCACGCCGCCGCAGGCGGCGCCGGCGACGCCGTCCGGCCCGGAGTTCACAGGTCCGTCCGTGAAGCTGGCTCCGGAGATCAACGTGTTGATGGATCCTCGCGCGCGGCTTTCGGCCGATCTGACCGCGATCAAGCCGGCGAACTTCAAGGATGTGACACCCGGCGAGACCGCCCGGGAATCGGTGCTGGAGAAACTGGGCGAGCCGATCGACAGCCAGGAGCAGGACGGCGCCGAGGTGTTGACTTTCGCGATCGGTCCTTTTCCGCAGGTTCGCGTGACGCTGGACGAGGGCGTGGTCAGTTCGATCGTGATCCACCTGGCGGGTCCGAGTGCACGTGGGGAGGTCGCCCAGGAACTGGGTCTGTCTGATCTTCATTCGGTTGTGGTTCGTGACGATCAGGATCGACCGTTAGGCGAGGTCTATCCGGAGCGGGGCCTGATGTTCGCGTATGCGGACGGTGTGCGCGACGCGCAGGAGGCAGCTGTCGAGCATGTGATTCTGGAGACGATCAGTGCGGAGCCGTTCGTGTTGCGTGCTCAGCAATTGCCGGCGGACGACTATGGGCGGCGGCTGGCGGATCTGGAGACCGCCGGGCGTTTGGACCCTGAGGACCCGGTGGCGTTCGGCATGGCGGCGCGTCTGGAGCTGGAATGTGGTCGGCCGTCGTCCGCGTTGGCAGCAGCGCAGAAGGCGGTGAAGCTGGATCTGGAGTCCGTCGAGTATCGGCTGACGTTGGCGGACGCCCAGCGTCAGTTAGGTCAGTCGCACGCGGCGCTGGACGCGACGCGCGGCGTGCTGCGGGAGCCCGACCTGTCGCCCGCGGACGAGGCGCGTGCCCGGTTCATCCTGGGTCGCCTGCTGGCCACGACGGCGCCGCGCAACTATCGGCAGGCGATGGACGAGACGGTGGCGGCGATCAAGCTGGCGGCGGCCCAAGTCAACCGCGGCGCGGGGGAGCTGCGCGGGCCGATGCGGCAGCTGCTGATCGAGGCGGAGCTGTCGCTTTCCGAGATCCTGGCCTATGGTCCTTGGAAGCAGAAACACACGGTGATCCCGCAGTGGCTCGTGACGGCGGAGAAGGCGGCCAACGAGTACATCGAGCAGGACGGCGGATCGCGCCGCGCGCTGTTGAGCGTCTACAGCACATCGCTGCATTGCCTCTTGGTGTTGGACGGCCAGGGAACGCCGGACCAGATCGCCGAGGCCGCGATCGAGCTCGGCCGCGACTTGCTCACCGCCGCCGAGGATGACGATTACCAGGCGGCGATCGAGTGGCAGTTGGGCACGGCGCTCCGGTACGCGGCCCAGGTGGCCCATCGCAAGGGCGACCCCGCAGCCGCCTTGCAGTACGCCAACAATGCGGAAGCGCTGCTGGCCTCGAGTGTCAAGCAGCGTACCGAGTCGCCGGCCGCCGCGCATCAACTGGCACAGACGCGGTTCCTGATCGGGTCGATCCACGCGATCGATCAGCACGACGATGCGACAGCGGTGCGGTGGTACGACCGGGCCTTACCTCAGTTGCGAACCATGTTCCCGGACAGCCTGCTGGACGAGCGAGGGCTGATGGGCGAGCAGCTGGTGAGTGTCGGGATCTCGCTCTGGGAAGCGGGCCGCCGCACGACAGCCATCTCGGTCACCGAGGAAGGCGCGGAGCTGATCGCCCAGGCGGTGCGGGAGGGTGCGATCGAGAAATCGACGCTGTCCGTCCCATACCAGAACCTGGCGGAGATGCACCGCCAGCTGGGCAACGCGGAGAAGGCCGACCGGCTGGCCGGCAAGGCGGCCGAGGCCGACCCGAAGGCGGCCGGGGCGGTTCAGCGCCGTTGAAGGCCCGGAACCGCAGTCCCCGTAGAGGCTCCCACTCCCAGGTCGGCTAAGGGAGTCATGCGATGCACGAGACGCCGCAGTGCCCGTCGGTCATTCGGGTTCTTTGCGCGTGGGGGCATGTCGCGCATCATCGTCGTCGTCGTCATCGGTCTTGTTATGACCGCGACGGTGCCCTTTCGCCACCGAGTCGTCCGGGGTGAGCGGCACGGCGGCTGTGATGATCATCCGCTGTCCTTCCGCCCGGCCGCGCATCGCCGGAAAGTAACGGGCGGACAGCTCGATTTTGTCACCGGGCCGGACCCACAGGGCATGGCGGACATCCACCGACACCTCCGCAGTCTCCGGCAGTTCGGCAATGACTGGAAACTGTCCGGCCATCACTTTGATCTTGTTGTTCTTATATTCGCGGAGGACGCCGATCACGAGACATGCAATGTCCTCTCCCGCCGCGTGGACGCCTTCCTTTTTCCCGGCCGCCTTTCTTACCCCCTTGTCCTTGCCATGTCCGTCGATGACATTGCCTGCTTCTTCTCGCTCCGGGTCCCGGTCGGCGTCGGCCATGGCGTCATCGGGATACAGGCCGGGCGGGCTGGCTTCCGTGATCGAGATGATCTCCAACTTGGTGACCGGGCGCGTCGCCTGGTATTCTTTGCGCCGCCTGTCGGTTTTCTGGAACGTCGTGTGGAATCGCACGGTCATGCCCGGCTGGAGGAACTGCAAGGTGGCGCCGCCCTGGAACACGACATCTTCGGCGCGTGTCGGCACCGACACCAGCCACTGTTGTTGGTCCGCGGTCATGACCTGCAACGCCCGCGGCAGCACCCTCATGACGGTTACTTCATCGTGGAGTGTGGCGGTTTCCGCGGCCCGTCCGCCGCGTCCCTGGGCGTCGGCGGTAGCCGCCAGCGCCGCCCACGAGGACAGCCCTGCCAGGATCAGATAGCTTGCACGCATGGAAGACCGCTCCTTGTGCCGGGCCGACCGTATCCGGCGGCGCCGGCGGTGCCGCTGCGTCAGAGGTCGACCCTGCCATCGAGTGTTCTTCCAAAATACCGCTTGACCGGCAGAAAATCCAATCTCTGGCGGCCCCTGCGGGCACGGGACGGTTGCGCCGGCCCCGGCTCGCATTCGACGGCCGGCAGGTTGCCAGCCGGCGGCTGGACCGTCACAATGCGGTGAGCAACTCCCGCATCTTACCGCCGGAGAAGACGATCGCATGGCAGACCCACCTTCCCGCATGACGGTCCCCCGCTTCACCGCGCTCAAAGGCAAGGGTCGCCGGATCAGCATGCTCACGGCCTACGATTTCCCGTTTGCCGCGTTGTTGGACGAAGCCGGCGTGGATGCGGTCCTGGTGGGGGACAGCCTGTCGATGGTGGTGCAGGGCCATGAGAACACGCTCCATGTGACGCTCGACGAGATGATCTACCACGCGGAGATGGTGGGCCGCGCGGTGCAGCGGGCGCTGGTGATCGTGGACCTGCCGTTCCCGACATTCCATGTGGGCACGGCGGCGGCGGTGGCCAACGCCGCACGGATCCTCAAGGAGACGCGCTGCCAGGCGGTGAAGCTCGAGGGAGGCGTCGAGCAGGCCGAGACGATCGCTGCGCTGGTGGCGGCCGGCATCCCCGTCATGGGGCATGTGGGGCTGTGCCCGCAGACGGTGCACCAGATGGGTGGATACAAGGTGCAGCGGGACGAAGAGCGTTTGCTCTCGGACGCGCGCGCCGCGGAACAAGCCGGGGCGTTTGGGATCGTGTTGGAATGCATCCCGCCGCCGATCGCGGCGCGGCTCACCGAGACCTTGCGCATCCCCACGATCGGCATCGGAGCGGGTGGGCAGTGTGACGGCCAGGTGCTCGTGCTGCACGACCTGCTGGGGCTTACGGGCGGTCACGTCCCGAGTTTCGTGCGGCAGTACGCCGACCTGCGCACGGTCATCCGCCGCGCGGTGCAGGATTACTGCGGCGACGTGGCGACCGGCAAGTTTCCCGCACCGACGCCAGCGGCCGAGTGACCATGAACCAGCTTTCCGGCGAGTCGAGCCCCTACCTGCTGCAGCACAAGGACCATCCGGTCGACTGGCATCCGTGGGGTCCCGCGGCGATCGAGCGTGCGCGGCGGGAAGACAAGCCGATCTTCCTCTCGATCGGCTACTCGGCCTGTCACTGGTGTCACGTGATGGCGCACGAGAGTTTCGAGAACCGGGAGATCGCGGCGCTGATGAATCAGCACTTCGTGTGCGTGAAAGTCGATCGGGAGGAGCGTCCGGACCTGGACCAGATTTACATGCAGGCGGTGCAGGCGATGGGCGCGCACGGCGGCTGGCCGCTGTCGGTGTTCTTGACGCCCCAGCTCCAGCCGTTTTACGGCGGGACCTATTGGCCGCCGACCGCCCGGGGCGGCATGCCCGGCTTTGACCAGGTGCTGTTGGCCGTCGCCGATGCCTGGGTCACCCGCCGCGGCCAGGCCGAGGAACAGGCGGCCCGGCTGACCGAGCTGTTGCGTGACAGCGCGCGGGGCGCTGCGTCGGCCGGCAGTGGGTCGCTCGATCTGCTGCCGATGGCGGTGGAGCGGTGGTCCAGATCGTTCGACGGGCAGCATGGCGGGTTTGGGCCTGCCCCGAAGTTCCCGCGCCCGATCGATCTGCAGGTGTTGCTGCGCGCCTGGCATCGGGACCGCGATCCGCGCACTCTGCACATGGTAACGCTCACGCTCGACAAGATGGCGGCCGGCGGCATCTACGACCAGCTGGGCGGCGGGTTCGCGCGCTATTCGGTCGACGACCGCTGGCTGGTGCCCCATTTCGAGAAGATGCTCTACGACAACGCGCTCCTGGCAGAGGCATACCTGGACGGTTTCCTGGCCACCGGCAACGCGCACTACGCGCGTGTGGCCGGCGACACGCTTGACTATGTATTGCGTGACATGCTGGACCCGGCCGGCGGATTCCACAGCGCGGAAGACGCGGACAGCGAGGGCGAAGAGGGCAAGTTCTACCTGTGGACCGCCGACGAAGTGCGGGCGGTTCTCGGGGCGGACGCCGCGCCGCGCTTCTGCCGGGTATACGACGTGACGCCCGAGGGCAATTTCGCAGGGCGGAACATCCTGCACCTGCCCCAGCCGATCGAGCAATGTGCCGAGATGCTCGAGTGTGGCCCGGCGCAACTGGACGCGGAAATGGCCGCGGCGCGTGCTGCACTGCTGCAGGCGCGCGCACAGCGCGTACGGCCCGGAAAGGACGACAAGATCCTCGCGAGTTGGAACGCGCTGATGATCCAGGCGCTGGCGCGCGGCGCGGGCATCCTGGACCGGCCGGATTACCTGGCGGCGGCCCGGCGCGCCGCCGAGTTCCTCCTGGCGGCGCTGCGCCGGCCGGACGGCAGGCTGCTGCACTGCTGGCGGCAGGGCCAGGCGAAGATCGACGCCTTCCTGGACGACTACGCCTACCTGATCCATGCGCTCGTGACGCTCTACGAGGCGGATTTCTCGGAGACCTGGATCGATGAGGCGGTCCGCTTGACGCAACTCGTGATGCGGCACTTCCGCGATCCGATTGCCGGCGGCTTCTACTTCACGGCCGACGATCAGGAATCGACCATCGCCCGAACCAAGGAGGTGTTCGACAGCAGCGTGCCGGGCAGCAACGCGATGATGGCCGTCGCCCTGATCCGTCTGGCGAAGCTGACGCTCCGGCCGGCCTGGGCCGATGTCGCGTTGGGTACCATCGAGTCCGCATCGCAGGCCATGCAGGCGGCCCCGGAGGCGGTAAGCCAGATGCTCGTGGCCGCAGACCTGTGGCGTGGCCCGACCTGGGAGGTCGTCGTGGCCGGTGACCGGGCGGACCCTGCCGTGCAGCGGATCCTCTCGGCCTTCCACCAGACGATGATTCCACGCCGCACCATCGCCTGCCGCGGGGCCGATCCTGAGGGCCCGCGATCGACCGCGCTCGATCCGCTGTTCGCAGACAAAACCACCTCGCCAGGGCCGCCGGCCGTCTACCTGTGCGAGGGATCAACCTGCCAGGCGCCGGTCCAGGGCGTGGAAAACATCCTGGCCTTGTGGCGGTCGCTGGGAGAACCGGCGTAGGGGCGGGCCGGTGGGCGCGGCCTGCGCGCACCGAGCCGAGAACCCGGGCCCCATGCCGCCGATCACTGCCGGCCGTCGAGCAGTTCCCGGATGCGTGGTGCGGTGACTTCGCCGCGGTGGCAGGCCAGCGTGTCGCGTACGATCTGGTCTTCCATATCCCAGGTCAGCTTGCCGTCGGCGACCATGTTGAGCACGAACTTGGTGACGTTGTTCGAGAACATCTGGCTGGCGTGACAGGGCACCTCGGAAGGGAGGTTGGTGGGCCCCAGGATCACGACGCCGTGCTGGACGGTTCGCTGATCCGGCTGGCTCAACTCGCAGTTGCCGCCCCGTTCGGCGGCCAGATCGACGATCACGCTGCCGGCCGCCATGCGTTGCACCGCATCGACGGTGACCAGGCGTGGGGACGGCTGTCCGGGAATGGCGGCGGTGGTGATGACGACGTCGCTTTGTGCCACGACGTTGGAGAGCAGTTCGCGTTGGCGGCGATAGAAGTCTTCGCCCAGCGCCCGGGCGTAGCCGCCTTGGTCTTCCGCCTGGCTCGCCTCGAGTTTCAGCTCGACGAACTTGCCTCCCAGGCTCTCGACCTGCTCGCGCGTGGCCGCGCGCACGTCGTACGCCTGGACGACCGCACCCAACCGTCGGGCGGTCGCGATCGCTTGCAGGCCGGCCACGCCCGCGCCGATGACGAACACGCGTGCCGCGGCGACCGTGCCGGCGGCCGTCATCAGCATGGGGAACATCTTGGGGAGTTCCAGGGCCGCGAGCAGCACGGCCCGATATCCGGCGATCGTGGCCTGCGAGGACAGCACGTCCATGGACTGGGCACGGGTGATGCGCGGGATCAGCTCGAGGGCAAACAGGCTGGCCCCGGTCTGGGCGATCTCGCGGACCGCCTCCGGTGCGCCCAGCGGGTCGCAGGTCCCGATCAGCACGGACTGGGGCGTCAGGTGTTGCAGGTCCGCCCGGCCCGCCTGGCGGTTGGCGCCGTAGGTGCGTACCTGGAGCAGGAGATCGGCTCCGAACAGCTCGCTGCGGTCCGTGACGATGCGCGCCCCTTTGCCGACGTACTGGTCGTCGGCGAAGCTGGCCCATTGACCGGCGCCGCTCTCGACCAGGACCTCGAGACCGGCCTTGGCCAGCGCCGGGATGTTGGCCGGCGCGAGCGCGACGCGCTGTTCACCGGGATATGTTTCTTTGAGGACTGCGATCTTCATGACAGCCAAGTCTCGTCGGGGTTTCGCGGGTCGGGCATGACGCGCATGATGTTCGTGGGGGGTGTCCGGGCATAGCGGGCCCCTCAACCGGGCCTCGAGCGCGCTGCGCGCGCACCGAGAGCGAACGCTCGATGATATATTGGCCTCCGCCCGACTGCCAGCGTGGGTGGTCGGACGTTCATCCGCGGCGTGGCGCGTGGGCGGGCGGCCGGGTGGTCGGATCGGGTGTCGTGCCCGGGCGTACCGGAGCGGTTCCACGCGGTCGCGTCGCGACCTCCTGGCCCTTGTGTAGGGTGCGGGAACCCAGTAGAATCACGCCTTTTAGCACCTGAATTGGCGAGGGTCGGGCGCAGGTGCGCCGCGGCATGTCGGGGGGGATGGTCGGGCCGAGTGCGGCACCGTGGTCTCTGACGCGGCCACCCGCGTGGGTTGCTGTCGGTCGCGGCTTGGCCTTGAACCGGGAGGATTAGGCGTTGGTTGGCACGAAGACATACATGGCCAAACCGGGCGAAGTCGAGCAGAAGTGGTGGGTGGTGGACGCCGACGGGAAGGTGTTGGGCCGCCTGGCCTCGGACATCGCGATGATCCTGATGGGCAAGCATCGGCCGACCTACACGCCGCACGTGGACACCGGCGATTTCGTGATCGTAACCAACGTGGAGAAGATCGTCCTGACGGGCAGCAAATGGGCGAACAAGGTGTACACATGGTACACCGGCTATCCGGGGTTGCGATCGGAGACCGCCGCGCAGCGGCACGGCCGCGAGCCGGAGGCGTTGCTGCGAGACGCGGTGCGCCGCATGCTGCCCAAGAACAAGCTGGCGCGGAAGATGCTGTCCAAGCTCAAGATCTACGTCGGCCCGTCCCATGATCATCAGGCCCAACAGCCGCAGCCTATCGAGTTGGGCAATCGGTTCCAGAACCAGTAGACCCTATTCGCGCGGGAACGCCGAGACCTATGGTAGCAGTCAAGAAAGACAAGATTAACGGGGACGCGTTGGGCACAGGGCGTCGCAAGTCGTCGGTCGCGCGGGTGCGGGTCCGTCCGGGCAGCGGCCAGATCCTGATCAACAAGCGTCCGCTGGAAGACTACTTCTCGATCGAGCAGGACCGCCGCCAGGTGACCGACACGTTGGAGTTGGCCGGTTGCGCGAAGAGCGTGGACGTCATCATTACGGTGCGCGGCGGCGGGACGACCGGCCAGGCGGGCGCCTGCAAGATGGGGATTGCCCGGGCCTTGGTCAGCTACGACATGGCGACTTTCCAGCCGTTGCGCGACGGGGGCGCGTTGACCCGCGACTCGCGCATGAAAGAGCGCAAGAAGTACGGCTTGCGCGGCGCGCGCCGGGGCACGCAGTTCTCCAAGCGTTGAGGCTTATTTGCCGATGCGTTGCAGCACCTGCATGGCGACCTCCTCGACCGCCATGTAGGACACGTCCAGGCAGTGCCACCGGTGCTGTCTCATGAGTCGCAACGCATAGCGCAATTCGGCGCCGATCTCCCGCGGTCCGACGTAATAGTCGATCTGGTTGTCGCCCAGTCGGTGCCGGCGCGCTTCCCGCACGCTTTGCAGCCGTTGGGGCGTGAGCGTCAGGCCGATGACCTTGTGGCGGGGCACAGCCAGCAGCTCCTCGGGCGGGGACAGGCCCGCGATGAGCGGCACGTTGGCGGCCCGCACTCCGCGATAGGCCAGGTAGAAACAGGTCACGCTCTTGGAGACCCGGGACACGCCGACCAGCACGACATCGGCTTGGCCGAGCGTGCTGAGCCCCGCACCGTCATCGTGGCCCAGCGTGTAGCTGACCGCATCGATGCGATCGAAATACTCCTTGTGCAGTTTGTAGGACAGCCCCGGCTTCCCGTGCGGTGCGACGCCCAGTTGGTCGCCCAGGACGGCCAGCACGCCGCCCAGGATGTCGACCACCGGGATCAAGCGCCGTTTCGCCTCCTCCACGAGCGCGTCGCGCACGGCGGGCGACACCAGCGAATGGCAGATCACCGCGTACTGGCTGTCCAGTTCCTGAACGATCTGGCGCGCCGCGGCCGCGGTCTGCACCGTGTTCCGCTCGATCAGCCGGACGTCAGGCCGGTCGAACTGGGCCAGCGCGGCATTGATCACTTGCTTGGCCGTGCGGCCGGTCGCGCCTGAGATGAGCACCACCAGCAGCGGCTTGTTGGTTGGTTTCGGCATGCCTGTCACCTTTTCAGAGCTCGACGAGTCCGCGTCCTGGTGCGGCCGCCGCGCGCCGGACGGTTGCTTGTATCGCGCTGCACCAATTGGTACACTCGGCGTGCCCATGCACAAGGAGACTCCTCATGGCCGAGCGACTGGCAATCGATGGCGGTACTCCGATTCTGAAGCGCGCCGACTACCAGAACTGGCCGGTCATCACGGAGGACGATCGCCAGTATATCAAGTCGGTGCTGGACAGCGGGATCGTGGCGGGCGGGACGGCCCCGCAGGTCACCGCGCTGGAGCGGGAATGGCGGGAGTTCACGGGGGCCAAGCACTGCCTGACCACGGGCAGCGGCACGGCGGCGCTGCACATGGCCTTGGCCGCCGTCGGCGTCGGCCCGGGCGACGAAGTGCTGGTGCCCTCGTACACGTTCCTGGCCACCGCCTCGTGTGTCATGCATCAGCTGGCGATCCCGGTGTTCGTCGACATCGACCCGGCCACCTACACGATGGATCCGGCCGGCATCGAGGCCGCGATCACACCCCGCACCAAAGCCATCATCCCGGTCCACATCCAGGGCTGTCCGGCGGACATGGATCCGATCCTGGCGATCGCGCGCCGGCACGACCTGGCGATCATCGAAGACGCCTGCCAGGCGCACGGCGCGATGTACAAGGGCCGGATGTGCGGGACGATCGGCGTGGCCGGCGCGTTCAGCTTGAACAACCTCAAGAACCTGTGCGGCGGCGAAGGGGGCCTGTTCGTCACCAACGACGAGGATGTGCTCAAGAAGGGCGATCTGGTCCGCTACTTCGGCGACGAGTGCGACGAGACGACGTGCCGCCAGAAGTATAACGCTTCGATCCTCGGTTACATGTACCGCAACCAGGAACTGCCGGCCGCGCTGGCCCGAGGACAACTGAAGCATCTCAACCAGTGGAACGACATCCGGATTCGGAACGCCGAGTACCTGACGGGCGAGCTGGGCCGGATCCCGGGCGTGATCCCGCCCGTCTGCCCGCCGGACTGCAAGCATGTGTACTGGTTCTACGCGGTACGATTCGATCCCCAGGCGGCCGGGGTCGATGCCGACCCGCGCCGGTTCCGCGTGGCGGTCGAGAAGGCGTTGTTCCAGGAAGGGGTCCTGGTCGGGCAGTGGCAGACGATGCCGGTGCCGGCCCAGGACGTATTCCAGAGCATGATCGGCGTCGGCAAACGGTATCCGTGGGCCATCAACGAGGCGCAGGGCGTCTCGTACCGTTACGACCCGCGGGATTTCCCGGTGGCGCAGATGCTGTGCGATACCTACACCAACGTCCACTCCATCCACCCGCCGAACGACCTGGCGCTGAACGAACGGGTCGTCGCGGCGTTCCACAAGGTGTTTGACAACCTGGGCCAGGCGATGGACCACGCCGACGAGGACATCAAACCGGGATTCGACGGCCGCCTGTACGGGGTGGGGTGAGCCATCACGCGGGAGGACAGGGCGATGCAGAGCCGCGGGCTGTACGGCAAGAAGTACCTGGACATCCAGGAGCGTGTGCGGGACGTTGGGCCGCCGGGCCCAAACCACGTGTTGGTGAAGGTCCGGGCGTGTGGCGTCTGCGGGACGGACATCAACTTCGTGCGGGACTGGCCGGACGAGCCGATGCCGTTGGGGCACGAGATTTCGGCGGACGTGTTGGAGGTGGGCGAGCAGGTGACGCACGTCCAGCCGGGCGACACGGTGCTCGTCGAAGACTGCACGATGTGCGGCGTCTGTGCCAGTTGCAAGAGCGGTCAGCCGCAGTTCTGCCGCACCATGTTCGACCTGGACGGCCAACCGGGCATGGGCCAGTACCTGTGCGTGCGTTACAACAGCCTGGACAAGTACGAGGGCCTGGACCATGTCTCCGCCTGCTTGACCGAACCGCTGGCCGTGTCGCTCACCTCCGTCATCAACGCGCAGATTCCGCTGGGGGGCAGTGTCGTGGTGCTGGGCCCCGGCCCTTTGGGCCTGATGTCCGCGCGCGTCGCCCGGCTTTACGGCGCGGGTTATGTGGCCATCACCGGCCTGGCGGCGGACACGCCGCGCGAACGCGCCCGCCTGGCGGCCGCTCAGCAGTTCGGTTGCGACGACGTGTTCGAAGCGGGCCGGCACGATCTGCAGGCGGAAGTGAAGCGCAAATTCCCCGAGGGCGTCGACCGGGTGATCGTATCCTCGCCGCCCGAGAGCCTGGCGGACGCGTTGAGCATCATCAAGTTCGGCGGGATCATCACCTTCTACGGGCTGGACTTCGGCGGCCGGAGCAAGGTGGAGATCGATATCAATGACCTGATCTTCCGGAAGATCTCGCTGATTCCAACGTTCGCCGAGCCGGCCATCAACTTTCCGATTGCCAACCGGTTGCTGCGCGACGGGCTCGTCGACGCCCGTGCGCTGATCACACACACGTTCGGCTTCGAAGAGGCGCGGGGCGTGATGCAGAGCATCATCGAGGGCGGAGAGCCGATCATCAAGGCGGTGATGGTCCCGCACGGATAGGCGACTACAGCGCCGACGGCTCGCCCCGCGGCTGCGCGCAGTGGACTTTGTCGCCCAGCGCATCGGCCAGGGGATTGCCGTCGCGCGCCGAGAAGCCGACGTGCCGGTGCTGGCGGAACCCTTCCGCATATTGCCACGCGCATCCGGGCCGCATGCGCGCCACCTCGAGGCCGCACCGCCGCATCGTCTCCAGATAGTCGTCCAGGCCCTGCGTTTCGTCCAGCCATTGCCGCTGGCTCTCGTGGCACGCCAGCATCCGGAGCTTCGTGTCCATGACGCTGGAGATGTCGACGAACAGGTCGGGGACGACCAGTGTCCGCATGCCGTCGCGGTTCGTGTGCGGTTGGGCGTGGTAGAGATAGACGTCCTGGGCCGTGGGCTCGCGGGGCGGGATGCTCGTGTAGTGCCGCATCGCACGGCTGAAACAGGCCGTGACCACCAGGCGCGCCGTGTTCGTGTGGTCCTCCATGTAGTCGTTGAGCGACGGGAGCAGCACGATCGTGGGCCGGATCTCGCGCACCACCGCCGTCATGCGGCGCAGCAGGCTGTTCTCATAGAAGATCATCAGGTCGTCGGCGATCGGCGGATGGTAGACGGCCTGAATGACGCGGGCTGAATTCTCGGCCTCCTGCCGCCGGATCCGCGTGATCTCCTCCTCGGTCAACTCATTGCTGTCGAGGTTGCTGCGCGAGACGTTCATCATGTGCGGTTCGAAGCCGGCCTGGGCCAGCAACACGAGCGTGCCGGCCATGCCGAACTCGATGTCGTCCGGATGCGCGCCGACTGCCAACACGGTCTTGTTCTCAGCCGCCATGTGGTGACTCCTGTGCGGAACCGCACTTCCAGCCGGACGGACGACCAACCGCTCCTGCCGCTCCCGGATACGCGAATTATAGCCGGTCCTGCGCGGGGAGCGAACCAGCGTGGCGAGCGGTGGACCGCGTACCCGAGGCGCAGGTCTCAGGCGGGTCGCCGCCCGGTCGCGGCGCAGGTATCATGCGACCGGCGACCCGGGGACTCGCCCGGAACTCGGACAGACATCGGGGCGACTGCCCGGCAGGCAACCTCGACCAGCAAGCCCGCCCATCCTCCAGCGGGTTCGGAACAGACGCATGCACCGGCCCATCGATCAATGCGAGCTGCACGCGACGGTCCGCGCGGCATACCGGTGGTGGCAGGGCCCGTGCGGTGGTCGCGAGGTGCTGCAGCTGGCCGTGCCGCTGGTCTTCTCGAGCCTGTCCTGGACGCTGCTGACGTTCATCGACCGCATGTTTCTGATGCGGTGGTCGCAGGACGCGCTGGCGGCCAGTTTCCCGGCGGGTCTGTTGTGGTGGGCGCTGGTCTGCTGTCCCCTGGGTGTGTGCCTGTACGCCAGCACGTTTGTCTCGCAGTACTACGGCAGCGGTCAGTTGCGGCGGATCGGCGCGATCGTCTGGCAGGCCGTTTGGATCGCCCTGGCAGCATCACCGCTGGCGATGCTGCCGATGGCGTGTGCCGATACCATCTTCGCCTGGGCGGGTCATGCGGAGCAGGTGCGTGCCCAGGAGGTGGTCTACTTCTGGATCGTGAGCCTCTGCACACCGGCGATGCTGGTCGCCAATGCGCTGTCCTGCTTCTACAGCGGCCAGGGGAAGACCCGCATCGTCATGCTGGTGGACATGGTGTCGGTCGTGGTCAACATCGTCCTGGACTACCTGTGGATCTTCGGGCATGCCGGCTTCCCGGCCGCCGGCATCGCCGGGGCGGCCTGGGCCACCTGCGTCGCCGTGGCGGTCAAGCTGGCGGTCTATCTGCTGCTGCTGCTCCGCGCGCGAAACCGCCGCGTGTACGGGTCCTGGGACTGGGCGTTCCACTGGCCGCTGTGCCGCCGATTGCTCAAGTTCGGCGGACCGGCCGGCCTGCAGATGTTGCTGGAGGTGGCGGGTTTCACGGTGTTTGTGTTCCTGGTCGGCAGCCTGGGCGTGGAGCAGCTGGCGGCGACGAATCTGGCCTTCAACGTCAGTTCGCTGGCGTTCATGCCCGTGTTCGGGCTGGCCACGGCCGTCTCGATTCTGGTCGGTCAGCAGCTGGGGCGCGACGCGCCGGACCTGGCGGCGCGCGGCACCTGGATCGGCCTGGCGTTGGGGATCTGGTACATGGCGGTGGTTTCGGCGCTGTACGTGCTGCTTCCCGACCTGTTCCTGTTCGGATTTTTCTCGGCCGAGACCGCGACGCGTCACGGCCAGGTTCGGGCGATTGCCGTGGTCCTGCTGCGGTATGTGGCCGCCTACAACCTGTTCGACGCGATGAACATGGTGTTCATGAGCGCGATCAAGGGGGCGGGCGACACGCGGTTCATCTTCGGCGCCAGCTGGATCATGGCGGTCCTGCTGGCGGTCGGGACGTGGGTGGCCATGAAGTTCCTGGGAGCCGGCCTGCACGGTTGCTGGACGCTCGTGACCGTCTGGATCTGCCTGCTGGGTGTGATCTATGGCGCGCGGTTCATGCAGGGCAAATGGCGGTCGATGCGGGTGATCGATACAGTCCGGGTGGCCGGGCCCACCTGATCTGCCGGCGGTGTCCGGCTGGCGGCCGGCCGCCGATGCCCCCTGCTTGTCGCGGCCCAGATCGGTCGCTACCGTATCGGTTTTTGGGAAATGGCGGGCCACCCCTGTCCGAGCCCGATCAGTTGTTCACCGTAATGCAGCAACGTCCTGCACTTTCAGGAGCGAGGTACCTATGTCGGATACTCCGTCCAGTGACAGCGGGGCCAGGTTGATCCCCCCGAACGCGACTTTCGCTGGCAAGGCGCACTGTCCTTCGTTGGCGACTTACGAGGAGATGTACCAGCGATCGATCAAGGACCCGGACGGGTTTTGGGCCGAGATGGCCGAGAACTTCGTGTGGCGGAAGAAGTGGGACAAGGTTCTGGACTACAGCTTCGAAGGGGACGTCTACATCAAGTGGTTCGTCAACGGCAAGACGAACATTTCAGTCAACGCGTTGGATCGGCATTTGGAGACTCGGGGCGACCAGACGGCCCTGATCTGGGAGGGCAACTCCCCGGACGAACAGCGGAAGCTGACCTACCGGGAGCTGTACGAGCAGGTCTGCAAGTTCGCCAACGTGTTGAAGTCGCTGGGGGTGCAGAAGGGTGATCGCGTCTGCATGTACATGCAGATGATCCCGGAGTTGCCCATTGCGATGCTGGCTTGTGCGCGGATCGGCGCCATCCACTCCGTGGTGTTCGGCGCGTTCAGCGAGGATTCGTTGCGCGACCGGATCCAGGACTCCAACTGCAAGATCGTGGTGACGCAGGACACGGCGCTGCGGGGGAACAAGAACGACATCGCGATGAAGACGAAGGCGGACGCCGCGGTGGCCCAGTGCCCGAGCGTGGAGAAGATCGTGGTGGTGAAGCGCACCGGCCTGGATGTCCCGATGCAGGCGGGTCGGGATATCTGGTGGGGTGAGGCGATGGAGCAGGCGGACGCCGTGTGCGATCCGGTGTGGGTGGATGCGGAGGACCCGTTGTTCATCCTCTACACGTCCGGTTCCACGGGCAAGCCGAAGGGCGTGCTGCACACGACGGGCGGGTACATGGTCTATGGGGCGGTCACTTTCGAGTACATCTTCGACTACCAGCCGGGCGACATCTGGTGGTGCACGGCCGACATCGGTTGGATCACGGGTCACACCTACATCGTGTACGGGCCGCTGTGCGTGGGCGCCACGAGCGTCATGTTCGAGGGCGTGCCGACCTACCCCGATGCAGGTCGCTTCTGGGCCGTGGTCGACAAGTACAAGGTGACGCAGTTCTACACGGCGCCGACCGCCATCCGGGCGCTGATGCGCCATGGCGAAGAGCCGATCAACGCGCACGACCTGTCGAGCCTCAAGCTGCTGGGTTCGGTGGGCGAGCCGATCAACCCCGAAGTCTGGCTGTGGTACTGGCGTCACATCGGCAAGGAGCGCTGCCCGATCGTGGACACCTGGTGGCAGACGGAGACGGGCGGCATCCTGGTCACGCCGCTGCCGGGCGCGCACACGCTCAAGCCGGGCAGTGCGAGTCGTCCGTTCTTCGGGGTCGACACGGTCGTGGTGGACGATCGCGGGAACCCGGAGCCGCGCGGCACGGCCGGCAAGCTGTGCATCCGGGCCCCCTGGCCCGCCATCATGCGGACGACCTGGGGCGACCACGAGCGTTTCGTCCAGACCTATTTCAGCACCTTCAAGGGTCTCTACTTCTCGGGCGACGGCTGCCGGGTGGACGAGGACGGCGACCACTGGCTGCTGGGCCGCGTGGATGACGTGATCAACGTGTCCGGCCACCGGCTGGGCACGGCGGAGGTGGAGAGCGCGCTGGTGAGCCATCCGGCGGTCGCCGAGTCCGCGGTGGTGGGCTACCCGCACGAGATCAAGGGCCAGGGCATCTACGCGTTCGTCACGCTCAAGGTCGGCCAGGAGCCGAGCGACGCGCTGCTCAAGGAGTTGATCAAGCATGTGCGCAAGGAGATCGGTCCGATCGCCACGCCCGACGTGATCCAATGGGCGCCCGGCCTGCCCAAGACGCGCAGCGGCAAGATCATGCGGCGGATTCTGCGGAAAATCGCCGAGAACGAGCCGGACAAGGTGGGGGATACCAGCACGCTGGCCGATCCATCGGTGGTCGACGACCTGATTCGCAATCGCCCGCGCGCCTAGCGTGGTGCCCGCTGGAGCCGGCAGGGCTCCGGGGCGACCCGGCCGCGTGTCGTTACACACCGCCCGGCGCGACGCGCCTGTCACGCCGGGCGGCCTTGTTCGCGCGGTCGGCGGGCTCGCCGGCGCCGAATATGGTAGAGTAGAGTCTGATCGGTGCCCTGGGCCACCTGGAACAAAACGTCGCGGGGCATTAATCTGGTAGGGCTTGCGCCGCGCACGTGTCATCTGACCGGGCCGCTCACCCCGCCGGCGGCCGCTAGTCCCGCATGCACCCCAGCCACGAGGAACCGTATGTCTGACTCTTCTGCTTCGACGACCGCCCCGGTACGAGACCTGACTCAGTTCTTCTGTCCGCGTTCGATTGCCGTCGTGGGCGCGTCCCGCAAGGAGGGCTCGGTCGGGCACGCGCTGGTGCGGAACCTGATCTACGGCGGCTACACGGGCGTGATCTACCCGGTCAACCCGAACGCCAAGGGCATCCAGAGCATCCCCTGCTTCCCGAACCTGCAGTCGTTGCCCGACCCGGCGGAACTGGTGGTGGCCGTCGTGCCGGCACCGCATGTGGAGGGCGTGCTGCTGCAGGCCGCGGAACTCGGTTCGCGGCATGTGCTGGTGATTTCGGCCGGCTTCAAGGAGATCGGCGGGGAAGGGGTGGCGCGCGAGAACCGGCTGCGAGAGATTGCCCGCGAGCACCAGATATCGATCCTCGGCCCCAACTGCCTGGGGATCATCAACACGGATCCGCAGGTGTCGATGAACGCGACGTTTGGTCGCGACATCCCGCCGCACGGCACGCTCGGGCTGATCTCGCAGAGCGGGGCCTTGTGTGCGGCGTTGCTGGACTATGCGAAGGGGCGCGGGATCGGTTTCTCGCAGTTCGTGAGTTTCGGCAACAAATGCGACGTGGACGAAGTCGACTTGCTGCGTTCGATCGCCGCGGACCCGAATACGCGGGCGGTCATGATGTACGTGGAGGACGTAGGCAACGGCCCGCGGTTCCTGGAGGCGGCCCACGAGATCACGCACGGGACGCATCCCAAGCCGATCATGGTCATCAAGAGCGGCCGCACGCTCGAAGGCGCCGCGGCCGCCGCGTCGCACACCGGTTCCTTGGCGGGCTCCGACGAGCTGTACAACGCGCTGATGACTCAGTCGGGCGTCTTCCGCGTCGAGAGCGTCGCCCAGCTGTTCGACCTGGCCGAGGTGTTCTCGGATCCGGCCCTGCCGGCGGGCAAGCGCACGGCCATCATCACCAACGCCGGCGGGCCCGGCATCATGGCCACCGACGCCTGCATCCGGCACGGGCTGGAGTTGGCCAAGTTCCGGGACTACACCAAGAAGTCGCTGCAGTTCCAGATGCCCATGGTCGGCAGCATCAAGAACCCGGTGGACGTGATCGGAGACGCGCGCCACGATCGGTACCGCGCGGCGCTGGATGCGGTGACGGCGGACGATCAAGTCGACCAGGTGCTGGTGATCGTGACGCCCCAGACGATGACCGACGTGACGGAGATTGCGCGCGTCATTGGCGAGACGAAGGAGTTCTGCAACAAGCCGATGGCGGCCTGCCTGATGGGGCTCGTCGACGTCTCGGCGGGGGTGGAGCTGTTGCAGAAGAAGTACAACGTGCCGACGTTTGCCTTTCCGGAGAACGCCATGCGTGCTCTGGCGGCCAAGGCGCGGTTCGGCCACTGGGTGCGATCCACGGTCCAGGGGTACCGCCAGTTCGAGGTGGAGAAGGAGGCGGTCGAGGACCTGTTCGATCGGGAGCTGGCGGCCGGCCGGCGGCATCTGATCGAGCTCAAGGCGCTCGAGGCCCTCCAGTCGTACGGGTTCCCCACGGTCGAGTTCCAGCTGGCCACCACGGCGGACGAGGCGGTGGCGGCCGCCGAGCGGATGGGCTATCCCGTCGTGATGAAGATCGCGGGGCCGAAGATCCTCCACAAGACGGAGGTGGGCGGCGTGAAGCTGGACCTGGCCGATGCCGAAGCGGTCCGCGCCGCCTACGCGGCGATGCTCGAGTCCACGCGCCGCCATATGGGCCACGACGTGGAGATCTGGGGCGTGATCATCGAGCGGATGTTGGCGCGCGGCAAGGAGGTGATCCTGGGTGTCACGCGTGACGAGCGGTTCGGCCCGGTCCTGATGTTCGGGCTGGGTGGCATCTACACCGAGACGTTTCGCGACGTGGCGTTCCGGCTGGCGCCGATCCGCGAGAATGTGGCCCGCGAGATGACCCAGGATATCCGGGCGGTGAAGCTGCTGGAGGGCGTCCGCGGCGAGCCGCCCTCCGACCTGGAGGCCGTGGCCGAGTGCCTGCTGCGGTTGAGCCAGTTCGTAACGGAGCATCCGCGAGTCAACGAGTTGGACATCAACCCGTTGTTGGTGTACCCGCGCGGCCAGGGAGTGATGGTCGCCGACGCCCGCATCATTCTTGCGGAGTCGTGAGCACGGCGGATCTGGCCGACGGCGCGCCAGGCGAGCCACCATCCGATTGCGTGACAGAGCACGATTCATCTCAGCATTAAGGCATGCCTCGATCAGGAGTTACCGACCATGACGACGGACTGGCGCGACCAGTGGCACGACAAGATCATCACGGCCCAGGCGGCCATCAAACACATCCAGCCCGGCGACCGCGTCTTCGTCGGCTCCGCGTGCGGCGAGCCCCAGGAACTGGTCCGCGCCCTGGTCGACACGGCCGGCGCCGCTGAAGACACCGAGGTCTTGAACGTGCTCACCATGGGCGTGGCTCCCTACACGGACCCGAAATACTCCGAGCGGTTCCGCGCCAACGCGTTCTTCATCGGCAATAGCGTGCGGGACGCCGTGGGCCAGGTGCGCGCGGATTACACGCCCATCTTCTTCTCGCAGATCCCCGAGATGTTCCGCTCCGGACGACTGCCGATCGACGTCGCCCTGGTCATGGTCAGCCCGCCCGACCAGTTCGGGTTCTGCAGCCTGGGCGTGTCCGTCGACATGACCCGCTCCGCCGCGCTGTCCGCCAAGCTGCTCGTGGCCCAGGTCAACCGGTTCATGCCGCGCACGCACGGCAACAGCTTCATCCACGTGCGCGACATCGACTTCCTGGTCCCCTACGACGAACCGCTGCTCACCTGGCCCGTCATCGAGAACCCCGACGAGACGACCCGCAAGATCGCCAGCAACGTGGCCAGCCTGGTCGAGGACGGCGATACCCTGCAGCTGGGGATCGGCCGGCTGCCCGACACGGTCCTGTCCGAACTGAGCGACCGCCATGACCTGGGCATCCACACGGAGATGTTCTCGGACGGCATCATCCGACTGATCAACCTGGGGGTGATCACGGGCAAGCACAAGACGCTGCACCAGGGCAAGGTGGTCGGCAGCTTCGCGGCCGGCACGCAGGAGCTGTTCGACTTCCTGGACAACAACCCGATGATCGAAATGCACCCGTCCGAATACACCAACGACCCGCGGATCGTGGCCCAGCACGACCGGATCGTGGCCATCAACTCGGCCATCGAAGTGGACCTGACCGGGCAGGCGGTGGCGGACTCCATCGGCGAACAGCTCTACAGCGGCATCGGCGGCCACGCGGACTTCATGCGCGGGGCGGCCATGGCGCGCGGCGGCAAGCCGGTCCTGGCGCTGCCCAGCACCGCGCTGACGAAGGACGGCCTGCGGAGCCGGATCGTGCCGTTCATCCAGCTCGGGGCCGGAGTCGTCACGACCCGCGGCGACACGCACTACGTCGTCACCGAGTACGGCGTGGCGTACCTCCACGGCAAGACGATGCGGGAGCGCGCCATGGCGCTCATCTCCATCGCACATCCCGACTTCCGCGCGGAGCTGCTGCACGCGGCCAAGCGGCGCCGCCTGGTGTACGCCGACCAGATCCTGCCGGCCACGCACCCCTACCCGTCACACCTCGAGAGCCGGTACGCGACGAAAGATGGCACGAAGCTGGTCATCCGGCCGATTCGGCCCAGCGATGAAGACCTGATCAAGGACATGTTCTACTCGTTCAGCGAGCAGACGAAGTACCTGCGGTACCACGGCACGCTCAAGGCCATGCCGCACAACAAGGTGCAGGTGTTCTGCAACGTGGACTACGACACCGAGATGGCGCTGGTGGCCGTGCACGGCACCGGCGGCCATGAGGAAATCGTGGCGGTCGGCCGCTACCTGACCAACCCCGCCAAGCGGGCGGCGGAGATGGCGTTCGTTGTCGCCGACGCGTTCCAGCGACAGGGGTTGGGCACCTATCTGTTCCATCGGCTCGTCGAGATCGGCAAGCAGGAAGGGATCACCGAGTTCCACGCGGACGTGCTGCCGGAGAACGCCGGCATGCTCAAGATCTTCCACCGCTCGGGGATGAGCACCGAGACGATCACCGAGGAGGGCGTGGTGAGCGTGCGGATGAAGTCGGAGAGCTGAGTTCACAGCGGCCCGCCGCAACGCGGGCAGCGCAGCATACGGTCGCGGCGCTGGGCCGGCACCTTCAAGACGGCCCCGCAGTGGTCGCAGGCGACGCGCTGGTAGCCGGCGCCCGCCAGATAGGCGTCGGAGGCGGCCCGCAACCGCTCGGGCGGCGTGGCCAGGGCCGGCTCGCCCGCCGGCGGCGCGGCGGCCACCGCCGTGGCCGCGGCCAGCGTGCGCGCCCCGATCGCATGCTGACCGGTGAGCTTGGCCAACGCCCGGTCGTAGGCGGCGAAGTCGGCGTTGCCCCCCATGGCGCGCAGCACGCGGATCCGCGCCTCCAGGGGCGGGTGTGTCGAGAACGCGGACGTGATCCGCCGCTGCTCGCCCTGCCGCAGCGGTCGAATAATGTACATCGGCGCCGTGACCTGGCTCTGGTCCGCCTGCGGCCGGGCCTGGGCGCCCAGCTTCTCCAGCGCCGAGGCCAGCCCTTCCGGCCACCGCGTGAACATCGCGCCCGAGGCATCCGCTAGGTATTCCCGCCGCCGCGAGAGGGCGAAGTAGATCAGCTGCGCGAAGAGGGGCGACAGGATGATGAACAGGAGCGCCACGAGCATCAAGATCGCCTGCGCCCCGCCACTATCGCCGCCGCCGCCGCGGCTGTCGCGCGAGCGGCGCGAGCCGCCCCCGTACCACATGGCCCGCATGCCGATGTCCGCCAACAGGACGATCACGCCGAGCATCACGCCCGCCGTGGTCATGAGCGCCACGTCTCGGTTCTTGATGTGGCCGACCTCGTGCGCGACCACCCCCTGCAGCTCGTCCCGATTGAGAATCTTCAGCAGCCCGATCGTCACCGCGACGGCCGCCTGGTCCGGGTTGCGCCCGACCGCGAACGCGTTCGGCGCGGGATCGTCCACGATGTACACGCGGGGCATCTTCGGCAGCTGGGCCGCGATCGCCATCTCCTCCACAACGTTGAACAGCTGCGGATGGTCGCGCTTCTGGATCTCGCGGGCGCCGGCTATCATCAGCAGCACGTTGTCGCCCTCCCGCGCCGTGAAGAGCCACAGCACGAGCCAGATCAGAAACGCGATCACGCCGCCCGGCCAAGCGCCCTCCAGCTCCCCAGTCGCCAGAAACCCCAGCGCCACGCCGATGCCGATCAGCAGCACACCCAGACCGGCCACGATCACCGCGCTCTTGCGGCGATTGCTTTCTATCTGTTCCCACACGGATCTGGCGCCTCCCCAGGGTCGCGATCATCCCGGCCCGCACACCGGCGCGCGACTCAACCGAAATTGACTTTGGGCACTTCCCGCTCCGCGCTCGATTCGATCATGAACAGCTCGGCCTTGGCGAACCCGCCGCTGATCAGGTTGGCCGGGAACACCTCGCGCGCGTTGTTGTACCGCATCGCCGCGTCGTTGTACGCCTGCCGGGAAAAGCCGATGCGGTTCTCCGTGCTGCTGAGCTCCTCCTGCAGGGCCAGAAAGCTCTGGTTGGCTTTCAGATCGGGATAGGCCTCCGCCAACGCGAACAGCTTGCCCAGCGCCGCGCCCAACACGCCCTCCGCCTGGCCCGCCGCCGCCGGACCCTGAGCCGAAATCGCCTGGTTGCGGGCTTGGATCACCGCGTCCAGCGTCTCCCGCTCGTGCTGGGCGTAACCCTTGACCGTCTCCACCAGGTTCGGGATCAGGTCGTGCCGACGCTTGAGCTGGACGTCGATCTGCGACCAGGCGTTGTCCTTCGCGTTCCGCCCCCGCACCAGACCGTTGTAGATGGCGATGAAATACAGAACCACCAGGACTACGACGACAACGACGATTAGCACCAACCACCCCATAGCGTGATCTCCCGTTTTCGTTGCTGCGCGACCTAGATCGCCCCGCCCGACGACGGGGGCTCGGCCGACATGAACTCACCCAAGAAACGCCGCACATTGTCCAACGCGTGACTCTGTTCACCCAGCAACGCCCGGAGCAACGTGTCCAGTTCGCCACGGTCAAACCACAAGCCGTCACCCCGCGGACACTGATCCAGAATCAACGCGCCGCCCGTGGCGGGTGCGCTGACCGCTACGAGCCGTCCACGACAACGCGGGCACCTGCGACGCGCCTTGGCGCGGGCAAGGCGCGCCAGCTGCGACTCGAGGTCCGAATACTGGTCCGGCACTCCCGCCAGCTCGAACAACTGGCCCAGCTCCTGCGCGTCAAACCACAGGCCCTGACACTCCGGGCATGCGTCCAGCTCGATGCCCTGGAACTCCACAATCACCATCGGTTCGCGACAGACAGGGCACAACATGACAGTTCAGCCACGGGCGATGGGAGAAGAAGCCGAATGACGGACCACGAAACACTCCGCGCGAAGCAGCCATCCGACGAATAACAGGGCACGCCTGGATGCGCGTAAGTGTATCACGCGCGCACGGCCGAGTCCACTTGTCGGCCGCGCGCCCGGCGGACGGGGCGCTGGGTCCGACCAAGCTCCCGGCCGAGCCGCCCACAGGGTCCAGCGCCGGCCGGTCAGCCACCGGCCGGCTCACCCGCGCCGACGGAAACCGCCATCTCGCGGGCGTGATAGCTGCTGCGGACAAACGGCCCGCTGGCCACGGCCGCGAATCCCATCCCCCGGGCCAGCGCCCCCAGCTCCTCGAACTCGCCGGGCGGCAGATAGCGGACCACCGGAAGAGAGCGTGGGTCGGGTTGCAGGTATTGGCCGAGCGTCAGGAAGTCGCAACCCTGATCGCGCAGGTCGGCCAGCACATCGAGCAGCTCGGTGCGCGTCTCGCCCAGGCCCAACATCAGGCCGGTTTTGGTCCGGATCGCCGGGTTGCCCTGCTTGACGCGCCGAAGCAGCTGCAACGTCCACCGGTAATCCGACTTGGGGCCGCGGACCGCACGGTATTGCCTGGGCACCGTTTCGGTGTTGTGGTTGAAGACTTCCGGCGCGGCCGCGATGACACGGTCGACCGCGGCGTCATTGTACCGGAAGTCGGGCGTGAGCACTTCCACGGCCGCGCCCGTGGCGCGGCGCACCGCCAGGATACAGTCGGCGAACTGCTCGGCCCCTCCGTCCGGCAAGTCGTCCCGCGTGACCGACGTGATCACGACATGGCGCAGTCCGAGCCGCCCAGCGGCCTCGGCCACGCGCCGCGGCTCGTCCGGATCCACCGGCAAGGGCCGGCCACGCGCGACCGAGCAGAAGCGGCAGGCACGCGTACAGACCGCTCCCAGGATCATGAACGTCGCCGTCTTCTGGGCATAACACTCCATGCGGTTCGGGCAGCGCGCATGCTCGCAGACAGTCTGGAGCGACAAGTCTTTGATCAACCCGGCCGTGAAATGGCGGGAGTCGCCCAGCGGCACGCGGCGCTTGAGCCAACGCGGCAAACGCCGCGCGACGTCCGCGGCGTCAACAATCGGCAGGTCCGAAGGCACGGTCGGTCGAGCCACACGAGCGCCTTTGCAGCTGGGCCAGGAACGGATGTCCAGTCAGTAAATGATAGTGTACGGCGCCCAGGGAGACAGCCAGGTTCGGGATCAATGCCGCGCGGACCTTGGCCATCGAGAGCGCCTGCCGCCGCTCGGCCGCCAGGCTGCCCATCGTCGACTTCTGACCGGCCTCGGTCGCCGCGGGATCCACCACGTCCACGAAGTGGAAGTCCGCCATCGCCGGATTGACGTTCAGGTAGACACCTTGGCGCGCAATCCCATCCCACACCGCCACGCCGTAAGCAGCCAGTTGACCGCTGCAGCCCCACACGCCGGACCACGGGGCAAATGTCCGGGCCGGGATGCGGAACTCGTCGAGCGTCTGCAGGACGGCCCCCTGCAGGCGCCGCAGGTACTCGCCCACCGTCCAGCCGTGCCAGGTCAGCGGCACGATCGGATAGACCGCCAGCTGGCCCGGTGCGTGCAGCACGCATCCGCCGCCCCGGCGGATCCAACGCACCGGCAGGCCCCGCCGACGCAGCTGCTCGTTCGTCCAATGAATATGCCCACGCGAACCGCGCCGCCCGACGCTGATGGTCGGCGGATGCTCACACAACAAGATGACGATCCGCCCATCGCCTCGCTCACCCGCCTCGTCCACCAACCGCCGCTGCAGCCACTGGCAGTGCTCGAAGTCCACCGGCCCCAACAGGTGGAATTGCACGCTGAACGATCCGTCCGGTCCGCCGGCGTACCCGCGCGCGCGTGCTGGAAACGAAGACATGCAGCGGGCCCTGGAAGTGCCGTTCGAGAGACAGATGCCAACCGGTCCACTGTAGCAAGAGCCCCAAGGCCCCGGAAGATCGGCCGACGCCCGGCTGATCCCGCCGGCACGGCACGACGGCTTCCTTTTTGGCCGTTCGTATGGCACAGTGGAACCCATGGCCAAGGGGAAGAAACAGAAACAGCGTGGCGACGCGGGCCGGCCGGCCGTGCGCCCGGTGGCTGAAAACCGCAAGGCGCGCCATCGCTTCGAGCTGCTCGAAACGCTCGAGTGCGGCATCGCGCTGATGGGCAGCGAGGTGAAGAGCCTGCGTGACGGCAAGATCTCGCTCGATGAAGCCTACGGTCGGGTGCGCAACGGCGAATTCTGGCTGGTCGGGTGCGATATCCCCGAGTACCCGCAGGCCACCACCTGGAACCACGATCCGCGGCGCCCTCGCAAACTGCTGATACACCGGCGCGAGCAACGCAAGTTCGCCGAGCCGGCCCACCAGAAGGGGCTCACCCTCGTGCCGTTGCGCGTGTACTTCAACGAGCGCGGGATCGCCAAGGTGCTCATGGGGTTGTGCCGCGGCCGCAAACTGTACGACAAACGTGAAGCGCTGAAAAAGGCCACGGTGCAACGTGACCTGCGGCGGGCGATGCGCCGCCGCTGACGGAGAGAGTTGTTGATGAACGCGGAGGCCACAGGCGACCGTTCCAGGACCCCCATGCTGCTGCTCAGGAACGTCAAGAAATCGTACCTGGAAGCCAACGGGCATCCGCTGCCTATCCTCGACATCCCGCAGTACGAGCTGGGGCCGGGTGAGCACGCCGTCCTGCTCGGGCCGAGCGGTTGTGGAAAAACAACGTTCTTGCACGTCATCGCCGGCATCTGTGCGCCGGACGGCGGTGAGATCCGACTGGACGGACTGAATCTCACCCAGTTCTCGGAAGCCGGCCGAGACCGCGTGCGAGCTGCCAAGATCGGGTACGTGTTCCAGACCTTCAACCTCCTGCCCGCGTTCTCCGCCCTGGAAAACGTGCTGCTGGGAATGACGTTTGCCCGCGGACGGAAAGACGCGGCCCGCGCGCGACACCTGCTCGAACGCGTCGGACTGGCCCACCGCGCACACCATAAACCGACGGCCATGTCCGTCGGCGAACAGCAACGCGTGGCGGTCGCCCGAGCCCTGGCCAACCGCCCCCGCGTGCTGCTGGCCGACGAACCGACCGCGAACGTCGATCCGGCCAACCAGCAACGCATCATCGACCTGATCCGCGATACGTGCCAAGAAGAGAACGTCGCACTGCTGCTCGTGACCCACGCCATGGAAGTGGCCGCCCAATTCGCGCGCATCGACCGGTTGGCCGACCTGAACCGGGTCGTCAACAACACGTGAGGCGCCCCAACCATGAGGTCGGCTCGGCCGCCCGTTGTCCGCCCGCTGGCCTTTCCCGTCAACGTCAACTCGGACTGGGAAGAAGACCCGCACCCATCAAACCACCCTTAAGGAGGATACGCTCCGCAGCCGTCGCCCAGCGCGGGGTTGCGTGGTCCGCGCGGAGCGTAACATCCGCTGTGGCGGCTGCTTAGGTCGTTTAATCCGATCAGCTACAGCCGCTACGCGGCCCGGGCAATCGGGCCACGGGCAACCGGAAGCGTGCAGCGCAGCCTCTCCGGTGCGAACTGGAACGGCATCGGGAGCGTACGTTAAAAAAACGGCTACTGCCTGGCGTAGGGTGGTGGGCCCGGACCCCATTTGGCCCGCGCGAAGCGCGCGGGGGCATGGGACTCGCGGGAGACGCCCTGGTTGCGTACGCTAACGGCTAGGGTGCAGGCGCGGTGGCCAAACGCTGTCTCCTTGGCGTGATCGACGAGGCATTGACTTCTGCATGAGCACGGACACTGACGAACGGCTGAAGACTGACGACGATTATCGTGACGATTGGGAAGAGGGCGAAGACCATCCGTTCGATTCGTACAGGTCGCTGAGCAAGACGGCGGTGTGCTCGCTGGTGATGGCCGTCCTGGCACTGACCGGCCTGGTATTTCCCATGCTGCTGGGGTTCGCCGTGCTCGGGATCCTGTGTGGCGTTTTTGGCTGGCGGAGCATGCGGCGATATCCCGATGAGCTGACCGGCAAGCCCATTGCGGTGTTGGGCCTGGCGGGTTCGTTGGTGTTGCTCGTTGGGGGTTCGATCATGCACGCGTACGTGTACGCGACGGAAGTGCCCGACGGATACACGCGGATCACGTTCGCCGATCTGCAGCCGAAAGAGACGAATCCTCAGAACGGTCAACCCACGTTGCCGACGGAGTTGGACGGCCAGCGGATCTTCGTGAAGGGGTATGTTCACCCGGGTGTGGCGAACACGGGGCGTATCCGGAAGTTCGTGTTGGTGCCGGACATGGGTACTTGTTGCTTCGGTGGTCAACCGAAGCTGACCGACATGATCGAGGTGACGATTGCGCGTGATGCGCCGGCGGTGCAATACGGCCAGCGCAAACGGAAGCTGGGCGGCATTCTGCACGTCTCGCATCGCCTGAAGCAGGTGGCGGGTGGCCTCAACGGCGGCCTGTACGAACTGGACGCCGACTACGTGCAGTGAGCCGGTGGGCGGCGGTGGCCTGCGCGGTGGGCGGCGGAGGGCGTGCTGCGTCCCGCGTCCCCCTGGCCAGGTCCGAGCTCCGTTGCCAGGAGGCGCCCGGCGGGTCGGGGATCAGGCCCCGGCCGACCATTGCCGCTGGGGCGTTTCATGGATCGTGGGCTGTTCTTTCGCCAGGGACTCGATCTGCTGCTGCATGTCGCTCACGGCGTCCGCGGTCCGATGGACCTGCAGTTGGACTTCCGCCGTCCATGTGTCGCCCGGTTCGAGTGTCACCACGCGTCCTCGTTCGGCTTCGAAAGAGCGTGGATTCGGGAAGTTCGTGGCCGGCTCCAAGCCGGTGACGAACCCATCGGCCTCGGCCGTCTCGTTTTTCCACAGTGTGAAGCAGGGCAGTTGTCCGGTGTTGAAGTGCACGCTCACGCCGTGCGCGCCGATCGGGTCTTTCAGCAGGACGGCTGTCTGCCCCTGGCTGTCCGTCTGCAGGTCGAAGAAGAAGGCCTCTTCGGGCGTGTTGGGCCGAGGCGGCCCGTAGTGGGCCCACCGGGAAAGGCCCGGCACCGCCACGCGGTCGCGGGGCATGAGCGTCTTGATGGGCACCGCGACCGACGAGCCGGCGCCGAGAAGGGGCGGCCCGAAGTTGATGTGGTAGAGCATCTGGAAGGTCGCCGTGCTCCCCGAAATGTTCTGGACGGTGTCGCGGACGGTCACGGCCGCCTCACCCACGCGGGTCGTGATGGTCGAGAACATGCGCAATTTGTGGAAATGGAACCGCGTTTCGTCGACAATGCCGGTCACGGAGAGTTCTCCCGTCTGGCCGTCGGCCCGCGCCTCGAGCTGGTGGGCCGGCCTGTTGGCGATCCGTCCATGCAGGCCGTAGCGCAGTTGACCGTTCTCGCCGAACTCCGGCGCGCCGTTGCTTTCCAGGCCGCAGCGGACCAGCAATTCATCGAACCCGTCGAGCCAGCCCAACCCATTGGGTTCGGCCAACGGCACGAACTTGGGGTGCACCGGCCCACGCACGGGCGAGTTCCAGCCGACCGGCAGGTCACCGGCCCACATCTTCCAGATCCCCATGCCGCGTGTGGGCAGCAGGTCGAAGCGCAGCAGGCCGTTGTCGACATGGATCAGATCGACGCCATCGCTCAATCCACCGTAAAGGCGCCGCTTCTCGATCAGGTAGCCGGTGTACGGTCCGCCGACCATCTCGGGCGAAATGCGCGCCTGTTCCACATAAGTCTGGTCTGCCCCAATCCAAGTCCAGGTCTTCAGCGTCATGACGGCCGCTCCTCGGTACGGGTTCTCCACGGACGGTGTGATAAGCCGGGCTCACTGGCTCCTAATGTACGGCGCGGCGCGGCACCTGACCAGCGGCGCGGGGGGCGTGAAATTCGGCCCGTCCCTTGCGGGTGGGCCGCAAAGCGAATACAAAGCACACATGCGGGTGGCCGGTTTATGACTCCCGAGAGAAGCTGACCTGGAGGATGACGATGAGTGCATCGAATGTGATTCAAGGTGCCGCTGTCGCGTCGGTGTTGGACGAAGCCCTGGCCGCAGGTGGTGGACTGCTGCGGTTGACGCCCACCTGGGTGCCTCGCAGTTTTCTCCACCCGGGCCGTCGGCTCAAGCTGCATCCGGATGACCTCTACGCGTACGGCGCGGAGCGGGGCGGGATCGACGAGCGGTGGTTCGCCAGCACGACGGAGGCGGCCAATGAGGGCCGGGTGTGGCACGAAGGCCTGAGCTTCGTCAGTTTCGGCGGAGCGCAGTTCACGCTCAAGGAGGCGGTGGCGGCGGCCGGCCCGCGTCTGATCGGCAAGACGATGTGGGACACCTACCAGCGGTGGCCCGTGTATTCGAAGTTCTTCGACAACATGGGCCCCATCCCGCACCACATGCATCAGAAGCAAGAGCACGCCCGGCTGACCGGTCAGGAAGGCAAGCCGGAGAGTTACTACTTACCGCCGCAGTACAACAACGTCGACAACAACTTCTGCTACACGTTCATGGGGCTCGAGCCGGGCACGACGAAAGCCCAGCTTCGCAAGTGCCTGGAGGATTGGAGCAAGGGGGACAACGGCATTCTGGACCTGTCCCGCGCTTATCGCCTCAAGCGCGGCACCGGGTGGCTGATCCCGCCCGGCGTGCTCCACGCCCCGGGATCGCTGTGCACTTACGAGCCCCAGTGGGGCAGCGACGTGTTCGGCATGTACCAGTCGTTAGTTGAAGGGCGCGAAGTGCCCTGGTCGCTGTTGGTCAAGGACGTGCCCGCCGACAAGCACCAGGACCTCGACTTCATCATCGAGCAGCTCGACTGGGAGAAGAACGTCGACACGCACTTCAAGGAACACAACTACCTGGAACCGATCGTGGCGGCCCAGGGACCGGGCTGGGTGGACAAGTGGATCGACTACGGGTTGATCGATGGGAAGCAGTTGTTCAGCGCCAAGGAGCTGACGGTCGAACCGGGCGCGCGCTGCACGATCAAGGATCCGGGCGCCAGCGGCTGGATCACCGTGCAGGGCATGGGCACGTTGGGCAAGCTCAAGCTCCAGACACCCGCCATGATCCGCTTCGGCGCGGAAACCGAGGATGAAGTGTTCATCACGCACGAGGCGGCCAATGCGGGCGTCGAGGTGGTGAACACGGGCAGCGAGCCGCTGGTGTCGTTGCGGTACTTCGGCCCGGACACGCATGCCAAGGTGCCCAACGTGGGGGATTACAAGAAGTCCGGCTGATCTCCCTTTCCGCCCCGACGCGCGGGGCGGCCGCCGTCCTGTTTCGTCTCCTACTAGCAGTACCCTGTGAGGTCGAGGAAGCCATGGCAAAACCACTGAACGTCGGCATCATCGGCATGGGGTTCATGGGGCGGACCCATTCGAACGCCTACCGGAAAGTCAACAATTTCTTCACGCTCGAACACCGGCCGGTCCTCAAGACGATCTGCGCGCTGGAGAGCGAAGACAAGCTCAAGGCGTTCGCCGACACCTGGGGCTTTGAGTCGTATGAGACCGATTGGCGCAAGCTGATCGAACGCCGGGACATCGACCAGATCGACATCTGCACGCCCAATGTCACGCACAAGGAGCTCGTGCTGGCGGCGGCCGCCGCCGGCAAGAGCATCATCTGCGAGAAGCCGCTGGCCATGAACGTGGCGGAGGCGGAAGCGATGGTGGCGGCGGTCGAGAAGGCGGGCGTGCCGAACCTGGTGTGCTTCAACTACCGCCGCGTTCCCGCCATCTCGCTGGCCAAGCAGCTGGTGGACGAGGGGCGCATCGGGCGGCCGTTCCACTACCGGGCCACCTACCTGCAGGACTGGACGATCTCGGCCAAAGTGCCTCAGGGCGGGGCCGCGCTCTGGCGACTGGACATCAAAACCGCCGGATCCGGCGTCACCGGCGACCTGCTGGCCCACTCGATCGATACGGCCGAATGGCTCAACGGGCCGATCCGCTCGGTGGTCGCCAAGACCGAGACCTTCATCAAGGAACGCCTGCATCAGGACAGCGGCAAGGTGGAGCCCGTAAAGATCGACGACGCCTGCATGTTCCTAGCCGTGTTCGCCAACGGCTCGATGGGCACGTTCGAGAGCACGCGGTACGCGCGCGGCCGGAAGAACTACAACACGTTCGAACTCAACGGCGAAACCGGGAGCCTGCACTTCAACCTCGAGGATCCCCAATACCTCGACTACTTCCGGTACGCCGACCCGGCGACCGGCACGAAGGTTGACGAACACTGCACCGGCTGGCAGCGCGTACATGTCACGAACGCCGAGCACCCGTACATGGACAAGTGGTGGGTGCCCGGCTGCACGATCGGCTACGAGCACACGTTCGTCCACACGGTCGCGGACTTCCTGCGCGGGATCGAGACGGGCACGCCGGCACAACCCGACTTCCGCAGCGGCCTGCGCACCCAGCGGGTGTGCGACGCCGTGCTGGCCAGCGCCGAGAGCGGGACGTGGGTCGAGATCCCCTAACCGCCCCCCGGATCGGTGCCTCGCGACGCGCCCCGCCGCCGTCCGGCAGGCGTGCGGCGGAGCGCGTCGTTCAGGACCCTCGTACGCATGAACTACTTCGGGCACGGTTACCGATTCGTCCACGACCCCTACTTCCTGGCCGGCACCGCGGTGCCCGACTGGCTGAGCGTCATCAACCGGCGGGTCCGGGCACGCGCCCGCTCCGCCCGGCTCTGGACCGGAGACCCCGACCCGCGCGTGGCCGCCCTCGCGGCCGGCGTGGTGCGCCACCACGAGGACGACGCCTGGTTCCACCGCACGCGGGCGTTTGCGGAACTGAGCCTGGCCCTGGCCGTCGACATCCGGGAACAGCTCTCCGACGATCGCGGGTTCCGACCCAGCTTCCTGGGACACATCCTGGTCGAGGTCCTGCTCGACGGCGCCCTGATCGCCCGAGACCCGGACCTGCTGGACCGCTATTACGAGGCGTTGGCGCGCGTCGACCCGCACGCGGTCTGCGCGGCGGTCGAGCGGATCGCCGGGGCGCCCGTGCCGGACCTGGCGGACCTGATCCCCCTGTTCCGCGCCGAGCGGTTCTTGTATGACTACCTGGACGATGTCACACTGCTGGCACGTCTCAATCGTGTGATGCGGCGCGTGGCCCTGCCACCCTTGCCGCCGGAGTTTCTGTCCTTCCTGCCGGAGGCTCGGCGGCGCGTGAGTGAACGCTGCGATGAGTTGATCCATCACGTAACGGACCCCGGAACGTCAGGAGAACAACCATGAAATTCGGGATGAACCTGCTGCTGTGGTCGGGCGACCTGCACGACGGCCTGCTGCCCACCCTGGAGATGCTCAAGAACCTGGGCTACGACGGCGTGGAGCTGCCCATCTTCAATATGGACGTCGCGAAGTATGCAGCCTGGTCCCAGCGCCTGGATGACCTGGGACTGGGGCGTACCGGCGTGACCGTGCGGGGAGAGGAAGACAACCCGATCAGTCCGGATCCCGCACGCCGGGCGGCGGGAGTGGCGGCCAACAAGCGCGCCATCGATTGCTGCCAGGCCGCCGGATGCACGCACCTGGCGGGGCCCTACCACTCGGCGCTCGGCTACTTCACCGGTCAGGGCCCCACGGAAGACGAGTGGAAATGGGGCGTCGAGTCGATGGCGGAGGTGGCCCAGCATGCCCAGCAGGCCGGCGTCACGCTCTGCCTGGAAGCGGTCAACCGGTTCGAATGCTATTTCGTCAACACGCACGCCGACGTGGCGCGCTTCGCCCGGGCCGTCAACCACCCCAACTGCCGCGTGATGTACGACACGTTCCACTCGCACATCGAGGAGAAAGACACGGCCAAGGCGATCCACAGCTGCGCCGACGTGCTGGCACATGTGCATATCTCCGAAAACGATCGCAGCACGCCGGGCGCCGGGAACGTCTACTGGCAGCAGACCTTCGATGCGCTGCATGAGGTCGGTTACGACGGCTGGCTGACAATCGAAGCGTTCGGATTGGCCTTGCCGGAACTGGTCGCCGCGACCAAAATCTGGCGCCGGATGTTCGAGAGCGAGGACCAGTTGGCCCGCGACGGACTGGCGTTCATGAAGAAACAAGTCGCCCAGCGATGGTAGACGCGTCACACCGAGCCGAGCCGCCGAGCGCGGACGCCCGCGGCGGCCGCGATTGGGGTTTGGACCAGTTCGAGACCGCTCCGAGCGACCAGGGAATCTCGCTCGAGCAACTCAGCCAGGCCTATGCCCAACTGTTGGGCCGCGGCGAGGATCCGTACGAGCCGCCCGCGCCGGAGTCGATTGCCGAGGAGATTGCAGACCAGGCGCAGCGGGATGACGCCTGCCCGCTGTGCCCCCGGTCGATCGTCGAGGCCATCCTGTTCGTCGGCCACCCGCGCAACGAGCCGATGACGGCTCAGCAGATCGCAGCCCTCATGCGCGGCGTGCCCGAACGCGAGATCGACGAGCTGGTCGGCGAACTGAATCAGGCCTACGAAGCGCACGGCCACGCGTGCCACATCAGGTCGGTCGGCGCCGGGTACCGCCTGGAGCTGCGCGAAGCGCTCTGGCCGATCCGCAGCGTCTTCCACGGACGGGTCCGCGAGGCGCGGCTCTCCCAGGCTGCCGTCGATACGCTGGCCATCGTCGCCTACCACCAGGGACTCGCGCGCGCGGAAATCGACGAGATCCGGGGCCGGCCCTCGGGCCCGTTGCTGAACCAGCTCGTACGCCGACGGCTGCTGCGCGTCGAACGTACGGACCAGAAACCACGGACCACACGCTACTACACGACCGACCGGTTCCTGCAGCTGTTCGGACTCGGCGGGCTCCAGGAACTGCCGCAGAGCCAGGATGTGGACTGACCCGTCATCCGGGTCGTCATACGCCGGGCGCATCGGCCGGGCGACGAGCCGCTCCGTTGCGGCATCCTCCCACGCTCTGCGCGGCGGCGGGATCCCAATGGAGGCGAAGGCGCAACCGGAGGGCAACACCCCCCCCCGATGGCGAATACCGGCTCCACGGTGGCGGCCCTGTCCGCCTATCGCAAGCTACTGTTTGTTAATGACTTATGGCCATAACCGCCGACTCACACTGGCAGTCGCCGTCCTGGCTGCTACAATCCGATGGTCTTGGGGAATCCTGCCCGGTGTCTCGACGTGATCATTTTTTGACGTTGCGCCCTCGGCGACCATTGATTCTGCCGTCACTGTTGTCGGCCGACTTTGGCTGTCTTGCGCGGGAGGTGGCGGACCTGGAGCGCGTGGGGGTGCACAGTCTGCACCTGGACGTGATGGACGGCTGTTTCGTCCCGAATCTGACATTCGGCTTGCCGATCCTCTCGGCGCTCCGCCGCCTGACGACGATGCCGTTGGATGTGCATCTGATGATTTGCGAGCCGCAGCGGTACATCGAGCGGTTTCACGAGGCGGGCGCGGACTGTCTGACCGTGCACGTGGAGGCGGTAGAGCGGCCTCGGGAGGTGCTGCAACAGATCCGAGATGTCGGCGCCGCGTCTGGGATCGCCCTCAACCCGGCCACGGACGTGTCGCGGCTCGAAGGGTGCCTGGACCTGTGCGATCTGGTCCTGGTCATGAGCGTACCGGCCGGGTTCGGAGGTCAGGAGTTCCACCCCGTGGCGATCGACAAACTGCGTCACATTCGCCGGCTTGTGGGCGACGACGTATTTCTGGAAGTGGACGGTGGGATTAACGCGGCGACTATTGGCCGCTGTGCCGAGGCCGGGGCTCAACTGTTCGTGGCCGGCTCGGCGGTGTTCGGCGACGGGGATTATGGAGAAGCGGTCCGGCGACTGAGTCGCCTGGCGGACGTTTCGCAGCGAGGCAGATGACCTGTATGTTACGGATTGTCCTGGTCCAACCCGGTTCCACTGACCTTGACGACCAAGGGCGCATCAAGGGCGCCCTGGATATCCCGTTGAGCCGCAACGGGACCAGGCAAGTGGCCCAGGCCGTCCTCGAGCTGTCGGCCGAGACGATCGACGCGATTTACGCGTCCGACTGCCAATCGGCGTTGCAGACGGCGACGGCGCTTGCGCAGGCGCGGGGCTTGAAGGTGAAGCCGGTTCCCAAGCTCAGGAACCTCAACCATGGCTTGTGGCACGGGAAGCTGATCGAGGAGCTGCGGCAGAATCAGCCGAAGATCTACCGTCATTGGCGTGAGAACCCCGAACAGGTGTGCCCGCCGGAAGGAGAATCGATCGCCGTGGCGCGGGAGCGCGCCGTGTCGGCCATCACGAAGATCCTCAAGAAGCATGGCCGGGGAACCATCGCGCTGGTGATTCCCGAGCCGCTGGCCAGCGTCGTGCGCGGGTTCTTGCAGAACAACGAATTGGACGACTTGTGGCAGGCGGAGACGGACGCCGGCAGTTGGACGCTGATCGAACTCGAGCACCAGGGAGTGCCGGCCAATGGCGTGGCACACGGTCGCCTGAATGATCGCCCGGCGGAAACCCGATGAAGCGACAGAAGCGAGGAGTCCCGGAGGGCCTGTGGCAGCGCTGCCCCGGCTGTCAAGAGATCATCTTCCGCAAGGAAGCTGAACGGCGGCTGTGGGTCTGCCCCGAATGCGAATACCACTTCTACGTCTCCGCACGCGACCGCATCCAACAGGTGCTCGATGAAGGCACCTTCGAGGAGTGGGACGCGGACCTGCGCCCCACCGATCCGCTCCAGTTCAACGATAAGAAACGCTATGCCGAACGCCTCGCCGAAGAACAGGCTCGAACCGGATTGACCGACGCGGCGCTGACCGGTACCGGCATGATCCGCGCGCGCCGGGTCGCCTTCGGGGTGACCGACTCGGCCTTCATCATGGGCAGCATGGGGTCGGTCGTCGGTGAGCGGCTGACACGGCTCGTCGAACGCTCAACCGAACAAGCCTTGCCCCTGATCATCGTCAGCGGCTCGGGGGGCGGCGCCCGGATGCACGAGGGCATCCTGTCGTTGATGCAGATGGCCAAAGTATCTGCCGCCCTGGCGCGCTTCGATCAGGCGGGCGGCCTGTTCATTTCGGTGCTGACCAACCCTACAATGGGGGGCGTGGCCGCCAGTTTCGCGGCCCTGGGTGACGTGGTGTTCGCGGAACCCAAAGCGCTGATCGGGTTCGCCGGGCCGCGCACGATCAAAGCCACGCTGCGGATCGAGCTGCCCAAAGGGTTCCAGACGAGCGAATTCCTGCTCGAGCACGGGTACATCGACCGGATCGTGCCACGCGCCAAACTGAAAAGCGAGATTGCCGGTACGATCGATTACTGCGGCAAATAGGTGTTCCCCACGCTCAACATGTTGCTCAACATGTTGCCCAGACTTCGACACCCACTTAGATTGGAACCATGGGCCTATTTGATCGTATCCAATCCCTGTTTCAAAGCGACCGTGTCGACCTGCGCGAGCGGTTCGAAATCCTCCGCAAGGCGATCTCGGGGACCATGTCCCGGTTCTACATGGCCCGCGATCGCAAGACGGATCGGATTGTCGGCCTGAAGATCGCCGACCAGGAGAAACTGATCGCGTTTGAGGCCCGCTTCAAGGGGCTCAAGAAGCCCAGCGAGGGGGAGATCGCCTCCCAGTTGCACCATCCGCGCCTGGTCGAAACGTATGAGTACGGGACCAGCACCGATGGGCGGCAATACATTGTCATGGAGTTCATCAAAGGTCCCGGCCTGCACCAGCTGCTGTATAACCGCGATCCGTGCATTGAAGGTCGCCGCGTGCATCTGGTGCGTCAGATGGCGGAGGCCCTGGAGTATGTACATGAACAGAAGTACATCCATCGCGATGTGTGTCCCCGGAACTTCATCTACGACACGGACACGGGTGACATCAAGCTGATCGACTTCGGACTGTCCCTGCCGGCGCGTCCCGAGTTCATGGGGCCGGGCAACCGCACCGGCACGCCGCTGTACATGGCGCCCGAAGTCGTCCGGCGGCGGGCGACCGACCAGCGGCTGGACATCTTCGCCATGGGCGTCTCGGCCTACCAGATCTGCACTTTCGAGCTTCCCTGGCCGGTCGTCGAGACGACCGGCCAGGCCGCGCTGGCCCACGACACGCAGGCGCCGCGCGACATCCTCGAGTACCGCCCCACGCTCAACCGGACCCTCGCCAAGGCGATCATGCGCTGCATGCAGCCGAAACCCAACGACCGGCCGGCGACGGTCACCGAGTTCCTGCGCGCGATCCACACGGTTCAGCAGGATGACGAGTGAGGCCGGTCGGCACGGACGGATGAGGGGTGCCTCGCAGCGGGAACCCGGTCGGCCAGCGCGTCGCCTCACCGCCGCGAAGCGGCCCGCCCGGCCGTTGCCGTTCCGCACGGCACCCGGTAGACTTAGTCGTTTCCCGCAGACAACCCCGTAGCGGCAGGAGCAAGTGCCGATGACGATCGACAAGAGCCTGAGAATTCACGGCGGGACCCAACGGTCGCGGAACGTGCTGACGCGGGCCGAGCGGCTGGCGAAGCTGAAGGAAGCCGAGCGTTGGCAGGAGGGAGATCGCGTCCTGGGATTGCCCAAGGTCGCCGTGCCGAAACTGGCCTTGAAGAAGAAGAAGAAGACCAAGAAGGCGGAGGGCGAAGGGGAAGCCGGGACCACCGGGGGGACCTAGTCGATGCGCTGCCGTCTGGAGTATGGTCGCCACGGGCTGGAGGTGGACCTGCCGGACGAACAGGTGGTGCGGGTGCTGGCCTACCAGCCGGCCGTCCCGTTGCCGGCGCCGGACGCGGCGCTGCGCGAGGCGCTGCAGAATCCGATCGGCACGCCGCCCCTGCGGGAACTGGCCCGGGGAAAACGGACTGCCTGCATCGTCGTGTGTGACATCACGCGGCCGGTGCCCAACGCCCTGATGCTGCCGCCGCTGCTCGAGACGTTGGAGAGCGCCGGGATCGACCGCCGACAGATCCTGATCTTGATCGCTACGGGACTGCACCGGCCCAATGAGGGCGACGAGCTGGTGGAGATCCTCGGCGCGGAAGTGGCGGCCGGCTATCGCGTCGAGAACCATCACGGCCAGGTGCTGTCGGAGCACGCGTATCTGGGCGAGAGCCCGCGCGGCGTGCCCATCTGGATCGACGCGCGCTACGTCGCAGCGGACCTGAAGATCACGGTCGGCTTGATCGAGCCCCATTTGATGGCCGGCTACTCGGGCGGTCGGAAACTGATCTGCCCAGGCATCGCGGCGCTCGAGACGGTGAAGATCTGGCACGGCCCGCGGTTCCTGGAGGACCCGCGCGCGGACTGCGGCATCCTGACCGGCAACCCGGTGCACGAGGAGACCACCTGGATCGGCCGCCGTGCCGGCTGTGACTTCATCGTGAACGTGGCCCTGGACGACCAGCGCCGGCCGCTCAAGTTCGTAGCCGGCGACATGGAAGCGGCGTTCCTGGAGGGCGTGGCGTTCGTGCGCACCGTGGTCAGCGACTACGTGCCCGCGCCGGTCGATATCGTGGTCACCAGCGGCGCCGGCTACCCGCTGGACACGACGTTCTACCAGGCGATCAAGGGCATGACCGGCGCGCTGCCGATCGTCAAGCCCGATGGCACGATCGTGATCGCCGCGAGCCTGAGCGAGGGGATCGGCAGCCCGCAGTTCCAGCAGCTGTTCCGCGAGCACCGGGATCTGGATTCCTTCGTCCGGCGGATCCAAGGCCCCGACTACTTCGTGCTGGACCAATGGCAGCTCGAGGAACTCGCCAAGGTGCGGCGCCGCGCGCGGGTGCGCATGGTCAGCGACGGCCTGCCGGCCGCGGTGCTCGATCAGCTGTTTGTCCAGAGCGCGTCGAGTGTGGAGGCGGCGGTGGCTGACGCGCTAGCCGAGTACGGTCCGGCCGCGACGATCGCCGTGATCCCGAAAGGCCCCTACGTGCTGGCCCAGGTCGCATGACGCACCGGACGCGCTTCGACCCGCGGGCCGCCTGCGCGATCAGCTCCAGAACTGCCACCAGGGGCGCGACGCCTTGCGACGCGCCGCCATGTTGGCGCCCACACGCTGGCCGTGCGGCCCAATGGCGCCCTCCCACTTGATGCGCGACATCTTGGCGTCCGCCAGCTTCGCATCGAACATGTTCGAGAGCGTCAGGTTCGCGCCGATCAAATTCGCGCCGGTCAAGTCGGCGCCGCGCAGGTCCGCCCGCGTGAGGTTCGCCTCGTTCAGGTTTCCCCGCAGGTCGGCCACGCTCAGATCGGCGCCGGTCAGGTTCGCCCCGGTCAGATCCGAGTTCGGCAACCGCGCGTACCGGAATACCGCCCCGGAACACTCCGCATCGCAGAACCGCGCACCCTCCAACAGCGCGTCGGTGAAATTCGCGTCCCGCAGATTCGCCTTCTCAAAGTTCGCGCCGGTCAAACTGGCACTGCGAAAATTCGCGCCCTGCAGATTGCACCCGTGGAAGTCCGCGCCCCGCAAATCCGCATTGTGGAAATCAATCTTCGGCAGCGACAAGCCTGAGAAGTCAGCGCCCGGCAGACGGCAGCTGTCAAACGAATAACCGCTCGCGTCGTCCGCATCGATCTGCAGCAGAACCTGGCCAGTCTCCCTGTGCTTGATTTTCATCGTCCTCTCGACCCGCTACGAGGTGCACCCGAGAAAGCATACGAGAACCGAACGGCCTGCAGTCAAATCTCCACACTGGCTCGCCTAGACCCTCCTCCACTCCCTGAACTGCCTCAAGGCTCCACCGTCGACGCGCAGATCAACGCTCCGCACCGCGCACCCGCCCCTCCACCGCGCGATCACCCGAGCACCACGAATATATCAGAATCGCGCGCGGGAACCTACTCTAATTCCTGTCAAACCAAAATCCGTCCGAACCCGAGAGCTCCGGCCGAGTTCCTGTTGGAGAACCTATGACGGTCAGTCCGATTATAACACGCAGTCCTCGAAAACGTGCAACTAGCCGGGAAATCCTCAAATCACTATGGTTGTGTGGTGTTGGACCATTTCCGCGATCCCCTTTTAGGGTGGGACCTGAACCACCCTGCGTCAAAGCGCCCTGGAGCTCGGACGCCGGGTGACCGGACATCGATCCCTTACGCTGCGGCGGTCCTATGAGTTTTCGCGTCGAGTTGGATACCTATCGCGGTCCGCTGGACCTGCTGCTGTACCTGGTGCGCAAGCACGAGGTGGAGGTGGTCGACCTGCCCATCGCGCTGATCACGCAGCAGTACCTGGAGTATCTGGAGATCCTGGAAGCGTTGGACGTGGACGCGGTCGGCGACTTCCTGGAGCTGGCCAGCACGCTCGTGGAAATCAAGTCGCGGTCGGTATTGCCGCACGCGGACGACGACGAGGAGCCGTTGGAGGATCCCCGCCAGCAGCTGGTGGAGACGCTTCTGGAGTACAAGAAATACAAGGACGCCGCCAGCGTGTTGGAGGAGCGGAGCCGCCAGTGGCAGAAGCACTATGCGCGGATCGCGGACGATCTGCCGCCTCGGCGGATCGATCCGGGCGACCAGCCGATCAAGGAGATCGAGCTGTGGGATCTGGTCAGCGCGTTTGGCCGGGTGATGCGTGACAGCCGGGCGTCGCAGCCGTCGAGCATCGTGTACGACGAGACGCCGATCCATGTCTACATGGGGCGGATCCACCGCCGGCTGGTGCATCAGGGGCGGCTGGCGTTCTCCGAGATGTTCGAGGCGGGCATGCACAAGTCCACGCTGATCGGCATGTTCCTGGCCCTTCTCGAACTGGTCCGCCATCACAGCATCCGGACGGAGCAAACGGACGCGCAGGGCGAGATCTGGATCATGCCCGGATCGCAGTTCAATCCGCAGTGGGACCTGTCGGAGGTGGACGCGCATTCTCTCGGGAGTTCCGATGCCTAAGAACGCTCCGATCCGGACCCTGGTATACCAGGACCTGACCATCGAAGGGTATTCGCGCGCCGCGGTGCAGACCTACTGGCGCATACCCGAGTACAAGATCGGATTCGACCTGGGCGCTCAGCCCTGGGAGTTCATGGGCACGCCCGCCTGGTTCGTGTCGCACACGCACCTGGACCACGTGGCGGCGTTGCCGGTCTACGTGGCGCGGCGGCGGATGATGAAAATGGATCCGCCCACGATTTACCTGCCCGAGTACGCGGTGGACCTGGTGCGGCAGCTGCTGCGCACCGTCAGCCGCCTGGACCGCGGCCGGCTGCCGTGCGAGCTGGTGGCGGTCAAGGCGGGGGATGAGATCGCGTTGTCGCGCGAGTTGGTGGTCACCGCCCATGCGACCTACCACACCGTGCCGTCGCTCGGGTATATCGTCTGGGAACGGCGGAAGAAGCTGAAACCGGAATACCACCATCTGAGCGGCCAGCAGATCCGCGACCTCCGGCTCTCCGGCGTCGAGGTCGCGCACGAGATGCGGTTGCCGCGCGTGGCCTACCTGGGCGACAGCCGGCCGGAGGGACTCGACGCCAACCCCGACATGTACCGTGCGGACGTGCTGATCGCGGAGATGACGTTCGTGGCGCCGAGCCACCGCAAGGACAAGATCCACAAGCACGGGCACATGCATCTGGACGACATCGTGCAGCGCCGCGACCGGTTCGAAAACGCGCGGCTCATTTTCACGCACTTCAGCACGCGGTACCATGCCGGACAGATCCGCGACTATGTCGAGAAGGCGCTGCCCGATATGCTGGACGGCCGAGTGCATCTCTGGTTGTGACCGGCCTTGTCGCGTCGCCTGCGCAGGACCGCCATGGACACCGCTCCCCGCGCCATCTACATCCACGTCCCGTTCTGCCGCCGCCGCTGCGGCTACTGCAACTTCACCGTCCTGGCCGGCCGCCCCGACCTGCACCGGGCGTATCTGCAGGCCGTCGCCCGCGAGATCGGCCGGCTGCCGGCGCCGCTGCCGGTCGATACGCTCTACATCGGGGGCGGCACACCCACGGAGCTCAGCGCGGCGGAGTTGGACCAGCTGTGCGCACTGTTGCGCACGGCAGTCGTTCCGCGCGACGGATACGAGTGGTCGATCGAAGCGAACCCGCTGGGTCTGGACCTCGCCAGGCTCGACACCCTCCGGGCCGCCGGCGTGAACCGCATCAGCCTCGGCGTGCAGTCGCTGGACCCCGCCAAGCTCCAGCTGCTGGAGCGCGATCACCGGCCGGAGGACGTGGCCCGCATCCTCCCGCATCTCCGCGCTCGATTTCCCTCCATCTCGCTCGACCTGATCTGCGGCGTGCCGGGCGAGACGCTCGACACATGGCGTGCGGACCTGCAGGCCGCGCTGGCGCTCGCGCCGGACCACCTGTCCATCTACTGCCTGACGTTCGAGAAGGGGGCCGGGTTCTGGGGCCGCATGATCCGCGGGCACCTGACGCCGGCCGATGAGGACACGCAGCGCGCGATGCTCGAGGAGGCCTGGGACCGGCTCGGCGCATCCGGGTGGGACCACTACGAAGTGTCCAACTTCGCGCGGCCCGGACATCGCTGCCGCCACAACGAGACATACTGGAAGGGCGAGCCCTACCATGCCATCGGACCGGGCGCCGCCCGGTATGTGGACGGTCGCCGAGAGACCAACCACCGCAGCACCACGACCTACATCCGCCGCGTGCTGTCGGGGCAATCCCCGGTCGCCGACCGGGATGAACTCGAGCCCGCCGACCGTGCCCGCGAGATGCTCGTGTTCCGCCTGCGGATGATCGAGGGGATCACGCGCCGCGAATTCCGCCAGCGGACCGGCTTCGACCTGGACCGGCTGGCCGGGGCCCCGCTGCGCCGGTTCGCCCGCCTCGGGCTCGTCGAAGACGACGCCGACCGGATCCGGTTGACGCGCGAGGGGCTCTTGGTGAGCGACTCCCTGTGGCCCGCACTGCTGTGACGCCGCGCGGCGACTTGGGCGTTCACCGGACGCGCCGTGTCGGTCCATCTTCCAACTTGCAGCACTAGCCTGGATTCCCACGGCCCCCAACCCGCCTAAGAATAGACATCCCGAGCATGCAGTATTCCAGGGCATTCTTGCATATTTGCTCTATCCTGAGATTATACACAAATGGTATACTCCCACGC